>PDOP01000037.1 GCA_002749205.1 Treponema sp. | reverse complement strand
AAAAGTCAGACATACATCAAGACCTAGAAAAGACTTAGCAGGTATGTTGCTCCAAGCTGATGGATCACCACATGACTGGCTTTCCAATGGTTCCATGATAACCCTCCACGGCTTCATAGATGATGCAACAGGCAAAATTACAGGACTGTACTTTGCAATTAACGAGTGCCTATACCATTATATTCTTGTAATATTCCAAGCGCAATATTCAAAACATGTTTGTTTTTTTTATAAATACCTTTTGTTCCAGCAATAAATCCTATTAAAATTTTATCAATCTCTATGACAAAAACAACTTTATTGTTGTGTATATTAAAATCTTTTATCAATTTCTTTTGTACTTCCACATTTAATTTGGTTTCATTTGAACTTAAAAGTAAAAAATTAGTTTCTGATAGTAATTTTTTATTTAAATCAATAAACTTTTCTGCATCTTCTATTTTAATTTTTCTTATTACCATATTTACTCACAATAATATGACAGTTTAACGAACAAGGTGTAAAACCAAAACTTTCCTTGCCAACAGGCAAAATGTGCAATTTTCCGGTAAATAAAAAAACTACATGTTTTTTACACCATATTATATGTCGTTATTCAATGAATACTTTTTTGAATATAATCTCTTAAAGCTAAATTCATTAATGTTTGATATCCAACTTTTTTTTCACCTGCTAATTTTTTAAAATATAAAATAATATCATCATCATCAAATCTTATCGTAGTAGATTTTTTTTGAGGTTCATAAAATCGCCCTCGTATACACCTTTTGAAAAATCATATTCGTCTTTGATTTCAAAATTATCTTCAATATTCTTCATAGTTTTTCCATTCATTTTTTGTTGCCTCCCTTGCACTAATTATTCTAATAACTTCTTCTCCAACTCCATCAAAATATAAATTTACAACAACTAATAATCTTTTGTTCTTTGTATTTCCCAATGTTATCCATCTTTCTTCAAAATAATTAAATCTTTCATCTAAAATTGATATATGTAAAGGATCAGAAAAAACATCTTTTGCTTCTTCAAACGAAACACCATCTTTTTCAATGTTAGATTTACTCTTTTTTCATCCCATTCAAATCTCATCTCTATATTACTAGATATTATATGTACAAAGTCAATACATATTAATAAATTTTAATGACAGATAACATCAGAATAAAATCAAACTACCTGAATTCTGAATCACACACACTAAAGAAAACCGAGAAATCTTAAATTTATACAGTCAAATTCTTATCTATCAAATTGCCTGATAGTTCGTAAAAGCTTTAAAAGAATTGGCTCTTGTTTATTCAAAGTAATCAAATCTTGCTGAACCTCAACACTTTTTCCACTTTTGTTCTTTTTAATTTCAGTTTTTATATCAGTATCTTCCTTAATTGTAGTAATTATATAATCGCCGGTATTCATTCTATCATAATATCCCTTCCGTTTCAAAGTTCCTGAAGTTAAATCTTCATTTGTCTTTTTGGGAATAAACGAACCAAGTACATCATCTTGACTAAAAACAATACCAATACCTTCTCTTGCAAATACTATTTTTCCTTTCTCCACAACTTGAAATTCAGTATTTGAATAATCTCCATCATTCTTACCCAAATCAATCAAAGCCTCACTTTGATAGCGTTTGACTATTTTTCCGACATGTGGCATCGATTTTGCAAGCATTTGAGCAAGCCTTCGTAATGCGTTCGCATATCTGTCATTTGCCGAGCGAAATACCGAAAATGTTTTTGCATGTGCACCGGTTCTTGCAACATACAAGTCGATTGACATTTTTATATCACGCTCGGTTTCATATAAATGTACAATACCAAAATAATCATTCCCTGATGTCCTTGCAGTCTTAAAAGCATCTCTGTAATTATGTGGTTTGGCAATATAAGAATTTATAGTAAACCGTCTATTATACGAAAAAATATCAGCTATCATTTTTGTTGCCACTTTTTCGGCTTCCGGGTGAAACACATTTGACGGATCAAGTTGATAAAAAAGCGCAATAGAAATATGCCCCTTATCAAGATAAAGAGGATTTATATTCCATTTGCTTTGAAGTGATGTTGAAAGTCTTTTACTGTAAGTTTCCACTGCATCATTTACCTTAGTATTACTTTTTGTTATAGACTGAATAAATTCAAGCTGCTCCAAATACCGCTCCTGATACCCAAGCCTTAAAAGAAGCTTTGCGTATGCATAGCGACTTTCAACATCGTAAGGATAAACCTTTAATGCTCGTCTATATTCATAAAGAGCCGGCTGTATGATGTTTCTGTTTGAAAAAGCATTTGCCTTTTCAACATGAAACTGTGCCAACCTTTTTCTGTAATTATCCTCAAAATTTAAATTGTCAATTGCTATTTCTTCCAAAACAGCTCTCATTATTTCGTTTTCAGGATCAATTGATAATCCAACTTTTGCAGACTGCATTGCAGCCTTTATATCACGATTTTTAAGTTGACTAAGAGTTTTTAAATACCACGCATCTGCAATATTTCTATTTCTGCTAATTCTATCATCTGATATTCTAACAGCTTCTTTATATCGCCCTTGTGCATACAAAACAGAGGCAAGCAAAGCCTTTGCACTATCGTATTCAGCATTTAACTTTAAAGCGGCTCTTGCTCTATTTTCTGCCAAAACATTATCCGAATCCATCGCGGCCAAATACGCCGCAAAATAATGAACCTGAGGACTATCCCCGTGATAACGCAAAGCCCTATTTATATAATCCCTTGCAATTTCAGGTTGTCCTGACTCATAACTTATAAGGGCCAGCGAAAGTAAAGCTTTTCTATTATCATTTTGTCTCGCAAGAGCCGCCTCATATAATGCCGTTGCAGAAAGCAATTTTCCTGCACTAACCTCAATTTCAGCCAAACCAAACCGAGCCGAAAGATTATTAGGATATGTTTTAAGAATACTTGAAAAAATTTGTTTTGCTTCACTTAATCGACCTAAACCTATAAGTATAAATCCATGAAGGCCCTGAAGCTCGGAAGAATTTCTTTTATAAACCAAAGCTTTTTGAACAAAACTCAATGCTTGGTCGTACTCACTTAAAGCATAAAAACATTCTGCCAAACCTTGAAACACCAGATTATAAGAAGGATTTTCAGCCAATGCCGATTGATAGTATTCAATTGCATCATACCATTTTTCCTGTTGCTGATATTTCTTTCCGGTTTCATAAAGTTGCATTGGGTTTGAAAAGCCCTTTGCAAAAATAAATATAAAGAAAATACTAAACCATAACTTTTGAATTCTTTTCATAAATTGTCCCCCCACTAAACTTACCTGAATTATCTTAAAATTATTTTTCAGACTCATCTGTAAATTTTTCTTTATGTTTAATTATCTTAACACTCAAAATTTTATGTCCGTCCATTTCCTGTATTATAAAATCAAAATTTTTCCATGATCTTTTTTCAAACTTAGAAGGAATTTTTCCAAAAAGATCAAACACAAAACCTCCAAGAGAATCAAAATCATTGGCAGGAAATTTTGTTTCACAAGTTTCATCTAAATCATCAAGATCAACTCGTGCATCACAAAGCCAAACACCATCTCCTATTTCAACAATATCTTCAGGCTCATCATCAAATTCATCTTTTATATCGCCAACAATTTCTTCAATTATATCTTCCATACACACAATACCTGAAACCCCGCCATATTCATCAATAGCAACCGCTATATGTATATGTTTTCTTTTAAACTCACGAAGTAACGAATCAATTCGCTTAGATTCAGGTACAAAAAATGGTTTTCTCAAAATACTCATAAAGTCAATAGGTTCATTTTTTGTCAGTTTTTTTAGAATATCTTTGATATACAACATTCCAACAACATTATCAATTGATTCTTCATAAACGGGAAACCTGGAATGCCCGCTTTCTACAATTTTTTCAATAAGTGTTTCAGAATCGTTATCCGTTGCCAAAAAATCAACATCAATTCTTGGAATCATGATTTCCTTCACAGTTGTATCCGAAAGAGCAACAACTCCTTCAATCATATCTTCCATTTCTTCATCCATTTTTTCACCCAAAGAATGAACTAAATCTTTCTTCGACCTAAAAAATTTAAATATCCCCATATCACCTTCCTAAATTAATTTAAAATCACCATAAGTCAATAATAAATTTTCCTGCTTTTGCAACATTTCTTGGTCAGGCGAATTGTCTTCGTGATCCATACCTCCCAAATGCAAAACACCATGAATTAACAATCGTTTCAACTCTTCATTCAAATTTACTGAAAATTCTTTAACATTAAAATATAAACTTTCAAAACTAATAACTATATCACCCGCAATAAAAATAACCTCATCATTTTCATCAATATACCGATCGCCTTGCTCAAACGACAACACATCAGTCGGTGCATCTATATTTCTATATTGTTTGTTTAAATTGCGAATAAACTCATCATTACAAAAAACAACGGATAATTCCCAGTTTTCATAATTTAAATCAAAAAGAACTTTATCCAAAAATCGTTCTATCTCTGCAATATTAAACTGCTCGGGAGGCTCCGCATCATCTGCAATAGAAACAGAAATATTACTTCCCACTTTTTTCTCCTTCATCAACATTATCTTCTTCACTTTCTTTTTGATTTGGATACTCAACTCTTGAATGATAATAACCGGCAAGAATTCCAACAAATGATTTTTTTATTGTCTTTACTTCTTGAAAAGTTAAATTTGAATTATCTAACTGTCCGTTTTCAATTTTATGACTAACCAATTTATCTATAAAATTTTGTAAAGACAAAACAGAATGATCTTCCAATGTTCTACACGCCGCTTCAACAGTATCGGCAAGCATTACAACTGCAGATTCTTTTGTTCTCGGCGGAATTCCGGTATAAGAAAAATCCTTCGGATCAACATCAGGATTTAACTTTTTTGCTTCATAGAAAAAATACTCAATAACACCATTACCATGATGCTCTGCAATAATATCTATAACTTTTTCAGGCAATCTAAGCTGTCTTGCCTTTTCGACACCAAGTTTAACATGACTGCGAATTATAGTAGCAGAAAGTCTGGGATTTAACTCAATATGTTTATTGTGATCTCTTTGGTTTTCGGCAAAATATTCAGGATTGTCTATTTTTCCAATATCATGATAATATGCACCAACACGAGCCAAAATTGAATTAGCCCCTATATCTCTACAAGCACTTTCTGCAAGACTTGCAACCATCATAGAATGATTATATGTACCCGGTGCCGCTAACAGCATTTTTTTTATCATAGGAGCATTTAAATCCGACAATTCCATAAGTCGAAAACCTGTTGGTGTATTCAAAAGTGTTTCCAATATGGGTAAAAACCCGAGAACAAAAACTCCCGTTAAAAAACCGTTAACAGCAACACCCACCAAAACAAAAATTTGATCCGTTACTAAACCGGGAAAAAGAAATATTAAAACAAACGCAATTAAAGGATTAACAACAGTTAAAATAGAAGCAGTTTTTATCAAATCCATTCTTTTTCCGGTTATATTTATAAAACCGACACCAACAAATCCTGAAAAAAGAGCATATAAAAAAACCTGAAAATTAAAACTGCTTGCAACTAATACCGCCAAAGACAACACCAATGATGTAAACACCGCTACTCTTCCTGAAATCAAAATAGAAACTAACATTACAAAAAAAGTAACAGGAAGTAAGGGAATTAAATCAAGACCACCAACAATAATATTCAGCTGTGAGCAAATTAAAACAATAATATAAACAAAATCAAAGGCAAGTGTGAGAATAATTTTTTGTTTTATTGTCAAAACTGTCGTAAGAACTTTTTTTGAAAAAAGAAATAAAGCAATAATAAAAATACCCAACAAAAACAAAACAAAACCAATGAACAGCCTTATATCAATAGACCAGCCATCTTCCATTATTTTTTTTAATTGCTGAAAATTTTCTTCTTCTATAAGAAAGCCCTTTTTAATTATCTTTTGATTTTTATTAATTATAACATTTACAGGCTCTACCTGTTTTAACGCTTCCTGCACTCTGTTCAATGTTTCTTTTGAATCATACAATATATTAGCCTTTAAAAACGGCGTAATTATCAAAAGTATATCATCTGTAAGATCAGATTGTTTTATCCCCCGCAAAACAGTTTTCACAAAATTTGGTATCTCTTCTTCCGTAATCAAATTAGCCGATGAAACGGTCTTATACTCTTTTCTATTTCCATCTTGAGTAATAATAGTTATTTCATTCTTATTATATTCGTTAAGCGTAGACTCAGGATATTCAACAAAACCTTTTTCCATTATTTGCTTACTCAAACTTAACGCAAGAGATGCCTTCTCAGGAATTCGCCCATCATAAAATTTTAATAATTTTTCTTCTTCAATAGTGGTTGGATATTTTTCCTGCACCAAAAAAACAAAATCTTTAGCCGTTTTTGCTTTCCCGGATATTTCATTCAAAAACCCCGTAAACTCAAAAACAGACTTTATAACATCTGATTTTATTTTTATATCATTTTTAAATACAGGACTGACCAAATGCTTTTTTGCTTCTTTTCTAATTTTTGTAGCTTCCTCATCAATATAACTAATATCGCGATGAGCAACAATATCACGAGTTGCAACCCTTCCGACTTCAAACATTTCCAAATCAAGTGAAGAAAAATTCTGACTGTTAAAAAAAACAAACAGAGTTATTGCAATCAATCCTAAAAAACTTAAAACACAAGTCCATACAAAAAACCGATTCCTGTTAAGAAAACCAGACAGAGAATTCTGCGATTTATTTTTAATTTTATTTTTTTTCATAAGCATTAATTATTTTTTGAACAAGAGAATGTCTTACAACATCTTTTGAAGTAAACTCGACAATACCTATTTGTGAAATAGGCCTTAAAATAGAAACAGCATGCTCTAACCCCGATGTTTTTGACAAACCAATATCAGACTGTCCGGGGTCTCCTGTTACAATCAACTTGGAATTTTCCCCCATTCTGGTTAAAAACATCTTCATCTGCTCTTTTGTTGTATTTTGTGCTTCGTCTAAAATAACGACAGAGTTATGTAAAGTCCTGCCCCTCATATAAGCCAAAGGCGCAATTTCAAACAAACCCGAATCTTCCATATTCCGCACAAGATTGACAGGCAACAAATACTCAATAATATCGTAAAGCGGACGCAAATACGGCGTAATCTTTTGTGTTAAATCTCCCGGCAAAAATCCCAAATTTTCACCGGCTTCGACAACAGGACGAGTTAAAACAATTTTTTTAACCTTTCGATTTAAAAGCATCTGCAAAGCCACCGCTGTTGCCAAAAATGTCTTACCGGTTCCGGCAGGCCCAACACCAAAAGTTAAATCAAACTTTTTAATTTTTACAACAAATTCCGCCTGTTTTGCATTTTTTGGATAAACAGACTTACCCGAACGCGGAATAACTATACGACCGTCTTCAACAGGCAAACCATCACCGCAATCCTGCAAATTCGCAACGAGAGAATTTAAAAAATCATCAGACGAACCGGATTTAATTTCAGGCGACTTAGATGCCTTACTAATTAAATCTTGAAATTTCTCGCAAACATTTGAATCAGAACTCAAAACAGTCATTTCATTACCGCGACTAACTACGGGAACCCCCAAATACTGCTCAAACATTCGCAAATTTTTATCATTAGCACCACATAAAGCCGAAAGAACATCACTGTCTTCCAAAACTATAGTGTAAGCTTCGTCCATAAAATCTTGCTCGATAAAACACTCCTTCACTATATTGTACAGTTAAAACAAAGTTCAGTCAATACAAAAAGCATAATTTTACCGATATTCGATAATTCATTCTTGAATTAAAAATTAGCTAAACGCCAACCCGACGGGCTCGCATAATCTTCTGTTCTTTTTTTCATTGATTTAATCGGTGTCTCCGGCGAGCCGCCTCTTCTTTTAATTTTAAGCGAACAGAAGGATAGACTTCGCCCGTCCAAATCATCAAACGAGTTATTAAACACTCAGGTTTTCTGCATAAAACCCAAGGTTTGCCCGGGTAAGCGATTGTAGGGGTGCTTTATTTTAAGTTTTCTTAAAATAAAGCAAATCCATTTGTCGCGCCAATTTTTTAAGCGACAAATTAGTCGTAGCGAAGCGGAGCCCCGAAATGAGCGGTTTTTAATCCCGTAAAACACAAACTTATTTAATAATTCTTACAACTCGGGATTAAAAATACCCCAAAAAATTTATTAAATATCCAAATTTGCGTAAATTGCATTTTCTTCGATGAATTTTCGTCTTGGTTTGACTTCTTCGCCCATCAATGTGGTAAAAATTTTGTCGGCTTCAACAGCATCGGGTAAAGTTACAACTCGCATTCGTCTTTTTTCAGGATCCATTGTCGTATCCCAAAGCTGCACTCCGTCCATTTCACCTAGACCTTTATATCGTTGAACATTTACGGTTTTCTCGCGTCCAATTTCGTTAAGGGCTTTATCTCGCTCTTCGTCTGAGTATACATATTGGTCTTTTCGATTATGCGTAATTTTATAAAGAGGCGGCATTGCAAGATAAACATGACCTGTTTCTATCAACTCAGGCATATATCGAAAAAAGAATGTTAAAAGTAATGTGCGAATATGGGAGCCGTCAACATCAGCATCTGCCATGATTATTACTTTATCGTATCGAAGTTTTGAAATATCAAAGTCTTTTCCAAGCCCTGTTCCAAGCGATGCAATTACAGGTTGAAGTTTTTCGTTTCGCATAACTTTATCAACGCGAGTTTTTTCGACATTAAGCATTTTTCCCCAAAGAGGCAAGATAGCTTGTGTTTTACTGTCACGCCCTTTTTTCGCAGAGCCACCCGCAGAATCACCCTCAACAATGTATACTTCGCATTTTTTAGGGTCTTTTAAAGAGCAGTCGGCAAGTTTTCCCGGAAGACCAAAGCTGTCAATCCCGCTTTTTCGTCTTGTGGCTTCTTTTGCCCGTCTTGCGGCAATTCGTGCAGATGCTTCGGCGGTGCATTTTTCGAGCATTTTTTCGATTTCCTTCGGATGTTGCTCAAAATACAGTGTTAATTTCTCGTTTACAATTGAATCTACGACCCCGCGAACATCACTGTTTCCTAGTTTTGTTTTGGTTTGACCTTCAAATTGAGGTTCCGGTACTTTTGTCGAAATTACGGCAGTTAAACCGGAGCGAACATCGTCACCTGTGAATTTGCCTTCTTTATCGAGTTTTTTTACAAATTTCGGGTGTTTTTTTAAAAATTCATTCATTACTCGAGTTAATGATGTTTTAAATCCTTCTAAATGTGTTCCACCCTCTTTTGTATTAATATCATTAACAAAACTCAAAATCGTTTCGTTATAACCGTCATTATACTGTAATGCAATTTCAACTTCAATATCGTTTTTTTTACCTTCAAAAAATATTGGGTCCGGAGGAAGAACATGTTTTGATTCATTTAAGTATTTTACAAAATGAGGAATTCCACCGTCAAAACAAAATACTATTTCTTTAGGGGTTTCAAGACGCTCATCTCTCATTGTAATAGTGATATTACTGTTCAAAAAAGCCAGTTCTCTCAACCTTTTAAGTAAAACATCAAAATCATATATTATTGTTTCTTGAAATATTTCAGGATCAGCAGCCCATCTTATGGTTGTACCGTGTCCTCCACTGGGTGCAATTTGCTTTATTGGCGATGTCGGCACACCTTTTTTGAAGCTCTGAAAATGCTCAAAACCATCACGGTAAACTGTTGCCTCCATAGTTGTTGAAAGTGCATTTACAACGGCAACACCGACACCGTGCAAACCACCCGACACTTTATATGAGCCTTTGTCAAATTTACCGCCTGCATGAAGACGGGTTAAAACAATTTCCAACGCACTGACACCCTCTGTAGGATGAATATCAACAGGTATTCCGCGTCCGTTATCTTCAACTCTGACGACATTGTTTTTTTCAAGAACAACCAATATATTATCACAATGGCCTGCCATGGCTTCATCAATACAATTGTCCACAACTTCGTAAACCAGATGGTGTAAACCATTAGGCCCTGTAGAGCCTATATACATTCCCGGACGCTTTCTTACAGCCTCAAGTCCTTTTAATACGGTTATATTTCCTGCTGAATAATTTGAATCTGACATTTTTATCCTTTTTTTAAAAATTTTAAACACAAATCACTTTTTTTGTGAATTTTTATTGTATCATTATTGCAAAAAAAAGTAAAGACATGATATAATACAAGCTATGGAAAATCTGGATTATAAGCCGTTTTGGGATGAAACAATAAAACAAATAAAACAAAATATTAACGCTTCAGAATTTGGAATGTGGTTTGCTAGAATTACCTTTAAATCAGCATCAGAAAATTCTATGACCATTTCAACACCTTCAAATTTCATAAGTGAACAAATAAATCAAAAATACAGAGATAAAATCAAAAAAATTTTAGATTCAATTTCAGGAATAGATTTTGAAATTAATTTTGTTGTAGAAGAAAATAAAGAAATAATTTCTGAAAATTCGGAAATTAAAGAGCAAAAAAAAGAAAAATCAATCGAAAAAGAGGAAAAAAAACCACATCCTAACTTAAATTCTGATTATTCCTTTGAAAATTTTGTTATTTCCGATAATAATACTTTTCCGGCAAATGCCGCTATTTCTATTTCCAAAAATCCGGGTAAAAATTATAATCCTTTTTTAATTTACGGTGATGTTGGTTTAGGAAAAACCCACCTTATGGAGGCAATTGGCAATGAAATTCACAATACAACAGATTTAAATGTAATCTTTACAACATCAGAAAATTTATTAAATGAGTTTGTAGAAAGTTTAAAAGAAACTAAAATGCCTAAATTCAAAAAAAAATACAGAAATGCTGATGTCTTGTTAATAGATGATATTCAATTTCTTCAAAATAAAGAAGGTCTTCAAACTGAATTTTTTCATACTTTTAATGCCTTATATGATTCAAAAAAACAGATGGTATTTACCTGCGACAGACCTCCTTCAGAATTAAAAAATCTAACCGAAAGACTTAAATCCAGATTTGAAAGGGGTCTTAATGTAGATATAAAACCGCCTTCATACGAAGCAAGATATGCAATTCTAAGGAAAAAACTCGAATATCAAACAATACAAATAGATAATGAAATAATAGATTTAATTGCAAAAAATATTTCTTCAAATGTTAGAGATCTTGAATCAGCTCTTATGAAAATAATAGCTTTTACGGAAATATCAAACGAAAAAGTAACCAAAGAAAAGGCAATTTCCTTACTAAAAGATGTTTTTGGAAATAAAAGACAAAAAAACACAACAATTGATAAAATTCTTAAAGTAACCTCAGACTATTTCAATATTCCAATTTCGGATATAAGAGGAAAAAAGAAAACTCAAGGTGTTGTTTTACCAAGACATATAGTAATATATTTAGCACAAGAAATGACCGAAATGTCTACTACCGAAATTGGATCAGAAATAGGAGGCAGAGATCATACAACAGTAATGCACGGAAGCAAAAAAATAGCAGATAGAATTATATCCGAACCATCTTTAGAAACAACTATAAATACGCTTAAAAATAAAATAAAGGAGATTACAAATTAAAATTTATTTGAATTTTTAAATAATAACATCTGTATTTTTTATGGAAAATATGTTAATATATTACGATTTCTGTGGAAATCTTTTGAAGGTTGTTGAAGAATTTAAAAACTTGTGAATAAAAAATTTAATCTATTAACATTGTAAATTTGCTTTGTATAGACTATTTTCTTTTATTTTCAACAAATTCACAGCCCTTATTACTACTACTACTAAAATTTATATATAATATAATTAAGGAGACTTAAATGAAATTTAACTTTGACAGAGACGCTTTACTAAAAGAAATAGCAATAGCACAAGAAATAATAGCAACAAAAACAGCTATATCAATTCTTTCAAACGTATTATTAATAGCAAAAGATGGAGCTTTAACAATAAAAGCAACCGATATAAAAGTTAATTTTGAAACAACTGTTCCTGTAGAAATCATTGAAGAAGGTAAAACAACTGTTTTTTGTGATAAATTTATGAATATAATATCTTCTTTGCCTCAAGGAGAAATTGAAGTAGAAGAAAAAGATAATAAAATAACAATAACCTCAATTTCAAAAAAAGCCAAATTTCAATTAAAAACAATTTCAGACACTGAATTTCCTGCATTTTCAGAACCGGAAAATGTTGATTTTTTTGAAATTCCAACAGTTGATTTTAAAAAGATGATATCTCATACTATTTTTGCCGTATCTGATGATGAAACAAGATTTTTTATGAATGGTGTTTTCTTTCAAACAAAAAATTCTGATTTAATCTGTGTTACAACTGACGGAAAAAGACTTGCTTTTATAAAAAATACTTTTAATCTCTCATCAAAAGATATTTCAGGTGTTATAATACCGACAAAAGTTTTATCCATAATTAACAAGAAAATCACAGAAAATGGAAATATTTCAATTGGAATAACCGAAAAAAATGCTTTTTTTAATTTTGCCAATTATAAATTTTCAACAACATTAATTGACGGTACTTTCCCAAATTATGAAAAAGTGATTCCTGAAAATCAGGATAAATTTTTTGAAGTTCAAAAAAAAGAATTTGTTGAAGCTATAAAACGCGTTTCTTTACTTGTTGAAAAAAAATTAAAAAGAATATATGTGAAAATCGAACCCGGCAAATTAACTGTATCATCTCAAGAAAAAGAAATTGGAAATGCAAAAGAAGAAATACCTTGTAAATACAATGGTGAAGAAATTTCAATTGCATTCAATTATGTTTATTTAGAAGAACCAATGAAATATATAACAAGCGAAAGAATTACTGTAGAATTTTCAGATAATATTCATGCGGTAACTTTAAGACCTGAACCTTCAGAAAATTTCTTTCATATAATTATGCCAATGCAAGCGGAGTAAAAAAACAAAGTGCCGCTTCTTTCCATTGGATTTAATAATTTTAGAAATTTAGAAAACAGAATACTTGATTTATATCATTCTGAAATATTTCTGGTAGGAAAAAATGGACAGGGTAAAACAAATCTTCTTGAAGCTATATATTTAATAGCTTATGGGAATTCATTCAGAACAAGAAAAGATTCCGAACTATGTAAAATCGGTACAGATGAATACGGATTAACAGCTCTTTTTAAAGAAAATGATAATATAAGTCATAATATTTTTGTTTCTTTAAAAGAAAAAAAAACAGGAACAAAAACAACTAAAGTTAAAGAAATAAAAAAAAACTTAAAAAAAGTAATTGACAGAAAAGAATTAGTCAATACAATTCCTTGTGTGCTTTTTTTTCATGATGATATAGAATTTGCAAAAGGAAACATGGAAAAAAGGCGTTTTTTTCTTGATCAAACTCTATCAATGAATAATTCTGAATATATTGATACTTTACGAAAATTTAATAAAATTTTAAAAACCAGAAACATAATTTTAAAAGAAAAAAAAGAAAATCTTCTTGATTCAATAGACATACAGTTTGCAACAGTTGGTATTCAAATAAAAGAGCAAAGACAAAAAGTAATTGAATCATTCAATGAGCTTTTTTCCGAACTTTATCAAAAAATAAGCGGAATAGAAAACATAAAAATTGCTTACAGACCTATGTGGAATGAAAATACAGTTGATGAAATACTGGTTCATTTGTTGGAAAGAAGACAAAAAGATTTAGATATTGGAATAACAATGACAGGCCCTCAACGGGATAAAATACATTTTTTGAAAGATAAAAAACCTTTTACTTTAATTGCTTCAACAGGACAATTAAGGCTTCTTTCGTTGGTTTTAAGAACAGTACAAGCACATTATTATAAAAAAACTTCAAAAAGAAAGCCAATACTTCTTTTAGATGATGTATTACTTGAATTAGATCCTGAAAAAAAAATAAAGTTTATAGAATTATTGCCTGAATATGACCAACTGTTTTGCACATTTTTACCCGGTGAATTATATATGAATTATGCAAAAAAAGATACTCATATTTATTTGGTTGAAAATGGAGATTTTTTGAATGAATAATGAAAACATAAAACTTGAATATAAATCAATACAAGAAATTCTTAATAAAATGTCGAACCAAATAAAGATTTCAACTGTTGAAAAAAAGCCTACTCTTTATTCTGTTTGGGAAAAAATAGTAGGTCATAAAATTTTTCTAAAATGTAAATTAGATGATATAAAAGATAAAACAATGATAATAATGGTTAGTCATCAAGGCGTTGCACAACAAATAAAACTTCAAGAAAAACAAATTTTAAAAAATATTTCAAAATATTATCCTGAACTTGGAATTGAAAAAATTAAAACTAAACTTGAAACAAATTACAATGTTCAAAAACAAAAAAAATTACTGCCCAAAAAAACAATAAACGAAAGTCAAGAAAAATTTGATATTCAAATAAAAGAAAATCTTCCAAAAGAAATAAAAGAATTGTTTAAAAAAATGAAAATAACAAAAAAAAACAACTAATCAAAAGTAAACTTTATTTTAAATAAATAACATATTATTTTATAAAATAATATGTTAAAAAACGGTTACATTTTGTTGACAAAACTATAAAAATGTTATATTATACCAACAAAATTACAGCTTATATTTTGGAGGAATTTATGTCAACAAAGTTAAAAGTTAAAGACTTAGTATTAATAGGAGTATTTTTTCTAATATATTATGCTCTTATGTGGATAGTAGGTTTGATGTGTATTATACCTATATTATTTTTATGTTTTCCTGCCGCTTTGGGAATAGCTGCAGGACCTACAAGTATGCTTTTTATGGCAAAAGTACCAAAACGATGGGCTTTATTTATATTTGGTATACTTCCGCATCTTTTAAATGTAGCTATGGGTTATCATCCTATTTTATTATTAATTGCTCTTGTTTTTATCGGAATTGCTGAATTCATAAATCAAAAAAGTGGATTTAAATCTTTTAAATACAGTGCTATTTCTTATGCTTTAATTCCAGCTTCGATGTCTGTTGCAACTATGCAAATATTAATTGTTCGAGATTATTACAAAGAAATATGTAATAGAATGGGTGAAATAGGGCCTGACTTTTTTGCAAAATTTGACGCTATTATTTCATGGCCGGTTGTAGGCTTGGTAATAATTGGTGGATTTTTAGGCGGTATTATAGGAGCATTTATAGGTAAATTAATGCTTAAAAAACATTTTGAAAAAGCAGGAATTGTATAATTAAATTTTTAAATGAAGGGGGTGACTCCCCCTCGCTCCAAAAAATTGCCTTTTTTCTGTTTTAAATTATATCGAGTCTTTATAACCTTCAGCCTCGATTTCTTAAAATTTTAAAAAGGCAATTGTTTTTACGCTACCCCCCAAAGTAAAAATATCACGATACATAAAACTAAAAGAAAAACTACAGTTGAAATCGCTAAAGAAAGTAATAAAACTTAAGTAATAGTCGGTTACACTTATACTGATGTTATCTGTAAGACAATAAATAGACGTTTTAACCTTTTCTATGTGTAGAAACGCTTATAAATGCATTTTTATCAAAAAAGGCTCAATTTACTAAAATCATTAAATGTGGTATAATAAAATAGGAAATAAATTTATGCAACAAAGCTTATTTAAAAATTTAGAAATACCAAATCTAACAATAGATGAAGCGGCTTTTACGGCACAAGTGTCAACTGCTACAATACGGAACTGGATAAAAACGGGTTATTTAAAGAAAATGAATTCAGGTTTTATTGACGAAAACTCTTTTAATTTATTCTTAAAAAATATTGCCGGCAATGAAAAATTATATTCACGAGCTAATAAATCCCGTAAGGATTTTCATAATCACAATGAATTGCAAAAGAATATTTTCGATGAATTATCTAAGAAAAAAGCGGAATGTGTAGCGGAAAAATATGAAGCTAATCTTTCTGATTCATATAAGAATAAAGAAGGAATTTATTATACACCTCAAAAAATTGTTGAGGACATGCTTCCACTTAATAATATTGAAGATATTAAAAATAAAATATTTTGTGATCCATGTTGCGGTTCGGGAAATTTTATAATGAGAGCCTTGGAAATAGGATTTAAGCCTCAAAATATTTATGGTTTTGATATTGACAATATTGCAATAGAAATAACGAAAAAACGGATTAAAGAAAAAACAGGATATGAGCCTAAAAATATTTTTTGTTTAAATTTTTTAGATTATGCCATTACAAATAAAATTAAATTTGACTATATCTATACGAATCCTCCATGGGGTAAAAAAATACAGAAAAAAGATAAAGAAAAAAATGCGCTTAATTATGGAGCAGGTAAAAGTTCAGATACGAGTTCTTTATTTTTCTTTGCATCTTTAAGCTGCCTGAATAAAAATGGAAAATTAGGTTTTTTATTGCCAGAAGCGTTTTTTAATATAGCATCATTTGAAGATGCAAGAAAAAAAGCTCTTGAGTTAAAAATTGAAAAACTTATTGATTATGGGAAATCGTTTCAAGGTTTAATAACAAAGGCTCAAGCTATTCTTTTATCGAATGAAAAAAACAAAAATGCAGATGTTTTATGTATTACATCAAAAGAAAAAAAATCTTATAGAAAATCTAAATCTTTTATTAATATGCCAAAATCTATTTTAAATTTTTATTGTAATGAAAATGATATTTCCGTAATTGAATATATTTTTTCACTGCCTCATATTTCATTAAAAAATAATGCTGTATGGGCTCTTGGAATTGTAACAGGAAATAATAAAAAATATTTGCACAATGAAAAAAAAGATAATTATATTCCTGTTTATAAAGGCTCTGACATCACTAATACAGGAATACAAAAGGCGAGTAATTTTATGCCAAATGATTTTTCATTGTATCAACAGGTTGCACCAAGATCTTTATACGAAGCTCCCGAGAAAATAATTTATAAGTTTATATCTTCAAGGATATGTTTTTTTTACGATACTGATAAACGAATTATTTTAAACAGTGCAAATATGTTTATTTTGAATAAAGCGTTTCCTCTTAGCTATTCTCAAATTAAAGATTTATTTAATAGCAAATTTATGATTTGGATATTTAAAAATATTTTTAACACCCATAAAATTTTGCGTAGTGATTTGGAATGCCTGCCAATTCATAGTGAATATTTTAAAAACAATAAAAAATTTGATGAAAATTCTTATTTAGAATTTTTAAATTTGGAGTATAATAATGGAACTTACAGAATTAAAGAATGAAATTATTTCTGCATTTAAAGGAATTGATTCTGAATTAGAAGATGTCCTATAAATTTTAAAAGAAGATACCGCAGTTTTTCCTTTTAATGAATATGAGCATTTAATATGTAATTTAATTCATACTGGTGGATTAACATTTGAGAAATATATTGATATTAGAACTGAATATATCAGCAGAAATCCTCATTTATGGATTTTTGAAATTTCAGCCCTCAGAGGTTTTGGTGAAAAATTTGCTCAAACTTATGTGCAAGGGAAATCCGGAAAATTAAAAAATCCATCAAAAAAATTGGATGCTCAATATTCAGGACAATATGACCTATGGCTTGATGGAATAAAAATAGAAGTAAAGGCGTCACGAACTGTTGATAGCGATAGTGATAATCCCTTATATATGAAAGCTTTATCTATTAATACAAAAAAAAGATTTTTGATGAACTTTCAGTAATTAAAACCACAATGTTGTGATGTGTTTATATTGCTTGCCGTATTTAGGGATGAAATTGTTTTATGGATAATGAATTATGAGGAAGTTGCAACTAATCCGTTATATTCGCAAGGACAGCATCGCGGGAATAATGGAAATGAAGGACAGTTGCATATAAATGAAAGTAATATATATTTGTTTGATAAATACAAGCTTGAAAATGATAACATTGAACAGGCAGTTAAAGATGCCGTGAAACGAAGTAAATAAATTGTCCTACAGATAACATGGTGTAAAAACATGTAGTTTTTTGCTCTTTGGGCAAATTGACAACTTTGCTAACGCAAAGGTCGCACTGTTTTTACACCCGGTACGTTCGTTCGTTAGCAGTAATTAGAGCAATATTATATTTATAACCTGCAATGTTACTCAATTTTTAAATTTTAAAACATAAAATTTTTTTAAAATTAAAATTACTGATGTACTTGATTTTTATTCTTTAAAAAAGTATATTTCTCATACACCACATTATAACCCACAGCCAAAGTGGGTGTAATGTATGCGCATACTTAACTTACCTTTGGCAGACGGGTTTTTTTTACAGGAATCTAGAAATTAAAGGTCAGTTTTGAAAGGGTGAGCTGTTCTTGTAACAGAAGGAGCTTTAATGCTGTGGGAAAGCTGGTCTTATATTTGTAAGATCAGCTTTTTTTTATAAAATTATTTAATAATAGTTTAAATTAAAAAGAAAGTGCTATTCTTATATTCGGTTTGTAAAGCCGGACGGTATCCTTTTTGCCGATTGTTTTATCTTAAAAGTCGGGTTGACGGCAGGAAAACCGACTACCTGTAAACAGTAAAGGCATAAAGATTTAAGTCCGGCGCCTGTTGAGAGCGTAAAAACTCAGGTGTAAAATTTTTTACACCTGAGGTTTTACAGCGATAAATTTATCTTTTATGAGTCTTGTTTTTATCTTGATTAAAGTCCTTTTTTATGCTATTATTGTAGTTCGATTATGAATGAAATTAAGACACCTGAGGGCGGAGTTGTTATTCCGATTCCCATTGAAGAAGAAGTAAAACAAGCATATATTGATTATTCCATGTCGGTTATTGTTAGCCGAGCATTACCTGATGTGCGAGACGGATTAAAGCCCGTTCATAGACGCATTTTGTATTCAATGGAAGAAAAAGGCTTACGCTCTTCAGGTCCTACAAGAAAATGTGCAAAAATTGTCGGTGATGTGTTGGGTAGTTATCACCCGCATGGGGACGGTTCTGTTTATGATGCTTTGGTAAGGTTAGGGCAGGACTTTTCGCAGCGTTATCCGGTTATTTATCCTCAAGGTAATTTCGGTACTATAGCAGGTGATCCTGCTGCTGCTTACAGGTATACGGAAGCGAAAATGGCTAAAGTTGCCGAATCGATGGTTGAAGATATAAAAAAGGAAACCGTTGATTTTATGCCTAATTTTGACGATTCAACCATTGAGCCGTCTGTTTTGCCGGGTAAGTTTCCTTTTTTGCTTGTGAATGGAGGAAGCGGTATTGCCGTTGGAATGGCAACAAATATGCCTCCGCATAATTTGAATGAAATTGCTGATGCAATAATAGCTTATATAGATAATCCCGATATTTCAATTGATGAATTGATGAAGTTTGTAAAAGGTCCTGATTTTCCAACCGGAGGTAAAATTTTTGGTACGAGTGGAATAAAACAGGCATATAAAACAGGACGAGGTAGGATTGTTGTTCAGGGTAAATTTACGATAGAGATAGATAAAAAAGGCAAAGAATCAATCGTTTTTACTGAGGTTCCGTATCAGGTTAATACAACAACATTAGTTACCAAAATAGGCGACCTTGCAAGAGATAAAATCATTGACGGAATTTCAAATGTTAATGATGAAAGTTCAGATAGAACCGGTTTAAGAATTGTTATAGATTTAAAACGAGGAACGATTCCTAAAGTTGTTTTAAATCAGCTTTTTGCAAAAACAGCTCTTCAGTCCAGTTTTGGTGTTATAAATTTAGCTTTGGTTAAAGGTCGCCCTCAGACTTTAACTTTAAAAGAGCTGATAAAATATTTTGTTGAACATCGGGTTGATGTTGTTACAAGGCGTACCCGCTTTGATTTGAAAAAAGCAGAAGAGCGGGCTCATATTTTACGCGGATTGATTATTGCATTAAATAATATTGATGAAGTTATTGAAATTATCAAAAAGTCCAAAGATATTCCAACAGCAAAAAATGCCTTGATGGAAAGATTTAATCTTTCGGAAGTTCAATCACAAGCTATTGTTGATATGAAGCTGGGGCGACTTACGAGTTTGGAAATCAAAAAAATACAGGAAGAATTGGAAGAGTTGGAAATCCTGATAGCATATTTGAAAGATTTACTTGCCAATCCTGAAAAAATTCTTTCTTTAATAAAAGATGAAACTCGAGAGATTGCAGAAAAATTTGGTGATGAGCGCCGTACTGATATTGTGCCTGATGAAATTAAAGAGCTTAATATCGAAGATTTAATTCAAAACGAAGAAATGGTTGTTTTAATTTCAAATTTGGGTTATGTAAAACGTGTGGCCGCTACAGCTTATAAACGACAAGGAAGAGGCGGAAAAGGTTCTAATTCTGCAAAACTTGCCACTGAAGATTTTATAGATCAGATTTTTACAGCATCTACACACGATTATATAATGTTTGTTACAAATGCCGGAAAGGCATATTGGCTTAAAGTACACGAAATTCCTGAAGCATCAAGAAACAGTCGTGGTTCGCATATTAAATCTCTTCTTGCTGTTTCCTCTGATGAAGAAATTACGACAGTTGTTTCATTAAAAGAATTTTCAGATAAAACCTATATTTTAATGGCAACAGAAAGAGGTACCGTAAAAAAACTTACAACCGATAATTTTTCAAATGCAAAAACGAGAGGAATTATTGCAATTAAGCTTGATGAAGGCGATAAGTTGGTAAGTGCTATTTTAACAACCGGTAGTGATGAAGTAATGTTTATTACCCGACATGGGCAGGCTCTTAGGGTAAATGAATCTGAAATTAGACCTCAAGGCAGAACTTCTCGTGGTGTTCGTGCTATTAAACTTTCGCAACGCGATGAGCTTACCGGTGCTTTGCGGGTTGATGAAAATCAAAACATTCTTGTTTTTACGGAAAACGGTTACGGCAAAAGAGTTTCGTTTACTGAGTTTTCTCCTCACGGACGAGGTACAGGCGGACAGCGTATTTATAACGCATCTACTAAAACCGGCGAAGTTGTCGGTTTACTGACAGTTTTTGATGATGACGAAATTGTTTGTATAACCGGACAAGGTAAAACAATTCGTCTGAAGGTTAATACTGTCAGTGTTATGGGTCGCTCTGCACAAGGCGTGAAAATTCTTGATATTGAACTCCCCGATATGTTGACCGGAGTTGATGTTGTCGCCAGAGATAATGATAAGTAAAACATTTTAAGTCTTCAAATGCTTTTCTCCAATCTTTCGCATATCGCTTTAAAATGTTTCACGTGAAACATTTTAAAGACTTTCTGAATTTACAAACAAGTTATCCACAACAATTGCTTTGTATAAAACGCCTGAGTTTTTGGTTTTTGTCGATTTTGTTTCACGTGAAACAAATTTTGATTTTTTTAGCCATAAAACACTGTTTTTCATAAGATTTTTGGGGAATTTGAGCCGTTTTCAGTCCTTTGTATCGTTAATGCAGAAAAAGATCAAAATGCTTATTTTTTATAAAAATACACACAAGTTATCCACAATTTGTATTGCGGTAATCTTTATATTAAAAATTGCTCTATGTAAACTAGTGTTATATTAAGCTATAGCATAAAATGTTTGACCTACTATTATATATTAGATAAGCCGGATGCAAACATTTTATTGCCAACCCGCTCCCTCGCATAATCTTCCGCCTTCTTTTGTTAAGTTTAATCGGTGTCTTCTTTTTTAAGAAGCCACCTCTTTTTTTTAAATAAACGGCGGAAGGATAGACTTCGGTCGCCATTTAATGTTAATCGATTTGTTTAATTTTCCGGTGTTCTTTTTTTTATTACGGTGCATTCTTACGGTTTTTTTCGTGGTTTAAGCTTGAAAACCGGCGTCAAAAACATTTCGTTTTCGTAGTTTTGGACAGGCGATGTCTATCCTTTTTGGCGATTAGGTTTTAAAGAAAAGATGGTTCACCGATAGGTGAAACATCGATACAAATAAAAAGAAAAGTCAAAAAGATTATGCGAGCCTGTCGGGTTACAGAGCGTTAGCGATAAAATTTAAACCTGTTAGTTTTTTTTCTTTACACACTTCTTTTTTTTGCCGAAAAGTAGGTGTAGGAGGTTGTTTAATGCAAGCAGTCGAAATTAATGCTACGCTCCCAAATGAGCCGGAGAAAGTGCAAAAACCAAAAAAAGCAGAAAACCCGACTGAAGGCCGTTCTTTTTTAGAAATGATTAAAAAAATCGCTCTGAAAAATACGGCTGATAAATCGTCAGGTAGTGCAGAAGTTGGCGAAAAGGACTTAAATAAGGCTGAATTTAATTCTGAAGATTTGGGTAGTAAAGATTTTGATGCAAAATTGAAAAGCACAAAAACAACGGATGGTAAAAAGAGTCTTGGGGTGGCTAATGTTTTAAAGTCTAAACAGGTCGAAAAAGGCTCAAAATTTGAAAAGGATTCAAAGGCTTTAGATTTTGAAAAAAAAGCTGAGTTAAGAGTTAGCCCTGATGAAGAGGTTAATACTAATTTAGCTTTTGAAGGTATTGTAGATGATGTAGACGAAAGCGAAAACGCTGTTTTGCTTTCAAGTGCAGATGATTTAGAACAGTCTGAAACTAATGCGAGAAAAGGAAAAGAAAAAACATTGGATGGCAAAAATGGTTTTGTTGAAGAATCAGTGATTGAAAACTTAAGGTTTGCCAGTTCAAAACTATCATCAAAGGCTGATACTGATGCCGATGCCGATAAAAAGGGTGATGATTTTTCCGGTTCGCCAAAGAAGACTTCTAAGCCAAAGCCCTTGTTTTCTGTTGAAGATTTGCGCACAGGTCAAGTAACTTCGGAACATGCAAATATTGGTGTGCATTCGACCGGAACAGAAGAGCGTACCGGTATCGATAGCTCTACAGTTGATTTTACAATAATAATTCCAAAGGGTGCTGAAAGAAGCGAAGGTGTTTTCTTTACCGGCACAGAGGCGCGAGAGTCAGGAAGTTCACAGGCTTCTCAAAGTTTTAGTCAGTTGTTATCCAGTGAGTTAAACGGTATGAATGATGATTTTTTGCGTGCAGGAAAAATTATTTTGCGGGATAATAATGCCGGTAGTATAAGACTTAATTTACAGCCTGAAAAACTCGGAAATGTGAGAATATTTTTGGAGCTTTCGGAAGGTAAAAAGGTTCTTGGTAAGATTGTAGTAGCTTCTGAAGAAGCCTATGTCGCCTTTAAGGAAAATCTTGAAGGGTTGATTGAATCTTTTGAGAGTGGTGGATTTGAGAGTGCTGATTTTGATTTAACTTGGACAGAATCCGGTGAGCATAATGATTTTGTAGGGCAAGAACATGGTTTTGCCGCTTCAGATGAATACGAGGATTCTTTGCAGGAGTTAATGGTAAAAGAGGCTTTTGCCGACACTCAGGCTTATGGGTTAGGGCAGGCTGAAACAATTGATGTTTTGGCTTAATCTAAATTTTAAAAATATGGAGAAATAGATTATGAATAGTGTAGTAAGTGCTGCGGGTAATCAACCGGCAAGAGAAATGCCTACATGGGAAATGAGTGAAAAAGAAAAAAGTCTTTTGCAGCTTGAAGTAGACCGCTTGAATAAAAAGGAGTTTGGCTCAAGAATGCCAAAACAGGAATTGGGAAAAGATGATTTTTTGCAGCTTTTAATAGCTCAACTTCAACATCAAGATCCTACTTCGCCTATGGAAGATGCTCAGTTCATTGCACAGATGGCTCAGTTTTCATCGCTTGAACAGATGACAAATTTAAGTAATAATTTTGAAAAGTTAGCCAAAAACCTGACTTCTTCAGATGCTGTGGGAGTTGTAGGAAAAAAAGTTGGTCTTGAGATTGCCGGAGAAAAAGTGTCAGGTATTGTTACCGCTACTCGTAGAGGTGAAATACCTGAGGTTTTGGTCAATGGAACTTGGCACTCATGGGATTCTGTAAAAACTATATATTCAGGAAATACTAATTAAAAAGAGGAGAATAAAATTATGATGAGATCTTTATATTCGGGTGTATCCGGAATGCAAAATCACCAAACAAGAATGGATGTTATTGGAAACAATGTGGCAAATGTAAACACAACAGGTTTTAAGCGTGGTCGTGTTAATTTTCAGGATTTAATTTCTCAGCACCTCGGTGGTGCATCAAGACCAACTGAAACTGTTGGCGGTATCAATCCTAAGCAGGTTGGTTTGGGTGTTATGGTTGCCAGTATTGATACAATTCATACACAAGGTACATTTCAAACAACAGGTGTAAATACAGATGTTGCAATTTCGGGAAATGGTTTTTTTGTTCTAAAAGAAGGTGATAAAACTTTTTTTACAAGAGATGGTGCTTTTATTGTAGATAGAGACGGTACTATGGTTGATCCTGCAAACGGTTTTCGTGTTCAAGGCTGGATGGTAAAAGAAGTAGACGGTGCAAGAATTTTGAATACATCAGGTGCAACAGAAGATTTAATTATTCCGATTGGACAAAAGCTTGATGCTAAAGAAACTACGATGGTAAATTATGCTTGTAATTTGGATAAAAGAATGCCTGTATTACCTGAGAATGCAACACCCGCAGAAATATTAAAATCAACTTGGGTAACCGAGTTTAAGGTTTATGACAGTTTTGGTAATGCTCAAGAGCTTAATATTACATTTTCTCGTGTTCCGGGAACAACTAATCAATGGACGGGAACAGTAAATGTTTTAGATCCTATGACAGGTGAAGATACTGCTACTCGTACAGGTATAGGTACTACTGACGGAACCGGCAATACATTTATTGTTGAGTTTGATAATTACGGACATCTTCTTTCGGTTACTGACAGTGCCGGAAATGTTACTAATCCCGGTGGACAGGTTGTTTTAGATGTTTCATATAATGTTCCTGAAGCCACTCCTGCCGCAAACGGAGAGCCTACAAGACATAATTTTTCTGTTAATCTTGGAGAAGTCGGTACATCAAGAAGTTCTATAACGCAGTTTGCACAACAAAGTACAACAAAGGCTTATACACAAGACGGTTATGCACTTGGGTATCTTGAAAATTTTAAGATTGATCAAGCCGGTATAATTACCGGTGTGTATACAAATGGTGTGCGACAAGATATTGGTCAAATGGCTATGGCAAGTTTTGCTAATCAGGGTGCACTGGAAAAGGCCGGTGAAAATACTTATGTTGAATCAAACAATTCAGGCTATGCTAATATTTCAACTGCCGGAACTGTTGGAAAAGGTAAGATGATTGGCGGTACTTTGGAAATGAGTAATGTTGATTTAACTGATCAGTTTGTTGATATGATTGTAACGCAAAGAGGATTCCAAGCCGGTGCAAAAACTATTCAAACTTCTGATACAATGTTAGAAACAGTATTGAATTTGAAACGATAATGTGATATAATACGCAGGTAGGTTTTGTAATTTTCAGAACCTGCTTGTGTGGGAGCTAAGTATGATTCAGGTAACGAGACTTGATGGAAAAAGTTATTGGTTGAATCCTCATCAAATTGAAACTATAGAATGCAATCCCGATGTTACATTAAAAATGTTGTCGGGCAAGAGTTGTGTAGTTAAGGAAACTCCTGAGCAGGTAATTTCTGCAATAGTTAATTATCGAAAAAAGATAGGCTTTTTCAAAAATGAAATGTAAATATAGGTAGAAGGAAAATATATGGATATAGCGTCTTTTATAGGTATTTTTGGTGGCTTGACAGTTGTATTGATAGGTGCTGTTGTTGGTGGCTCTATAGTCGGTCTTTTCAGTTTATCATCTCTTTTTATTACTATAGGCGGGTCATATATGTCGTTATATATTACATACCCCCTATCCTATGTTTTGGGAATATTCAAAGTAATGGGTAAAATTTTCAAAAATGTAGAATTTGGAGAAAAAGAGCTTGTTCAAAAGTTGATAGCCCTTTCTGAAAAAAGTCGAAGAACAGGTCTTTTGGCACTTGAAGAAGAAATAGAAGATTTTGAAGACCATTTTATGCGAGTGGGGTTACAGAATGTTGTTGACGGCATAGATGGTGATGCAATAAGAGCCTTAATGGAGAATGAGTTGAATCAAATGGAAGGGCGACATAGTACTTGGATTTCACTTGTAAACGCTTGGGCTACTTTGGCACCGGGTTTTGGTATGTTAGGTACTGTTATGGGTCTTATAGGTATGTTGTTAAGTCTTGAAGATACTTCTTCTTTAGGCACTAATATGTCAACGGCTCTTGTTACTACTTTTTACGGTTCTCTTTTGCAGAACTGGCTTTTTGTTCCGATAGCCAGTAAGTTGACTTATCAGAATAATGTTGAAGTTAGAACTAAAGAAATGATTATAGAAGGTGTATTGGGTATTCAAGCCGGTGATCACCCTAGAATTTTAGCGCAAAAACTTATAACTTATTTAAATCCAAAAGATAGAGAGGCTTTGGAAGCAGAGGTATTAAGAGGTTAATAAATGGCAAGAAAAAAAAGAGAACCGCTTCCTGTTACGTCAGGTTGGCTTACGACATACGCAGATATGATTACTCTTATGCTTTGCTTTTTTGTTATGATTTTTGATCCTGTGGAAGTAGATGCAATGCAATTACAGGCAATGGCATCTATTACGGGAGATCCTACGCGTGGCGGTATTTCTGTTTCTTCAGGTCAAGTTGCTGACTTAGGGAATACGGTAAGCTCTTTGCCTTCTATGGAAAAGGGAAAAAATTTATCAACATCAATGAAAAAAGCAGTCTCTCTTTTTGCACCGGAAATAAAAACAAATAAAATTGCTGTTACAAGTGATGAAAGAGGGCTTGTTATTTCTCTTGCGTCAGATGCTTTTTTTAAACAAGGAAGCGCTGAGTTGGATATTGAAGCAACGCGAGAAACATTACTGCATATTGCACAATTTCTTTCATCCGATGATCTTGCGGGGAGAAAATTTAGAATAGAAGGTCATACGGATTCGTTTCCTGTAGATTCAGATGTATGGAAAAGCAACTGGGAGTTATCTACGGCAAGAGCTGTTAATGTATTACATATGCTTTCAGATTTTGGTGCACAAGAAAATAATTTTTCCGTTGCAGGTTATGCAGATACTAAGCCAAAATTTTCTAATGATACGGCAGATGGTAGGGCATATAATCGAAGAGTTGATATAATTATTCTGGACGAAGGTCATTTTTAATGATATAATAATGGGGGTGTTAATATGGCTGATAAAGATGGTATTGGGTCAATAACTGATGACGATGTTCAAGGGGACATTGATGTAAAATCTGAAAGAAGGGTTTCTTTTTTACCGGTTTTGTTAAAGTGGATAGGTATTATTCTTGCCGCTACAATTTTTATTGTAGCAGTTGTTCTTGTTACTTTGCAGATTATGAATAAAAGAGGCAAAGGTCTTTCTGAATATCCTACATCTCCTGAATACAGGGATAATAGAGAAATGTTGCAATATTATAAGGGTATTGGGCAGATAAAAACAATGACATCTGATTCTATGCCGGCGACTGTTATTGTTGAAGTGAATTTAGGGTATACAGAAGACGATAAAACCACATCGCAAGAATTATCCGGAAGAATTGTTGAGCTTAAAGATTTTTTGAGGTCTTATTTTAGTAATAAAACTATTGCAGAATTGGAAAATGAGGAGAATGTAAAAATTGAATTGCGAAATCTAATAAATGACAATGTGCTTTCTCGTGGAAAAATTAGAAGTGTAGCAATTTTACAAATGGATATAATCCGGCAGGAATAGATATGACAGATATACTCTCGCAAAATGAAATTGATCAGCTTCTCACGGCAATAGGCTCTGGTGATGCCGAGCCTGAAGATTTTAGGTCTGTAAATGATACCAGAAAAATAAAGATATATGACTTTAAAAGACCGGATAAATTTTCTACAGAGCAAACTCGTACAATTAAAATGATGCACGAGACCTTTGCACGACTTACAACTACAACACTCTCAGCACAGTTAAGAAGTCTGGCACATGTTCATGTTGCTACGGTTGAGCAGCTGACTTATGAAGAGTTTATAAGGTCAATTCCTACACCGACTACTTTGGCGATTATAAATATGGACCCGCTACCGGGTAGTGCTGTTTTAGAGATAGACCCTGCTATTACATTTGCAATTATAGATAGACTTTTTGGCGGAAAAGGGCATGGTATAAAAATACAGCGAGAGCTAACCGATATTGAAGCGTCTGTTATGGAAGGGGTTATTGTTAGAATTCTGGCTAATATGCGAGAAGCGTGGACAATGGTTATTGATTTAAGACCTCGACTTGGAAAAATTGAAACCACACCTCAATTTGCGCAAATTGTACCACCTAACGATATAGTTATTCTTGTAACATTGGAAGTTAAGGTTGGTGAAGAAGAAGGTATGATGAACTTCTGTTTACCGTATGTTACTGTTGAACCCGTTGTTTCAAAATTATCTACACAGTATTGGTTTACAGCAACACGCCGTAGCTCAACAACACAACATATGGAAATATTAAAAGAAAAGCTTTCAACGATTGATGTTGATGTTGTGGCGGAAGTTGGCTCAATAAATTTGACTGTCAGAGATGTGCTAAATCTGAGATTTGGTGATGTAATTCGTCTTCCGCATGTTCAGGTAGGAGACCCTTTAACGCTTAGTGTTGGAAAGAGAAAAAAATTCTTTTGTCAGCCCGGTGTCTTAGGAAAAAAATCAGCCGTACAAATCTTGGAAAAGATTGAAGATATAACAGCAGAAGAGTTTGAGGATCTTTCTGCAGAAGGAGATGACTTTTATGAGTGATGGTTCAATTTCTCAAGATGAAATAGATGCTTTGTTGTCAGGTATTGACATGGGCGGTGGCGGGGCTTCCGGGACAAGCTCATCTGCACCTGAAATTTCAGATTTTAAGGCTGTTGGTGTAAAAAAATTTTTGGACTCAACTGTTCCCGGTTTAAAAGCTAACCTTGAATCAATGACCGGTAAAACTGTTGTTGTGGTTGACCCCGGATTTGAACTTAACAATCGTGAAATGTTTTTACAAAACATACCGGAAATGGCTGTTGTTACGACTATAGATTTTTCTTCAGGATTGCCAGGTGATCATGTGTTTGTATTATCGGTAGAATTGGCAGAAAAAATTGTCAGTTTAGTGAACCATGAAGAAAAAGCCGAAATTGATGATATGGCGTTGTCTGTTATTAGTGAAGTAGTTTCAAACTATGTTAGTGCGGAAATAACAGCCCTTGATGGATTTGGTCTTGGAGGTGTGGCAAATCAGCCTGCTGAATCTGTGAGTGTTCCTAAAGCAATGATTAGGCTACCTCAAAAAGAATTTCCTGTTTTTAAGTATGATATAACTATAGATAATGATAATTACGCCATGTGGGAAGTAATGACAGATGGTGCTTTTAGTAAAATAATAGAAGCAATACAAGGGCCTGAGCCTGAAGTAAATTCTACTATGAATCAAAACACATCACAACAACCTACTGGAGGGTATAATGGAGGTGCACAATTGAATCAAGGTACAAATATGGGACAAATGAATATGGGCCAACAGGCACAAGCCGG
The DNA here is from genome assembly GCA_002749205.1 of Treponema sp. GTDB lineage: Bacteria > Spirochaetota > Spirochaetia > Treponematales > Treponemataceae > Treponema_B. Next base: position 39,816 of record PDOP01000037.1, on the reverse strand, counting down.
AGGTTTTGGAGCCAATCCTAATATCCAACCGGTCGCATTTCCACCTCTTCAAAATGTTGTAACAGAAGAAGAGCAAGGTAACATTGGACTTATAATGGATGTTTATATGGAACTCACCGTTGAGCTGGGACGCACTAAAAGAATGGTAAAGGAAATTCTTGGTATGGGTGAAGGGCATATTATAGCACTTGACAAACTTGCCGGTGAGAATGTAGATATTCTTGTAAATCATAAGCCAATTGCAAAAGGCGAGGTTGTTGTTATTGATGAAAATTTTGGTGTGCGTGTAACTGAAATATTATCACCATCGGAGCGTATGGCTGATATAACATAAAATTTTAAATGGGTGGGGGAAATGAAAAAAAAATCTTTAGTCCGATTACTCCTATGTATCGTCTTATGGGGATTTTGTACTACTGTGATTTACAGTCAAAATACCGATACAGGGAAAAAAGACACTGATATATCGGAAGAAAATTTAAAAATCAACGACACTGAAGACATCTCTGAAAACCAAGAAAAGGAAATGAAACAGCTTTCTTTTTCAAAAGGTACGGTTACACAGGGTAGTGGGCTTTTTAGACTGATAATAGCACTCTTAATAGTATGTATCCTTGCTTATATAATTTTGAAATTTTTAAAGAAAGCAAAAGTATTTAAAATCACAGAAGACCCTTATATTAAAGTTGTTGCAACTTTAAAAATTGACCCATCAAAAACATTATATATTGTTACAATTGGTAATGAAGCTTTTTTATTAGGAGCAACTGATAAGACTTTTACATCTCTCGGAAAAATTGAAAATTCTGACATTATAAATGCAATGAATCTTAATGCCAACAAATCGGAGCCTTTTGAAAAAAAAGATTTTGCATCAATATTATCTCGCTTTATACCCGGTTTTTCTAGTACCCGGTCCCAAGATAACACCGATAATGAATTTCTTTCTCGACAAAGAAATCGTCTTAACAAAATAGAAATTGATACAGATCAAATTGAAACAGAAGTAACGGATAACAAGGCGGAAAAATGAAGAAAATAATAATTTGCTTTTTTATAATTTTTCTTTTCGCTACTCCTTTGATTGCTCAAAGTACAGGCATTGATGATAGTGATGGTGAAACAACACAAAACTCCGAGCGTCAAGCGGGTACAATTCCTTTTTTGCAATTTAATATTCGTGAGCCTCAAAGCAATAACGAAATTGCTTTTTCTGTACAAGTATTATTACTCATAACTTTAATATCAATTGCACCAAGTCTGATATTATTGATGACCTGTTTTTTGCGTATTTCCATAGTACTTGATTTTGTAAAAAGAGCTTTATCACTTCAACAAGTTCCGCCGACTCAAGTGCTTAACGGCATTGCAATTTTCTTAACATTGTTTATAATGTGGCCTGTATTTTCTCAAATATATACAAAATCATTTAAACCGATGGCCGATGGTGAAATAAATATAGAAACAGCTTATAACGAGGCAAAAAAACCAATCCGAATTTTTATGTATAATCAAATGAAAAATGACCCGTCACATATTCGGCTTTGTATGACTATGGCACGTCTTGATAAACCGACTACATTGGCAGATGTTCCGACACATGTTCTAATTGCGGCTTTTGTAATCCATGAACTTACACGGGCGTTTCAAATTGGGATTTTTCTGTATATCCCGTTTATTATAATAGACATGGTGGTTTCCAGTATTTTGATGTCAATGGGAATGATTATGTTACCGCCGATACAAATTTCAATGCCATTCAAACTTATGCTGTTTGTATTAATTGATGGTTGGAATTTGCTGATAGGACAATTGTTTAATTCTTTTTTTGTATAAATTGATTTAAGCAATTCTTATTATTTAGGCTCGCCTTTACGGGCACGGTGGCGAGCCTGCAACCCGGTCGGCTCGCTTTATCTTTTGCCGTTTTTATAATATTTGTGTACGGCAAAAGGATAGCTTCGCCGCCCCACAACAGCGTAGGTTGAATGCTAATTTAACAGGTCTTTCTGCGGTCAGACCTATTAACGAGTAATGTTTTTTCTATATTTTGATATTAATAAAATCAAAATATAAAATGACACTTTACAAGGGAGGAAAAATGTCATTAGGAATGATAGTTACATTGATGCGTAACGGAATATTTACTGTTTTTATGTTGGCTGCCCCCATATTATTATCTGCATTGCTTGTAGGTTTAATTGTTGCTATTTTGCAAGCAACGACCTCAATACAAGAACAGACATTAACATTTGTACCTAAAATTTTTACCATTCTAGGAATGTTGGCTATTTTAAGTGGTTGGATGTTTGCTGTGATGCGAAACTATGCCGTAACCTTGTTTAACTTCATACCGGAACTTGTAAAATAGGATAAAATCAAAGATGTTTGTTTTAGAAAACTTAGTAAGTAACATACCTATATTTTTTCTCTGTTTTGCTAGAGTTTTCGCTTTAATTTTGACAAGTCCTTTATTATCAATGCGTACATTTTCCAGGATTACAAAAGTTGGGCTTGCATTTTTGATTACAATTTTAGTTATGCCAACAGCCTATCCAAGCAATATGATGATAGATCCGTTTTCATTACACTATCTACTTTTGATAATAGGAGAAGCATTACTTGGTGTAATTACCGGTTTTTTTGTTAGTATTATATTTTCAACATTTAGTTCTGCGGGACAGTTTTTTTCATATCAAATGGGTTTTGCCGCTTCAAGTGTATATGATTCACTTGCAAAAATTCAAAATCCATTGATGGGACAATTTTTTAATTTTGTTGCAGTATTGGTTTTTATAAGTATAGATGGTTTTCAGAAATTATTTTTAGGCGGTATCTTAAGGAGCTTTGAATCTATAAATTGTTTTATTTTTGTTGATAAACAAGAATTGGTTGTCAGTTTGTTTTTCAAATCTTTAAGCTTATTATTTTATAATGCTATGGTTATATGTTTGCCAATAATGGGAACATTATTTTTGGTACATGTTTCAATGGGTCTTTTTACTAAAGCAGCACCACAAATGAATTTGTTGTCGGAAGGTTTTCCAATGACAATATTATTAACATTTTTGATTTTAAGTTTTGCTATGCCTTACTTAATTAATCTTTTTGTCGCAATTATAGAAAACGCCTTCTTTTCTTTAGAAGAGCTATTTATAAAAGCCGGAGGTATTAGATGAAAAAAGAATTAATAACAGATTGTATTTTTTCAGAACAAATACCTCCGTATTTATTTGATATGCAATGGTTTGCTGCAGAAGAAGAAGGGCGTACAGAAGATCCTACACAAGAAAAAATTCGTAAAGCCAGAAAAGAAGGTAGAGTGGCTAAAAGTCAAGAAATACCTTCATCAATTGGTCTTGTGTTGACAGCCATTGTTTTGATAGCGTTAGCACCTTATATGTTAAGCCTATTTATTGAACTTTTAAGATTTTTCTTTACCCGATGTGGTACAGAAGACGTTATGAATTCAACTTGGTTTAATGTTTTTTTGCGATATTATATAAGAATTATTTTACCTATTGCAATTATTGCAATATTTTCAGGAATTGTTGGTAATATAATTCAAACAAAAGGCTTTTTATTTTCTATAAAACTTATTGAGCCAAAATTTAATAAAATATCACCCAATATTTTTAAGTACTTTAAGAGAGTTTTGTTTTCTGCCGAAGGGCTATTTAATTTAGCAAAATCTCTTATAAAAGTGTTTGCTGTTGGCGTGATAGCATATATCATAATAAAAAATAATATTACAAATATGATTTCACTTTTAAAGTCAAATCTTGGTGATGCTATGTTCTTTGTGGCCGGGCTTGCATGGCGGTTGATAATTTATGTTGGTATTTTGTTTTTATTTTTTTCAGTGGTTGATTATTTTTTTCAGCGTAAACAATTTATTGAGTCGTTAAAAATGACAAAACATGAAATCAAAGATGAATTTAAAGAATCAGAAGGTGATCCAAAAATTAAAGGTCAAATTAAAAGGCAAATGCAAGATTTATTATCAAGAAATGCGATCAAAAATGTTCCACAAGCAGATGTTGTAATAACAAACCCGACACATTTTGCTGTTGCATTACAATATGAAGAGAAAACTATGCCTGCCCCCATGGTTTTAGCAAAAGGTGCAGATCTAATGGCACAGCAAATAAAAAAAATTGCAAAAGACAATGAAATACCCATTATAGAAAACAAACCGCTTACAAGGGCTATTTATGCAAATGTAGATCTAGGAGAAATAATACCGGATAAATACTATGAAGCAGTTAGTCTTATTTTTAGTCAAGTTTTAAGTATGAATGAAAAAAAGGAGATGAAGTATGGACAATAGAAAAACAACTTTTTCAAATCTAAAAGATGTTGCCGGTGCTACATTATTAAAAGGGAAAGAAAAAACAAAGTTTTTTACTAATGTTGTCGTTGCCATTGCTGTAATCGTAATTATTTTTATGTTGGTTTTACCTATGCCAACAGTTCTTTTAGATTTTTTTATGGCATTAAATTTAATTTTTAATATTATAATTTTATTAAGAGTATTATTTAGTTCAAGAGCTACTGAATTTTCAATTTTTCCTTCGATACTTTTGGTAACTACAGTTTTTGGTCTTGCATTAAATATTTCTTCAACTCGCTTGATTTTATCGATGGGCAGTGAATTTGACGGTAGAATGATAAATGCTTTTAGTTCATTTGTTGTTGGCAGTAGCGGTAATGAAGGGTTGCTTACAGGATTTGTTATGTTCATCATTATTATAGCTGTACAAGCTTTTGTTATTACAAAAGGTGCAACAAGAATTGCTGAAGTTGCCGCTCGGTTTACTCTTGATTTTATTGGAACAAAACAAATGTCCATTGAAAATGAATATAGTTCTGGTGCAATAAGTTTTGAAGAAGCAAAGGCAAAAAAAGAGCAGGTTCAAAAGGATGCAGATTTTTATGGTGCTATGGATGGTGCAAGTAAATTTGTTTCTGGTAATGTAAAAATTAGTATTTTTATAACAGCTATAAATGTTATAGCCGGTTTAATAGTGGGTATGATTTTTAGAAATGAAAGTTTTGGATTAGCTGTTTCGACATATGCTAAGTTAAGCATAGGCGATGGGTTGTTATCTCAGTTGCCGTCATTACTGGTATCTGTTGCTACCGGTTTGGTTGTTACTAGATCATCAGGGGAAGAATCTTTTGGTCAAGATTTTTCAAAGCAGTTTTCTATTGACGGAAATATATATTTTATTGCGGGTATAGTTTTGCTTCTCATGTCTTTTTTGCCCGGTTTCCCCAAAATAGTTTTAATTTTTTTGGCTATTATTTTATTTTTCCTTGCTTGGAATTTAAAGCGGGTAAAAAAAACAGGTGCCATGGATAGTGCTTCAGGTCTTTCAAATACGGCACAGAGTACCGGAGCAGGAACAGAACAAACAGGTGAAAATACTTCTGATATAAGTCCTATTGTCCCTTTGGATCCTCTTTCGCTTGAACTGGGATACGGGCTTATTCCTCTTGTTGACAAGGAAAAAGGCGCTGAATTGCTAGAACGAATTACGCGGATACGAAGAACTGCCGCTCTTGATTTAGGTTTGGTAGCGCCAAGAATTAGAATTATTGATAATATGCGCATTGATCCTAATGAATATTGTTTTAAAATTCGAGGTGTAGAAGTTGCAAAAGGTAAAATTAGAGTTGATTCATATCTTGCAATAAATCCCGGTGATGTTGCTGATGAAATACCCGGTGAAAAAACTATAGACCCAACTTTCTCACTTCCTGCTATTTGGATAGCGGAATCTTATAGAGAAAGGGCTGAATTATCAGGATACACTGTAGTTGATCCACCGTCTATTATTGCAACACATTTAACCGAAATTATTAAAAAGCATGCAGCTGAAATATTGGATAGGCAAATGGTACAGGGCATAATTGATGCTATGAGAAAAGAAAATCCGGCTATAGCTGATGATTTATTAAAAACATCTACTTTGGGTGAGGTACAAAAGGTTTTGCAAGGGTTATTGCGAGAACAAGTTTCTATTAGAAATACTATAACTATTTTTGAAACAATAGCTGATTATAGACCTATAAGTTCTGAAATTTCAGTTTTAGTTGAGCGGGTTAGACAGGCATTGGGACGACAGATATGTTTGCAATATGTTGATAAATCAAAAACAATACATGCTTTATTGTTAAGTGCGGATTTAACTGAAAAAATTATTAAAAATAGAATAGATACTATTAATGGACCAATGGTTGGATGGGATCAAGAGTCGCAAAAACTATGGATTAGGGCTTTAACAGATAGTTTTGTAAGTATTCAAAAAGCCGGTTATATGCCTATTATTTTAACAACAGAAGAAGCTAGAATTTTAGTAAAAAATTCTACAGATCGAGAATTTCCTAATTTAATAGTTTTAGCTGCTTCTGAAATTTCTTCAGATATTGGAGTTGAAGCAATTGGAGAAGTTAAAATTGAATAGAATATTTGAAAGTGTAAAGAGGTTATATGGAAGTTTTAGTTGAATGGGATTATACTGTTGATGCGTGTAAGGAAAAAATATATAAAAAATATGGGGATAATATAACCATAACCCGTCAAAAAGCAATAAAAACAGATGGTTTTTTTGGATTTTTAAAAAAAGATGCTGTAGAAATCACTTTTATTGTTGATACAAAAAAAGAATTTCATGAGAATACATCTTTTAGTAAAAACAATATAAAAAACGAAAAAAGCGGAGTATATATTCCAACTGATATTATAAAAGAAAAAGAAAAAATTTTACAAATTGTTGCTGAAAAATCTCCGGAAATTGCGAAAAAGGCTGTACCGGATATTACTAATTTACAGGAAAAAGAAGCGGAATTACAAACAGATGAAATGGAGATGTTGCGAGTTACTATTGCTGAGCTTGCGGAGAGGGTTGGGAAAATAGGTGTAACTTCTTCAACTTTTGAAGTTCATCCAAATTTGAAAAAATTATCTGTAATTTTAGAAGCTAATGCATTTTCCATAACATATATTGATAAAGTGGTTTCTTCAGTTAAGGATAGTTTAAGTATAACTAAATTAGATGAATTTACAAATGTGGAAGTTGCGGCAATGGAAAGAATTGCAGAATCAATAAATTTAAAAAAATATCAATATGATAGTTTTTTAAATAATGAAAAAGAAGCAAAAGTTTTCACTATAGTAGGGCCTACAGGTGTAGGTAAGACAACAACTTTAGCGAAATTGATGGCGTATTATTTGCTGCCGGTTTCACAAGAAATTCAAAAACCGCTAAAAGTGCAGGCAGTAACTATCGATAAATATCGTATAGGGGGTGAACAGCAAATATATACATATTGCTATTATATGGATATTCCTCTTACAGTTGTTGGTAGTGATGTAGAATTAAAAAGCTATTTAGCAGAAAATAAAAATTCCTGTGATGTTATATTTATTGATACTACAGGTAGGAGTCCAAATGATTCAGAGAAGATAGAAGAAATGTATAAATGTTTTACAGGTATAGAAGCAGATATAGAGTTTTTTTTAGCTATTAGTGCTTCCACACAAGCGTGTGATGTATTACAAATTATGAAACAATATAAAAGATTTAATTATTCATCAATAATAATTACAAAATTTGATGAAACCACATATCCCGGAGGAATTGTTAGCGTGATAGATGATGAAAACACTGCTATTTCTTATATTACTACCGGTCAAACGGTTCCATCTGATTTTGAAAAAGCAACTATTGGGACTTTTTTAACAAAATTAAAAGGTTTTGATGAAGCAAATAGCTTTGTTGCAAAAAACTATTTTTCTGAAGATAATTATATAACATGGAGTTAAATTATGAAAGATCAAGCCGAAGAATTGAGAATTTTAATGCAAGAAAAAAACAAAAAAAATGTAGCGACCGTTAATGTCTTGCCTCATAGAAAAACTCGTATTATTGCAATAACCAGTGGTAAGGGGGGGGTCGGAAAAACTAATGTTGCGACAAACATGGGTATTGCTTATGCGAAAATGGGGAAACGCGTTATTGTTATAGATGCTGATTTAGGCTTGGCAAATATAAATGTTATGATGAATATTATACCTCAGTATAATTTATATCATGTTATAAAAAAGCAGAAGAAAATGTCTGAAATAATTATAGATACAAAATATGGCTTAAAACTTGTAGCAGGAGCTTCAGGCTTTTCTAAAATTGCTAATATGACAGAAGAAGAAAGAAATTCTTTTATCAAAGAAATGTATACTCTAGCTGAGGCTGATGTAATAATTATAGATACCAGTGCAGGTGTTTCCAAAAATGTTTTAGCATTTTTAGCTGCCGCTGATGAGGTTGTTGTTGTTACAACATCTGAACCGACAGCGATAACAGATGCTTACGGAATAATTAAAATTATAGCAACAGAAGTAGATAATATGGAATTAAATTTGAAGTTAATAGTGAATAGGGTAAAATCAGCCCTTGAAGGGAAAAGAATAGCAGATAAGATGGTACAAATTGCTGCACAGTTTTTAAATCTTAAAATTGAATATATAGGATTTATTTATCAAGATACGGCAGTTGAACAAGCGGTTTTAAAGCAAATTCCTTTTTTTGTTTCTTCTCCTAAGTCTAAAGCTAGTGCTTGTTTGAGACATATAGTGGCTAGGTTAGAAAAAACAGATTATCAAGAGTTTTCAGGTATTTCCGGCTTTATACAGAAAATTTTTGGAAGAAATTGGGATTAAATTGAAAAAACACCTTGACGAGACTTAAAATTTGGAATATCCTATAAGGGGGAATTTGATGGAACATGATTAGAGGTGGTAATTTATGTCAAAAATAAAAACTTCTCTTTACTCAGCAGGTGCGGGGGCGTTGATTTCTTTTATTTTGGGGTTGATTGCAAAAGTTGCTATCTGGGTTGTTCTTTTAAGGGCTGTTCTGCTTGGATGTTTTTTAGGTGGGTTTGTCTATTTTGCGTTATATTTATTTGAAAAATATATACCGGGTTTGTTTGAAACAAAGGTTCCTAAAGAGGTAAATGAGGTAGGACAAAATATTGATATAACAATCGATGATCCGGAAAAAGGTAATGAAGATTATACATTAGATGAAGAAAAGGATAGTTTTATTGAGAAAGTGGCACAGAATGATGATGCTTTAGATGAGTTGCCGAACTTAAGCGAATTTGAAGGAATTTCTTCTAGTTTAGATGGAGATGAACCTATAGATTTTGTTGAAGAAGGCACTGACGGAATGATGAGAAAAAAAGGAGCAGATTCTGATACTGTTGATGTTGAAACAATGGCTAAAGCAATTCATACTGTTTTGGAGAGAGAGTCTTAATATTAATGAAATAGGGTGGGCAAATGCGTAATTCAAAATTTGATGAAATTCCTGAAGAAGAGCTTTGGGTAGAATACAAAAAAACACATGATGCTGAAATAAGGGAGTTTTTTATTGTAAAGTATGCTCCTTTGACAAAATATGTGGCGGGAAAAATATCAAGTGGGATGCCCGGAAATGTTGAATTTGAAGATTTAGTGGGATATGGTGTCTTTGGATTATTAGATGCAATAGATAAATATGACCCTGAAAAGAAAGTACAGTTTAATACTTATGCTGTTAATAGAATTCGCGGAGCCATTTATGATGAACTGCGTTCAATTGATTGGGTTCCCAGATCTGTTAGACAAAAAACAAAGCAGGTTGAAGAAACAATCTCCAGCCTTGAAGCTCGACTGGGGCGGTCTGCTACGAATGAAGAAATAGCGAAAGGTTTAGGACTTTCTATAGATGATTATTATGAATTACTTTTGAAAATTTCTACATCGAGTATAATTTCTTTAACATCTGTAAGGTTTTCCAATGATGATTCTGATAGTGGTTCAATTGGAGACACAATAGAAGCCCCTTCTTCATTAAATCCTGATGTAATAGTAGAAAAAGAAGAAATCAAACGCATAGTTATTAACTCAATTAATGAATTACCGGATAGAGAAAAAAAAGTATTGATAATGTATTATTACGAAGATATGACATTGAAAGAAATCGGTAAAGTTTTAAATGTTACAGAATCACGAGTTTCGCAAATACATACCAGTGCTAATTTAAAATTAAAAGTAAAACTTAGCAATGTTACCAAGGGTATCATTTAGGAGGATTTTGTGGTAAGACTGGAGCAAATACAACAAAAAATGCAAGAACTTTATAAAAAAGATTCTTCTCGTTTTTTTGTTGAAGCACGAGGATCAGAGCTAGATGAAGCAATAGCCTCGGCAGCTATCCAACTTGGTATTCCTGCTGCAAATGTTGATTATGAAGTAACGCAGAAAGGAAAATCGGGAATGTTTGCTCTTAATCCCTGTGATTGGATTATTCTTGCGTACCAAAATGATAACATAAAATTAAATGTAGATGAGTCGGATGGACAGCTTAATGCTGGTTCTGCTAATGTTATTGAAGAACAAAAAGATAAAAACGGTCAAGTTTTTATTTCTTGTTTGACTGCCGGTGTTTTTATGAAGGTTACGGCACCGGTTGGAAATGGTAAAAAAGTAAAAATTGATGACGCTATCAAAAAGATAAAAGCTAAAAATTTAGATGTTCCGGCAGAAAAAGTTTTGATGCCTATTATTAAAAAAGCAAAAGGAGAATATATTAGAATTGCACCATTTAAAAAGACACCCGGTAATGATGCAATGCTTACAGTTAATATCCGTGATGATGGAATGGCTGCTTATCTTCATGTTTATCCACCGGGACCGGGTGGTGCAGATTTTTCTGCCGAAGAAATAGTTTTGTTTTTAAATAATAACGATGTTGTATTTGGCATTGATGATAATAGGTTGGTTGAGTTTCAAGATAATCCTGTATATAAAGAAGATTATCTTATTGCAGAAGGACAACCGGCTAAAAACGGTAATGATGCTAAAATAGAGTATAATTTTAGGGTTGATACTTCTGTTAGAGATTTTAGTCAAACAACATCAGGGCAAATTAATTTTAAAGAATTAAATATTATTCAAAATGTTGTTGAAGGACAGCCGGTTGCACAAAAAATTCCTGCACAGCGAGGAGAACCCGGAAAAACGGTGTCAGGGAAATATCTTGAAGCCTCTTCAGGAAAAGATGTTGTTATCCCTATCGGCGAAAACACAAAAATTGCAGATGACGGATTGACTGTTATTGCTGAAATAAATGGACATGTCAGTTTAAAAAAGGGAAGAATAACTGTCGAACCCGTATATGTCGTTGAAGGTAATGTTTCGATTAAAACAGGAAATATTGAATTTCTTGGGGCTGTTTTTGTCAATGGTAATGTTGATGATGGATTTTCAATTAGAGCTTCAGGCAATATAGAAGTTAAAGGAACTGTTGGAAAATCAGAATTGGATGCAGAAGGTGATATAGTTATAAGTCAAGGTATTATAGGAAAAGAAGGTGCCTTAATTAGAACAAGCCAATCCATTTGGTCTAAATTTATTCAAAATGCTAAATCGGTAGAAGCAGGAAAAATGGTTGTTGTTTCCGATGGAATTATTAATTCAAATGTATTAGCAAACAAAAAAATTATATGTAAAGGAAAACGAGCTGATATTATTGGTGGAAATATCAGTGCCGCTGAATTTATTTCTGCTAGAAATTTAGGAAGCCCCACTGCCGGTAATGATACAACATTGAATGTAGGGTTTGATCCAAAAAGTAAAGAGCGTTTAGATTTTTTAAGGGTCTCTCAAGAAAACAATGAAAAAATGTTGGCTGAAGTTAAATTAAATCTTACTGCACTTGAAAATCAAAAAAAGCGACGTGGCGGTACTTTATCTGAAGAAAAAGAAGAAACATACCAAAAGTATATTGAAACAAAATATACACTGGAAACTGAAATTGAAGAAGCCAAGCAAGAAGTTCAAAAAATAAAAGAACATCTTGAAACGATAAAAATTGAAGGTAAAGTTTCTGCATCGGGAGATGTATTTGCAGGAGTTACAATAAATATAAAGAATTTTACGGAAGTTGTACGAACTGACTGCAAAGCAACAACATTTTTCTTGGATAAAGGTATTATCAGATATGGCAAGTATGAAAAAGAAGAAGAGGTAAAAGGTCCGGGTGGCTATTCAACCAATTGATTTACAAACACTTTATGCTCAAATGGAAAAAGTTGGAAAACAGCGTAGTGCTGAACAACAAGCTCAGCATAACGCTATTGAACAACAACAGGAAACCATGAAGCTTGAAACTGAAAAAAAATTGCAGTCTGTACAAAAAACAGAAGAACATGATTCCGCTCACATGACTATTAATGAAGATGAGAAAAACAGTGATACCGGCAATCACAAACAGTCTAAAAAAAAGCAACCGCTTGAAAAAAAAGATTTATCGGAAAACACCGGTTATATTACAGATCCATATTTAGGTAGACGGGTGGATTTTTCAAAATAATGTCAACAGTTGCTATTGTATTGCTTATTTTCAACCTTCTCTCATTTCCTGTTTTTTACTTTGTTTTGCGAAAAAAATTTTCACGCAATAATTATGTCAACAATATGAAAAAAGAAGTTGACAAACTAATTCGTGATATAGAATTTCACTCTGAAAGATGCGTAACTTTAATTGATGATAGAATTGCCACAACACAAAATCTTTTAAAAGAAGTTGATAACCATATAAATATTGCAGGCAAAGAACTGAAGTCCCAAAAAAAAGAAGTTGTTATGTTGGAAAAATTGATGGATAAAAACACGGAGAAAATTCGTAAAAAAAACAAAGAGAAAAATGAAATACAAGATTATTCCGAAACACTGAGAAGTAAAGGAATAAATCCCGATAATGTTAAACTTGCTTTAAAATCAAAAAAAGAGCGAGTCATCGAAATGCACAAAGACGGAATTTCCAAAGATGCTATTGCAAAAAAAATCGGAATTCCATTTGGCGAAGTCGAGCTTATAATTACACTTAACAGTTAAAATATTGCTAACGCCAACCCCCTCCCTCGCATAATCTTCCGTCCTCTTCTTTGAAAAACTTAATCGTTGTTTTCCGCTATCGCTTCAACCAACTTTTCAGTTTTAAAAATCGGACGGAAGGATAGACATCGGTCGTTAAAATCAGGTTAAGCGTACTGCTGAGAAAAATCACCGAGTGATTTTTCTCAAGGCACTCAGGATTTCTTACAAGGATACACGCGGCGAATAAACGAAAAAATTCATCAAGAAAAAATAGAGCTTTTTATTAATTTTATTTTCAGTATATGAGCTATTGAAATTTGTTTAATTTTTTTTTCTTGCTTTGCTCTTATTTGCAATAATGCATTTTTCTCTGTGCGTATTATTTTAATCGGTAAGCATAAAAGCGTTTTTGCTTTATTATTATCCGAAAAACTTAGTTCAAGCATGGATTTTTCCGTTATAGCTTTTTCACAAAGTCTGATTTTCCCGAGAAAATCCAATCCTGAAATTTCAACCTTACTACTTTGAATATTTTCTTTCTGGATTTGTGTTTCATCAATTATGACACGCCTACTGATTGCGTCAAGCATTGATTGTTTTGCGTCTGCATCTAAATTAAGACTATCCACCTTGTTTTTTAAGTTTTCAAAATTTGTAAAATATTTTTTTTGTTTTTCTTGTATTTCTTTTTTCCAATTTGATTTTGTTAAAGCTGATTGTTTTTTTTCATCATATAACGGAATTGATTCAAATCTTGTTTGAGAAAATGGCTGAGGCGTATTAGATTCGTGAAAAAGAAAATCAAGACGGCTGGACTTTATTTGCTCATAAGAATTATCTTTCAGTAAATAAACGCCTTCTTTAATTTTAGAATGGACAATTTCAGAAAGCTCTGTAGATTTTTCAAATAACCTCTGTTTTTCGGGAGAAACAACGGCTATAACTCCTTTATATAATTGCACACTGGAAAAAGATTTATACCATTGCATAATTGAAACTTCTACATTTTGAGGTAACTTATTTTTGCTTTCCGTTTTTAAAATTTCACATAATTTTTTTGCAGTTAGGTTTTCTTGAAAAGCAAAACCGGCTGCTTTACGATTTATTTCAAATCTTCCTGTGGTTTGAATTGACACAGGCTCCATTGTAGTTAAAATATTTAAAAGTCGTGAAAGTTTTGTACTTGGAAATATTGTTACTTCAAAAGCCGGTGAAACAAGAAGCGGCTCTTCAGATACAAATTCATCATTTTTAAAATTTCCGTTAAGTGTGAAAAGACCGTTTTTTTCATAAAAAATTCCAAATGTTTTAGCAATATCAATAATACTCATATTTTTATAGTCTTTTGAATAAGACTCGTTACTATCCGCTATTTTTACTGTTTCATGTTTCGTAAAGTTTACCTTAACAGTTTCCATATAAAGAAAAAAAGTTTTTTCTAAATCACTTTTTTGGTATTCACCTGTTGGTTGAAGCGAACTTATAAATTTGTAAAAAGCTTTCGTCTTACTGTGTAAAAATTTTTTCCGGTATTTTCCTGTTGCTGCAACGGTAATATATGATTTTATTTCATAAGGACTTAAAGTAGAAAATGCCCGCCACTTTTTTTCATTTGCCACTAATCCTGTATCAGCTCTGATAAAAAGACCTAAGTTTATAAAGGCATATATTAAAAGACTTATAGAATTTTCAGAATCAGAAAAATCAGGAAACGCAGAATAAAATTTAGTTAAAAATTTTTTCTTTATCTCTCCGTTCAGCTTTAACATACTTGGGTTATGAATTAAAAACGAGTAAACACCTGCTATTTGTATATTATCAATTATTAAAGGTAAATTTTTTGATTCACCAATTTTTTCAGGTAAACAAAATATATCAATATTTACTGTTTTTAATATTTCCTGTTCTAAATGCGGATTGATTTTATAAATACAGCCATCTGATTTTGTGTTTTTTTTATATATTAGAAGTCTTTCTTCAAGATTACGCAGTTTTTCATAAAGCGTTGAAAATGAATAGTCATCATAAAAAAAACCGTGCAATACTTCTTCTGTAGCAACAGGCAAAAAAGAAATAGCAGTTACAACAGCTGTATCAAAAGAATCCAAACCGGTTATAATTTTTTCTTTTATATTTGGTCGCCTTAAAAAAGCACTGAGCCTTTCAATGAGTTTTTGTTTGTTAAAAGGAGTTTCAATTTTCCCCAAATACATTCTCATCAATTCAAAAAATTTTTGATTATCTAATTGAACAAGCACTTCACGCCATGCTTTAATGTTGTCTGCTTTAGTTTGTTTAATCATTTTTACAGCCCTTTTTTAAGTTAAACACAAATTTTTATGTTTCCATATTTGTAATAATCGAATATTCATATCCCTGCTCTGCTAAAAACTTTTGCCTTTTTTCCGCAAACTCCTCTTCTACACTGTGGCAGGTTACAATTGTATAAAAATGTGAGTCCCTCTCTTTCGGACGAAGAATTCTACCCAACCGTTGGGCTTCTTCTTGCCTGCTTCCAAATGTACCTGAAATCTGTATCGCAACTGAGGCATCAGGTAAATCGATTGCAAAGTTGGCAACTTTGGAAACAATTAAAATCCGAATACTACCGTTTCTAAAATTGTTATATAAAACCTCTCTTTCAAAATTAGGGGTTTTACCGGTTAGCAAAGGAGCCTCTATTTCTTTTGCCAATTGTTCCAACTGTGAAATATACTGGCCTATAATAAGTACCGGCTCATCATTGTGCTTTTCCAAAAGTTTTTTAACAACCGTGATTTTATTGCTGTTTTCGCTTGCGATGCGATGTTTTTGACGATTGCCGGCAACAGCATAATCTATTTCTTTTTCTGCATTTAAATTTATCCGTATTTCCGTGCAGTATGCGTGGGCAATCCAGCCTTTTTCTTCAAGCTCTTTCCACGGCACATCGAACCTCTTAGGCCCTACAAGACTAAAAACATCGCTTTCGCATCCGTCTTCGCGTATCAGAGTGGCGGTTAAACCCAGCCGTCTAATAACCTGCAATTCTGCCGTAATCCTGAATACCGGTGCAGGAAGCAAATGAACCTCATCGTAAACAATCAACCCCCAAGAGCGCTCGCTGAATAAACTAAAATGCTTAAAGTCCTCTTCAACAGATTTGCGCCATGTTAAAATTTGGTAAGTGGCAATTGTAACAGGCTTAATTATTTTTGCCTCACTTGTATATAAACCAATATCATCATCAGTTAAATTTGTCTTATCCAAAAGTTCACGCTTCCATTGATAAAGTGCCGCTACATTAGGGGCTAAAATCAAAGTATTGGTTTTTAATAATGACATAATTAAAATCCCGACAATAGTTTTTCCGGCTCCACAGGGCAAAACAATCGTTCCAAAACCCGTACCCGCTTTTCTGTCTCCAACAAAAGTTTCGGAAGCAACCTGCTGATAATCGCGAACAGTAAACCGGTTGCCTGAAAGCGTTTTATCTCGCAAACAAATATCAAGCGGCTCGCCATCACGCAACGGAACTTCATCTTTTACCGGCCACCCTTGCTTTAATAAAACTTGTTTAACCGTACCCCTGTCCAGCAATTTAAGTAAAAAAGACCTTTTCGATGCATCTTCGACAACAAGATATTTTTTTAAATTTTTGGAAGCGGCAAACTCCTTAAAAACCATATCCGAGTCAACTGTCAATCGCAAAAAATTTTGAGAATCAGAAGGTCGCATTTTTACCTTGCCGTACCTACTGATTGTTTCAGCCGTCCAAACAGCAACGGCTTCAGGAACAGGAAACCTTGAAAAAGAAGACAATGTCTGCATAACATCATCAGCCGACAGCCCCGCACTTGCCGCATTCCAAAGAGATAAATTCGTCAATCGGTAAGTATGCAAATGCTCAGGCGACTTTTCCAACTCCGCAAAAGGAATAAGCGCAAACCGAGCCTCCTTAGCTTCATCAGCGTGAACATCCAATAAAATACTGCGGTCGCCCTGAATAATGAGCGGTTTAACTACATTAGGCATATCTGTGTATTATACTTGATATATAAAATTTAATCAAACGGATTTTTTAAATTTATTAAATTATGGGCGCATCCCTTCGCTGTCGCTTCGGGTCGGAGAGCTGCGGACTACGGCTATCGCCTCCGACTAAAACTGTGGCTTGGAAATTGACGCCACAGTTTTATTTTGCAAGCGGTTTTGAAAAACCGCTTGCAATCCTTCGCATTCCTTGCGCAGATGAGAAAAAAACAACATTCAAAAGAATGTTGTTTTTTTCTCTGTCAAGTTTTGGCTACGCCAAAACTTGCAGTTTGATTTTTGGGCAAGTCTTTTCGGCTGTTATACGCGGAAAGTATTACAGAAAACCGGCGTGTAATGCTAAAGCGTTAATCTGATTTTTGCGAGCGAAGTCTATCCTTTTTGTCGCTTTGATTTTAAGAAAAAAAGTCTCTGAAGAGACTTTGCCGGTATAATACAGAAAAGACAAAAAGATTATGCGAGCGAGCGGGTTGGCGTCAGCTAAAAAAAGCCGAACAAAAACTAAATGTATTCTGTCCGGCTTTGAGGGTTTACTTCGTTTTGCGTTTAACTTTTTTAGTTGTTGTCATTTCAAGTGGCGTAGATAACATTGTAACTTTTGTTATTCGCTGATATGGCAAAAGTGTTTTGTTAGTGTTGTCTACAATATTTTGTATAATCTCTTCGATTTTTTTGTCGTCTTCCGACTTACCGCGAGTCAGGTTTTCCCGCTTATACAGATCGTCTGTTGCGTAGATTAAGGCTTCCGGCTCTTCACTTTTAATTGTTTCGTTTGCCGTGTAGCCTTGAACGGTGATTTGTTCAATTTCGTTAAAGTAAAGCTGGAATGCATTTTCGATTTCTTCGGGATAGACATTTTTTCCGCCTTCCGTAACAATCATGTTTTTTGCTCGACCACATAAGTAGACATACTGCTCTTCGTCAATCCAGCCTAAGTCTCCGGTGCGGAACCAGCCGTCTTCGCTTAAAACTTCCGCTGTCTCTTCAGGCATGTTATAATATCCCTGCATAATCATAGGGCCTTTAAAGCAAAGTTCGCCGACTCCTTTTTCATCCGGGTTTATCACCTTCACTTCAGAGTAGGGGAAAAAGCTTTGTCCGACACTTTCAATTTTAAAGTGCTCTACAGGGTTGAGGGCAACAATGGGTGATGTTTCGGTCAGACCGTAACCCTGCACGAAGTTAATACCGAATTCATTGTAAGCTCTAAAAATGCTTGGAGCAAGCGGACCGCCTCCGCAGATAGCAATTCTGAGGTTGTATAAACCGGCTTTTTGCAATATTGGTTTGAACAGGGCTTTTCCGATATTTGCTTTGAATACTTTTTTAGCCATGTAAGAAATTCCCATCATTGCTTTTATTAAGCCAAAAACAATCGGCCCCTTTGATTTTATTCCCTTGAGTATTCCTGAAATAAGTTTGTTGAAAAGCAGAGGAACGCCGAGGAACATTGTTACTTTTCCTTCTTGCAGTTCGTGTATCAATTTTGAAACAGCCAGTGTTTTACCGAAGATTACTTCCGCACCCACAGATACGGTTTCAATCAAAACTGCCAAAAGTGTGTATGAGTGGTGTAACGGCAAAAGTGCGTAAAAAATATCTGTGTGAAATATGTTCATTCGAGTTTGTGCGATGTAACAGTCTGAAACGAAGTTTTTGTGTGTCAGCATAACGCCTTTTGGGTTTCCTGTTGTGCCTGATGTAAACAGTATTGCCGCAAGGTCGTTTTCGGTTGCTTTTGGCAGTTCCGGTACGCCTTCGGGTTTTAAGTTGTAAATATAGGTTTCAGGGTGTTTTTTTGAAAGTGAGTATACATGTCCAAGGCTCTCGCTTTTTTTTGCAAATTCAACAAAGTGGTCGTGTTTTTCTTCATCGATGAACAGGAGCTTCGGTTTTGCTGTATTTATTAATGATTCCAGCTCATTATTATGTAATCCGTAATCCAGAGGGATAGCTATGGCTCCGGCATAACTTACGGCAAACAAAACAATCGCCCATTCAGGAGAGTTTTTTCCGGAAAGTGCAACATGATCGCCTTTGTTTATTCCTTTTTCATTCATCCAACAGGCAAGTTTTTTTGCCGTAGCCTCCAATTCGGCATAGGTAAGCGTAATTCTGTCGGGGTCAAATACCGTAAAAGCGTTTCTGTCAGGGTATCTGGTTGCTGTTATGCTCATCATTTCAGAAAGGGTAGGCCATTCGCCTGTGAATTTTTTTCCTCTGAATTCATCGAAAAAGTCCCATGTTTTTTTTGGTGTGTCCATGTTTTTTCTCCAAAATATACAAAACTTGACTGCATAAAAAATTTGCAGTATGCTTATTATAGACTCAGTTTTTGTTAAAAGGTTGCAAAAATATGGCTAAAATTTGCAAATATTTTTAGTTTATTCTGTAATTTTTTATAGTTTAAGTTGTTGTTTCTGTATATTGGCCAAATAAATATTTTACAGAGAGGTATTAAAATGATGAAAAAAATTGTTTTTGGAATTATTTTTATGTTGGCGGCTTTTTCAGTTGCCGGAGAAGAATTTATGCTTTATGGCGATAGTTATGTAGCTAATATTGTGTTACCCGATTATTGGGCGGTAAACATGGATATGGCAAAAGCATATAATCTTTCAGGGTTTTTCTTTTTAGAAGATGAAGGAATTGAAAATTCTTCGGCTGCAATAGTGGTCAGTTTGGCGACTAAGCCTAATGAAAAAAGCAAATTGCAGGATTATATAGATTATGATATGGCTGTACTTAAAAATTCATATCCGAATATGATATTCAAGCCGTTTAAAATCAGCAAACCCAATAAATACGGTCATGAATGCAAGGTTTTTGAGTTTTACAACAAGCCGGGTGGACGACATCAGTATATTGCATATTTTGATGGACATCCAAATTACATGCTTAAAATGTACATTGATTTCGTTGAAAAGAAAAAAGAGAAAAAATATCGTAAAGACTTTTTGACTGCAGTCCATAAGTTATCTTATATGAATGCCGATGTTAAAGAAAAGAAATAAAGGTTGG
This sequence comes from Treponema sp., assembly GCA_002749205.1. Taxonomy (GTDB): domain Bacteria; phylum Spirochaetota; class Spirochaetia; order Treponematales; family Treponemataceae; genus Treponema_B. The sequence goes on along the minus strand of PDOP01000037.1, from coordinate 19,832 downwards.
TGTTGAAAAAAATGAAAAAAAAAGGGCTTAATTTTGCTTTAAAATGTGCTTTTTGTGTTTACTGTTTTGCTCTTGGTGGTGTTTTAGCTTTTGCAGAGGAAAATTCTAAAAGAATGCTTTTTATCAATGAGGCATTGAAATATTTAGGCACGCCTTATAAATACGCCTCGGCATCAAAGACCGGTATGGACTGCTCGGGGTTGGTTTACATTAGTGCTTTGAATGCTGTTAATTTAAAGCTTCCAAGAAGTGCATCGGTAATTGCAAAACAAGCAAAGCAAGTTAAGCCCGATGATTTGCAAGCAGGTGACCTTGTTTTTTTTAATACTTTCGGTAAAGGTGTTTCACATGTTGGAATTTATCTTGGGGGCAGACAGTTTCTACATTCTGCATCTGCGGGAAAAAAAACAGGGGTTATAACCTCGTCTCTTGACGAAGAGTATTGGAGTGCGAGGTTTTTATTTGCCGGTAGAATTTTGTCAAAAGAGGAGTCTCTTGCGGGTATTGATGTTCTTTTGAATAAAACGAGCGCAGACGAAGAAAATGAGGCAAGTCCGCAGGAAAAGCTTAAGACTAAAAAAGATGATGCGGCTAAAAACAATAAAGATAGAGTCAAAGAAATTGTTGCTGCCGGAATTTCTGAATAGCTTATTGAATAAACAGGGTTAAAGAATATTTGAAACCTTTACAACTAAAAGCAGTTTAATATTTTGAGGAATAAGGAGTTTTTATGAAAAATAAGTGGATTAACTTTAGTATTATAGCAGGTTGTTTAATCATTATGGTATTTTCTTCATGCTCACCTGTTGCGGAAGTGGCTATAGCTGAAAGCGGTGATGTTGTGCTTGATTTAACGGTAATTCCAAGCGGTACAACAGAGGCTCTTGTAGAAAGATTGGCGGATAAAGATGCGTCAAAATTATCAATTTATGATAAAAACGAATTGATAAACTCTCTTAAAAAAGAGGATATAACTGTTAAAAAACTGGAGCTTATTTCATCTACCGGAATTAAAACAAAAGTACTGATTCCAAAAGAAACGGTTGCTAAATCTGAACTGTTTTTAATTGATACACAAAACAGATATATTACTTGCAATATAAACAAGCAAACACTTGGATATTTAATAGAAGCTTTTCCGGAGGATATAAAAGCATATATTGAGGATTTACTGATGTCACCTATTATAACAGGTGAGGTTTTAACTTCCAAAGAATACGAAAACTTAATTGCGGCTGCTTACGGTCCTAAAATTGCGGGCGAATTAAAAACAGCTTTTCTAAAGATAGCTGTGTCATGTCCGGGAAAAATTGATAGTGTAAAAATAGAGCCGGCAGGTAAGGTTCGTTATTTTACCGGAAACAGTACTACGATTACAGTGCCTTTGTCATATATACTTTCATTGCCTAAGCCACTGTTGGTAAAAATTGAATACAAATAAAATATTTGAATTTTGTAATTTCCTCATACATATATAATTCCCAAGAAAAGGGTTTGTGTTTTTCGCAAAAAAGTGGTATACTCTTTAATTGAAAGAGGAGTAATTATGCGAGCTGTTGATATTATTATGAAAAAACGTGGCTTTAAAACTATGCCGCCGCAAGAATTGAGTCGTGATGAAATTGAGTTTTTGATAAATAGTTATGTTAAAGGGGAAATACCTGATTATCAAGTATCTGCGTGGTTGATGGCTGTTTTTTTTAACGGAATGAGTTTTGAGGAAACCGCCGTATTGACAGAGGTTATGCTTAACTCCGGCTCTCGTATTGATTTGAGTAGTGTTACAGGCGTTTTTGTTGACAAACATTCGACAGGCGGTGTTGGCGATAAAATATCCATTCCATTGGCTCCGATTGTTGCCTCTTGCGGTGTAAAAGTTCCTATGATGAGTGGGCGAGCCTTGGGGCATACAGGCGGTACTTTAGATAAATTGGAGTCAATTACAGGTTATAAAACAGGTTTGACGCCGAGTGTTTTTGCTGATGGTATAGCTAAAAACGGTTATGCAATGACAGGGCAAACAGAAGAAATTGTTCCTGCTGACAGGCTTTTGTATGCTTTGCGTGATGTTACCGGCACGGTTGAGTCTGTACCGCTTATTACAGCGAGTATTCTTTCAAAAAAAATTGCCGAGGGCTCTGATGCGCTGGTGTTTGATGTAAAATGTGGTGCAGGAGCCTTTATGAAAACTATTGATGAGGCTGAAGAGCTTGCAAAGAGCTTGGTTGGAACGGGTGTTGCAATGGGTAAAAAAGTTGTAGCTCTAATAACTGATATGTCAGAGCCTCTTGGACTAAATGTAGGTAATTTTTTGGAAATCGAAGAAAGTATGGCTGTTCTTGAAGGTAACGGACCAAGTGATGTTACGGAGCTTACATTGCAACTTGCTTCATGGATGATTATGTTGGGAGAAAAGGCTTCCTCAAAAGAAGAGGCTTTAGAAAAGGCAAAAGATGCAATTGCATCAGGTCTGGCAATGGAATGTTTTTTGAAAAATGTAGAAATGCAGGGTGGTGATGTCAAAAAACTTCTTAATGACAGAGGCAGTCGTAGAAGCAGGTTTAAGACAGAAATAAAAGCTAAGCAGTCAGGTATAATTTCAGGTATTGATGCTATGAAAGTTGGACTTGCCGGTGTATATCTTGGGGTCGGGCGCAATAAAACGACCGACTCTGTTTGTTCCGATGCGGGTGTTATATTTAAAAATAAAACAGGGGCAGATATATCTGCCGGAGATGTAATAATGGAAGTTTACGGTAAAGACGAAGCATCACTTGATATGGCTGTTCCTCTTTTGCAGGACTCTGTTCAGTATGGAGAGCAGGGTGCTAAAAATTCAGGCAAAAACTTAATTTACAAAGAAATAAAAAGCGGTGTATGAAATAAATGAGTTGGGTAAAAAAAGAAATAGGGACAGAGCTTGTTCGAGCGATAATGGATAAGTTTGGTTGTGATGCTTTAACAGCAACAATTTTGGTAAGGCGAGGTATAATTGAAGGTAAAAATGTTCTTTATTATTTAGAGCAAGAGACAAGGTATCTGCATAATCCTTTTTTGTTTAATAGCATGGAAGATGCTGTTGACAGAATTATTGAAGCAAAAGATGAAGGTGAGCGTGTTTTAATTTTTGGAGATCGTGATGTTGACGGAATAACGAGTACGGTTTTGTTGTATGAGGGGTTGCGTGATTTTGGACTTGATGTCAGCTGGAAGGTGCCAAGCGGTGATGATGATTACGGACTTTCGGAATCTGCCGTTGCAGAGCATGCAAAAAATGACGGCACATTAATTATTACAGTTGATTGCGGTATTTCAAAATTTGCTGAAATAGAATATGCAAATTCAAAAGGTATCGATGTTGTTGTATTGGATCATCATACAGCTCGAGATACTTTACCTAATGCTACGGTAATAGTAAATCCGAAAGTATTAAATTCAGGTTATCCGTTTGAACATTTAACGGGGTGTGCTGTTGCATGGAAAACATTATTGGCTCTTAGATTCAGTAAAACCGAATTATATAAGCAGCAGGTTTGTCTTTTGAATGTTCAGCCCGTAAACGATGCCTACATGATTGAAGCCGTTAAACTAGTCAACATGGTTGAAACTGATCGTGTTACAGAAACAGTAATTCCCGGAATGGTTGATTTTTCGGATACAAGGCTGGAAAGATTTTTGACAGGACAGCAAATTTTTGTCTGGGACGCATTGCAACAAACTAAATTATTGGCAAACACTTTTGGCACCGGTATTGAATTTAATTTTTTTGATTTGCGTAATGTTGTCAGTAAAGAGTTTCCGCAGTTAAGCGAGTTAAGTTTGTTAAGGTTAAAGTCGCGCTCTACTTTGGGAAAATATAATCCTGATAAAAATACGGAGATAGACGCATTTATAAACATATTTATTACTTTTGTGCAGCATTCCAATAAGTTTTTTGGAGCACGAGAAAAATCGGAAGTACAGCTTGTTGCACTTTCTACATTAGCAGATTTGATGCCGCTGCTTGATGAAAACAGATTGCTGGTGAGACTTGGCATTGCTGAAATGAATAAAAAGCCTCGAAAGGGTATTGCAGAAATACTGGAAAGATTTGGATTTCTAAATTACAAAGTTGGAACTCATGAGCTTTCATGGAACATCAATCCTTTAATAAATGCGACAGGCAGAATGGGCAGTCCTGAAGTTGCTATTGAAATGCTTATTTCAAGTGATGTAAAAGAAAGAATGGAAAAACTGGAATCGGTTTTTAAAATGAATGACGAGCGAAAAACAGTTGCTGAGGCGAGTTGGAATATTATTGTAAATCAAGCATTTGAAAATTTTGAGCTTTATAATAAAAAAGTTGTGGTTGTTTGTGATGATAGAATACACCGAGGTGTTACGGGCTTATTGGCAAATAGACTTGCCGAAACATTTAATGTGCCGGGAATTGTTATTTGTAAAATGCCTGATGGAACAGCGGTGGGCTCAAGTCGCTCGGCACGAGGGTATGGTTTACTTGAAATTTTAGAGCCTTTTTCCGAATTGTTTTTGGATTACGGTGGTCATGATTTTGCTGCAGGTTTTAGTTTGCAACAGGGGAATTTGGAAGAATTGTTAAGACGGTTAAAAAACTTTTCAGCGGTAATGGAGTTTTCGGAAAAGCCCGAGAGTAAGAATATAAAGGTAGATGCTGAGCTTCCGCATCAATATCTTAATCCTGATATTCTTAGATTAAAAGATTCCCTGGAGCCGTATGGGCAGGAGTTTCCTGAGCTTGTATTTATGGCAAAACAAATGAAAATTGAAGATGCTTTAATTCTTGGAAAAACAGAAAGAAAACATTTAAAATTGACATTGAATTGTGGAAAGCATAAATGGTCTGCGATATATTGGGGACAGGGCGATTTGCTTAACAGTAAATTTCAAAAAGGCGATTATATTGATGCGGTATTTAATTTAAAACAAAATTATTATAAGGGACATGTAACACCACAGATGATATTACTGGATGCAGAAAAACACAAGAATGAATAAAAGTAAATTATACCGGAGGATAAAGATGCAAAAAAAGTCAATTTTGGTTTTAGTTTTTTTGATAGTATGTTTGAGCATATCATGTCAAACATTAAACCTTGATGTTTGTGTGCCAAAAGAAACAGCTCAGGGAGAATTTATCACTGTTTATTTTACCGCAAACAAACCGATTGAAAAACCATCTGTTTTGATGATGAGTCCTGATAATAAAGAAGTGCAGAAAATTGATGCTTTTAATATTGATGATACGAAAAAAAATTGGGTAGCCGTTATTGGAATTGCAAAATGGTACAGAGCCGGTGATTGGACGGTCAGCACAGTTGCTTCTCATAAAGAAGTATTGGACAAACAATCATATTCTTTGAAAGTATCGCCAACCGAATTTGAAGAATACACAATTTATTTAGATGCACGGAATGCCGGCATAATAAGAAATACAAGTGCCGAAAAGAAAGAGCAAACCAAGCGTCTTAACGAATTACTTACAAAGATTGATGCTGACGCTCAAAGGTTTTCAGGCAAATTTATTCGTCCGCTTGTTTCTGAGCGTATTACATCAACATTTGGCGAAAAGAGAACCAGTAAATATCCTGACGGGAAAACATCAGGGTGGACACATTGGGGAATTGATTTCGGCACCCCTATAGGAACAAAGGTGCGTGCGGTCGGGGACGGTAAAATTGTTATGGCAGAAAACAGAATAACTACAGGCGGAACCCTTATAATAGAGCATGCACCCGGTGTATATAGTTTATACTACCACTTAAGCGAAACTCTTGCAAAAGTAGGCGACATTGTTAAATCGGGCGACATAGTGGCACTTACCGGAAACTCGGGTATTTCAACAGGACCGCACTTACACTGGGAGATGCGAATAAACACAATTCCTGTATCGCCGAATTTTATTTCATCAAAAAAATTATTTTAAATATTTTAAAATAAAAAGCTAACGGGTTACATTGTTAAACTTAAAGACAAATAAATTATTAGAACTCGTTAGCTTGCAACCCGATCACTCGCCAAATCAGGCTAGTGTGTTTTTTAGTTTAACATTTCGTTTTATATTGGCTGATTTTTCTATCGTGAAAGATTTTTATGTTAAATTTAATACCTCATGCGACTTACAAGCTGTGAAAGGGATAGTAGCGGAATTTTAATGCCGTTTTTTATTTTCATTAGTGGTGGTTGGAGTGAAACGGAAAACACCACTGATTTTAAAAAGAATAGGCATTAAAATTAAAGCGGATAGCCCGTTTTTTGCATTGCGTAAAGAAAAACAGGATTATTGATTTAAATAATTTCGCAATGCAAAAATTCACCCAAAAAATATAGAAAACAGTTGCATTATTTTTATTTACATGGTATAATGCAACGGGTATTACTATAATTTTTTATCAATTTAAGGGGGTAAAATGAATAATGCGGGTTTTTCGCCTGAGCTGATGGATTTCATTGAAGAATGGAAGGATAAGCCGGGTTGTCTTATTATGATTTTACATAAAGTTCAATCGGAGCAAGGTTATATTTCCAAAGAGGCTGCAAAAGCTGTGTCGGATTTTACGAAAATTCCTTTTGCAAGGGTTTACGGCACGATGACTTTTTATCATTTTTTTAAAACGGTTAAACCGGGTGAGCATACTATTGCGGTGTGTTTGGGAACGGCTTGTTATCTTAAGGGTAGTCAGGATTTGCTTGATGAAACTCGCAAAATTTTGGGTATGTCTGCTGAGCAGGTAACAACTGATGACGGGCTTTTTTCGGTTGAGGCAGTGCGTTGTATAGGCTGTTGTGGGTTGGCGCCGGTTTTGTCTGTTGACGGTAATGTGTATGGACGCTTAAAACCAAAAGATGTTTCAAAAATTATCGATGAATATAAAGGTGCATAAGGAGCAAGGTATGGAAAAATTAACTAGAGAGGCTCTTCATGCAATTTACAAAAAGCAGTCGAGTGAAATTTTGATGCGTGAAGTAGACGATAAAACAGCTTATCTGATTGTTTCGATGGGCGATGCCGGATTGAATGCGGGCGCAAAAGCCGTTTTTGATACGCTTTCATCTGAGGTAAATAATGCAGGGCTTAGAGGTAAGGTTATGATTTTGCAATCTGAGTATCCTGAGTTGGAATCGTCTCTTCCTGTGGTTGAGGTTGTTGTAACCGGTGAAGAGCCGGTGTTTTACGGCAATGTTAATGAGGAATTTGCAAAGGAAATTATAAGTTCTCATATTGTGAATAAAAAGGCAATAGATAAGAATGTGATTACATTGCAATCAACCGGAATTGGAGGCTAAATTATGGGATATAAACATTATATTTTAACTTGTGCCGGCTCCGGCTGTGAATCGTCAAAGGCTTTTAAAATCTATGAGAATTTAATTGAAGAAGCAAAGAAAGCCGGCGTTGAAGATTCCGTAAAAATTATAAAAACAGGTTGTTTCGGTTTTTGTGAAAAAGGTCCGATTGTAAAGGTTTTGCCGGAAGATGCTTTTTATGTGGAAGTAAAACCGGAAGATGCACAGGCTATTATAAAAGAGCATATTGTAAAGGGTTCGACAGTTAAACATTTGCTCTATGATAAAGAAGCAAAAAGCGGTCATTTGGCTGAAGAAATTCCGTTTTATCAAAAGCAGATGAGAATTGCATTACGCAATTGTGGTTTAATTGACCCTGAGAATATCGAAGATTATATTGGAAATAAAGGTTATTTTGCTCTGGAAAAAGCTGTTTTTGAAATGACCCCTGAAGAAATTGTAAAAACAATTACTGAGTCAGGAATACGGGGCAGAGGCGGAGCCGGTTTTCCGACAGGTATAAAGTGGGGTGCTGCCGCAAAAGAAGATAACGATTCAAAGTTTGTTGTTTGTAATGCAGATGAAGGCGATCCGGGAGCTTATATGGACAGATCGTTGGTTGAAGGAGACCCACATGCAATTATCGAAGCAATGAGTATTTGCGGACGGGCAATTGGTTCAAATCAGGGTTTTGTCTATATCAGAGCGGAATACCCTTTGGCGGTAAGTCGTCTTACAACAGCAATTAAACAGGCTCGTGAGTACGGGTTATTGGGTAAGTCAATTTTAGGCTCAGATTTCGACTTTGACATTGAGATACGACTTGGTGCAGGTGCTTTTGTTTGTGGCGAAGAAACAGCTTTGCTTCGCTCAATAGAGGGTAAGAGGGGTATGCCTACTCCTAAACCGCCGTTTCCTGCACAATCGGGTTTATGGGGCAAGCCTACTGTAATCAATAATGTGGAAACGCTTGCAAATATCCCGCAAATAATAATCAATGGCGGTGCTTGGTTTAAGTCAATTGGTACCGAAGATTCAAGCGGAACAAAGGTTTTTGCTTTGACCGGTAAGGTTGAAAACTCGGGCTTGGTTGAAGTGCCTATGGGAACAACTTTAAGAGAGATTATTTTCGATATTGGCGGAGGTATAAAAAACGGCAAAAAATTCAAAGGCGTACAAACAGGTGGCCCGTCCGGTGGCATTATATCAGCAGAGCATTTGGACTCACCAATTGACTTTAAGAGTTTGCGAGAGCTTGGCTCTATGATGGGCTCCGGCGGTATGATTGTTATGGACGAAGATGATTGTGTCGTTGATGTTGCTAAATTTTATATGGACTTCTGCGTAGATGAATCTTGCGGAAAATGCTCTCCTTGTCGAATTGGAACAAGGCAGATTTCCGCTATTTTGGAAAAAATAACCAAAGGTAAGGCAGAACTCAGTGATGTAGACAAGCTTGAGCAAATAGGCTTGGCCATGAAAAAGGCATCTCTGTGTGCTTTAGGACAGTCTGCTCCAAACCCGACATTGTCAACTTTGAAGGTTTTCCGTGATGAATATATTTCTCATATTACAAACAGAAAATGCACCACAGGAAAATGCAAAGATCTTATGCAGTACCACATTACAGAAAAATGTGTTGGTTGTACCGTATGTGCAAGGAAATGTCCGGTTTCCTGTATTTCAGGGGAAAGGAAGCAACAGCATTTAATTGACCAAAGCAAGTGTGTAAAATGCGGAGAATGTTTTAATGCTTGTAAGTTTAGTGCAATTGAAAAACGATAAAGGGGTATTATTATGATAACATTAAAAATAAACGGAATAGAAGTACAAGTCCCTGAAGGCTCTACAATAATGGAGGCCGCACACGAGGCAAATGTAAAAATCCCCTCGTTGTGTTATAACAATGACTTGACAGCTTGGGGCTCTTGCGGGTTATGCGTTGTCCACTTGGAGGGCAACCCTCGAATGATGCGAGCATGTTGCACTAAAGCCACGGAAGGAATGAGTGTCATAACTCACGACCCTGAAATAATACAGGCAAGACGAGCGGTGCTGGAGCTGATTTTATCCAACCATCCGCAGGACTGCTTGGTCTGTAGTCGTAATAATTGTTGTGAGTTACAATCTCTTGCCGCGGAGTTTGGAATTCGTGATGTCCCTTTTGAGCCGTATCTTAACAGAAGACCTAAAGATAACACAAACGGTGCAATAATTTTTGACAGAGATAAATGTATATCCTGCGGGCGATGTGTTGAAGTTTGCCAGAATATGCAGGAAGTGCATGCTATCGAATATCAAAATCGGGGCGGGAATACAATTATAGGCCCTGCTGCATTGGCAGACCTTGAAGATTCCCCGTGTGTTCGATGCGGACAATGTGCATCACACTGTCCTGTAGGTGCAATATACGAAGCATCACCTCAGATGGATGTTTGGATGAAGCTGGCTGACCCGGACTCCGTGAGCGTTGTACAAATTGCTCCTTCTGTTCGTGTTGCTCTGGGCGAAGAGTTTGGCTTACAACCCGGAGAGCTTACAACCGGAAAAATTTACGCGGCATTGCGTAAAATCGGATTTGACTATGTGTTTGATACAAACTTCTCCGCCGATTTGACAATTACTGAAGAAGCAACGGAATTTGTACAGAACTTTACAAGCGGAACTTACAATTTTCCTCAATTTACATCTTGTTGTCCGGCGTGGGTTGATTATGTTGAAAAATTTCACCACGACTTATTGCCGCATTTGTCAAGCACCAAAAGCCCGCAACAAATTATGGGCCCGATGATAAAGACATATTGGGCAAAGAAAATGAACATCGACCCTAAAAAGATTTTTTCGTTTGCGATAATGCCGTGTACAGCAAAAAAATACGAAGCCTATCGTAACGATACGATGAAATCATCGGGTTATCAGGATGTTGATGCTGTTATGACAACTCGAGAATTCGCACGACTAATAAAACAGGTTGGCATTGAATTTAACCTACTGGAAGAAGAAGCCGCAGACAGCCCGTTAGGACCTTATACCGGAGCGGGCGCCATATTCGGTGCGACCGGAGGCGTAATGGAAGCCGCTTTGCGAAGTGCGTATTTTTACATCACAGGTAACGAGCTTCCGGGCATTGAGTTTTCCGAAGTTCGCGGTCTACAGGGTGTTAAAGAGTCTAAGATAGAGATAAACGGAAGTGAAATTAGAATTGCCGTTATAAATCAGCTAGGCAGGCTTCCGAAATTTCTTGAAAAAGTGCGCGAAGCAAAAGCAAAAGGCGGCGAGCCGTTGTATCACTTTATTGAAGTGATGGCTTGTCGTGGCGGTTGTGTCGGCGGTGGCGGTCAACCGTATAAGACCAACGACTTTGTTCGAAAAGCCAGAGCGAAGGGGCTTTATCAGGACGATAAAAAAGCCCAAATTCGAGCGGCGCACAACAATCCTTACATAAAAACTGCCTATAAAGAATTCTTGGGTAGTCCGAATGCAGGGAAAGCACACGAACTTTTACACACGCATTTTGAAAAGAGACCGTTGTATAAAGAAAAAAAGTAGAATTTAAATTTGGGCGTGCCGGTTTGAATTTGAAAATCAAACATTTCTGTTTCGCTTAAAGCAAACCGTCGGGCTAATCGCGACTACGCCTATCGGCTTCGACTAAAAATGCCGGAGAAATTATTCCGGCATTTTTATTTGCTTCGCCGGTTTTCAAAAACCGTCTCGCATCGCTAATATCCCTCACGCGGGCTTTCCGGTTTTTATGATGAATCACTTGCAAAAGTTGAGTTACTTTTGCAATTTCGTCTGATAAAAAAAGCCCTGTATTTTAAATAAAAAAAGTGAATAATCTATACGAAAAATTAAAACTTGTCAAGGTAATTGACTAAATTAAAAATTTTTGGTAATATTTATACAATGATCAGTGAACCCGCTCAAAACAGCCTAAAGCCTGCATTTGAAATTCTCAATAGGGGCAATCTGGATGCCGGCTATGCTGAATTTGAGCGTATTCTTCAACATGATTTGGAGAATGAATATGTTGTTTATTGTTTGAAAGCGACTTCTTTTTGGAAGGATAAATTTGCAAAAGCGAATAATATTGCAAATCACTTTGAAGCGGGAGAATACCTGATTTCGCAGTGGAAGCCTTTTTTGGTATACCTAAAAAAGCTTGGGTTTGTTTTTAATCCGGTCGTTGATGCTTTGAAGACTGCCGCTTTTCATAAGGCTTTGAATTTTTATCGTCAATTATATGAGGATGAAAATGGCGAAAAAAACGCTGAGCTGTATAGAAAAATTGGGCTTTGTTGCAAGTCCTTAGGGGACTACGAAACAGCTTTAAATTTTGCAAAAAAGGCAGCCGGTTTAAGTGATGATTCTGCACCAATATTGGCAGAACTTGCAGATGCTTATGCTTTTTGCGGGGATATAAGGTTTGCAAAGGTTTATTTTAGAGAGGCTTTTTTTAAAGATGCATCTAAAATACAACGATATTTTTTGGAATCTGAATTTATTTGCAGATTGATTGATGTCGTTGAAGCTGAGGGTTATAAAGACGAGGAACTTTTAGAATGGGTTCCTGTATATGGTGTTTTAAAGAATGTATTTACTGTCAAAAGAGAGTTAAAGGCCTTAGAAATAGGGCAATTAAAACAACGCATCTTTTGGCTTGAAAATGAAATGCGCCAAAAAGAATATGAAAAGCAGCGAATTTTGAAACCAAAATTGATAAATTCGTATTTTTGGCTTATTGATTATTATAGCGGTTGTAGTGAAGAAAAGATGAAAATTGATGAGGTTTTGTTGAAAATAAAATTTTTAGACAAAGATGTATATGATGCCTATGTTGGGTAAAACTATTTTGGTTGGGGGATGACTGTTATGTCAGAAACTTTGAAAAAGAAATTAACGGAGATGTTAAACGAGGAAACATGGACTCGTGCGGCAATTAATAAGTATTCAATAGCGGATTTTAAAGAGCTTGATAAAATAATATCAGAAACAAAAAAAGAGGATGGCATAGAAGAGCTTTCCGAAATGTGTTCTGAGCATCTTGTAAGGTCAAAAAACAGTATCATAGCTTTGTATATTTCAAGTATTATTTCGCTTCTAAAGCAAGATTTAGATGATTCTAATTTTAGAAGTCTTATAGAAATTTTCACTGAAAACAGGCGTATGCAGATTGTTGAACATTTATGCCTTAGAGTTCTTGAATTCGGGGATTCAAAATTTGCCTTACGAACACTTGCGGATTACTATAAAGCATCTGACAACAGTGAGATTTACGGTATTTGGGAAAGATTGGTAAAGATAGATTATGATGAAGCAGAAATACCCCGTTTGATAGCTGAAAAGTATGAAGAGGAAGGTAATTTAGAAAAAGCTATAGAGTATTACAAAAAATCTTTATACAGATTTATTAATAAAAAGCAAAATAGCGGAATTAAAGAGTTATGGAATAAATTGGTAACACTTATCCCTGAAGACATCGATTTCTTTTATCATGTTCAAAACAAAATTTCCTCTGTTATGGGTAATTCCAAAACTTCATTTTTAATGCATGATGTTTATATATTCTATAAAGAAAAGCAGGAATGGGATATATGTATTGATATTTTAAAAATGATGTTACAAAATGATACGAGTGACTCTTGGGCTAGAACAGAAATCATTGAATGTTTTAAAAATAAATATGCCGACCATAGCCAGCTTGATGAATATATAAAAGTATCAAACTTAACACAAACATGGCGCTCGGTTTTTGATGCAATTGCGGATTTTGAAAAGCATATTTCTTTTGATACAGGAAACTTTGTTTTTCACAGGACATGGGGCGTTGGAAGAATATCAAAAGTTGATGGCGAAACTCTCTATATTGATTTTGCAAAAAAACGCGGTCATGAAATGAGCCTTAAAATGGGCTTAAATGCTTTGCAAACCCTTTCAAAAGAACATATTTGGGTTTTGAAGGCGACAAGCAATAAAGAAGAGCTTGCAAAAAAAGTGAAAACAGAGCATGAATGGGCGCTTAAAACCATTATATCCAGTTTTGACAATAATTGTGATATGAAGAAAATCAAACAAGAAATTGTTCCCTCTCTTTTGACGCAAGGAGAATGGGCTACATGGAATACAAAGTCCAGAAAAATACTAAAAGAAAATCCTGTGTTTGGCATAAGCTCGACAAACATAGATTCGTTTATGGTCAGAGAAAGACCTATTTCTCTTGAAGAAAAACTGTCAAATGAATTCAAAGCTCAAAAGAATTTCTTTTCTCGTATTGAAATTGTTAAAACATTTATGGAAAAATGTGATACAGAAACAGAGGCATTCCATGATATGTTTAATTATTTTGACGGATTTTTAAAGGCATTCAACCAAGTAAATGAACAAGTTGTTGCGTCATATCTGTTGGTAACGAATATAACTTCTTCTATTCCTCATCTGAATTCAGGAAAGAAAATCGGGTTTGTAACAATTTATTCGCAAATTGAAGACCCTGTACAGCTTTATGCTTCAATAAAGGATAAATCTTTGAAAGTACAGTTTTTGCGTAATATCAAAAATTTAATTGCGAATTGGAACGATGAGTTTATAAAACTTTTTCCTACCGTATTATCTCAAAGTATCATTGATGACTTGATTAATGATGGACATACAGAGCAATTACAGAATTTTGTAAGGGAATGTTTTGAGAATTATAAAGTTTATCGCGAAGCGGTAATTTGGTTTTTCAAAAATTGTCAAGAAGAAGATTGGTTCAAAGGTGCCGGAATAGAGCTTGAAAAACAAATGATAGCATTGGTTCATATTCTTGATATTACATTTAGAGAAATAGACAGTAGAAAGAATACTACCGAAAATAGAAAGATAAACAAACAAGTGCATACTCTGTTGTTTGGAAAAGACAATCTACTGGAAAACTTTATTATAGAAAATGATGAGGCTACAATAACAAGATTATATACTTTAATTGGGGATATAGATGATTTGGATTCTGCAGTAAAAATGCGTTTACGAAACAAAATTGTACAAAAGTATAAAGAATTTAAATTCTTTGAATCTGAAGAAAAAGAAGTTGTTACACAAGGCTTAATTGTTACGACGAGAATGTTTGATGTAAAAAATAAAGAGCTTCAGGAAATACTTGATGTTAAAATTCCGCAAAATCAAAAGGATTTAGCTTATGCTATATCGCTGGGAGACTTGCGTGAAAATGCAGAATATAAAGCGGCTAGAGAAGAACAGGCACAGCTAAATAATGCAGTAAGTCGACTTCAAGGCGATATTGATAGAGCTCAAATTTTTGACCCAACAACCGTTAGCACAAAAAAAGTTGGTTTTGGCACGAAAATAACAGTTGAAAATATTGATGATAATTCAATAGAAGAATATACGATACTTGGCCCTTGGGAATCTGCACCTGAAAATGGTATAATATCATATATGTCTCCATTAGGCAGTACTTTTATTAACTCAAAGAAAGATGAAACTGTAAAATTTGCCATCAATGAGCAGAAAAAAACATATAAAATATTAAACATTGCAGAGGCAGACTTAAGCTAAAATTAAGAAGGAGAAGAATGACCATGAAAAAGAAACTGCTAGTGCTTACAATAATGTTTATTTCTGTATGTATGCAGAATTTAATAGCACAAGAATCCGAAAGGCAACCGGCTGATATTATTGTAATGATGGATACTTCAGGTACTATTCTTCCTTATTATGATGCTATAAATAAAAGGGTGTTAAACGAAATAAGTTCCAAGTTTATTCGAAGTGGGGACACATTTCACCTTATTTCGTTTAATGCTTCGGCTCGTCATGAATTAACTCAAAAAATAACTACTGAAACAGATATTTCAAGACTTGTATCTCGGTTTATGCTTTTATATCAGTTGGGACAAAATTCAGATATGCTGACAGCAATGGATTTTGCAAAAGATTATACGCAAAACTTAAGCACAGACAACAAAGAAAAAATATTGATAATAATTTCTGACGGTATATTTAATCCACCAAATGAAAGTCGGTATAAAAGTTATAATAACGAGCAGGTAAAAAATAAAATAGATACAATTGCATCAAACTTGCGCAATGAAAACTGGAAGGTATATTATGTAAAACTTCCTTTTCCCGATAATGTCATCATTAAAAATTTAGACAATGAGGTAATACAAAATATCTCCGAAACAGTCTCTACTGATGCCAATAATATAAATTCAGGTGGTACAGGTAATTCCGGGGCAAATAACGCAAAAACTGACAGTTCAGGAAAAAACAACTCAGAGACAACTAATTCAAAAAACGGTAGCTCAGGTACGAATAATACCGGTGGTGATACCAATACGGGCAATACAGAATCTGCAGATAATAATGGCTCAAATGATGAAACAAAAAAAGAGTATACAGATATTTCCGGTGATGTAACAAACAGTGTCGGAACAGACACCAGTGATTTATCTAACAATCCTGACGAAGATTTTAATATTAAAGACGACAAAAACAACCTGCCTATTTTGGTATTTCCAAATGAATTAATTGCAAAGGGCAAAAATTTAAAATTACCATTGCAAATTAAAAATTCAGGTAATTCTGATACAGAGCTTACTTTAACAGACATAGTAATTGAAGAAAACGGTGTAACACACAGCATCGATATTCAAGATAAAACGATAACAATACCGGTTGGCGAGGAAAAAGATTTATTGGCAAATATTAAGTTGCCTGAAGGTTTTAATAACAAAAATTCCGATGTTCTTTTAAGGCTTGTGTTTGCAGATAATAAAGCAACAATGCCACAAACGGCAAAACTGCCTTTAAGCATTCAACCAACAGTTTTGCAAAAATTCTTTGCGAATGAATACTCATGGTTGTATATTTTACTTATTATCTTACTGGTACTGTTACTGCTGTTTCTTTTGTTTTTCTTGCTCAAGCGAAGAACCTCTCGCCCTATTTCACGAGCTATCAAAACAGTAAGCGATACACCGGACCATACCGGTAGTTTAGCCCGTAATAAAGCCGAAGAAGCAAAAGCTCGCATGGCGCTGTTAAATTCTACAACACAAAAAAAACAACCCGGATTTTCGCCGGCAGATCCATTTGCTAAAATAGAAGTAAAGCGAAATCAATCCGGTATGACAGAAATATATGTTTTTAATCAAACACGCTCAATAGGAAAGCGAAACATACATGTTATGAAACCGGGTACCAGAATGAGTGTCGGTGGCGGAGCTTCAGACAGCTTTAGAATTTTTTTAGTCAACTTTCCTTCCAATATTGCGGAAGTAAGATATGACGGCTCTAATTATAATCTGTCAATCTTAAAGCCTGAATATTTCCCTTATGCCACATCAAACACGGTGAACAACTGTATTGGCAAAACAATAACAATTGTATCTGATAAAGGATACCATGTCGGATTTACATTCCGCGAATATGAAGACCCTATCAGTAGACTAAATAAAGTATTAACCTCGATTGAATACACATAAAAATTGTTATCTCGAGAATAAATTTACATATTAGTTAAATGCAAGGTTAAAGCAATGATGGGCGGTATTGTAATTATAGACAGCAGTGTTGAAAGAGAAACAATTTTGGCTGCAATATCTACATCACGCTCAAACAACTCGGCAAACATCACAGTATTTGCTGCCGTAGGTGTGCTTGTCGCAATCATTACAACGACTAAAACAATAGACTGAATTCCGGCAAAATACAATACACTAAAAACAATCGCCGGCACAACTATTAAACGCAATATAATTACGAGAGCTAACTTTGCATCTAAAAACTCTTTTAAGTTTTTTGTGCTTGCAAGGAAATACCCTATAATCATCATGGGTAATGCAACATTCATTACAGCTATTTTATTTAAGGTTTCTGAAATAATTGGCGGTAATGACAAAGGCGTAAAAAATAAAATAACCCCTATTAGAGTTCCAACAGTACCGGGATTAAAAAAAGCTTTTTTGAGCGAATTATTATTTACCCCGATACTCATTATATACACACCATAAGTCCAACTAATTATATTAAAAACTGCAATAAAAATTGCCCCATATAAAACCCCTTCCTCACCAAGTACAGCATATTGCAGAGGAAGAGCCATAAAGCCTGCGTTTGAAAAAATTACACCGTACTGTAGAACCGCTTTTCGTGACTTATCCTGCTCTTTTAAAAAGACTTTCGCCGAAATAATCCCAACAATATGCGCAAATACAGCACCTCCAAAAGTTAATGTCATATTACAAAGTAGCTTTGTATTAAAAGGCCTATCAAACGAGTGAATAATTACTGCAGGAATGACAACATAAAGCACAATGGTTGTAATACTCTTGACAGCCGAAGCACTCAGCACTCTAAGTTTTGTACAAACTATTCCTAGAAAAATCAGCAAAAACAAAATTAAAACTTGATGTGAAACAGTTAAAAAGCTATCCGTCATAATATATTGTAACAAAAAATTAAAAAAAAGTTAATCTATAGTTTTAAATTTAGTACGGGCAAATTGCCCGCTACCAACCCACGAGCGACCTAAATCTTTATCTCTTTTTTTAAAAAAATAAACGGCGTTTTACGCTGACACTTCAACCGCCTTTACTGATAAATAAATCGAGATAAAGGATACGGTCGCTCTTAAAATCAGCAAAGAGTACTGATTAACACGCCGGTTTTCTGTTTAACTTAACTCTCTCTCTTTTATGCTTAATATATTGTCTTTTTTTAATCTTTGCTATAAACTAAATAATGTATGCAAAAAAAAATAATAATTGTTGGTGGTGGTGCGAGCGGGTATTTTACGGCAATAAACGCAAAAGAGCTTAACCCCGAATTGGATATTATCATTCTTGAACAAAGCAACAATGTTTTACAGAAAGTAAAAATTTCAGGTGGTGGTCGTTGTAATCTAACGCACGCATGTTTTGATGCAAAAGAATTGATACAATTTTATCCTCGTGGCGCAAAAGAATTATTAGGTGCATTTAATACATTTATGACATTCGATACCATAGAATGGTTTGAAAAACGAGGCGTGCCGTTAAAAATTGAAAGTGATGGTCGTGTTTTTCCGAAAGCAAATAAAAGTGATGCGATTATTGATTGTTTTGAAAAAGCAATCAATGAGCTTGGAATAAAAGTTTTAAAAAATTATAAAGTACTTTCTTTTTTTCCGTCTAACGGTAGTTGGATTATAAAAACAAACCAAAAAATTTTTGAAGCAAACAAATTAGTAATTGCATCAGGCAACTCTAAAACAATATGGGAGTCGGCCAGCAGAATAGGTTGTAATATAATTAAACCTGTACCATCATTATTTACTTTTAACATCCAAGATAAAAGATTAACAGGCTTATCCGGTGTTACAGTTCCGTGTGCAACCGTAAAAATTAACGATACAAAATTAGAATCAATGGGAGCATTATTGATTACACATTGGGGAATGAGCGGCCCTGCTATTTTAAAACTTTCTTCATTTGCCGCAAGAGTATTAGCCGAAAAAAATTACCGATATGACATTACAGTAAACTGGGTTTCAAAAAATATAGACGAAGTTTTAACAACTTTGTTAAATTTTAAAAAAACACACGCACGAAAACGCATTGTCTTAAAATCACCATTTTTAGAAATATCAAAACGCCACTGGAAACGACTGCTGCACACATCAAATATTACTGAAATACAAAACTGGGCTGATATAAGTTCAACACAAATGCAAAATCTTTCAACAGAATTAACAAAAAGCATTTATCATGCAAGCGGTCGAAGTTGTTTTAAAGATGAATTCGTTACAGCAGGTGGCGTTGACTTAAAAGAAATTAATTGTAAAACATTTGAAAGCAAAATTCACAAAAATATTTTTTTTGTCGGCGAAACCTTAAACATAGATGGTGTTACAGGTGGCTTTAATTTTCAAAATGCTTGGACAACTGCTTTTATATGTGCAAAAGCACTCTCATAAAATTTAAAGGATTTATAATTTTTGAGCTAAAGCTCCAACCCGACATCTGCCTTAAATCTTTTTATCTTTTTTTTAATATATCAAACAAGTTTTTACGCCTTCGCTTCAAACCTTGTTTATGATTTTATAATCGATAAAAAGGATACCGGCAGATGTCCAAATCATGTTAAGCGTACTGTTTATATATTCCGGTATACTTATTATTAATTAACGCAAACTCGAATAGTCGAAATATAAAATACATTATTTTTTTTAAGTTTTTTAAAAAAAAGACTTGACATTTTTTTTAATGTGGTATTATATAAGTGTTGATTGCAAATTTGTTTTTGTAGAAAAAATGTAGAATTTGTGAGGTTTTTGACATCGAAATTTGGCTGTTTTAAGGGGTTTTTAAACTTAAAACGGGGTTTTTTTGACGCATTACTCTTTACACCATGTTATGTGCTGTTTTCATTTGTTTTTTAATAAAACTATTTTATCTTCAAGTATATAATTCAAATAATCTATTGCTTTTCTGTTTAAATCTAAACCTGAAATATCAATATATATTTCTGAAAATTCATAA
>PDOP01000020.1 GCA_002749205.1 Treponema sp. | reverse complement strand
AGCGATTGTAGGAACGCGTTACATGTTTTTTAAAAAACATGTAACGCGGATACATTTTGCACAATAATTTTTTGTGCAAAATTAGCCGAAGCGATAGCGGAGTTCCGAAATGAGCGACGGTTTGCTTTAAAGAAAACTTTTTATTTTTTTAAATCTCAAACCGGAACGCCCAAAAATTAAAAATAATTTAACTTTTAATATTAATGCTTGTAAAGATAATCAAAATACTCCAAATCGGTTGAAAGTATTTTTTCACTTTCCAAAAGCGTCTTTTTGTACATTTCCAAGCTCTTCCAAAAACTGTAGAACTCGGGATTTTTATTATACGACTGCGCGTAGATAGCACTTGCCTCGGCATCTGCCAAACCTTTTATCCGCTCCGATTCGGCATAGGCTTGCGAAAGAATTGTCAGCTTTTCATTTTCCAGCTTACCCAAAAGCTCGGCCTTCTTTCCTTCTCCGGTTGAGCGAAAACTTTCGGCAATCTGATTTCGTTCGGTTATCATTCGGTTAAAAACAGAAGGTTGAAGCTCATCTGAATACTTAATGCGCTTGAAAATAATATCAACAACCTCAATGCCAAATGAATTAAGCTGTGCATTTGCCTTTGCAACAATTTCTTCTGCCAAAACCATTCTGCCCTTCGTAATATTAGGGTAAGTCAATTTTTCGGTAAAACCGAGATTTTCAATCTCTACTTCATCAGTCTCGATGTTAAACTCTTCAACAGCGGAAATCTCATTGATTATATTTGAGCTTCTGACAACATTGTCAAAACTGTTTACCGAGATGACATCACGAACCGCCGAATCTATAATATCCGCCAGCTTAGACATAGCACCGGCTTGTGTTTTAAGCGACTGATAAAATGTCTGCACATTGGTTATTCTCCAACGGCTGGTTGTATCCATAACGATGTACTGATTCTCTCGTGTTAAGATTTCTTTCGGATCGCCGTCAATGCGCAACAATCTAAGAGTATACTTATGAGCCTGCTGAATAATAGGTATTTTAAAATGCATACCCGGCGAGCTTTCAGTCTTTACAATTGCACCCATCTGAGTAATCAGAGCCGCCTCGTTTTCATTCAAAATATAAAAAGGATTTGCAACAAAAAATGCAAAAATCAAAATCAATAAAATAACTACAAAAGAGGTAATTTTACCCACACTTTTCTTACTCATTAGAATTCCCTCCTACAGGTCTTTTAGATGCTAAATCCTTAAAAGGCAAAAAGTTATCCAAATTTTTATCTACAATCATAACATTTTCGGTGTTGCTTAACACCTCTCCAACCGTTTCAAGATAAAGGCGACGTCTGGTAATCTCGGGGTTCTTTCTGTATTCTGCATACATAGACTCAAAGCGGGCAACATCACCCTTTGCCGTATTAACCCTTTTTGCGGCATAACCTTCAGCCTCTTGAATCATCCTCGCCGCTTCACCTTTTGCCTTGGGTATTTCTTTATTATACGCTTCCTTACCTTCATTGATTAACCTGTTCATATCCTGAATGGCAATATTCACGCCTTCAAAAGCCTGCTCCACCTCTTCGGGCGGTAAAACATTTTGAAGCTGAACGGAAGTAACGGTAATACCGAGTCCTAGCTTCTTGTACTGCTCATTCATCATAGTAGTTGCCAAACTCTGAATTCTGTCTCGCTCCTGACCTATAATCATCAAAATTGCCCTATCTCCCACCAGACTGTTTACAACAGACTTTGAAACGTCACGAATGGTTTTATTCCTCTGGTCTTCAATCACATTAAAAAGCCAAGCCTTTGCGTCCGTGATTTTATACTGAATAACCCACTCAACATTTATAATATTCAAATCCCCTGTCAGCATTTCAGATTCATGCGTAATATTGCTTTCATACTCATTTCTTTCGCTTGCCTTCTTTGTTCTAAAACCGAACTCTTCCTTTTGTGCAACTGTTACAGGCACTTTCTGAATTTTCTCAACAAACGGAATAATCAACTGCGGACCGGGCGGTAAAATACGCATATACTTTCCGAACCTTGTAACCACACCTTGGTCAGTGGGCGGAATAATTATAAAACTCTTAAATCCCAGAAAACCGACAATCACTAAAAACAGGACTGTGGTAATCAACTTTTTTCCCTTCATAAACAGACTCCTTACATAAATCTATTTCTTATAAAAATCTCTTCAATGAAAATAACAAAAATAATAAAAAAAGTCTATACTACAAACTAATATAAAATCGCTATCGCTCTTGCAACCCGACAGATACCTTAAATCTTTTGCTCTTTACTGCAGATTCAATCAACGCTTTTCCCTCCGCTCAAAGGTCTTTTCTTTTGAATTAAAGCGAGCAAAAGGATACCGGTATCTTTCCACCACAGGCTAAACTTCCTGCAAAAGCTCGCAGGTATTCTGAAATTAAATTTAACAAAGATTATTTTCGTTTGGCAAGTTTTATTAAACCTTGAATTTCACTTTCGCTCAATTCTCTGAGTTTCCCGTATTGCAGATTTCCCAAGTTGATATTCCCGATACGAATGCGAGTCAACTTCTTAATTCGTATATTAAGCTCTCTCAAAACATTCCTGATTTCTCGATTCTTACCTTCAGTCAAAACAATACGCATCTTATTTTTATTGGTTTTTTCTGCATGAACACATTTATAAAACACACCTTCAATCCGAATGCCCTTTTCAAACCGATTTAACTTTTGCTCGTCAAAATCATAAACAGTTTCAACAAAATATTCTTTTTCGATTTCAGCAGAAGGATGTTGTATCAATGCGGAAAACTCACCGTCATTAGTAAAAATCAAAGCCCCGCCGGAAAACATATCCAATCTGCCTACATTATAAAGACGCTCTTTATATTTTGATTTCAATAAATCGGCTGCAACCGGACGACCATGCGTATCAGACAATGATGAAATATAACCTACCGGTTTATTCATCAAAATATAAATCTTTTTCTTTTCAGGCTCTATTTTTTTGCCGTCAACAGTAACAATATCCTGATAGTCAACCTTTGCTCCTAGTGTGTCCACCGTTTTACCGTTTACGGTTACTCGACCTTCTTGAATAATTTTTTCACTTGCACGCCGTGAAGCCACACCTGAATGAGCAAGATACACTTGTAGCCTGATTTTATCCGATTGATTATTTTTATTATCTTGCAAGTTCAAACCTGTCTGCATCGCCATCATCAAGTTTTGGCAATTCGGCTATACTGTTAAGCTGAAAAACTTTTAAAAACTCTTTTGTTGTTCCATAAAGAGAAGGCTTTCCGGGCAAGTCTTTTTTACCGACTTCTTTAATTAACTGTTTATCAAGTAAAAGACGCATCATGTTATCGGCGGAAACACCCCGAATTGATTCTACCTCGGCGCGTGTTACGGGTTGAGAATATGCAATAATCGATAATGTTTCCATTGCGGCACGGGAAAGCTTTGCCTCGTTCTTTTTACCGTAACGCTCTTTTAAACTTTCTCTAAGCTCCTGTTTTGGAACCAGCATCCAGCCACCCATCATCTTAGTAAGCTCAACACCTCGTGTTGCTTCAGAATATTCTCCGTGAAGTTTTTCAATGCACAACCTTACTACATCCAACGAAAGACCGGTTATTTTTGCGATATTTTCTTCGGTAACAGGATCGCACTCCAAATATAAAACAGCATCAACCAAAGATGTCTCTTTATCAATATTTAATTCTTCGCTACTCAATTTATTCTCCGACTTTTATTTCGGCAGTGTGAGTATCCGGCTCGATAACACTGTGTTGAATTTCTTCCCAGGGTTTTATTTTTATATCTCCGAACATACTGTGTTGCCACACACTTGCCATTTTTATCTTTACAGCTTCCAATATTGCCATAAAAGCACATACAATGTCAAGCAAATTCCCCTTTCTTACTATCAATTCGGTGAACATACATTCTCCGTTTTTTTCAAGCAATTCATTCATTAAAGCAACTTTTTCACTGACAGACACTTCTTCATAAACATCTAAAAGTTTTTGCGAATTATAACCCGCTATCAAGCGTGAAAAAGTAGTCAACAAATCCCAAGTATCCATCTTTTTCCAAAGTTGCTCCTCTCCGAATGGAAGACGAGTTTGAATTTTTTTACGCTCAAAAAACCACTCTGTTTCATTTTCACGCTCTTCCATAAGCTCGGAAAGCTTTTTATACTTTTGATACTCAATAAGCTTATCTACCAAGCTCTGTCGCGGATCTTCTATATCTTCATTATTAAGGCTGACTTCAACCGGTAAAAGCATCGTACTTTTTATGTACAACAAGGTTGTTGCCATCGAATAAAATTCCGTAAGATTATCAAGCTCAGGAGAAATTGCGTAATCCAAATATTCCAAATACTGCTCAGTTATTTCGGAAATAGGAATGTCATAAATATTAACTTCATTCTTATTTATTAAAAACAACAACAACTCCAACGGACCTTGAAAATGCTCTGTTTTAAACTCGCTCTTTGAACCCTCAATATTAACAGTATCAACTGCCTTTCCTATTTCCATATCCAACCTCACTGCCTTTAAGCCTTAATTTGAAAAAGAGTAAAACCCCTCTTTATACTATTCGGCAGAAATCAAATTACCCTCAAGTATAGGAATCAAATTATGGCTTAAAAAAGATCTACATCAGCACCGACCTTTGTTTTTTCAGATACCGTTGTATTACCGCTTGAGACAGTTTTAGCCTGTTTTTTGCCTTCCTCTTTTACGGCTTCTTCTATATTACTTTCTGCATCTTTCTTATCGGGAAATGATGAAATATACTCTCTGCCGGGAAAGAGCTTTTCACGCAACTCTTTTTCTATACCACGCACAAGCTCAAGGTTTTCTTCAAGAAATGAAGTGGCATTTTCACGCCCCTGTCCTATCTTTTCGTCTTTAAATGAATACCATGCTCCGCTTTTTTTGATAATATCGTATTTTACGGCACAATCCAAAATAGCACCCATTGCAGACAACCCTTTTCCAAACAATATTTCGGTTTCAAATTTTCTAAACGGCGGAGCAACTTTGTTTTTAACAACCTTTATTCGAATTTTATTTCCCCATGCCTGCTCTTCACCTTTGCCCAATGTTTCAACCTTGCGTACTTCAAGGCGAATAGAAGAATAAAACTTTAATGCATTACCGCCCGTTGTCGTCTCAGGGCTGCCGAACATAACCCCTATCTTCATTCGGATTTGATTGATAAATATAATTATACAATTAGACTTATTCAAAATTGCAGTCAGTTTTCGCAATGCTTGACTCATAAGACGAGCCTGTAATCCCATGTGGCTCGCGCCCATATCGCCGTCAATTTCGGCTTGCGGAGTTAAAGCCGCAACAGAGTCGACAACAATAATGTCAACCGCACCCGAGCGAACTAAATTTTCGGTAATTTCAAGTGCCTGCTCACCGTTATCCGGCTGTGAAACCCAAAGCTCGTCTATATCAACCCCGAGCTTCTTTGCATACAGAGGGTCGAGGGCATGCTCTGCGTCAATAAATGCGGCAATACCGCCTTGCTTTTGAGCTTCTGCAATTGCATGCAAAGCAATAGTCGTTTTACCCGAAGATTCAGGGCCGTAAATTTCTATAACACGCCCTTTCGGATAACCGCCGACACCCAAGGCTTCATCAAGCAATATACTCCCCGAAGGAATTACATCAACTCCGGCGGACATGTCTTTATTCGTTCCCATTTTCATAAGCGAGCCTTGTCCAAACTGTTTTTCGATTTGAAGTCTTGCCGCTTCAAGCACCTGCTTTTTTTCTTCCGCATTCAGCTCTTTAAATTCAGTATTCTTAGTTGTTTTTGACTTTGCCAAAATTTTCTCCTTAAAAATTTATTTTCTAATGTTCTCTTCTTATAAATATACTATCAAAAAATTAAATTCTGCAACATTATATCAAAAAAAAGAGAAAAAATAAAGGAATCTAATTAAATAAATTTGAAGAAAACCGTATATAAAAACAGTGCTATCTTTAGCAGTAATTAGTTTTTTAATTGCTTTATTTCTTCTTCTGTTAATCCTGTCATTTTAGAAATCATTTCGATTGGATAACCTTCTTTTAATCCGTTTTTTGCAATTTCAATTTTACCTTCAATTTTACCTTCTTCTCTTGCAGTATCAAGAGAGTTTTTTAAATCTCGATAGTATTTCAAGCTATCTTCATAATGTTGGTATTCTTCTCTGCTAAATTTTGCTATCTCTTCTGTTTTAAATAATTGTAAAAAAACATTATCTTCAAACTTTTCGGGTATACTATCCATCAAATGCAACCATTTACCAAATTTTGTCTCTAACTCTTCTATCGTTTTTTTAAATTTCGGCATTGCTAAATACACAAAAGTTAATTTTTCATAAAATATTTCTTTTGTTTCTAATTCTGTTAATTTTACATCATAGCGAAATTTATTTGCATATTTTTACCTCCTATCCGGTATTGTCTATAACGAACCGGATGTAAAAGCAGTGCTTTCTTTGGCTCAAGGTAAAGTGTGCAAATGTTTTTTTACACCATGTTAGCCACAGTTTTACACTTCAAAATAATCCAAATCTATTTTTTTAATATGATATGACTCTACTGTAGTTGTCCCTACATTATATTCTATCATTAAATTAGATAATAATTCTCCATCAATTAAAATAACCTTTGGATCAATTGCTTTTACATAATCATATGCATTATTTGAAAAACTTCCAGTGGTTATAAAAACACCTTTTTTTGCACGTTTCCCTTGTAATGCTCCAACAAATTTTTGAATTTCAGGTCTCCCAATACTATTGTCTTTTGTCCATCTTTTAGCTTGCAAATAAATTGTATCTAATCCTAATTTATCCTCATTTATTACTCCATCAATCCCTTCATCATTCGTTCTTTGTATATTTTTTCGTACTAAATTTTTAGAACCACCATATCCCATTTTGACCATCAATTCTATAACTAAATCTTCAAAAAATTGCCATGTATTTAATTTTACTTTTTCTAATAATTCATAGGCTAATTGTTTTTGTATATGAATATAAGAATCTTCTAGAATTTCTAAAGGTGTTTTTTCTTCATCTTCATTTATATTTGATATTTGAATTTCATCGTTTTTATTCTGCTTTGTAGTTGATACAGTAGCAAATTCCTTAAATTCTTTTATTTCTTTTAATTTTTTTATAGTTATATCATTTTTATTCTTTTCAAAAAATTGCATACCAAAATCTGTTATTTTAAAATGCCCTCGTTTAGTCGCAACAATTAATTTAGCTTTGATAAAATAACTTTTTGTCCAATAAATTCTATTGTCAAATTTTGTTTGCGTTCCACTTGGAACCTTTTCCGATTTATCTTTATTTCTTTATACATTTATTCCCCACAAACACAATTATAATAATTATTTTACATGATTTTACAAGCAGTCCTGAATTTATTAAACTAAATGAGGAATAACTTAACAATCACTCGAGAGCATTTTGCAAGTTGTTCTTCCCTTTGCACCGGAAATTTCAACTTCAACTTGCGTATCTTTATCCAAAGCAACTTTAAGAATAATATACGGATTTGTAAAAGCCATTGTAACCATCTCGTTGGGGTCAGGCCCTTGTACAAAAAATACGAGTTTCAAAACATTCTTAATTTTTTCGGATGACTTAAAATGAATAGAATATCCGCCTGTATTAAAAGTTCCGGCATTAACGACAACAACAGCCTCTTTTGAAAAATCAATGTACGGAATATTTTTTTTATGCCCGTAAAGCCTTTCATAAAGGTCTTTCAAACCGACATTATCGCGAATAACCGTAGTGTGTATATTATTGCAATAATTGCCTGAAACAATTATATCATACTTTACTGTGATTTCATCGTTTTGATTTTCAATCTTTTTTGACGCACCGCTGTGAGCATCGACATGCCCTTTGTTTTTTTCATCAGGCGAAGATTTACATCCGAGCATGCTAAAAACCAAACAAGCAAAAACCAAATATTGCATCACCTTAATTGCGATATTTTTCATATCTAATCACCCTCCAAAAAGGCGGTCGCATAACAATCGCCGACAACTGAGCCACTTGCAAAACTCGTCTGACTTTTGCAATTTACTCAACTTATAAACAATCCGGCAATGCAAAAGTATCAAACTACATGTCGGTTTTACTTAACAACAATAACCGATGCCGTTTTTCCTTCAGCAGTGTAAACCGTATTATGATTGGTCGGGTCGGGTATCTGTGTACTTCCTTTGAAAAAAGCATAAATCCAAATTCCCTTTGGCAGAGGTAAATTTAACTCATACTTTCCCGGAGCCACTTCATTTAACTCGTACATAAAAGGATCCCAATTATTAAAATTCCCTGCCAACCTGATAACCTGTCCTGCAAGCCCTTCATACACAAACTTAACACCGGCACCCGAATTGTTTTTTGTCTTATACTCGTGTCTGTAAGGAACCTTTACAGCCGAAACAGACAAACCAAGACTGTAGTCAAAAAAACTTTCCCTGTTCTGAGGGTCTGTAGTCCAAAGCCCATCCATCACCAACCGATACCTTAACTCACTGACATCTTCAGGAATTTGCATAATAAAAAAAAGCAAACTCTCATGCGACTTATTATTTTCACCGGATATACGCGAAAAACTATGTATCGTTTTATAATCTTCAAACTCAAAAGCTATCCCGACATGCCTGAAATCCGGCTCAGCAGTAAAAATCAAATAATCCCCATGCACCTCAGGCGCCTTCACTTGCGAAATTGTTCTGACCAAATCGGCACAAACACGAGTATCTATCGCCTCTTGAGCAACCCCTGTAAACCCGAGTAAACTTAAAAATACACAAAAAAACAGCCTTTTCATCATACTATCCATGATATATAAAAAATCGGCACAAAAAAACTAAACCTTAACCTGTTTTTTTACCGGACTATAACATTTTGCTGACGCCAACCCGCTCCCTCGCATAATCTTCCGTCCTTTACAGTAAAAATAAATCGGACGGAAGGATAGACATCGGTCGCCACGCACGCGTTAAACGAATTGAATTACAGGCCGGTTTTCTGCTTAGTATCACGTTCGAGTTTTATGTGGAGCGCTCCATTTAGTTTGGGGGGTAGCGGAAAAACAATTGTCTCGTTTTAATTTTTAAAGAAGTCGAGGCTGAAGGGACGAAGACTCGACTTAAAACGTCTTTAAAAAAAGAGACAATTTTTTGCAAGCGAGGGGGAGACACCCCCTTTATAAAATATTGTTTAATATAACACTTGATTTAAAACCATAAACCTGTTATATTTACGGGGTGTTTATTTTAGGAGGAACAAAATGGCTGAAAAATATGATTTGGTTATCATAGGTGGCGGGCCGGGTGGTCTTGCTGCAGGTATTTATGCGGCAAGGTCAAAGCTGAAAACAATTATTCTTGAAGAAAAACCGAATACGGGAGGACAGTGTTATATCACTGAAGAAGTTGAAAACTATCCGGGCTTTCCTGAGACAACGGGACCTGAATTAAGTGAGGCTTTCCGTAAACATGCCGAAAAATTCGGCGTTGAATTCGTTCAGGCAAAAGCCGAAAAAATCGAGCTTTCACCCAATTCCGAAGAAAGGATTGTTCACGCAAATAACGGCAAACAATATGAATGCTTGGGCGTTGTTGTTTCAACCGGTGCCAGTGCAAGAAATTTGCAATGTAAGGGCGAAAAAGAGCATTGGGGCAAAGGTGTTTCTTACTGTGCAACATGCGATGGTGCTTTCTTTGAAGATGCAGAAGTTTTGGTTATCGGTGGCGGTGATGCGGCAATCGAAGAAGCAATGTATCTTACAAAATTTGCAAGCAAGGTTACCGTAGTCCATAGACGAGATGCGCTTCGTGCCGCAAAGTCAATTCAGGATAAGGCTTTTGCAAATCCAAAAGTTGAGTTTAAGTGGAATGCCGTCGTTGAAGAAATCTGCGGTGAAGGTCTTGTTGACAGTGTAATACTGAAAGACACCAAAACAGGCGAAACTTCAAAAATGGAAACAGAAGGCGTGTTTATCTTCATAGGTTACATTCCTCAAACAGAATTCCTTGGCGATTTGGTTGAATTGGACAAAGCCGGTTATATCATCACAAACGGCAAAATGGAAACAAATGTACCGGGTATTTACGGTGTAGGCGATGTTATCCAAAAAGAAAGTCGCCAAATTGTTACGGCTGCCGCTGACGGTGCTTTGGCAGGTATTTGGGCAGGACATTACATCGATGATGTAAAAGCACGCAGAGAAATGAATAAATGAGCCGCTTGCAAAAGTCGTCTGACTTTTGCAATTTCCTCAAATAGTCAAAATTGGTTGTATAATCTTATATATACGGGTAATTAAGGAGTTATTATGTTAGAATTAAAGAAAGACACTTTTTCAACTGAAGTTCATGAGTCAAAAGGCGTTACTGTTGTTGATTTTTGGTCACAATCTTGTGTTCCATGTAAGCAATTGATGCCTGAAGTACATAAGCTGGCAGATAAGTATGCTGACAAGGCTAAGTTCTGTTCTTTCGACATTGGCGAAGGTCGCCGTGTTGCAATGAAAGAGCAAGTTCTCGGGCTTCCTTCAATTGTAATTTACATTGACGGTGAAAAGAAAGAGCATCTTACAGGAGACGGCTTAAAAATCGAAGAAATTGAAAATACTTTGTTAAAGTATATTTAATTTTATCACAGGTGATAAGGCTCTTTGCTCATTTTCACCGTGATATAAAGCAGTCTGTAAAGACTGTTTAAAAAAAATTCCTAGGAGGATGCTATGGAACTTAAAGGTAAACAGGTTATCATCATCGGTGACCGTGACGGCATTCCCGGGGAAGCCATAAAACTCTGTGCAGAATCAGCAGGAGCAACAGTTGCTTATGCGGCAACAGAATGCTTTGTCTGAACAAGCGCAGGTGCTATGGACTTGGAAAACCAACAACGTGTTAAAGACCTTGCCGAAAAGCATGGTCCGGAAAACGTTGTGGTTCTCTTAGGCGGCGGTGAAGCTGAATCATCAGGTTTGGCTTGTGAAACCGTTACTGTCGGAGACCCTACTTTTGCAGGTCCGTTAGCCGGAGTCCAGTTGGGACTCGCGTGTTACCATGTGGTAGAACCGGAAGTAAAAAGCCTTGTAGACCCTGCTGTCTATGAAGAGCAGGTTAGCATGATGGAGATGGTTATGGACGTTGATGCTATTATAGCTGAAGTTAAAACCTATCGAGATCAAGGTTGCAAATTCCTGTAGGCTTTAAAGGTTTATCCCGTATTCGATATGCAGGGTGTATGTCGGATGCGGGTTTTTTTTATTTAAAAATATTGTTTTCACTTGTTTTTAACTTGACACAATTTACAAATTAAGGTAAAATTATATCGTAAGACGCTTATAAAGACCGGTAATCCTTATAAGTGGCTCTTAAAAACTTTTTAGGAGTTATAATTGAGTACTATAAAGAATTCCTTAGATAATACTGTAAAAGAGCTTCGGAAATTAACAATAAGGTCATTCCACATCAACAATGTTGATTTTGGGGCAAAAACCAAAATAGATGCACATACATTAACCGTAAACAGTGATTTAGATTACAAAAACCCGCTGGTAAAAAAAGTTAATGTAGATGTAATATTACCCGACCAATGGAACCGTGAAATCAATACAATTATGGATGTTATCCCTATTTCTACAAAGGTCTTGGGCGAAATAGGCGAAGGAATTACTCATACTTTAACGGGTGTATATGTTATTCTTACCGGAGTTGACGAAGACGGTAGGCAAATGCACGAATTCGGCTCGTCAGACGGTATTCTTGCAGAAAAGCTTTTTAAAAACAGGCCGGGTACTCCAAAAAATAACGATATTTTAATTCATATTGATGTTTTGCTGAAAGGCGGAGAGCCTTTTGAGAGAAATCTCCCCATGGCGGCGTTTAGGGTGGCAGATAAGCTCATTGATTCTATTCGTGTGGAACTAAAAGAAAAAGAGTTAAAAGACGCTGATGAAGTCAACGAATATTTTGACAGAGTGCGAGCCAACGCAAAAAAAGTTGTTATTGTAAAACAGGTTGCGGGACAAGGTGCTATGTACGATAATATGCTGTTTGCTTCTGAGCCGTCAGGAATAGACGGACTTTCAGTTATTGATATGGCTAATATGCCTGTTTTGCTTTCACCGAACGAGTACAGAGACGGTGCTTTAAGGGCATTGGTTTAAAAGGAGTATTTATGGGAGTAGGCCCATCAACAAAAGAAACAAGTTTACATCATTTTAGAGATCCTCTTTTAGACTTAATTGATGGTGATACTGATGTTGATATTACCGGTGTAATGATACTCGGAACACCACAAGGAAATAAAGAAAAATATTTAGTCGGCAAAAGAGCCGCACAATGGGCAGAAGGAATGCGTGTAGACGGTGCTATTCTATCCTGTGATGGTTGGGGTAATTCACATGTTGATTTTGCCAATACTATAGAAGAGTTCGGCAAAAGGCGTATTCCCTTAGTAGGTATAACCTTTATCGGAACTCAAGCCAAATTTGTTGTAACAAACAAATATATGGACACGATTGTAGACATGAATAAATCGGAAGCAGGTATTGAAACCGAAGTTGTCGGCGAAAATACTGTTACCGAGATTGATTGTAAAAAGGCTTTAGCATTATTAAAATTAAAAATGCGAAAAGCGAAAAATAGCTAATTTAGCTATTGTATTTAAGTGAAAAGACAGGGGGAGTTTTATGAGATTTTCACGAAGCATACATGCGGTAGACTCGCATACGATGGGAGAACCCACAAGGGTTGTAGTCGGGGGTGTTCCTCAAATTCCGGGTAAAACCATGCCTGAAAAAAAGAAGTATTTGGAAGACAATATGGATTACCTTAGAACCTCGATTATGCACGAACCAAGAGGACATAATGATATGTTCGGCTCTATTTTGACTGCGGCATGCAGTGATGAAGCTGACTTTGGCATTATCTTCATGGACGGTGGCGGTTATCTGAACATGTGCGGACACGGTTCGATAGGAGCGGCAACTATTGCAGTAGAAACCGGTATTGTTCCCATGCAAGAGCCTGTAACCAATGTTGTTATGGAGGCTCCTGCCGGAATTATCCGCGCAAGTGTTAAGGTAAAAGACAAAAAGGTTCAAGAAGTTTCCATTGTGAATGTTCCGTCCTTTTTGTATAAAGAAGACCAAGAGGTTGAAGTTCCGGGGTACGGTAAAATTAAATTCGATATTTCTTTCGGCGGCAGTTTTTTTGCAATTGTACCTGCAAATCAATTCGGAATAAAACTAATTCCTGAAAATGCCGATAAACTGAAAGTGCTTGGTATACAGGTCAGAGACATTATAAACAAAGAAATCAAGGTACAGCACCCTACTTTAGAGCATATCAAAACTGTGGACTTAGTAGAATTTTATGATGAAACTGACAATCCTAAAGCAAATCTTCGCAATGTAGTTGTATTTGGTGAAGGACAAGTTGACCGCTCACCATGCGGAACAGGAACTTCGGCAAAACTTGCAACATTGTTTAAGAAAGGCAAGTTAAATAAGGATGAAGAATTTATTTACGAAAGCATTACTTCAACCATGTTTAAAGGCAAAGTAATTGACCTTACCAAGGTTGAAAATTATGATGCTGTTATCCCTGAGATAACGGGAAGTGCTTATATTACCGGATTCTGTCAATATGTTATTGACGAAGACGATCCTGTAAAGCACGGTTTTAGATTGTGATAGAAGGATTTGTCAAAACTCTAATTTTGACAAGCCCTATCAAATAAACAAAATACTTTTGGAGGTATTATTATGATTTTGTATGGTGTTCTTGGTGTGTTAGGACTATTAACACTTTTCTTTTCGGTGGTTTTTCTTAGAGATGTTTTTGCAAACAAAGAAAATTTAGAAGAAGGAACAAATTTTTGGATTTCAGGTGCAATAGGACTTGTTATAAACTTCTTTGATACATTAGGTATTGGTAGTTTTGCTCCCGGAACAGCTTTGTTTAGAGCATTTAAGCAGGTAAAAGACAGAGTTATACCCGGTACATTAAATGTTTCTTGTACTTGGCCTGTTGTTGCTGAAGCAATTATCTTTATGACTGTTATCAAAGTTGAGCCAATCACGCTGATTTCAATGCTTGTTGCCGCCGCTATCGGTGCTTGGGTTGGAGCCGGTTTGGTTTCAAAATTTGACGAGAAGAAAGTTCAGATTATCATGGGTATTGCATTGATTATTACTGCCGGCTTGATGGTAGCAGGAAATATGAACTGGATGCCTGTAGGTGGTGAAGCAATTGGTTTAACAGGTGTTAAACTTGTAGTTGCAGTTGTTATTAACTTTATCTTGGGTATTGCAATGTCATTCGGTGTTGGTCTTTATGCACCATGTATGGCTCTTGTTTACCTTATGGGTATGAGTCCTGCAGTTGCATTCCCTATCATGATGGGTTCTTGTGCATATCTGATGCCTGTTGGTTCCGTTAAATTTATCAAAGAAGGCGCTTATGCAAAAAAAGCATCTATTGCAATTGGTCTGTTCGGTTTGATTGGTGTAATCGTTGCAGCAAAGA
Organism: Treponema sp.; assembly: GCA_002749205.1. Taxonomy (GTDB): domain Bacteria; phylum Spirochaetota; class Spirochaetia; order Treponematales; family Treponemataceae; genus Treponema_B. Next base: position 7,102 of record PDOP01000020.1, on the reverse strand, counting down.
TTGTAAAATCACTGCCACTTATGTATCTTAAATGGTTAGTTGTTGTTGTAGTTACTTACACAGCAATCACATTGTTAATTTCAGGTTTCAAGAAAAATAAATCAGCTGAATAAAAACAGAAATTAACTTTTAATTTTAACGCATCAATTGGGTTTAGTAAAATTCGGTTGATGCGTTTTTTTTAATAAATGGTAACGCCTGAATTTGCCTAAAAGTTATCTATAAAATTTACATTGCACATTAATTAAAGGTTTCTTGCGACCATAAAACTTGCGAAAGAGATAGTAGCGGAATTTTAACTGCCGATTTTTTTCTCAGTAGTAGTGGTTTCAGCGATAGCGGAAAACACTACTGCATAATAAAAGAAGAGGCGTTAAAATTAAAGCGGATAGCTCGGTTTTTGCATTGCGTGAAATACCTCTCAAAGAAAAATAATTTTCACTCACCGCAATGCAAAAATTCGCCCAAATTATTATAAAAAACTGTCTACAGTGCTTTTTTATACAAGACATTCGGTATATCGTTTTTGAGTATGATTTCTGCTTCAATGCGGAAGATTTCGGCAAAGAGTTCCGTTGTGTAAAGCTCTTTCGGTTCTCCTTGGGCGATTATTTTTCCGTTGTCAATTACGAAGATGTAGTCGCAAAAGTTGGCGGCAAGATTTAGCTCGTGAAAAACTGACAGAACGGTTTTATCAAGCTTTTTTATTATTTCCATCAATGCCCATTGGTAATGTACATCAAGGTGATTTGTCGGTTCGTCTAAAATTAGGATGTCAGCCTCTTGTGCAAGTGAGCGAGCGATAAGTACGCGTTGTTTTTCGCCACCGGAAAGAGTGCAGAAGTTTCTTTGGGCGTATTCTTCCATTCCCAAAAACTTCAATGCGTTGAGTGCGATTTCTTTGTCTTCATTTGTGTCAGGCTCAAAAAAATTACGATAGGGAGAGCGGCCCATTAACACCATTTCTATAACCTTGTATTGAAAGTCGGAATAGCCTTCCTGTTTCATAACCGTAATTAGTTGAGCGCTTTCTTTGTATGAAAAATTTTCAATCGCAGTGCCGTTTATAAATACTGTATTTACGTTGGGAATTAAAGCTTTATATAAATGCTTTAAAAGAGTTGTCTTTCCGCTTCCGTTTGGGCCTATAAGGCCTACTGTCTTTTTGTTTTCTACAGACAGATGAATTGAATTTAATATTTTGCGCTCCGGTACGGAAAAGTTTAAGTCTTTTATTTCAATTGTATTTATGTTTGTGTTGTTTTTTATTTTAGTTTTGTTTTCAAGGTTCATGCAAAAAATCCTTATTTAATTTGTTTTGTTAAAAGCCAGATGAAAATCGGACCACCTGCGAGTGCTGTAAAAATTCCTATAGGTAGTTCTTGCGGAGCCATAATTACACGTGCGATGATGTCAATCCAAAGTAAGAATAAGCCACCGACTAAAAAGCTAAGGGGGAATAGTTTTCTGTGGTCAGGGCCGATTATAAGTCGGACTATATGAGGAATGATAAAACCTACAAAACCTATGATGCCGCAAAAGGCGACCATTACACCTGTAATAAAAGCTGTTAATACGCTTGTCATTTTTTTAATTTTATTTGTGTTTATTCCTAAACTGATTGCAGTTTCATCGCCCAAAGAAATTACATTGAAGGCTCTGGAATAAAGTAAAAAAATCAATGAACCAAGGACTGAGCTAACTACCGGAATTAACAGGTTGTTCCATCTGGCTCCTGCTAAACTTCCCATAGTCCAAGCCATAAAACTTCTCAAGACTTTGTCGCTTGGTGTAATCATTATAAACAATGATGAAAAAGCATTAAACACAACCGAGATTGCAGTACCTGCGAGTATTAATCTTATAGACGATCCTGAGCGACCGGCAATACCTATTTTATATACCAGCAATAAAGAGAGCATTGCACCAATAAAAGCGATTATGGGAATTGAAATAGTTGATGCCATGCCGGCAATCCCTAAAAACATTGCAAGACTTACGGCTGCTGATGCTCCCGATGAAATACCTAAGATGTAGGGGTTAGCCAAAACATTTTGGGTAATCGACTGCAAGCTTGCACCGCAAATTGCCAGACCGCCACCTGCGGCTAATGCCAATATTGCTCGTGGAATTCTTAAATCCCAAATAATAAACACTGATGATATTTGCAGGCTTTCGTCATTTATTCCGAACAATTTAAGTTTGAAAACTTTTAAAATGTCTGCGAAGGCTATATCCGCAGAGCCGAAAAGTCCACCCCCGATTATACTTGCAATTATCAACAGTATAACAAAAACTGTCCAAAGCCAAAATGGCAGAAATCTATTATCTTGGCAATTTATATCTTGTATCTTACTCATACGCTACATCCTTATTTTTCCGTTTTCTAAATTTAATATTCGATCTGCATTTTTTACGGTTGACTCGCGGTGCGCAATTATGATTATTGTCTTCTTTTCTAATTGCTTAAGTGACTGCATAAAAAGCTCTTCACTTTTTGAATCTAAATTACTTACCGCTTCATCCAAAATTAAGATCGGACTGTCTTTTAAAATTGCTCTTGCAATAGAAATTCTTTGCTTTTCACCGCCTGAAAGTTTCAAACCTCTTTCGCCTATTACTGTGTCGTAGCCGTCAGGTAAGGCTGTGATGAATTCATGTGCGTTGGCAATTTTTGCGGCTTGCTCTATTTCTTCGTCTGTTGCATTAATTTTTGCAAATCGAATGTTTTCTTTTATGCTACAATTAAAAAGGTACAAGTCTTGTGGTGCGTAAGAAATTGTATCTCTCAGTTTTTCTTCTGAAAGCTCTTTTATGTTTTTTCCTCCGATCAGAACTTCTCCTTTAGTACAATCATAAAAACGAATTAGCAATGAGGCAATGGTAGTTTTACCTGCACCCGATTCTCCCATAAGAGCGATAGTTTCACCTTCTTTTACGGAGAATGAAAGTGAATTTAAAACAGGCCGGTCTTTTTTGTAAGAGAATTCCACATCTTTAAATTCTATGCTTGGGCTAAGTTTTAGCTCGCTGTCGTCTTTATTAGTATATTCAACATTCGGAGGCAATACTAAAAGCGCGTTTATTCTTTTTGCAGAGGCTACAACACCTGTAAATTCAAGACCAATATCTGAAAGCTTCATCATTGGAATTAAACTTTGTGGTAAAAGGAAGATAATAATTAAAAGCATGCTTGGTGTAATTTGATTTGCAAGAATTTGTGTATAACCATAAAAAATACTTGCGATTATTGCAAAGGTCATAACTAAACCAATCATAACTCCTTGCAGACCGAGCCTTAAACCGTTTTTCCTTTCAAATTTATTTAGCTTTATTGTATCTTTTTTCATTTTATTGATAAAAAACTCTTCACGATTAAAACTAAGTATTTCTCTTAAGCCTTGAATTGTATCAATAGCTTCTGCATTTGTTGTACCGATATACTCACGAATGTTGGAATCTAATTTGTGTCCCCAATTAAATAGTGTAAAGGGAATAATAAAAAGTAAAATGGCAGAAAAGAAAATAACACACGCAAATACCCAGTCAAAAAAACAGGTGGCAATTATAATCATTAATGTAAAAATAAAAGCGACAATATAAACATTAACAGTATGGGCATAAAAAATTTCTAAAGACTCGGTGTCTTCCATAATTATAGAATTTAACTGTCCTGTTCTATTTTCTCTTGTAACCAACGGAGCGTTTCTTTCTATGGCTTCGTATATTTTAATTCTGAATTTATAAATAAGTAAATATGCAACATGATGAAATTTATAAACATCTATATACTGAAAGAGCGCATCAAGAATAATAGTAAAAACTAAAACAATCATAAATAAAGTTAAAAATGAAACTTTGCCTTCCAAAGCTAGAACAACTAAAAAAATAGTAATAGCCGGAACACCAAACTTAATTACAGCTGTAATAAAGGAAATAAATAAAGCAAAAATAAATTCTTTTTTAATCTCTTTTACAAAAGAAAATAATAGTTTTAATTCTTTAAATTTATTCATTTTAATTCTCCCCAATTTTAGTTATATTTTGTGCTTTTAATAAATTATAATAAGCAGCTTTATTTGTCATAAGTTCAGTATGTGTTCCTTCTTCAACAATTTTACCCTTTGATAAAACGATAATTTTATCAGCATATTCAATTGTATTTAAACGGTGTGCAATAGTAATAGAAGTTTTATTTTCCAGCAAAATATCTAAAGCATTTTTTATTGCTTCTTCATTTTCGGAATCTACACTTGCAGTTGCTTCGTCCAATAAAATAACAGGTGCATTTTTTAATAATGCCCTTGCTATAGAAATTCTTTGCCTCTGTCCACCTGAAAAGTTAACGCCTCTCTCACCAACAAAACTATCATAGCCTTCCGGTAGGCTTTCAATAAAGCTGTGTATGTTAGCACTTTTCGTAGCGGAGATTAATTCTTCTTCTGTTGCTTTTGGGTTTGCAAGTAATAAATTTTCTTTTATAGTCCCGTGGAACAAATAAGTGTCTTGAGAAACATAGGCGATTAGCTTTCTAAGTTCTTTAAGTTTGTATTCTTTTATATTACAGTTATCAAAAAGAATTTCTCCGTCTTTAACATCAAAAAAACGAAGAAGTAAATTAAAGATTGTCGTTTTACCGCTGCCTGATTCACCGACTAATGCAATATGTTCTCCACGATTTATTGCTAAATTTAAATTATTAAACAGAGCTTCTTTATCTTCATAAGCAAAACTTATATTTTTAAATTTAATTTTTTGTGGAGCTTCTGTTAATTCTTTAGTTCCTTCATCTTTTACAATTAAATTTTCATTTAAAAACTCAGCGATTGAATTACTTGTAATTACACCATCAAAAGCCATATGATAGAAAACAGCTAATTTTCCAACGGGTGTAAATAATTCGCCAATTAAAAATAGTATAGCAATAAGTATTGAAGATGATATTTGTCCTTGTGTAAAAAAATAAGCAAAAACTGATACAGTAAAAGACATGCCCAGTTGCATAAATAGAACTCTTAATACTATATGCTGAATATTAAACTTAACATTAACCATTGTTCTGACTCTTACATCTTCCATCATATCTTTTAATTTTTGTCCTTGCGAAGAGCTTGAACCGTAAATTTTTAATGCATCCATTCCCTGAATGCAGTCAACTAATTCAGCTGACAATTTTTATGCTTTGCATAAAAATGAAAATAGAAAGCCCGCCACTAATTACTATACAGACAAAAATATGCGGTAAGTATGTTATCAAGCAAGATTCCAAACGATCAACTCCTGCAACTATCATTGACTCAAGTTTCCCCGTCCTTTCTCCTGTAAGATATCCGGGACCTAATAAAAGTAATTTATTATAACAGCGTTCTCTTATGGTGTTTTTCATCGGACATATAATTTTTTTACCATACCATCCCGTTATTGTTGAAATTACAGCTTTAACCATAAAAGAAATAAAAAAAATCATTAAAAGCTCTAACATTTTATTATAAGATATTTTAGTATAAAGCCCTTGTACAATAACAAAAAGAATATAAGCTTGCAGTACATTTAGTAAAGAAACAAATAAGTCCGCAAAAGTTTTGTTCAGCAACTTAAACCGAATTCCTTTTGTAATTTCGAAAATATTTTTTGAAAGCAAAACAAACCTCACTTTTAAAATGCTGAATGCTAAATTATGAATTATTAAAAAATCAACTATTCAGCATTCAGTATTTGTAATTATTAATTAAATTCTAAAATCCGTTTTTGTCTAGGTATTCTCCAACTGCTTCTACATAGTCTATATTTTGCATTCCCAGAAAAACATAGGTTAATGGGATTTCTAAGAATTTATTATTCTTTATTGCTGAAATTCCTGATAATTCTTTTCTACTTTTTAAGTATTTTATTGCTTTTTTGCCATAACCAGGTTCACCAAAGCAATGAATTACAATTACATCAGGATTTCTTTCAATTACAGATTCCCAAGAAACACCTGCAAAAGTCTTTCCCTTTATATCAGAAAAAATATTTTTAGCTCCTAGTACAGGGAAGATGTTGTTGTCAACACTTCCTCCAGCTACAGTTCCGGGTTTTTCTTTTCCCCAAGCATGAACATATATTTTAACGGTTTTTCTGTTTTTTGCTGACTTTGAAGCCTTTGCAACTCTTGCTTTTAAGCTTGCAATTAGCTTATTGGCTCTATCTTCAACTCGGAAAATTTTTCCAATGTCTCTTATGTTGTCATATAATTTTTCAACATTGTTTACCGGTTTTCCATATTTATCATTATAGAAATTTGCGACATAAGTTTTAATTCCTAATTTTTTATATTCTTCTATAGTACCCATACCATTATCAAAATAATACTGCGGTGCAAGAACAAAATCAGGATTTTCTGCAAGAACAGCTTCCTGTTTTGGATGTATATATGTAATTTTACCTTCTTTTTCCATTTTTTTTAAGATTGAAATATGCTCAGGTAAAGCTTCATCAATTTTTGAATCAAGTAGAGTGAGGTACTTGATATTATTTTCTAATCCAAGAGCTAACATTATACTGCCGGACTGATAACCAACTACAACGGCTTTTTGAGGTACGCTTGTATATGTACTAACAATATTGCCGTTGTGTACTGTTATCGGTGGCAAGTTTCCCTTAGTACTTGTTGTCGTATCCTGTGAACCATTTGCGAAAATGGCACAGCTCATTAAAACTATAAATATTGTGCTGATAAACTTTTTCATTATCACGCCTCCTATAAAATAAAGTTAGTATATTCTAACATTTAACAAATAACTGTCTACTCCAAAATTTACAAAATGCTCCGTTTTATGTAAGAACTGTAAATTTTACTGTGAAAAACCTATAGCTACTGTAAATTTATTCTATTTTCTGTTATAATATAAGCATGAAAAAGAGCAAAAAGATGCCCCTAGGGATCCAAAGTTTTGAAAAACTTCGTAATTCAGATTGTGCATATATTGATAAGACAAAATTTATTTGGAACTTAACTAGAACTAATTCTCCATATTTCCTGAGCCGACCTCGTCGTTTTGGTAAGAGTCTTTTGCTTTCCACAATGAAGGCTTACTTTTTGGGTAAGCGAGAATTATTTGAT
>PDOP01000030.1 GCA_002749205.1 Treponema sp. | reverse complement strand
AGTAGCTAAACTCATTGAAAAATCATAATCGCTAATTTCTATATTGCCGGGAATATTAAATTGTATTGTTCTCATATTTTTACCTCATAGTATTTATACCGTAATATTACCATTTTTTTCTATATTTTTCAACTCTCAGATATTTTTTATATTTTACTCTAAACTTGCCGCTTTAAAAAAATCAAATCATTGCGAATATTTATGAAATAAAGCCTGCAAATTAAGGCGAAATTTAATTTTAGTAATTTTTAAGCCGGAGCGTTAAGGTTAAAAAAAGAAAACCGGAGTGTTTTATCAAAGCGCTTAACCTGATTTGGACGGCGTTAGTCTATCTTTTTGCTCGATTAAAATTATTTAAATAAAGCCGGCTCTATTAGAGACGGCGATTAAAATCAAAAGAAAAGAGCAAAAAATTATGCAAGCCGTCGGGTTGGCGTCAGCTATGTATTATTGTAAAGTTAAAATTTATTAAATTTTTAAAAATACTTGATTTTTTTTGAGATTTTTATTACAATTTGAGGCAAATATGTCGAAAATCAATTGGAGTATGGTAATGAAAAAAAAATATATTATTCTGGCAGTCTGCGTTTTTGCGCTTTTTGTAGCCAGTATTTTTAATGTTTTATCGCTTGGCAATTCAAGAACAAACACATCGGGCATGGGTGGCGGTGATGATTTTTTGCCTACAGCCCCTCCTGACGATTCCATTGACCCCTTGGCTGCTTCAGAGCTTTATTATTCTGTTTACATTGTTAAAAAAGGCGACATTGTCGGTGAAATTGCCGAAAGATACGGCGTAAGTCAAGATTCGATTATAAGTCTAAATAAGCTAAAAAATACAAGAACCCTGCAAATAGGGCAAATACTGAAAATTCCTTCTCTTGACGGGATTGTTTATACAGTAAAAAAAGGCGACACACCGGATTCAATCGCAGATGATTATAAAATTTCGCTTGAGAAAATCACTCTTGTAAATAATATTGAAAATAATAACTTGACTGCAGGCTCTGTAGTTTTTTTACCCGATGCCAAACTTGATTGGGTTACGGTTCAGGAAATTAACGGCGATTTATTTGTAACGCCTTTGCGTGCTTCATATCGAGTTACTTCCGGTTACGGCTGGAGACGAGATCCTTTCAGTCGCAGAAGGAGCTTTCATAACGGGGTTGACCTTGCCGCTTACTGGGGGGCTCCTGTTCATTCAGCACTTGCCGGTACCGTTATTGCTACGGGATATAGCAGGGTTTACGGTAATTATGTGATTGTAAGGCATCATTCAGGCTATCAAACAATGTACGGGCATCTTGCAAGTATACTTGTAAGGCGCGGTGCTTATGTAACGGCCGCAACAAAAATTGCAACTGTCGGCAGCACCGGAAGGAGTACGGGACCTCACTTGCATTTCACTGTTTACAAAAACGGAGCAACAATTAACCCGTTTGTTGTTTGGAGTCCGTAGATTTTAAGAACAGTAGCCGTTATAAAGAACAATCACTAAAGTGCTTGTTCTTTATTATTTCACTTTTTGGTATATCTTGAGAAAAACCGGATGACTTTTGCAATTTCCTCAATAATTTTTTAATAGGTGCTAGACTTTTTTGGATTTCTTGGGTACAATATTAATATGAAAGATCGTGGCGAAAATACTAAAGAAAACATAATGGTTGAGCTTGACCGGTTTACTCGTGCCGGTTTAGAAAAAGTGCCGATTGATTTTTTTGACGGTAATTATCTTGGCGAGGCGAAGGAGCAGGCATTGGTTTTATGTCTGGATATTCGTGGGTTTAGTAAGTTTTTCAGGGATAATGATGAGCAGGTGGTTTTTAAGCTGATTACTTCGTTTACGTCTAATCTTTTGTCCTGTATAAATCAATTTGCGTACGGTTGTTCTTATTATAAGTTGCTCGGTGACGGGGTGTTGGTAATTTGGGACGAGTTTAATGACCAAGCCTTAAAAGAAGCCGTGAGTGTGTTTACGACTTATTCGGAATTTTCAAATGAAGAATTTTTTACGGAGTTTCCCAGTATGGGGCTTGCCGGTGCTTTGGTTTTGGATAAGGTTTTTAAGTATGAGATTTCTGCCGAAGCGTCTCAGTTAAAATACAGGGATTATGTCGGTTATGCAATAAATTTGGCAAGTCGTCTGGAAGGTGTCGCAAATAAAGATGAGCTTGTGGTCAATAAAAAATTGGCAGATACTAAAAAGCTGAAAATAAAGATAAATGATTCCGATGATATGAAGACGACTTTAAGTCTTCTAAAGGGTCTTAGAGCCGAGGACCAAGAGCATGCTTATTTTTTTGACGGCTTTGAAGATTAGTCAGATGATAAGGTTTTAAAACTGCTTATTTTTATAATAGGAAATTGCAAAAGCCGGACGAGTTTTGTAATTTCTTCCAAAATATACCAAAAAGCGTAATGAAATGAGCTTCTTTAAAAGGTGCTTGCTAAAGTAACCGACTTTTGCAATTGGCTCATAACATTGCTTTTGCAATTCTCTCTTTTATTTAGTAGTATTTTATTTCGTTGGCTATCGTTGTGTTTGAGCCGTGTCCCGGGTATACTGTTGTATCCGGCGGTATCATGTTCATGAGTTTTTTTATCGATGCTTTTAAGTTTTCCTCACTTCCGCCTAAGAGGTCTGTTCTTCCCGCTCCACGGCAAAAAAGGGTGTCGCCTGAAAAGAGTATACCGTGTTTTTCGCTCCAAAAGCATACAGAGCCGGGTGTGTGTCCGGGTGTGTGGATAACTTTAAGACCGTTTATAATTTCGCCGTCTTGCATTAAATCGGTGTAGTTTGGAAATTCGTATTTTTCCAGATACCTTGTGATGTATCTTTCGGCATTGATTGGTTTTAAGCATTTGCGGTGCGTTTCTTCGGCGTTGTTCCCAAGAAAATGCTTATCGGCTTCGTGTATTCTCACGGTTGAATTCGGATATAGTTTGACAAGCTCCGTAACTCCGCCGATGTGATCGAAGTGCCCGTGGGTTAGCATTATTTCCAGTTTTTCGGGCTTCGCTTTTTTTATGTATTCCATTAAATCGTCATCCGTACCGCCAGGGTCGATAACAACTATTGTCGGTTTTTCCGTCTCGTTTTTAGTGCTTAGAGGGAAAAGCCATGTTTTAACAAAAAGCGGGCCTGTGTAAATTTCTGTAATATTCATAATTGTGTTATAGGGCATTTATGTTACTAAATCTCCCAGTTCGTCTTTTATTTTTTTTAGTTTTTTAATGGCTTCCCATTTACTTTCAATAACAGATTTTATTTTTAAATTAATATCATTCCTTGTCTTTTCATCTTTTGAAATAGGCAAAAGAAGTTCAGACCACCTGTTAGCAATATTAGGTAAAGTTGTTTCTATCAAAATCTTATTTTTCGATTGAAGATGCGTCAGATGATGTGAAAGAAGATACAACAAATAATAAGGTGTAATTCCATATTTATTATTTTTATCTATCACCCTCAGCACAAGAATCTCGCGTGTTAATAAAACTTCTTTGTCATAATCTGACAACATTGCTACACTGCCAATTCTATAACTGCCTCTTCTAACGTAAACAATATCTTCTTTTTTTAAATTTTTGTTTTTCCCTTTTTTACTTAAATAAATCTCTTCCGGAATGCTTGAAGTTGGGTCTTTGTAAATTTCCCAATTAACAATATCTTTAACTCTTATATATGGGATATCGCCTCTACCTTTGTATTCTGCCGGTGGCGAACCGTGTCCGTCAAAAACCTCTATAACTTTATCATCTATAAGTGTTTGAACTGAAATTAATTGTATGTTGTTTTTCTCTGCAACTTCCCCGACTTCTTGAATTTTAGTCTGCCAAAAATATCTTGGAACAAAAATACCGGAATTAAAAAGTTTGTCTTTTGACACTTGAAATGTGTATTTGTCAAAAATTTTATTTTCTACCTCTTTTATAACAAGTGGAACATCGTCCCATATATTGTATTTGTCAATTTGTTTGGTTTCATAATTCCAGCGGTATATTTCTTTACCTTGATGGTCGTGTCCCATTTCTTCAACCACTGCAAGGTTTATTTTTGACTG
>PDOP01000036.1 GCA_002749205.1 Treponema sp. | reverse complement strand
GAACCGGAGCCTCCGCTGAGCAAATAGCGAAGAAGAGCCAACAGGAGGTTGGCGTAAGGAGGCGTAGGCGGGTTGGAGAAGAGCCAACAGGAAGTTTGATATCGGAAACCGAAGTTGCCATTGAGGCTAAAATGGAGAGATGTCCGAGTGGTCGAAGGTGCACGATTGGAAGTCGTGTATGCCGAAAGGCATCGGGGGTTCGAATCCCCCTCTCTCCGAATTATAAAAGTCAGATTTGCGTGGACAAGACCGTTTGGGAATGTCCGGGAGCTATGCAAAAAGAGTCTTTCGAACCCCGTCAGATTCGGAAGAAAGCAGCGGTAGATTGATTTATTTTGTGCCGTAGTTATCCCGGGCTTTTCTAAGCGGTTTTTTATTATTGGCTTTCGATAATCCTGTGGTCTACGGGAAGTAAAACAGAAAACCTGCGTAAATCGCTTTGTTCGTTTAAAATGCGTTTGGACGGGCGCCGTCTATCCTTTTTTTTGCAAAGTGTTATTCAACAAGCAATCTTTGACGGCAGGAAAAGCATTGCATAAAATTTTAAAGAAGCAAAAAAAAGATTATGCTGAGCCCGTCGGGTTGAGAATTATTTTTTTTATCTTGACTAAATATTGTTTTTTTATTAGAATTCATAAAAAAATTCATTGAAGAATATTTTTAAACTACTTTGGGGGTGTTTATTATGGAAACTGGAATTGAGTTGGCAAAGGAAATTAAAAAGCTTTCGGTTGATTTGAATTTGGGGAAATTGAAAATATCGGTTTCAGATGATGATTCTTTTTCGTATAAAATTGAGAATGCCGATGAGGACGATTTTCAAGTATTGCAAACCGAAACGGAAATCTTAATAACGGATAAGAGGAATGTAGGTGATGCTTTTAAGAGTAAGATAAAATTCGGCGATGTTGTTTCAAAATGGTTCAATAAAGAAAAATTGGAAGAAAATCGACCAAAAATTAAGATTTTAATTCCGGAGGGTTATAGATTCGAAGAGGTTAAAATTAAGGGTGCACTTTCTGAATCAAATGTTAAAGGTGTTTCAGCAGATGTTTTTAAGTTTTCGGCAGGGGTTGGTAATGTAAAGTTAAAAAATATTAAGGCTGATTCTTTGAAGATTGTAGGCGGTGTTGGAAAAATCTCCGGTAAAAATATTATTTCCAAAAAAACCAAAGTTGACGCAGGTGTTGGGCCTTGCTATTTTGTAAATTCGGAATTTTCTGAGTCAAAGTTGAACTGCGGAGTTGGGCAGTTTAAATTTGACGGGAATATGTTCGGAAAAAATTCTTTAAGAGCAGGTGTTGGCTCGGTAGAGTTAAGTTTAAATTCTAAGCTCAGTGAAGTTAATTTATATGTAAAAGCGGGTATTGGCAGGATAAAAGTAAATGATGAAACAATTTCCGGTTTAAATGCCGAGAAAGAATTTATAAGCGATTCATCTGATAGAATCAAGGTTATCGGAAATCTTGGTAAAATTGATATAGCTTTTAATGAATAATCTTTTGAGGAACTTGCAAAAGTCAGACGACTTTTGCAAGTTCCTCTTTTTATAATCCCTGAACAAGACCGGTGGATTTTTCTTCCACCAGTATATCACTTTGTATTTTTTTGATATTGAATAATTTGAAACTGACTCCCAAAGACTGTTCTTGGCCGATGTATATTGTTTCAAGTCGTTTGGTTTGAAGCACATTCCCCTCTTTATCGAATGCCGTAAATGCGATAATCACGGGTTTGGGTTTTGTTGTGTCAAAGTCTTCGTTTGGCATGAGTGTTATATTTGCTAAAACCGCTTCGGGTATTGCCTTACAAGAAAGCTCAAATTTTATACCGTGCAATGTTGCGGTATTTTTGGGCATGAAGTAAAGCATTCCCAGAATGAAAATCATCGCCAGAATTATCATCAGCATATAGCCGGAGCCTTTAACAGCGAGAAGTCCTTTTATAATACCCGGCCTTTTTGTATAACTTCCGTCATAGAGCTTTTGAACATTTTCAGGGGCGTTTTTAAGTCTTTCAAAGCGATTGTATCTTAATCCAAAGTCCGGCTTGGGGTCTGATGTTCGGTTGTAATCAAATAGATCATCTTTATCTTCCATATTAAATCCTCTGTATTATTGAGAAAATTGCAAAAGTAACTCACCTTTTGCAAGTAGCTTTATCACTTTATAAAATTTTCCGTATGCCAAACATAGATTGACGCTTTTTCGTCTCCTGCGAGTAATGCCACAAGCTGTCCGGTGTTTGTTACCGTAAAAGTATTGTAGACAGTATTTTCAGGTGCAATTTCCAAATCGAAATTATACTTTTTACCGTCTTTAAGGTTGAGCAACATTAAAGCATACCCCTTATTTTGCGTAACAAGCAAAAAGCACCATTTGGACATAGCCATTCCAATCATACTGTAAATTCTTGGAACTTCAATTGCCGTGCCATTTGAATCCGTCTCGGTTCCAATAAATGGAGCTATGTCTCGAATGTGTGTGTATTTGGCTGTATTCAAACTAAGGCGGTATATACTGCTTTTATCGTAATTAGTGCCAATCCCCGCTCCGCTTTCCGAATCAATCATCTCAGCATAATAATCTATTTTTATGTAAAGCTCTTTTTTATCGTAAGACGGAACAACACTGTCAACATTCATGTCAACATTGACCGAAACATCATAAGGGCTTGGCAACATATTCAGCATAATCGGTATTTTATACAGGAGGTCTCCATTTTCCGTGTACCAAAAAACTTTGACTGCGGAAAGAGTTTTGGAGATAATAATAACTTCATTATCAGCGTTTGTGTGAATACTACTTATATTCGCAAACGGTGTGCCTTCTAAACCTTCTTGTCCAATGTAATTTGTAAATCTGCCTTCGCTGTTAAAATGCAAAACTATATTTTTTAAGGCTATGTTTTCGTCATTGTCAAATTCGATTCTTTCATTTGGCACAGTATCGACAACATAGAGATGTTTTGAATTACTGACCGATAAAAAAGTGCAAGAATTAAAAAGATGCTTGATAGCCTGCCTTGTGCTAATTTCTTCTTCTTCATTGCTTTCGCTTAAAAATGTCGGTGTAGGATTTGTTTCAGGATTATAATAAACACTCAATAAATCCCCGTAAGAAGATGTTTTTAATATTTTTTGACCGGCGGAATTAGATGTATATATAAGCCCGTCATTCATGGTGATGTGCGCATCATATCCAAAGGTGTTGTTTTCGGAAGTAAAAAAATTCAACTGGTCTTCAAAATTTCCGTAATTAAGTGTGAACAGTTCTTCGTGTTTTAAGTTGTCGTCCGTGCTATAACTGCAACCGGAGAAAAATATAGTACAGCTTATAAAAAAGCCTGCTAATGCAACAAAAAAAAAGTCTTTTTTCATAATGAGCGATTATACATCATTTCAAAAATTTAAGCAAGATAAAAAATTTAAATTTGGGCGTATCGGTTTGGCAGGTGCAAAATTATTTTGCTCCTGCCAAACCGTCGGCGTATCAAAAGCTCCGCTATCGCTTCGGCTAATTTTGCACAGAATAGCTGTGCAAAATGGATCTTGTGCCGACTTTTGAAAAAGGTCGGCACAACTTTTGATGTGCCTTACGCAAGCGTTTCTGTCTTTTAGTGGGACAGAAAATGGTGCAATAGATTTTTCTTTTGCACCGTTTTTTTAATTATTTTTTTCTGTTTGCCAAGGCTACAATTCTGTTCATTTCGTTGTTTATAATCATATAGCCTTCGTCTACGCCCATTCCTGGTTTTGCCAATTGCTGAGTTGCACCGGCTGCCACAGAGCAGTTTACAATGACTTCTGCTGAGCGGTTTGTTTCGTTGCATGTTCCTCCGCAGTAGGCTCCTATGCCTTTTTCTTTGCAGTAAAGGATTGCTTCAATGGTATTGTTAATTCCGCCGAGGTCGGGTGTTTTGATTTGTATCATGTGTCCGGCTTTGTTGTCAGCGAAATATTTTACATCTTCGAGAGTGTTGCACCATTCGTCTGCAACAAGCTCCACATTTATTTTTCTGTCGTCAAGTTCTTTTGTCAGCTCCGATAGTACTTCCATTTGTTTGGCTCGGCTTCCCATGTCCATAGGGCCTTCTATGCGCAACTTAAAAGGGGCTGCGGCTTCTTCCAGGGTTTTTAAATACGAAGCCATTTTTTTTATGTCGGCATCGAATATATCGCCTATTGTGCCGTACACATCAATATGAAATACAGGATTATAGTTTTCATTGATGCGCTTGGTTTCAACTCTGTTTTTGAGCCATTTTACATATTCCAATAATTTTTCGCCGTTATGCCCTGTTTTTTCTTCTATGTTGTTAAAAAGACCGTGGGGCAAAACTTCCACTTCTTTGATTATCATTTTGTCGGCTTTTTCGTATCTGTCGTCTCCTGATTGAGTGAAAAGCGGAATACGTTGAATTTTACATTTTGTATTATATTCATCGACTATAACTTCAGCCATAGTTTTGTGCTCGGATTTTGCCACTGCATCGAGGATTGCCTGAGTTACTCCGTATCTTAAAGCGGTGTGCATTCGTTTACCGTCAATTTCCATTTTTTCAAATTCATTTGCCATTTCGCGGAAACTTGTTATTTCTTTGTTAATAAAGAATTCTTTAATTTCATTTTCCAGCACCGGCATAAAATCTTTTGCCAAAAATAGCGGGTCTCGACCTCCTGCACCTGAGTATTGTACCGCGGCACAATCCCCGTATGCGACTTGTCCGTCTTCAAGAATGAGCATAACGGAAATGGCTTCTCCTGACTGCCTTATTGCGGAAAAGCCATAGGTTACAGGCTCGCCAATGTAGAAAAAGCCGTCATGTTTGGCTCCCTTTTTGATTGCGGCTTGGTCATCGAAGTAAAATCCTGTTTTACTTTCCGTGCAAATTAAATCAACAATTTTCATTTTGTACTCCTAATATACAACTTCCGTTTTGTTTGGAAGAATTGTTTTTATTTTAAGTCACTTGCTAAAGTAACCGACTTTTGCAAGTGGCTCTTTTATAAGTGGCTTTAATGTCTTCCGCCTACCAAAATACCGTCACTTACGGCATAAACATCATCTATTGTCATCTGGAAGCCGATTTCTCTTTTGTCTTCTTTTGCACGCTCTTCAAGTTTGGCTCTGTTAAAATCAAGTATATCATCGGTGAACGGTAAATTACCCGGCATTAAATAGCGGATACACCCGTCATTATCTCTTGCGGGCATTACCTTGCCTAAGTTATATTTTGAAGGTGCAAAAGGAATATCCAACACGCCAACTTCAAAGGCTTTTATTACGCCTTGGAATAAATCACCGTTGCCTAACTCAAGTGTTTTGTTGATTAAGCATTTTGTTTCGGCTTTGATGAGCTCTACTTCTTGGCTCAGTGCATCACAAGAAGGGTATCTTTGCCCTCGCAGCATATTTAAAACCATCTTTGTTGCTTTAATACCGCTTGCGTTGGCTTCTTTTGTGGGTATACCGAAGGCTTCATGTGGTGTTTTTACAATTACCTTTGTTGCACCTGAGAGGGCTGCCGTTGTGCTTGCAAGTGAAATTAAGCCGAAAGCTCTCGATTCATCTGCAGGGAAGCCTCCCATCCATTGATGAAAAACGGTTGTAATGTAGGTGTCTTTGTATCCGTAAATTTGCATGTATTCTTTTGTAAGTTCGCGCAATGAGATAATTGCAGCAACATCTTGTAAAATGCTTCCGCACATTCCGTAGCCGACTGTAATACTTCTGACACCTTGTTCTGCGGCGAGTATTGCTTCCATAACACCCACTGTAATTGCCATTGAAGGAGGCACGAGTGTTCCGGTCAGCGGACCAAAAGGCTCGCGGTTTATGTGTACGCCGTTTTCTTCGTAAATTCCCGTTAGTCTGTCGCAGTATTGCCAACAAGCTAAGCTCCTTTCGATTGTAACGGCTTTTGCGTAAGGCAGGTTATAGCTGATACCGCCACCTTCGTTTGAAGTGTAGCCGCCTGCGTGAATAATTTCCGTAAGGAGTCTTGCATCCGGTGTTCCGTGTCGTGCCTGTAGCGGCAGGTTTACATTTTCGGCTACTTTTCTACAGTTTTTTACACCCCAGTTCAAAGCCGGAAAACCGTTCATTAAGGAGCGCCCTGCTTTTTTGGACTCTTCAATACCGCGCTCGCCTTCTTCGTACTTGTTTTGTCTTGTATAGGCATCAATTGTACTCGGTAAAAAATCCGCAGTTCCTTCGTCTTGCAGATACTGCAATAAGCTGATGTGCTCATCTAACAGAGGAACACCGGCACGAGGTTGAGCTGTAGTAATGCCTTGTTTGTCGGCTTCTTCCAGTTTGTCTGCGAAGTTTTTTTCGGGTGGTATTTTTTTTAAATACTCGATTGCTTCTTCAAGGTCCACATCTTTTCCTGTCGGCCATGTTTGCAAAACTTCTTCTCGTTCAGCCATGAAATCCCCTTCGGGGATTTTTTTGTTCAGTCTCATTGTTTTCCTTCCTTAAACGATAGTGATTTTATTCGACTAAATTCTTTTTTAATATTCTAATTGCCATATCGGGATTTACTGTTGCAAGTAACCCCATAGCAGAAAGAATGTATTTTTTGTCCAATAAGAATTTCGGTTTTTTGGGTTTTAAAGAAAATGGTTCGTCTTCACGAAACAACCCTGCTTCTAAAATATCTTTGTATCTGCTGTTATAAACAAGAATTCCGCCTGTTCCTATTAAGTAAGGCGTACAGGTTAAATCCTTTCCTTCTTGTTGGAAACTTGCGCCGTTGCTTCCATTATATACTTGCCTTAAAGTTCCTACATGTCTTTTCATGGATATATCGACACAAATTTTTGCTATTGCAGAATCAAAATCCAAATCTTTTTCGGTTTGTGAAATAAAGCTTGTTTCGGTGTTTCGTTTTTTTACTTCTGCTTCAACGTCATATTGTTTTTCGTTTGGCAGGTACCGTCTTAGCCCACGCTTTCCGGCTACTTCTACAACCGATGGGATTGAATAACGCATTCCAAGGTCCCCTTCTACCGTTCGCTTCATAAACGGCTCTTCAAGTCCATACAGGAATACTCCGCTACTGCTGGGGTCTCCGTCTGCTGCAGAGTGGACATCGGTTGTTGCACCGCCTATATCAACAATCAGCAGGTCGCCAAGTCCTTCTTCATCGTCCGTGCCTTTCGATAAAATTTCGGCGGCTTTTAATACGGCTGCGGGAGTCGGCATTATAAGTCCGTCTATTTTATCCTGAATGTTCTTCATTCCTTTTGCTTTTACAATATTTTCCATAAAGATTTGACGGATTGTTTCTCTGGCATTCTCGACATTCAGTTTATTGATTTTTGGCATGACATTTTCTACAATATGATATTCTACTGAATCGCCAAAAATTTCGCATATTTCATCTGCGGCACTTTTGTTTCCTGCAACTACAACCGGTACTTTTACACCATGCTCTTTTAGCATTTTTGCATTGTGTAAAATACAGTTTTTATCTCCGCCGTTTGTACCGCCTGCCAATAAGATTATGTCGGCATTTGAATTTATTATTTCTTGTGTTTCCGAGATTGTTAAGTTGTGGCTGTATGTGTTAATAACCTTTGCGCCGGCTCCCAATGCGGCTCTTTTTGCGGCTTCGCTGGTAAGTTCCGGGACTAATCCTATGGCGATGATTTTTAATCCGCCGGCGGCGGAAGAGCATGCCAGACTTTTTATAACAGTGTAGTCTTGTACTTGCTCATTGATTTTTGACAATGCGTTATTGTATCCTGTCATTACATCGGTTTCGACAGTGGTGTATGCCTTCGCCGTAGCAACGATCTCCTCTTTATCCGAGTCAACTAAAGTGATCTTTGTATTTGTACTGCCAAAATCGACAAATAAAAAACAGTTCACTATTTCTCCAATTTACTTAGTTATTATCAGGAAAGTCTGAGTGTAAATCTTTTATTGTTGTTTCAACCGGCGTACCCGGAGGGTATACATGGTCAAAGCCCATAGCCTCAAAACGCTTTTTTACTTGGCTAAAATCTTGTTTTCCGACAACAATGTTTCCGCCGACGAAGAGTTTAATTCCCTTTAAGCCTGCTTCATCACATTTTTCACGAAGTCCTTTACAGTCCAATTCACCTTGTCCGTATAAGGAAGAGACCAAAATAGCGTCCGCATTGGTTTCGATAGCCGCATTGATAAAGTCTTCTTGCGGATTTAAAACACCGATATTTACAACATCAAATCCCGCTTCGGTTAATGCGTAGTCGAGTATTTTATTCCCTACGGCATGGCAGTCGGAGCCGATTACTCCAAGGACAAGTTTTGTTTTTGCCATTTTGACCTCCTAAAATCGGTGGGAAGTTTAGCATTATTTTAATAACTCGTCAACTGCCAACATACCGATTTTGCAAAATTTATAAAAAAATATTTTTGTCGTTTTTTTGTTTAGCGTTCTTTTAAAATAGGGGGGTAGCGGAAAAACAATTGCCTTGCTTAAATTTTTAAGCAATCGAGGCTGACGTGAGGAAGACTCGATATAATTTAAAACCTGAAAAAAGGCAATTTTTTGCAAGCGAGGGGGAGACACCCCCTCATCTTGATTTTTATTTTGAAAAATTGTAGACTGTTTTTATGAAGGCTTGTATTTTTGATTTGGACGGAACTTTGACTGACACTGTTGAAACGTTGGCGTATTTTGTGAATGCTGAGTTGGCGAAATATGATATGCCGGCAATTCCCTCCGAGAAGTTTAAGATTTTTACGGGAGACGGGGCTCGCAATTTAATTCGCAGGGCGTTGGCATTTCACGGCAGGAAAGATGAGGCGCCGGAGGATAAGATTTTGCAGGATTATAATGCGGCGTACGATGCTAACTTTTTGTATAAGTGCAAAATTTATGATGGAATTTGTGAGCTGGTAAATGAGTTGAAGGCGCGAGGCTTGAAAATTGCCGTGGTTACGAATAAGCCTCAAGGCACAGCAGAAAAAGTTGTCGAGCATTTTTTCGGGGCGGGGACATTCGAGGTTGTAGTTGGTCAGCGCGAAGGTTTTCCGATTAAGCCTGATCCTGCCGGCGTGTTTGAGGTTTTGGAAAAATTGCATTTACGAAAAGATGAATGTATTTATATCGGCGATACGGGTACTGATATGAAAACAGGAAAGAGTGCGGGGCTTTTTACGGTCGGTGTTTTATGGGGCTTTAGAAGCAAAGAAGAAATTGAAGATGCCGGTGCCGATGTAATTGTGAGTCAGCCTTCTGAGATTTTAAGGTTTGTGTAGGGTAGAATTTTGGTTGTAAAAGTAATTTTGAACTTTTGCAAATTTATATTTTATGTAAAACTATTGTGATGAAAAAAGTTTTTTTATTGTTTGTTTTTATTTTTGCTTTAACAGGATACGCATGTATTGCCGAAGAGTATTCTTATGAAAATAAACATAAAGAAAAAAATAAAAATTTTGTAAATTCGGCGACACGGTTTATTTTTGATTTTGATTTTGATTTAGGTTTTGGGATTTCTGTAGGTGAAGCCCACGAATTGGTTTACAGTGCCGGTAATATAGCAAGTGATTTGCGTTGGCCGATGTATCCGTTTGTGTTTATTTTTGCAAACATGCGATTTGAGTTAAAGCAGGGGTTTAACTTAAAGTTTAACTCCGTTTTTTCGCCAAGAATATTCGCGGGTAAATTAACCGATAAAGATTATAAATATAAAAACGGTGTGAAAAAAAAGGTTGGGGATTCAATTCACGATGCGTTTTTGCTATGGCAGTATTCGCTTGGAGGAACGGTTGGTTGGAAATTTAATTTACCACAAACCGAATATTTAAAATCGGAGCATACGCTTATTTTTATTGAGCCTCTTTTAGGTGTCGAATATTCAAGGCAAAAATGGAAGGGTATTGACGGGCATGGAACTTATGACTGGTATGGTTATAAAGAATATTCGGGTACTCAAATTACTTATGAGCTTCAAAGGATTACCACATCAATTGGATTGGATTTGCATTTTGTCGTAATGCCAAAAGAGGTTTATGTTAAAACCGGTTTTGAAATAATGCCTTATTATTTTTCCAATTCGCTTGATTATCATATTTTAAGAAATAAAAGATTTTATGATGAGTTTAAAACCGGCGGATTTGGTCTTGGAATTAACACGGAAGTAAAGTGGCTTTTTTCAAAATACATCGGTTTAACCGTTGGGGCTGAATACAAATTTATGCTTAACAAAAAGGGGATGACAAAAACCTATTCAGGGAAAATTTTAACGGCGGTGTATCCTAAGGGTAGTGCGGGGCAAACTGCGGAGTACGGGAAAATGAGTGTAGGTTTTTTTGTGAGGGCAAAAAAATAAGGGGCTTTAAGATAGCCCCTTTTTTCAAATATCGATTTTACCACGCTTCTTGTCTTATAATATAATCCGTGATTCGGTTTTCTTTAAGAACACTTTTTATTCGATTTAAATCCATAGGTTTAATTCCGTGAAGAACGACTCGAATTAAGTTTTCGCTTTTTTCATAAGCAGGCTCAAAACCGATTTTTCTGAGCTTTTTAACAAGCCTGTAAGCGTTTTCTTCTCGGGTAAACGAACCAAGTTGAATTCTCCAAAGTATACCTGAGGTTTCTCTGGAGTTTGTTGGCTGATATATAAGCACAGGTGCAGTTGTTGTGTATTGAACATAAGCCGGTGGAGTTTTCGCGTGCATGTTCGGTTGTGGTATAGTTGGTTGTGGAGTTGATTGAGTATCTTTTCCCAAACTGATAAGCCTGAGTGAAACTCGAGCTACACCTTGTTGCAACATACCCAATGCCGAGGCGGCCGCTTTTGATAAATCAATTTCGCGGTTTGCTACAAAAGGGCCTCTGTCATTTATGCGGACAAAAATTTTTCTGCCGTTATTTAAATTCGTAACTTCAACAACAGTGCCGAAAGGTAAAGTTTTATGTGCGGCAGTGTATGCGTTCATATCGTAAATTTCGCCGCTTGCGGTTTTCCTTCCGTGGAAAGCCTCGCCGTAGAATGACGCATAAGTTTCTGCCGATAAAATATCGCTTTGTGCAAATAAAAAACCTGTGATAAAAAAAACTGCAAAAAATGTTAATAATCTTTTCATAGCAATTCCTCCCGCTATAATTCTTTATCGGAATTAAAAAAAAATGTTTAAGTTTTTTTTGAGCTAAAGCTCCAACAGACGTTCGCCTTAAATCTTTCGCTCTTTTCTTAAAAAACAATCGACGCTTTTCCTTCCTGTCAAAGGTCTCTTTAGTTTATTTAAAACGAGCGAAAGGATACCGGCGAACTTAAAATCAGGCAACAGCACTCTTATTGTTATGCTTTTACTGATACATGATAAAATAAGGGCGCGGTTTTAATTCAAACACTTCCTTAGGAGTCATAAGCGGAATGTCATATCCCGGTCCTTCGACAGTAGTTTTTGTAAACAGTTTGAAAGATTTGAGAGGCATGTTCTTTGCTATACCGTTAAAAGCATAAGTGTCTCTTTTCACTCGTGGTGAGCCGTGTCCGTCTGAGCAGTGAATTAATTGTACGCGCTCAAAATTGCTTTTTACTTTATGCCTGCTTTTAATCATAGCTGAATGAAACTGATGAATAACAAAAAAGCGCCTTCCGTAAATATTATGCTTGACAATATAATCCTGCATCATCTGTTGTGCTTTGTTTATTTCTTCTGCGGTTACAGAGCCTATTACTTCCCTTGGTTTCGTTGTATGCCACTCGGGGTCAATGGCAAGATGCACATTCGGATATTTCAAAAAAGGCAGAATTGCATTCATTGCATGTTCAACCGAATATTTTCCGATTTGGTGATCCAAAAAAACATACCACCCTCTTTCTGTCGCATATTTAATGTATTTTAGTGTTGTTGCATCTGAAAGCAATCCAATATCGCCACCCGGGAAACAGGTGCCGTAAATAATATATAGGGCGGGAATAATCCCCCTGTTACCGTTTGCCTCATCATAGATTTTGACATATTTGTCCATAATAGGATCTAAGTCTTCTACATTATACTGACCGAGCATTCCCATTGTATAAGCATTGGGTTTACCGTAAATTCCGAAAAGATCGTTATTTAATAAAACAGATTGCAAACGACTTTCAGCCATTTTTTTTTCGGCTTCTATTTCGGTGATGTTTTTTACATAATAAATCTGTTTATTTAAATTATTGGGTTTTAAGTTTTCAACAAAAAGTGCTGAAGGAAAAACAGGAAGCCATTCATTTTTCCCTTGTGCATCTGCTGTACTAGTATCGATAGAAAAAACTGCGACCAATAAAAATAATCCGACTATACCGACCATAACGGCTTTTTTAAAACGAAAAACACTCATACATAAAGATGTCGGCAAAATAAAAAAAGACTGTAGAGCTAAAGCTCTTATTCTATAAAAAAAGAATTCCAAAAACGGCACCTGCAACGACAAACATAATCGGGTGCAGTTTTTTAACACTACGCATTAAAGCGAGGCTTGCAACAAAAAATATCAATTGCGGAATGTTTAAAACATGCTTAAAATCCAAGCTCGAAATTGCAGAGCGGTTAAGAATTGTAATGCTTAAAATTCCCCATGCGGCAACTGCAATCATACCCGTTGCACTTGCGCGAATACCGTAAAGGCTTTTTTTTACGAGAGTGTTTTCTTTTAAGGATTTTGCGAATGCGGCAATTAAAACAATCACCACAAAAGACGGAAGCACGAGCCCTGCCGTTAAGACTATACCGCCTAGAACGCCATGCAGTTTATACCCGATAAATGTTGCCATGTTTACGCCGATTGGGCCGGGAGTGGATTCTGCTACTGCAATCATTGCGTAAAAGTCCGACTCTGTAATTAAGCCCCTCGGGATAAGCTCTTGTTGCATAATACTGATGCCGACTAAGCCGCCGCCGATAACACAAAACCCGATGTAAGCAAACAGAAAAAAAAGGGCGATTAAACTCATTTTTTATCCGCCTTTGTAGATGCTTTTTTTATGATTTCTTTTAGCGTCTGAATAATAATACCCAAAGCGGCGGCTACAAGCACAATCCAAATTGCAGAAATATTTAACACACTCATTGCAAAAAAAGCGGCCACTGCAATCAGGAATGTTAAAATGCCCTGAATTGTTTTGCTTCCCAAATTCAAAATGGCATCTGTCAAAAGCATTGCAACGGCGACATTTATTCCGCGCATTGCTTTATGTACGATTTCGATTTGAGAAAAGTTTGTAATAAAGGCGGCAATTACGGTAATTACAATAACGGAGGGCATAACAATACCTATGCTTGCAACAAGAGAGCCGATAAACCCGAATCGCTTAAACCCGATGAAGGTTGCAACATTGGTTGCAATTATGCCGGGTGTGCTTTGGCCGATAACATAATAGTCAAGCATTTCTTCGTCTGTTGCCCATTTTAACCTGTCAACTATTTCTCTGCGCAAAATAGGCAGCATTGCAAGTCCGCCGCCAAAAGTAACGGCACCTATTTTAAAGAAAACAAAAAAAAGCTTGATAAGGATTTTAATATTTTCACGGTAAACTAAATTTTTTTCCGGTTTTGGCTCTTTATTGATCATTACCGACATACTAATATAATTTTGACTTTTATTCAAGGTCGGTAATTTTGTGTTTTAAAATTCATACACGAATGAGTCAAGTGTTTTTTTACCCGCAAGCAACATAATCAGTCTATCCACACCCAATGCGACTCCGGAACATTCAGGCATCTTTGAACAGATTTCGCCAAAGTTTTTTACGCTTGGGTGCCTTACCAAGGCGGAGTTTTTTAATTTTGTTTCAGCTGAAAAATATTTTTCAATCATATTTTCATTTCGCTCTTCCGTATAACAGTTTGCAAGCTCAACACCGTTAGCGTAAATTTCCCAACGCTCCTTAACACTAAAATCAGGGTTACTCGTATCCGAACGCTCCTTTGCCAAGCAGTCCGCCTTCGCAGGATAATCAATCAATGCAACAATTCCGCATTCGGCTAACTTAGGCTCGATTGTGTGAACTAAAATAAGCTCGTATAAATCGTCCCACGAAAGTTCTCGCAGTTTTTCGTATTCGCCTGCACCTAATGTTTCCGCATTGAGTGCAAGGCTCTCTGTTGTTTGCTCTGAAAGTGCAAATCCGCAATATTTTTTGAAAGCATCATTCATGCTTAAAATCTTAAACGGAGCGGAAAACATTTCGCAAGATTTTTTTTCGCAAAGAGGCAGACCTGAAATTTTTTCGGCAACAAATTTAAAGAGTCTCGCTGTTACTTCAAGTGAAAAAAGATAGTCTGCATTCATCGTATAATACTCAAGCATCGTAAATTCCGGTCTGTGAATACGAGCGAAAGATTCTGCATTGCGATAGCATTTTGAAATTTGAAAAACCGACCTGCCGTGTTGCGCAATCACCTGCTTAATATAAACTTCAGGCGAAGGGACTAAAAACAAATCTCGCCTTGAAACGGGCGAAACATATTCAGTGCGAAAAACTTCCAAACAACTTTCCGGTATCAACTCAGGTGCCAGAGCCGGTGTGTCAAGCTCCAAATAATTTTCGCGAACAAAAAATTCTCGAACAGATTGAATGCACGCCGCTCGAAATTCCAAAGCCTCAATATCCATGAAACAAGTATACAAAAATTTAATAAAAAATAAAAGCAAATAAATGTTGTTTTAACAACATTTATTTGCTGTGCAACCGGCGACCTTGCATAACCTTTTGTCCTTTGCTTGTTGGATTTAATAGACGCTTCTTCTGCCGGCGAAGGTCTTTGTTTGTTTTATAAAAGCGGACAAAAAGGTAGACTGCGGTCGCTAAAATCAGGTTAAGGTTTTTGCTAAAGCATGCCGGTTTTCTGCCGGATACGATGCCTGCAAAATAGAATTGAAAATAAATAAAAAAACTTGTCAAATATGGTTGACATTTTTTTTATAATTTCTATACTTGAACAAGTGAGAGAATGTTTTTAAAAAGAGTTTAATGACGGGGGCGTTGCGGGGGTGTCCCCCGCTAAAGGGGGTAGCGGAAAACCTTTGGTTTGGAGCGAGGGGGACTTTTCCCCCTTTAAATAATTTTAGGATATTGATCGATGTTTTGTCGGTTTTTATATTTGGAGGCATTATGGCTAATGAAAAGAAAAAGAGGCAGTCAACTTTAAAGAGGCTGCTTCCGTACATGGGAAATAAAAAATATTTGTTTTCCGTTTCGTTGGTTCTTTCGGCAATTTCGGCTGTGCTTGGAATTTTGCCGTTTGTTTTTTTGTGGTTCATTGCGAAAGAGTTGTTTGTAAGCAGTGGTGCAGTTTCGTTTGACAGCGTTAAGTTTTATGCGTTTATGGCGTTGGGCTCTGCGGTGCTTGGAACTTTGGTTTACTTTTTTGCTTTATTGTCGTCGCATTTTGCGGCTTTTCATGCGGAGATGGGAATTCGGAAGGTTGGAATGCAGCGGGTTATGAATATGCCCTTGGGTTTTTTCAGTAAAAATCAAAGCGGAAAATTACGCAAGGCTATAGACGATAATGCCGCCCAGACGCATACTTTTTTGGCTCACCAGCTTCCTGATTTGGCGGGAACTGTCCTTGCCCCGATTATTATGCTGGCTTTACTTTTTATTTTTGACTGGCGGTTGGGTTTGGTTTCCATGATTCCGATTGTCTTAGGTCTTATGTCAATGAGTTTGATGATGACAGATGAGGGTAAAAAGTTAAGGCTGGAATTTTTTCGCAGGCTTGAAAAGGTGAGCAGTGAGTCTGTTGAGTACGTAAGGGGTATTCCTGTTGTAAAAACATTCGGTCAGAGTGTTTTTGCTTTTAAGCGATTTGTTGACAGTATTAAAAGTTATAAAGAAATGGTTATTGCGGTTACTTTGATATGGAAAAAACCGATGTCATTTTATACAGTCATTATGCAGGCTGCCGCTTTTTTCCTTGTACCTTTTTCTATTTTGTTTATTACTTTAGACGGAAATATTGCGGAGGTGTTGACGGATTTTACGTTTTATCTGTTGATTGCTCCAAACTTTACCATGCTTTTGATGAAGAGTATGTATTTTCAGAGTTTTGCAGAGCTGGCGGCACAAGCCTTGAACAGGTTTGATGATATTTTGGATTACCCTGAAATGGTGTTTGAAAAAGAGAGCGTTGGTGTTAATGAAAATACAATTGAATTTAAGGATGTTGTTTTTGCTTATGCCGATGCAAAACAGAATGCTGTTGACGGTGTGAGTTTTGATGTAAAGGAAGGCGAGAGTGTTGCGCTTGTCGGAGCATCGGGTGGCGGTAAGACTACTATTGCGCGACTTGCTACGCGTTTTTGGGATGCTGATTCAGGTGAGGTTTTAATTGGCGGAAAAAACATAAAGAGTTTTGCCAAGCAGGATTTAATGGATCGGATTTCTTTTGTTTTTCAAAATACAAAACTTTTTAAAACTTCACTTAGAGAGAATATAATTTACGGTAATGAAAATGCCGGAGAAGCTGAAATTCAAAAAGCTGTTGACCTGTCGCAGAGTAGGGAAATTATTGACGGTTTACCTGAAGGTCTTGAGACGGTGATAGGAAAAGAGGGGACATATTTATCCGGCGGTGAGCAGCAGAGGATAGCGCTTGCTCGGGCTATTTTAAAAGATGCTCCAATTGTAATTTTAGATGAAGCAACTGCTTTTGCCGACCCTGAAAACGAGCATCTTATTCAGGCGGCTTTGCATGAGTTGAGTAAAAATAAAACAACACTGATGATTGCTCACAGACTGACTACCGTGAAAAATGCGGATAAAATTTTGGTTGTTGATAATGGGAAGATTGTGCAAAGCGGTACGCATGACGAGCTTTTAAAAGAAGACGGTTTGTATACGACTATGTGGAATGAATATCAGCAATCCGTTGATTGGAAGATATAAGGAGAAAATGATGATTAAATTTTTTCAGGATAAATTTGCCATGAGCGAAAAAGGAGCCAAGGATTTACGCAAAAGTATTATAACTCACAGTATATTGAATTTTTCTTTTTTGGCTCCCGTTATGGTCGCATTTATGTTTTTGGAGGATTATTTTGGCTTACTTGTAAACGGTACAGAGCCAAAAAGAGGTTGGCTTTTTTATGTGGTGTTTGGGGTGATTTCGCTTCTTGTAATGTACATCATTTCGTATATTGATTATGATGCTACTTATGTGCGTGTTTACAATGAAAGTGAGACAAACCGTATTAAGTTAGCAGAAACATTGCGGGAACTGCCTATGGCTTTTTTCGGCAAAAAAGATATAGCTGATTTGAGTGCGATTATAATGGAAGATGTAACACAGCTTGAGCAGTTGTTTTCTCACACTATTCCGCAAATATTTGCATCTTTTGTTACAATGTCGCTAATGATAATCATGATGTTTTTTTACAATTGGAGAATGACTCTCTCTTTAATTTGGGTTGTACCCGTTGCTTTTATTGTTTTTTCTTTTTCGAAAAAAACAATGAGTAAAAGTCATAATGTGGTGTACCTGAAGAAGCGGAATATTTCAGAAAAAATACAGGAAGGGTTGGATACCGTTCAGGAGGTTAAATCTTATAATCAAGAGGAAAAGTATTTCTCTGAGCTTAGCTCTCAATTAGACGAATACGAAGGTGAGTTAATTAAAAGTGAGTTGGTAGGCGGTTCATTGATTATTTTTTCGCAGTTTTTCTTTAAGCTGGGTTTGCCCAGTGTAATATTTGCAGGTGCATATTTTCTTGCATCCGGTACCATAAATATATTTACCTATTTGGTATTTTTGGTTATGGTTGGGCGAATATATGACCCGTTTATAGACTCCATGAATAATATGGCGGCTCTTTTGTTTTTGGATGTAAGAATAAACAGAATGAAAGAAATGCATAATATGCCACGCCAAACAGGTGCAAAAGAGTTTTCTCCTAAAGGGTATGATATTGAATTTAAGAATGTTGACTTTTCTTATGAAAAAGGTATGCAAACCTTAAAGGAAGTCAATTTTGTTGCAAAACAGGGTGAGGTTACAGCTCTTATAGGACCATCAGGAGGCGGAAAGAGTACTGCGGCTAAACTTGCCGCACGCTTTTGGGATGTCGACAGCGGTGTTGTAACACTTGGCGGTGAGGATATTTCAAAAATAGACCCTGAGACACTTCTTCAAAATTTTTCGATTGTATTTCAAGATGTGCTTTTGTTTAATTCAAGTGTGATGGAAAATATACGCTTAGGCAGAAAAGATGCAAGTGATGAGGAAGTAAAGGAAGCGGCTCGAATGGCACAATGCGATGAATTTATTAAACGATTGCCTGACGGGTATGATACTCTGATTGGCGAAAACGGTGAAAAGTTATCCGGTGGCGAGAGGCAAAGGATTTCTATAGCGCGAGCTTTGCTTAAAAATGCACCGGTGATTTTGCTTGATGAAGCTACTGCGAGCCTTGATGCCGAAAACGAAAGTAAAATCCAGCAGGCTATTAGTGCTCTTATAAAGGATAAAACCGTGCTTGTTATTGCGCATAGAATGCGAACCGTTGTTGGGGCAAATAAAATTGTTGCAATTAAAGACGGCCGGATTGCAGAATCAGGCACCCCTGATGAGCTTAAATCTAAGGGCGGGGTTTTTGCCAATATGTTGAAGGCGCAACAGGCCGTTTAGTTTGAGGAAATTGCAAAAGCAACCGATTTTTTTTGCAATTGGTTCGTTTATAAAAAGTTATACCCTCAAACGAGGGTATGCTTTGAAAGGTCGTTTTTTGAATTGAAGAAATTTTAAAAGACGACTTTTTTTAGGGGGTATAAAGTTTAAAAAAAATAAAAAAATATTGAGAGTTATTGAATAAATGATTGACAGGAAATATTTTTTTTGATATACTTTCCTCGTACTTTGAAACTAAAGGTTGAGGAAATTGCAAAAGTCAGAAGAGTTTTGCAGGTTGCTCGTTTATCTGTTTTAAGGTGCCGAATGAAAATTCGTATAGATTAAATCTAAGGGTATTGTCAATTCTTTTGGTAAGCCCTTTAGTGTTCTGGAGGTTGAAGTGAATTATGTTTTTCCGTTAAAACAGCATGTTGGAGCGCCGTGTGTGCCGGTTGTTGAGGTAGATGCTGTTGTAAAGAGAGGTTCGTTAATTGCTGAACCTAACGGGCTTGGAGCGAATATTTTTTCAAGTGTTGCCGGTAGGGTTGTGTCTATAGACGATAATTCAATCACTATTGATGCGGATAAGGTGCAATCAGACGAATTTGTTCCGCTCAAATCGACTGAGCCACTTGATTTAATCAAAGAGGCCGGAATTATAGGGGCAGGTGGCGCCGGGTTTCCTGCGGCTGTTAAGTTTGCCACTCCCGTTCCAAAAGGCACTGTTATTGTTAATGCCGCTGAGTGTGAGCCTTTTTTAAAGCATAACATTAAGTTTGCTGAAGCTCACCCTGAGATGATTATTCGTGGCTTGCAGATTGTTATGGATATTGTGCAAGCCGATCAAGGTTATATTGCGATTAAAACAAAAAACTTAAAAGCAATGACTGCATTAGGAAGGGCTTGTAAAGAGATTAAGAACATAACGGTTAAAGCATTGCCTGAAATGTATCCTGCCGGTGATGAAAGGGTTATTATAAGAGAAATTCTTGGCATTGTGCTGGAGCCGGGACAACTTCCGTCAAAGGCGAATGCAGTAGTTTCAAATGTTGAAACAATAAAAAACATAGTTCGAGCTGTGGATAAAAAAATGCCTTGTATTGTTAAGGATATTACTGTCGCCGGTCGGGTGCAAAATCCGCAAGTGTTTTTTGATGTACCGATTGGCTCACCTATTTCAACATATGTTGAACAAGCAGGAGGTTTTATTGAGCCTCGTGGTGAGCTTGTATTGGGAGGTCCTTTTACGGGACAACCCGGCGATGAAAACAGACCTGTTGTTAAGACTTTGGGCGGTGTTTTGGCAGCTGTTCCGTTCCCTAAGGAAACCAGAAAATTTGGTGTAATAGGGTGTGAATGCGGGGCAGGTATTCCAAGGCTTACACAAATTGCAGAGGATATGGGAGGTGAAGTTGTTGCTTCTACTAACTGCAAAAGAATGGTTGATGTAAACGGTCGACTTAGATGTGATTTACCAGGTATTTGTCCCGGTCAAGCTGAAAAAGTTTTATACTTAAAGAAAGAAGGAGCGCAAGTGATCATAGCCGGCACTTGCGAAGGATGAACAAACACGGTTGCAACTACAGCTCCTAGGTTAGGAGTTCCGCTTTATCATTCAACTGACCATGTTCTCCGTGCCGGTTGGCATAGGCTATACAGAAAAACTGAAAATTAAAATCATACTTTTAGGAGGAATGAATGTCTATTACAAATGAAACAGCAAAGCAACATGAGAATGACCCAGCTATTACTTGTTGTAGATTTGAGGGTGGCAGTTCTATTGACCCATCCAACTTGGAAGATCCGGCAATTTTCCCTGATCTTGTAGACTCCGGATTGTTGACAATACCTGATAACTGTCTTAAAATTGGAGAGGTTCTCGGTGGAAAATTAACAAAAACAGTTGATGCTCTTACACCGCTTACCCCTGATCTTGTAGACGGTGCTTCAAGTCTGCCTGCAAAACAAGATGCAGTGGCTGAGCAATCTGCACCTGTGGCAGTACAGAGCAACAATTCAAACATGGCCCAAACAGCTAATGCAGGTGTGCTTAAAATCAGCATTGGCGAAGGTAAAAACATTAATTTGGAAATACCTATGGGCGGTTCTTATGCCCCTTCACAAACTGTAGCAGGTGGGGCTTTAGCCGGTGTTGCCGGTATGAATTCAGCTGCATCAACAGGTGCCAATCAGTCAGAAAGAGTTTTACGCACTCTTGAAAGGAAATACTTTAAGATTTCTGAAATCAAGCGTGGTTCTGAAACAAAGCTTGATGGTACAACACTTTATATTCGCGATGACATAGAAAAAGATGCTGTTGCATCTGAAGAGCTTGTTGTAAAACTCAAGATGGATATTATTACACCGGAAAAATATTCTGAATATTCCGAAACTATAATGGATGTTCAACCTATCGCTACAAAAGAAGACGGAGATCTTGGCGAAGGTGTTACACGCGTGCTTGACGGTACTGTCTTTATAGTAACAGGAACCGATGAAAACGGTGTACAAATTGGTGAGTTCGGTTCATCTGAAGGTCGTATGGACAGAAACATTATGTGGGGCAGACCCGGTTCACCTGATAAGGGTGAGATTTTCATCAAAACAGAAGTTGTTATTAAAGCCGGAACAAATATGGAAAGAAGAGGTCCGTTGGCGGCTCATAAGGCATCAGACGTTATAGTTGATGAAATTAGACAAGCCTTGAAAAAAGCTGAAGCTTCACTTGAAGTTAGAAACGAAAAATTCGAGCAAGTAAGACGACCCGGAAAAACTAAGGTTCTTATCTGTAAAGAAATAATGGGACAAGGTGCTATGCACGACAATTTGATTTTACCGCTTGAACCGGTAGGAACACTTGGTGCAAAGCCTAATGTTGACTTAGGTAATGTTCCTGTTATGCTTTCTCCGCTTGAGGTATTAGACGGTGGTATACATGCTTTAACATGTATCGGTCCTGCATCAAAAGAAACATCAAGACATTATTTCAGAGAGCCACTTGTTCTTGAAGCAATGGCTGACCCTGAAATAGATCTTTGCGGTGTGTTATTTGTTGGCTCACCACAGGTAAATTCAGAAAAATTCTATGTTTCCAGAAGACTTGGTATGGCAGTTGAGGCTGTAAATCCTGATGGTGTAATTATTACAACTGAAGGCTTTGGAAACAACCACATTGACTTTGCCGCTCACCATGAAGAAGTAGGTAAACGCGGAATACCTGTTGTCGGTATGACATTCTCGGCAGTACAAGGTGCATTGGTTGTTGGAAATGAATATATGAAAAATATGGTTGACAACAATAAATCACAGCAAGGTATCGAAAACGAAATTCTTGAAAATAACTGTATGACATCTGAAGATGCTATACGAGCTTTATCAATGCTGAAATCTGTAATTGCAGGCGAAGAAGTAAAAGCCGCAGAGCGAAAATGGAACAGGAATGTAAAGCTCAATAATATTGCAGCAATTGAAAAAGAATTGGGAACTAAAATTGAGCTTGTTGAAAATGAGCAGGTTTTGGAAAAGAGCAAGAAGCGCGCTGAGATTTACGAGAAGGAATAGTTATGGAAAAGTTGAAATATATTTCAACTGAGCGCTATATGGAAGGTATAATTGTTGAGGTTACCGATGGATCGGTTGCAATTGATTTTAAGGGAAGACTGGGATATATGAGATTACCGCTTAGAATGGTTATTTCCGATTACGATCTTAAAGTTGGTATGATAGTCGGCTTTATGATGAGCTTCCCTGAAGTTATGAGTGATGCTGTCGATTCAGAGTACATCAACAAAAAACGAGCAATTATTAAGGAGGCTAACAATGAGTCTTACAACAGTTAAAGGCTTACAGTCTGAAATTTTTGTACCGATTACTCCGCCACCAGTGTGGACTCCGGTAACAAAAGAGCTGAAAGATATGCGTGTTGCTATTGCAACTGCGGCAGGTGTGCATCTTAAAACAGATGCCAGGTTTAATTTAGCAGGAGACTCTTCATTTAGAGAAATACCCGGCAATACAAAACCCGGTGATTTAATGGTTTCGCATGGTGGTTATGACAACGGTGATGTAAACAAAGACATTAACTGCATGTTCCCTATTACGCGTTTGCAGGAACTTGAAAAAGAAGGCTTTATTAAGTCGGTTGCACCTGTGCTTTTCGGCTTCATGGGCGGTGGTGGTGATCAAACTAAGTTCACCCAAGAAACAGGCCCTGCTATCGCAAAAAAATTAAAAGAGGAAGATGTAGATGCTGTTGTTCTTACCGCAGGATGAGGTACTTGCCAC
Source organism: Treponema sp. (assembly GCA_002749205.1). Classification (GTDB taxonomy): domain Bacteria; phylum Spirochaetota; class Spirochaetia; order Treponematales; family Treponemataceae; genus Treponema_B. The sequence continues at coordinate 47,504 of PDOP01000036.1, read as the reverse complement.
CGCTCAGCTGTAATTGTACAGAGAGCGATAGAGGAATCGGGTATTCCTACGATAATCATAGCGGCATTACCACCGGTCGTAAGACAAAACGGAACACCAAGGGCTGTAGCTCCTATTGTGCCTATGGGTGCAAATGTAGGCGAGCCTAACAATCCTGAAATGCAAACAAATATCCTAAAAGACACATTGCGACAGCTGATTGAAATACCATCAGCGGGCAAGATTGTTCCAATACCATACGAATATATCGCTGTGGTATAAAAGGATTTAATCGGGGACATAAGGTGTCCCCGATTTGATTTTACACCATACCCATTATACACAAGCTATCGTTAAGTTATCTAAAAGTCCTGCCCTGTATGCAATTTCGTTTAACCTGATTTGAACGGGCGCCGTCTACACTTTTGCCCGATTAAATTCAAAAAGAAACAACCTTCGCCGGCAGAAGAAGCGTTGTTCATTTATTCCGGTAGAGGGCAAAAGGTTATGCAAGCCCGTTGGGTTGAAAAGCGAAGCGACTTATTAGAAAATATGCCTTTTTTTTTGCATTGACTTAATGGTTTTATTGTGTTACTTTTTTGAAAATGAAAACAGGCGAAACAGTTAGAATTGAATCGATTACTGATGATGGGCGAGGTGTTGCTCATAAGGACGGTTTTACATATTTTGTCAAAGGGGCAATTCCGCAAGATGTTGTCAGAATAAAAGTGTGCAGTAAAAAAAAGCGTTATGCGTTTGCGGAAGTTTTGGAAGTTGAAAGTTTTTCGCCGTTAAGCGTTGTACCGCATGATAAATATCAAAGGTGTAGCGGTGGGGCTGCAATTTCAAGGTTGCAGTATTCGGCACAGTTAAGTGAAAAAAATGCGATTGTCAAAAATGCACTGAATAGAATTGCAAAAGTGAATCTTCTGGACAATGTCTTTGAGCCGATTATCGGTATGACCGATCCTGACCGATACCGCAACAAGGCAAGGTACGCATCTGCGGTTATGCCAGACGGGCGGATTGGGTTTGGCTCTTATTTGCCTAATTCAAATGATGTGCTGTTCGAGCATGACAGCATTATTTACAAAAAAGAAAATGCTGCTATTTTAGATGAATGTAGTGTGTGGTTAAATACGGTTGACAGAAGTTGCGTAATTTCTGAATTGATTATTCGAACCGCTTTCGACAACAAAAAGTTAATTGTAATAAAAGGTGAGTGTAAGGCTCAAAGAGGTTTGTCGCTCTTGAAGGGTTTAGCCGACAGTTTAATAAAGGCTTTTCCTTCGATTGAAAGCGTTGTCCGGCAAGATGCGAAAACCGGTATTATTGAAGTGCTGTATGGTACGGGTAGTATTACTGACAGGCTTGCAGGTTTGCGTTTTAAAATTTCTGCGGATACTTTTTTTCAGGTTAATCATTTGCAAACGGAAGTGTTGTATAAAAAAATTTTTGAGTCTGCCGAATTAACGGGCTGTCAGCAAGTTTGGGATTTATTTTGCGGTGTCGGTACAATAAGTTTGATGCTTTCAAAAAAAGCAAAACTGGTTCGCGGAAACGATATTGCATTTTCTTCAATTCAAAATGCAAAAGAAAATGCCGAGTTGAATAATATTGAAAACGCAATTTTTGAATGCGGTAAGGCGTCTTGTGTTTTGACAAAATGGATTAAACAATACGAAAAGCCTGATTTAATTGTTTTGGATCCGCCAAGAAGCGGTTGTGCCCCTGAAGTTTTAAAAACCATTTTGCGTATTTTACCGTCTCGCATTATTTATGTAAGTTGTAAGCCTTCGACACTTTCACGAGATATTGCAATTTTAAAACAAAGCTATTGCGTAAAAAAAATTATGCCGGTTGACATGTTTCCGCACACTGCACATGTTGAAACAATTGCCGTGTTGGAATAAAGCTCTAAAAACTAATGAAGAAATTTAAAATACTTTAAGAGGGGGGGCTCCCCCTCGCTTTGGCTCTTGCTTATTTTTCTGTTTTCTTTTATTTGTGATTTTCCGTTATCACTTCAAATCACAATTCTTAATTAAATTTAAACATAAGCAAGGATCCGTCGCTACCCCCCAAACTAAATAAGACGCTACACATAAAACTTATCGACATACTATTTGGCTTTATTTCTGTTTTATCAATTCGCTAATCGGTTTATCGTTTACGTAAACATTGCCCAAAACAGCCTTCCCGTTTTTGATGTAAACTGTTGCGTAAGTAATATCTTGTTCGCTCGTTTTTTGATACAGTTTTTCTGCCTTAGCTGCTTTTGACTCTTCCATGTAGAATTTATCGAAGGTGTATCTTAATGTAAGGGTGTCCTCATCATCGTCATAACTGAAAAGGCCGGTTCGTATCCAAACAAAGTTTTCGGTGTCGGTTGGTTTTGTTTTACTTACACTTTTTACTTTGGCAAATCCTTTTTCGTCCGTTTCGATTATGGCGTATGCACAATATACATCTTCCCAATCTGTTTTGTTGCTGATTTTAAATTCATTTGCTTCAAAATTAAGCGAAATGTATTTTCCCCGTATAGGGTCGGTCGGGTCAATCGGCTTTGTTTTAAATCGATAAAGTTTGCCGTGTTTGATAATATGTTCCTGCTGCCAAATCATCTTTGCAGGAAAAAATAATTGCACCAAAACAAGCACTCCAAAAATGAGCAGTTTATTTATTTTCATTTTTACCTCTCTTTTTAAATAATACATAATTTGCAATGAAAAATCCGACACCGACAATCACGAAGGCTGCTCCTCTAATTATAAAACTAATCGAAGTGTCAAAAAATCTAAAAGCAACAAGAGCGATTAAGATAATCAATCCGTAATTCAGCACACCTGCTTTTACAGCCTTTAGTCCGTTAATAATAAAATAAAGAGCAGTTAAAAAAATTAGCAGGTTAATTGCCAAACGCGAAGCCGTTCCCCATTTGCTGAAAGAAAAAATGATAAAAATCGGAATAAATACATAATTGATGAGTGGTATGCTTATTATGTTGCTTTTGATTTTGTATCTATTTTGTAAAACAAAAAAAGCAATTAACGCCGTAAAAATCAGTATGGCAAGTAAAAATACAATGTTCGATTTATTAACAGCTTGTGTATATTCCGATTTAAAAAAACTTGCTATAAAAAGAATGACAAGCATTCCTAAATGTCCAAAAACAGAGATTATACTTCCGCCCGCAAATTGTTTTTTTAAAAACTTGGTTTGTCCAAGTAAGATGTAAAACGCAAAAAGGTTTATATAAAAAAGCCAAGCAGTCATTTCCGTAGGTTTTAAGGCTGTTATTATAAATCCCAAACAGATTGTCAGCGATGCCGAAATAAAAAAATTAAAAAACGGAACGACACGACTTTCAATATTTTTGCGAGCCAAAAAATAATAATACGGTAAAACACTTGCCAGCAAAAGCGGATAGAAAAGGCGGGCGGTTTTGTTTTGAAAAAAATCAAACGACAGCACAAAACCTGTTATCCCCACAATGTAAAACAGCCCCGCAACAGATGAGCGCATAATGTATACAACAGGAAGCGCAAGCAGCATCCAAAGAAACAGCAAATCCGAAAGATAACCGGGGATGTGATACACTTGAGCAATCAAAGCTATACTTGCACCCAATCCAAGCACCAGAAAAATCGCACTGCTTTCTCTCCAAGTTTTATTGCAGGCTTTTTTTGCAAGCGTATAACCGCAAAGTCCCTGTCCGATAACAAGCGGTAAAAAAGCGATTGCCGTTTTGACGGGTCTTGTAATGCCGTCCCAATTATGAGCAATCAGTAAAATAATTCCGAGCCCGACCAACGCCGCCCCAAGTACTCCAAAGACAAAGCCGGTTTGAACCTTCTTTTCTTTTTGCGTATAATACAGCCGTATTTTTTCGGCAGTTTCCGTATCGATAACTTGTGCGGCGACTAAATTTTCCAATTCCGATAAAATCTTCATCATTTCGCCTCCTTCCGAAATCTTACTTAAAAAAAAACAAATGTCAAGCCGAGTTAAAAATTTGTATCAGGTATTTTTGAAGGGGGATGTATCCCCCTCGCTACAAAAAATTGCCTTTTTTCTTAAAAAAAAATTCTATCGAGTTTTCCTAACCGTCAGCCTCGATTACTTAAAAATTTAAACAAGGCAATTGTTTTTCCGCTACCCCCTCGGCAGGCGGCTACTGAGCTTGCCGAAGTGCGGGAACTTCTCCACTTAACAGGGAGTTGTGATGCTTGGCAGAAAACCGGCATGATGAGCTTTTATCTTTAGCCTGATTTGGGCGGGCTCGTCTATCCTTTTTGTCGCTTAAATTTTTTAAGAAAAAGCGGCTATTCTTAGACGCTGTTTGAAATAAAAAGAAAAGGCAAAAAGATTATGCGAGCCCGTCGGGTTGCAAAATAGAGGAATTTGCGATAAATTTTAATCTAAAATAAAGCTTTGTACAGGTTTTGCCGAAAATTTGATGGAGTTTTTTCCCGTAAGGGGTTTGACATATTTTATATTTAATGATATATTTTAACATAATAGCAAGGAGTTTTTTGTGGCAAGAACACGTAGATATAAACGAGCTGAGAATTTATTAGTAAAAAAAGTAAGTAATTTTTTTAAGGGTATTGCCGGCTCTGTTATTGACGGATTTGTAGGATTTATACGCTTTGGTCGTCAGAAAATGACAATTATGGTCGTTCCGCATTCTCAGAAGAAAAGTATGAATTTCCAAGTGAGTATATTTTCGATTGCGGGGACTTTTATATTCTTTATAGCAGTGTTTGTGTTTGTTTTTTTACTTGCGAGTAAGTCCATTTTGGTTTCGGAAAAATTGGCTAATTTAAAGGCGGAAACCAAGAAAACTCAGGCGAGTTTAGATGTGCTGAAAAATGAAACTGCCGACTTAATCAAGAGTTCCAATGATTTTAAGGAAACTTTGTCTGAAACTTTGACTTCGTTGGGCTTGGAATCAGTTATGGCGACCCATTCAAGTTTGACGGAAAGCGATGATCTTTCTACATTGTTTGATGTTAAAGAGGATAATTCCGGTATTTCCCGTGAGGCCGCCGATTTAAAACTTTTGGCGTCATATCTTAGAGATTCGGTTAAGCCTGTGCAGGAGATGGGGAAAATTCTTAATTCGCAGGCGGCTTTGGTTTCTGATATTCCGAGTTTGTGGCCGATTAAGGGCGGTATTGGTCGCGTTACGATGGGATTCGGACAAAACAGGCATCCATTTACACAAAAATGGTATATCCACCAAGGTATTGATATAGCAACAGGCAGACCCGGAGACCCGATTATAGCAACTGCGGACGGACAGGTTGTTACTGTTGAATATCATCCGGGTTGGGGTAATTATATTATTATCAAGCATAAACACGGGTTTTATACCCGATATGCTCACTTACAGTCTCATAGAGTTCAAAGAGGCGAGTATGTTCAACAGGGGCAGACTATCGGGTATTTAGGAAATACCGGTATTTCGACAGGTGCTCATCTTCATTATGAAGTTCATATTGGCTCGGATCTTGTTGATCCGGCGAAGTATTTGAATATTAAAACCGGTAGATAAGATCTGATGGCACGAAAATTTGTTGACGATATTTCAGTAAATACAATAGTAGGACCCGGTGCATTTGTAAGTGGCGGAATTTCAGCACCCGGATTTTTAAAGATTGACGGAGATGTAAACGGGGATATTGTGTCTAAAGGCAGGGTTGTTGTTTCCGAAACGGCAAGGATAAACGGTAATATCCGTGCTGCTGCTGTTGTAATTGGCGGTATTGTGAAGGGAGATATAATTGCACCTGAGGGGGTTTATCTGCATTCTTCTGCCATAGTTTTTGGAGCCGTAATTACGAAGTTTTTAAAAGTCGAAGAAAATGTACTTTTGTCCGGTTTTTGCTATGCCAGAAGTGACCGTCAGGGATTTGAAGACGCAGAGAAAGATTATAAAAACAGACAGGTTTTTCTAAATTCCACTGTGTCTGGTTTTAAGTGATGGGAGTGTTATGCCTACAGAAATTGATACTAATTATATTTCAGGTATTGCTAATACTCATTCTATGGCTGTTAAACAAAAAAAACGCCAAGAAAAGAAAAAACAAGGAAAGGTTAGTCGTTTTGCTCAGATGGTAAAAGAAGGTATTTTATTTTCCAAAGAAAGCGAAATACTTGAGACTAACGATATGACAGATGAAGAGCTTTTGGTTCATTTGCAGGATATGGTTCATTCTACCGGAGATACATTAAAAAAACGAGTCTCCCCTGAGAGTATATTGGAGTATAAAACTGCTGTCAGGAATTTTGTTAATTATGTTGTAAATAATGCTTATGATTTTCAAAAAGCTAATACAAGGCGAATGTCATTTTCAAAGCCGCAGTCATCACCTATTCGTGTCATTGACCAAAAGCTCGAAAGGTTTGCTTCGCAGCTTTTACTGAATCAACTTTCGCAACTGCAAATTCTTGAAAGGTTGGAAGAAATAAAGGGTTTGTTGGTTGATTTATTGAGATGAGGATTGTTATAAATTATGGACGATATAGATTTAAAAGCAACAGCAGAAGAAGATATTTTATGCTCGGAAAATGATGAGACTTCAGAAAATGTAGAATCTCAAGAGGGTCTTTGCGAAAAAGATGATTTAGAATTTCCAAATGGTTTATATATACTTTGTTTGGATTATTCAAAAGAAAGTTATTACGCAACTTCTGATACAAAGCTCGATATTAAAGCCGGAAATTATGTAATTGCTACAACTAGATACGGTGATGATATAGTTCGGGTTACAGGGCAAGTGGCTGTTCCGAGCGGTTTGAAACGCAAAGATGTGAATTTAATAAAAAGGCTTGCCACGGAACAGGATATCGGTAACTATGAGCAAAACAAAAAGAAGTCTTTAGATGCGGGTAAAATTTTTTCTGAAAAAGTTGCATTAAACAACCTTGATATGAAGCTTTTAAAGACTCATTTTTTATTGGAGGAGCCAAAAGTACTGTTCTTTTTCAGTGCGGATAACAGGGTTGATTTTCGTAAATTGGTTAAAGACCTTGTTTCTGTATTTAAAATTCGTGTCGAGCTTCGTCAAGTTGGTGTACGCGATGAATCCAGAATTACCGGCGGGATAGGCTCTTGTGGAAGGGTTTTTTGTTGCCATTCAATAACCGATAAACTCCAACCTGTTTCAATAAAAATGGCAAAAGACCAAAGTCTTTCACTTAATTCGGTAAAAATATCCGGACAATGCGGCAGGCTTTTATGTTGTCTTTCTTATGAGCATGATTGGTATGCCGATGAAAAGGGAACCATGCCGGCTGAAGGTACTAAGATATTTTTTGAAGATAATATGTTAAGGGTTTCTGAAGTTAATTTGGTTTCAGGCACTGTATCATGTACTGATAATGCCGGAAGTGTTATTACTTTTCCTGCTTCAAAAATCAAAAAAGAGAATAATAGATTCATTGTTGAATCTGAACTTGATGATTAATTTACCAAAAAACAGATGCAACCATTTGCGTAAATTTTCCTTTTCGCTCTTCATCGGGGGCAAGCTCTTTGGTCTGTCGTCTGTGCGAGCCAAATAAAAAATCACCGTTTTTCTTTGTGCAGTAAGTGCATAGATTGGTGTCTATTATGTTTTTGGCTCGAACCCCCGTCTTTGCAAGAATATTTAGATTAGCGCTTGCAAGCGATAGGCGGTATTGCCATTTGTTTCCGGCTATTGCTCTTTTCTCATCAAGGGATATTGAGTCTGTACCAAAGTTTTTCTTAAAGTATTCGGCACGCTCTTCTGTGATTGTATAACAGCAGTCTCTTATATGCGGGCCTAATATTACCCGAAAGTTTTCGGCTTTTGCACCATATCGCTTGCTTGCAAGGTTTAGTGCATCGGCAATTATTCCGGTTCCTGCCCATCCTGAATGAAGCACTCCAAAGCAACCCTTAACAGGATCGAACAAAAACACCGGCATACAATCTGCAACAACTACGCTTGGTATAAGAGAGCGATTGCAGGTAATAATGCCGTCTCCGTCAGGAAGCTCCTTTAATTCATCTGTGGCGAAAACATTCCTGCTGTGAATTTGTTTTACCGATAATATATTGTTTATATCAATATTAAGCGATTTAAAAAGTTTTTTTCTGTTTGTAATTCCTGTTTTTGTTTGTGGTAATGCGCTTCCTGCTTGAAGTGTTGACAATATGCAGGAAGGTAATTTTTTAGCATTAGCGTTATTGCTGTTTTCTATATTGAATGAAAAGCTGATATAGCTATTATCCATTGCTTTCTATCTTTTCCAAAGTTTCAAGCATGTTAAGAGCTTTTTTTACTTGTTCACATACTTTTTCAAGGTCTTCGATATACTCTCTATTGTTAGCCCCTTTGATTTCCCGCTTGTTGGCAATGGTTGCATAAATACCCGTTTTACCGCCTGTTAGGACTCCCGTCAATACAGAGTACATTGATTTTAATGCTGACGAAACGCCGTTTGACAGTTGCTTTGCATTTGTTTCAACACTTCGCATAAGCATATCCAGCGTGTTTTTAAATTTCAAGCCTACAAGTTTTTCTGATTTTAATTTTGCAAAACCATCGCCTATTTCACCGTCAGGGCTTAACAGTCTTTCATACTCCGCCAGTAAATCGGTCTGTATTCTTAAATTTGCAAACGCATCTGTAATTTCGCTCTTGTTTTCTTTTCTGTAAAACTTACCGTCCATTACAAGTGTTTTAAGTAACCCTGCCATTTTAGGGTTATACATTTTCGTTAAAAAAGTTTTTATGAAAGTCAGCGAAAGCTCTCTTTTAAATACAACAGGGGAAGTTAATTTTTTCCAAGGCGTGTAAGCTAAATTCATGAGTTTTTTTTGTTTGAGGAATATAAGCATTCTTTCGGACAGCTCTTCCTTTTGTTGTTTAGATGCCCAAAATCCCCATTTTTCGTTAAATCTTTCTTTCCAAGCATGTTTGAAAAACACAAACCATTCTTCACCGCCGTCAATTTTGAGAGGAGTCCATTTTATATCTTTCCCGACATATCGAATAATTTGCATCAACGGAATTACAGAAACAAATTTATGAATGCACTCGAGTGAAGCAATAGCATCTTCCAAAAAGCCGCTTAATTTTTCTTGTAAATTTTCCGGCTGTCCTGTAATAATATCTTGTTGGCACAGTAAAAAAAGAGCCTGTAATGAAACTTCAGGAATACGCTTTGAAGAAGCTAGAACAGACGAGAGCATCTGCATTTCATTTTGTATTGACGCAGGAGAGCAGTATACATCATTTTCAGAGTTTACATCAAACCTGAAAATCACTTTATCAAGCGGAATATCACATAAACTCTTCATCCATTCAATACCTTTGGCACATGCGTATATTTTTGCTTTATGCTCTCCGGTTAATTGCGAAAATGCTTCATCAATACTGCGAAGAAGATTTGCTTTTAGATTGGGTGTTGCCTGTTTTTCCATTTGAGTGTCGGAAGGGTCTGTCTTTGCCATTAGCGATTCATAAACAGAAGGGGCTATGAACGATGAAACGAGCATATAAAACTTACCCTTTTCTGAATCATAAGCGGTAAGCAAACCTGAAAAAAACATTTGTGCTTTTCTTAAATCTCGCAAAGAATCGTAAAACTTTGAGGTATAAGTATTTTTGTCTATATTTATAAATGTGGAGGCCTGTCGCTTTAGATCCCTGCCTAAACTTTTTATAAGGTAATCGTCATAAATTTTTTCAACCGGTGTTGAGCGAACAAAAGAAATAATTCTTAAAAGCAATCTTAACAAAAAAGGCTCTTCAGTAATTGAAGCAGGAACTCTGTTTTTTACAACGAAGGCTTTTTCGGATGCAGAAGCAGAGCCGGCAACTTTTGCGTCAACGGCACTGACCGTAGACTGAATTTTTGAAAGCATATCATTTGCTTCATCAGATGATATAGTTTGAACGAGTTTATCGAAAGTTGAAACAGCTTTATTCATATTTTTGATTATATCACATCCTTTGTTTTAAAGCTACATCAAATCCAAAATATTCAGTCCCTACGGGAATCGAACCCGTCTTTTAAGATTGAGAATCTCATGTCCTAACCGATAGACGAAGGGACCGGTTTCCCCAGGGAGGATTCGAACCCCCACATACAGAACCAGAATCTGTGGTGCTACCATTACACAACCGGGGAATGACACAACCGCATTGTAGCAATAATATTTAATTTAGTCAATAGAATTTTGCCGGCAAATTTTTTAATTGCTAAACGCCAACCCGCTCTCGCCTTAAATCTTTTGCTCTTTTCTTAAAATAAATAAGCGGTGTTTTCCGCTATCGCTACAACCACCTATTCTTAAAAAAACAATCGAGCAAAAGGATAACGGCGAAGAGCCAAATCAGGTTAAGTGAATTTGTGCAACTTTCCGGTTTGCTTATAAACTTCACTCTGTGTGAAATCGGGTCGTTTTTAAAATCCGTATAAATTAAAATAATCTTTTTTTATGATTAAATCCCACGAGTATTTATTTTTAATTTCCAGATTTGCAGATTGAATAATTTCGCTGTACTCGGGGGCATCGAGAATATGCTTGTACTCGGAATTTTCAAAGCAGTCGGCTTTTTCCAAAATTATACTGCTCAGACTTTCGACCATGTTTTCTTCCTGATTTTCGAGGTTATCAAAAATGCTCGAAAAAAGATAACCGGTTTTGCCGTCTTGTATTTTTTTTAATCCGCCGACAGCGTGTGCTATTGGAATTGTAGCATAAATCTGTGCAATGAAATCTGAAAGTCCGCATGGCTCAAAAAGGCTGGGCATTAAAATAAAATCCGCCACTGCCGAAACCATTCTGGCAATTCGTTTATCGTAACCTCTAAAGTAAACTAACTTTCCTGAATATATTTTTGCAATCTTGGCATATTTGTTTTCATAATCTTCACTGCCCTGTCCCATAATGATAAATTTGATATTTTGGTTTATCGAAAACACCTTGTGAATTGTTTGCAATAATACATCTATACCTTTTTGATGCACCAGCCTTCCGTGATATGCGAAGTAAGTGTGTTTTTTATTTTCTGTTTCTTCAATCGCCCCAAAACATTTTACCCCTTCTGCAATATCGGAAAAGCCTTTTGAATTTTTGAAGCAGTTTTTTATTTCTGAAATAAAAAGCTGACGAGATTTATATTTCCCGTCAAATTTTTTGTTTAAAGGATCAAATTCAAAAGGCAAGAGTGAAATATTTTTATCCTGCGGTTTGTAATTTTCGTATTTAATGCCGTTTGTAATTCCCGTAATCTGAATGTGTTTTTCAAAAAGTATTGCCGAAAAATTTTTAGAAAACGGAGAAGTTTGGGGCTTTGTAATTTCTTCTGCGTAGAACGGAGAAACAGTCGTAAGTTTTGCGTATTTTGAGGCAATCAAAAACGGCTCTACAAGATTGTCAACAACGCAATCCTGCAATACTTCTTCGGGCAAACCTGTCAGTGTTTTTGCATAATTTATGTCGCCTAGCTGTTGCCTGTAACTGTTCCCCGCATTGTGAATTGTTACAAAACATTTTGTATTTGCAAATAATTGTTTTGCATTTATGTTTACCAATGCAGGAAGTAAAGCTGTGTGTGCATCATGGCAATGAAGCACATTCGGAGCAATACCCATTGTTGCGGCATAGCTTAAAATTGCAAACTGAAAAACAGTGTTCATTTCATTTGTGTCAATGTATGCAACGCCTTTTTTTATTTCGGGGTTTATGTTTGAAAGCTCTTTTGCTTCTTCGCATGTGTAAGTATAGATGCCTTTTTTTGTATTGAAAATTTTTGTGTCAATAAATACAAAGTTTAAGTTTTCTGTTTTTGACTTAACTTTTAAAAAATTCACGAAATGCTTTTTATTTGATATTTTTATTTCTGATGAAAATGCTTTTTTACCTGTTTTTTTTGTACAGCCGTAAAATGGCAGGAATACAGTCGTGTTTATGTTTTGCTCTGCACTTCCTTCGGCCAAATCCTTTATAACATTTTTTACACCGCCTGCTTCGGCAATTCCGGCATACTCCCTTGCAACAATCCAGAGTGATTTTTTATTTAAAGATTGCAACAAATCAGGGCGCAAGTTTTTTGCTTCTTTTAGATATACAGGCTCAGGTTTGACCGTGCCGTAAAACTGAATTAAGATTCTGATAATGCCTTTAAGTGAGCCGTCTGTTTTAGGCTCCGAAAAACACATAAGCGGAAGGTCTTGTGCAAAGCCTTTATTACGCAGGGCAGTTGCAGGATTTAAAGCCGTCAAATCATCTGTAACCGTAAAATATACCGAAACAATTAAGTCTTCAGCAATGTTGTTTATATTTAATAATTGCGAATATAATTCGGCAACGCTTTTTTGAATATCTGCTTTATTATTATCCGCTGATATTGCTCCTCTAACCGCAAAAAGTCTGTTCTTCATAATTCTTTGCATACTACTGATATTTTTTGTTTTGTCAAGTAAGCAGTGAGTGAGCCACTTGTAAAAGCCGATTTTTACTCAAACACATTATACGGATATCCGGCTTTAAGTTTCGGCAAGCACTCGGCTATTTTTTCGTTTGAAGGCAATCTTACGGTTAAGTTCATATTCCAAATTCTGTTTACCGCTTTTCCGAAAAGCTCTTTAAGTCTTGCTTCACTGCAACCTTCGCTTCGAAGCTTTTGCAAAAGCATGAGTGAGCCTGCAAAACCCGGCACCCCCGAAGCACCGTTTTTTTTGTCTTCAGCAGTGTGCGGAGCGTGATCACTTTCGACTAAATCAATTTTGCCGTTAATCAAACTTAAAAAAACGGCTTCTTTGTTTTTTGGATTTCTAAGCGGCGGATTCATTTTTGCAAAAATGCCGAAACGGCTGTATGCACTCGTATCAAGCAAAGCATGATGAGCTGTCGCCCCACAAGATATTTTTAAGCCGCTTTGTTTTGCCTGTACAACCAAGTCGATACCTTCTTTCGTACTGATATGACAGATATGTAAATGTCCTTTAAAACCGCAAGAGCGTGAGAATTCAATTTGGTCTTCAATTGATTTGACTTCCGCAATTTCAGGGCGAGCGATGCTGTGGCTTTCCGGCACTGCGGGATTCCAAGCCTCATGACACAGTAGCTCTTCTTTTTCGCAGTGGACTGCAACTACGCCGGTATAATCTAATTCAGCGAGCTTTCGGTAAACTTGCCTTTGTGCTTCATCTGAAGTAATGCCCATGTTACCGGTTGAATGACCTGCAAACATTTTAAACCCGACACAGTTTGGAAAATGCTTTGAATGAAAATCGACAATATCCTCTATTTGCTTTTTGTCGGCTGTAATACCTGCATAAACACCATAAAAAATACTGCTGTCAATTTGCCGTGCAATTTTTTGTCCGAATTCCAAACGCCTTGCCAAACTATCCGAATTCGTCAATGTAGGCTTTGTATTAGGCATATCAAAAAAAGCGGAAAACCCTGCGTCAAATGCAAGGGTAATGCCGTGCTCAATAGTTTCTTTTTCTGACTGTTCCCAGTCGCGTAAATGTACATGCGGATCTATCATAAGTTAATTATACACTACTTTTGTCGATTGTTTCAAGGTTTTATATTTTATTTATTCGCTCTTGTAACCCGACGGGCTCGCATAATCTTTTTGCCTTTACTTAATTAGTTTTAAAAACTGTCTCTTTTAGAGCCGTTTTTTCTTAAAAAATTTAAGCGACAAAAAGGATAGACGTGCCCGTCCAAATCATTTTAAGCGCTTTGTACATCAGGCAGGTATTCTTTATTCGGTACGCAGCAGGAATTTAAGCGAAAGTAAACTTTTACTGTTTTTTATGTCTGCATTTTGCACAACCCAAAATATGTATGTGTTGCGATGAGTCTTTTCTGTCGAAATATCTGGCGTATAAAAAAGACTCTGCTCCGAGTTTTTTTTTGCATACGGGGCAAGAGCGGTATCTGTCTTCTTCGGCAACCGGGTAGCAATGCGGGCAACCGTAAATATAACAAACTTGGTCATCGTCTCCGGGGTAAACCGTTGTTACTATTTTTTCGTTGGCACTTAATATCGTTGTGCAGACAGGACAGACTCCTTTGTCTCCGGGTTTTCCGTATTTGTCGTATTTTTTGCTTGGAGGCTCTGAGCGTCTTGAAAATGTGATTAAAGAATAAAGAATTCCAAGCAAAAGTGCTACGATAAATATTATGGCTATAATTGCAGTAATAGACAGTTTCATGATTAGATGATACAACTTTTTTTTGTTTAATGCAATAGAATTATGTTAATTTTTTTTGTTTTTGATTGATGCTTTTTAAACAGAAACCCCGCCTTTTATTCATTAATGTTATCCTGATTTTAAGCTCGCCGTTATCACGATATTTTTTTGACATCCCTATCGGAGGGTAATAATCACCCGTCCTGTGTAATTATTACCCTTGTTTACTTTAACCGGATGTCCTGTCCATCGGTGTTAGAGCTACTTATAAAAAAGTTCATTACTTTTTACAAGTAGCTCTAAGTGGCTCACGAAAGTGAGACGCTGATTATGAAATACAGAAAAAAACAAAAGATTTAAGGCGGGCGCCACTTGCAAAAAGTTGAATAACTTTTTGCAAGCAACTCTAATAAGCTCATTTCATTGCGCTTTTTGGTATATTTTGGAAGAAATTGCAAAACTCCTCTGACTTTTGCAATTTTCTCTGTTACATAAAAAATATCTTTATATTAGCCTTGACTTTTTTTATTTGTTTTATTATTTTACGAAAAACTATTTATGAGGAAATAAGATGGCAAAGTATCAATTTGAAACGGAAGTCAGCAAGTTGTTAAAGCTGATTGTTCATTCACTTTATTCAAACAACGAGATTTTTTTGAGGGAGCTTATTTCTAACAGCTCAGACGCATTGGATAAGCTGAAATTTTTGACTGTGTCGGACGAGAGTTTGAAGTCGTTGAAATTCGAGCCGCGTGTTGATATTGTTTTTGATGAGCAGAATAAAACGATTACTGTCCGCGACACCGGTCTTGGTATGAACGATGAAGATTTGCGTAATAATTTGGGAACTATTGCACGCTCAGGCACGAGTTCGTTTTTGGAAAAACTTGCAAACGAGCAGAAAAAGGATTCCAATTTAATCGGGCAGTTCGGTGTCGGGTTTTATTCGGTCTTTATGGTTGCTTCAAAAGTTGAGGTGATTACGAAGAAGGCAGGCGAAGAAAAGGTTTGGAAGTGGACATCGGATGGAACTGAGTCTTACGAAATTGAAGAGTGCGGGGCTGATGCGTTTCCTTTGATTGATGATGTTCCTGAGGATTCTTGCGGCTCGTGTATTGTTGCTCATCTTACAGACGAGCATAAGGATTTTGCATCGCGCTGGAGAATTCAGGAGATTATTAAAAAATATTCTGACCATATTGCTTTTCCGATTTATTTGCATTATGTGCATAAGGAGTATGATGATAAGGGTAATGTCAAATCGGAGGCTCCTAAGTCCGAGCAGATAAATGACGCAAGTGCATTGTGGCAGAAGCAAAAGTCGTCTTTGAAAGAGGAAGATTATTTTAATTTTTACAAGTCGTTTTCGCATGACGGTGAAGATCCTTTGCATTATGTGCACACAAAGGCAGAAGGTACGCAAGAGTATACAACTCTTTTTTATATTCCGTCAAAGGCTCCGTTTGATATGTTTCATGCGGATTACAAACCCGGCGTAAAACTTTTTGTAAAGCGGGTTTTTATTACTGATGATGATAAAGATTTGCTTCCTACTTACCTGCGGTTTGTACGGGGTATTATTGACAGTGAAGATTTGCCTTTGAATGTCAGCCGTGAAATATTACAGCAAAACAGGGTTCTGTCTTCCATTAAGTCGGCATCGGTTAAAAAGATTTTAGGCGAGTTAAAAAAGCTTTCCGAAAATGATAAAGAAAAATATGTTAAGTTTATTGCAGAGTTCAATAAGCCTTTAAAAGAAGGGCTTTATTCGGATTTTGAAAATCGTGAAAAGATTTCAGATTTGGTGAGATTTAAAACAACGGCTGACCAAACTGAAAATGACGGTTGGACGAGTTTTGCAGAATATGTTGAGAGGATGGGAAGTGAGCAAAAGGCAATCTATTACATCGCAGGCGATGATGAAAAAACACTCCGTCAGTCTCCTCATATCGAAGCATATAAGGCGAAGGGAATTGAAGTTTTATTGATGACCGATGAAATTGATGAAATTGTAATTCCGACTTTGAATAAGTATAAAGAGTTTGAGTTAAAGGCGGCAAATCGTGCTGATTTAGATGATGCACTTACAGACAGCGATGAAAAAGCAAAAATCGAAAAGCAGGAAAAAGACTTTAAGGATTTACTCGAAAAGATGAAAACCGAGCTTGGTGAGTCTGTAAAGGAAGTGCGTATTTCAAAACGCCTTTCGGATTCTCCTGCCTGTATTACTTTTGACGATAAAGACCCAAGCCTCCAGATGGCAAGAATGATGAAGGCTATGGGGCAGACAGGTTTTGCAGAGGCTCCTCCAATTTTGGAAGTAAATGCTTCGCATCCTATTTTGCAGAAGATGAAAGATTCAAATGATGAGGCTTATATAAACGATTTTACGCATGTTTTGCTCGACCAGGCAAAGTTGGCTGAAGGCGGGGAGTTAAGCGATCCTGCGGAATTTGTTAAACGACTTAACAAGTTGTTGTCATAAATCGGTCGGGGGTATGGTTTGAAGTTTAACACTATTGTGTTAGACTAAGACCTTTATAAAATTGGTAGCACCTCAATATTATTGAACCATAGGATTTATGTGATTGCAAGTGCAAAAGTTAGGAAAGTTTTTTAATTTTACGGGCACATTTTTTGCAAAGCAAAAAACCGCTCATTACATGGCTTCGACTAATTTTTCGCTAAAATATCGCGAAAAATGGATTTAAATTGCAAGTTTTGAAAAACTTGCAATTTACCATTTCAATCGCTTGTGCACTGTAGCTTCTTAAGATTACGAAAAAATCCAGCTTTTGCAAATTTCTTCATATAATCACTTCGCTAATCACTCCGATTAAAAAATCCATCCTATTTTGGTCGGGCTTTTTATTTTATGCCTAATGCGACTTAACTAAGCGGAAGCCTACTAGAGAAGAGGCCTTTCTACAGGATTGATTCCAAGTGAAAAAACTAAAATTTTATCAAAAAAACAATCGTTTTTATTTGTTTGTTATACGAAATTGCAAAAGGTTGTCATATTACTAACGCTTGACAATACTAACGAAAATGTTATTATTTATATATGATAATTAATTTTTCTTCAAAAGAAACAAAAAAAAATTGGAATGGTTTTGTTTCAAAGAAATTTCCAACAGATATTTAATCTGTAGCTAGGCGAAAATTGCGAATTTTAAATAATGCTGTTAATTTAAATGATTTAAGAATTCCTCCCAATAACAAATTGGAAGCTTTAAAAGGTGATAAGAAGGGTTGCTTTAGTATAAGAATTAATGATCAATGGAGAATATGTTTTAAGTGGCAAAATGGAAATGCTTTAAGTGTAAAAATTATAGATTACCATTAGGAGGTTTAATATGAATAGATTACCCAATATACGACCGGGAGAAATATTGAAAGAAGAGTTTTTAGAACCATTAGGTATAAGTGCATATAGATTAGCTAAAGAAATAAATAAGGTTGCAGTAACTTCGTATAACATGGTGTAAACTCTCCGGTTATCTGCATTGCATTAGATGTGATAAAACTTGCAAGGGTTAAGGCGCGAAAGTGATAGTAGCGGAATTTTAATGCCGATTTTAAAAAAAAGTAGTAGTGGTTGAAGTCTAACGGAAAACACTACGGATGATAAAAGAAGAGGCATTAAAATTAAAAGCGGATAGCACGGTTTTTGCATTGCGTAAAATATCGATACACTTGATTGTCGTTATTTCAAAACGCAATGCAAAAATTCGCCCAAATATAAATAGGTATTTAAATCTTGATTTGCAAAAAATAAAGGCTTTATTTAAATTTGCCGATAACGATTCTATGAGAATTTTAAGAAAACTGTGTTTTACTTTATTTTTTTTGACAGCCTTTTTGTTTCGGGTTTTTGCGAATGGTCCTACCGTACCGATTATTCCTATAGATAGAATTCCTGATTCAGCAGGTTTAAGAAAGACACTTGCGGCTACTTGGCTTTTGGCTTCACCTATGGATGTATTGACATTATCGCCACAAGTGTATACCGACTCTACGGGAAAGCGGTTCAAGGTTGAAAGCTATAAACTTGAATCTCAAAATATAGTCGAAGTAAAAATAACTCCCGAAGACACAATTTTTACTAAAACATCAAATTCGAGAACCCCGCAGGGTATTTGGATATTGCAACGAGACTTTACAACCGGTGAGCCTGTTTGCATAAAGATATTTCCGCGAGAAACACCGGAGCTGTTTATTAAGCTGAATCCTACTTCAAATATACAAGTTGGAACTAGGTCTTATGCTGATTTCTGTTTGTTTTCAGCTTATGTACGCAAAGGGGTTGCTGTTGGCATCAGTTTTAATGATTTGTATTATACAACTTTGTCGGAATTAAAGCAGATGACGAAAGATACTTTGCCGTGGCATATTTTTGAGCCGCCTGTAACATACAGGGCAGTTGAATCAATGTCGGCAATAATCAGAAGAAAAATGCAGATGCTTGTAAGAATAGATGACGGTGCGTTTAGTGCTTTTGGTAAGCCGGTTTATATTGAAACAGAAAAACCTCAGGAAAAAAGTGCTATACTGTATGCGGCGAAAAATCAGGAAAAAGGTCAGGAAAAGGAGCAAAAAATTAAAGGCGGTGTGAATTGCTCCGGTTTTGTAAAGTGGATAGTAGACGGAATAATAAAACCGATCGCAGGACAAGGCACTTATATTACTTCGTTAAAACGACCTACCGATATTCCTTTAACTAATTTTTCAAGCCCTTTTGCCGAACAGCGAGATTTGTTTTTTGGTCTTGATTGGATTAGAAATCTTGCGGCGGCAAGGCTCAGTTTAACAATGAGGCGAACCGTGTATCCGCAAGAGGCAGGGATTGATGTAAAACTTGTGCCTTTTGCTTTTAGTCTTCCTGTGTTGGGTGGAAGAATTTCAGAGCAAAAATTTGGCGGTTATTTTAAGAACGTCGGTTATCAAACCGAATATTTGGAGGCTTTGCTTTATTATTTGGCTATTACTGAGCCGGGCAATTTTTACCTTGGTGCTGTAAATCAAGAAATGGGAAATCCTTCTTTGAGGCAGTATTATCATGCTGTAGCATTTTTTCCCTATTTCGACATACTCGGGAATTTTCATATTGATGTGTATGAGGCTGCCGAGGAAACAGATATACGGGATTTTATTCTCAGAAATAAAAAATCGTTTACTGCTTTAGTTAGAATTAAAGCTCCTGATGTAGGGTTTTTCAGTCCGTAAGATTTTAGTTTTAATTAAAAAGAAGGAAGCCTGCTAAGCTGAAATAAATTAAGAGACTGATTGTATCGACAAATGTTGTAATCATGGGGGCTGCCATTGTTGCGGGGTCGAGTTTTAGTTTTTTTGCGAGCATTGGCAAAAGAGCCCCTGTAGTTTTTGCAATCAGTATTGTAAAGCAAAGTGTCAGAGAAACAGTCAGTGAGACAATAATGTCTTTGTGGCTGAGGAAAAAGTTTTTTAGGAACATTGCTCCCCCAAGAATTAGTGAAACATATAAGGCAATGCGTATTTCTTTCCATGCAACTTTTAGCCAGTCTGCTGTTGTAAGCTCACCGGTTGCAAGCCCTCTAATTATTAGCGTTGATGACTGATTTCCTGAGTTCCCTCCTGTACCCATTATCATCGGAATAAATGCCGTAAGTATTGTGTACTGAGCGAGTAGGGTTGTAAACTTTTCGATTATGCCTCCTGTGAATATTTGTGTAACCATTAAAAGCATGAGCCAGAATATTCTGTGTTTTGCAAGATTAAAGGCACTCATGTCAAGGTATTTTTCTTCGGAGGGTTGCATAGCTGCCATTTTAAGAAAGTCTTCAGTTACTTCCTGCTCCATGATGTGCATAATATCATCAACCGTGATTATTCCCACCAGTCTTTTTTCGTTATCGACAACAGGCAGTGCGATGAAGCCGTATTTTCGGAATTTTTTTGCGGCAGTTTCCCTGTCATCGTTGGTATAAACATAGATGCAGTCTTCTTCGTATATGTCTTCTATTACGAGTGTCGGCTCGGATAAAACAAGTTTTCTAAGAGAAATAATGCCCTGTAGAATTCTGTTTTCATCGGTTACGTAACAGGTGTAGATGGTTTCTTTTTTTAGACCGTTTTTGCGAATGCTTTTTATTGCCTGCTCTATTGTCATCTGCTTTTTTAATGAAACATATTCAGTTGTTAATATGCTTCCTGCTGAATTTTCAGGGTATTTTAGTATTTGATTAAGCATGCTACGCTCTGCTTCATCTGCATTTTTTAATATTTTGCTTGCAACATTTGCGGGGACTTCTTCAACGAGGTCGGCTACATCATCTATGAAAAGTTGTTTTAAAAGAGGCGCAAGCTCGGCATCGGTAAAGGCTGATACAATTGTTGCTTGGTCATCTTTTTCAAGATATGCAAAAACTTCTGCTGCCAATGTTTTGGGTAAAATACGAAACATTAAAAGCATGTCTGCATTTGGAACAAGACCAAATATTTCTGCAATGTCAACTTCGTTCATATCAATTAAAAGCTCTTTTGCTTTTGGAAATTGCTTTTCTTTTAGTAGTTCAACGATAGTTTGTGCATTTTCTTCTAACATATTTTATCACCCTTATCGCAATATAACATGAAAAGTTTTTTTTTGCAATATTACTTGCAATTTACAAACGGCTAATATTTGGAGAATCTCCTCTTGATTATTTTTTTAATTGGTGTTAAACTTTGCAGGATATGAAAATTATAAGATTTTGTGTTTTGTTTTTTTGTGTTGCAGTTTTGGGTTCTTGTAGTGGCGATTCGGAGAAATTAAAGCAGGGTTCGTATATAGGTGTGGGACAGGGAAATTCAGGACCGATAAAGGTGGAAGTTGTTGTTGACAAGAGGCATAAGATGGTTGATATAAGTGTACTGGAATATTGCGATACGCCCGGGATTGGCGGTAATGTTTTTGACTATCTTATTAAGGCTGTTGTTAAAAAAAAGTCAACCGATGTTGATACAGTCGCCGGGGCAACTTATACGAGTAACGGTTTTTTAGATGCTGTTGAGGACGCTTTAAAAAAAGCAAAATATGAAAAAGCAAAATAGAAAGTGATTTAGATTACATTCTGAATTCTTCGCCGAGGTAAACTTGGCGGGCGATTTCGGAGTTGAGAATTTTTTCTTTTGGGCCGTTTTCTACAACTTCGCCGTTGTTTATTATATAGGCTCTGTCCGTTATTTCAAGAGTGTCTCTAACATTATGGTCGGTTATAAGAATTCCGATATTTTGTTTTGCAAGAATCGATATAATGGATTTAATGTCGTGGACGGCAATTGGGTCAATTCCGGCAAAAGGCTCGTCCAATAAAAGGAATTTTGGCTCTATGGCTAAGGCGCGGGCAATCTCAGTGCGGCGGCGCTCTCCGCCTGAAAGTGTGTATGCAGGTTGTTTTCGCTTTGATTCTATTCCGAACTCATTGAGCAAAAAGTTCAACCGTTGTTTTTTTTCGCTTTCGTTTAAGTCTTTGCGGGTTTCCAATATAGCGTATACATTTTGCTCTACTGTAAGTTTTCTAAAAACTGATGCTTCCTGAGGTAAATATGAAATACCAATTCTTGCCCGTTTGTACATGGGCAGTAAGGTGATGTTGGTGTTATTAAAAAAAACATTACCTGAGTCGGGTTTGTGGAAACCGACAATCATGTAAAAGGTGGTTGTTTTTCCGGCTCCGTTTGGCCCGAGTAAGCCGACAACTTCGCCTTGTTTCATTTTGAACGACAGGTCGGATACGGCTCGTTTTTTGCCAAAGTATTTATTAAGGCTGACTATTTTTAAGTGTGAAATATCTTCTTTGCATGTATCGTTAGTGTTGTTGTCTTCGCTCTGATTGTTTTTTGCTTCTTGTTGGCTTTTATCCGTAATGTTTTCAAAAGCTGTGTTGGTTAAGTTTTCATGCGTGTCAGTCATTTTCGGTATTTCCTTCGTTTGTTACGGTATTGTCTACAGGTTCGTTTTTTTCGGTGTTTGAAGAAGTTTCGTTTGTAGTTTCTGTGTCTTGTTTTTCGTCTTTTACATCTTCGATTACACTTCCGCTCACTTTTCCTTCAAGGCTAATTTCTTCGGTATCAAGATTGATGATAATTCTTTGTGCATTAAAAACATCGCCTTCTTTTTCAACACAAGGCTTTCCGACTAAATCAAGGGTTGATTCTTTTCTGCGATATGTTGCAAAAAATGAATTGCATTTTGTTTCTTTTTGTGTGATGGAGACATTAAACCGCAAAATCAGTGTTTCAGTGTTTTCGTCATAATGGGCATAATCCGCATTTAGCACGGCTTCGTTTTTTTTATCCGAAAACTGAACATTACCAAAAAATTCAGCTGTTTTTTGCTCACGGTCATATTTAATTAAATCTGCCTGAAACGAAAACTCTTCTTTTTGGTTTTCCCCCTGTACTTTACCGCTTGCGGTTATGTATCTGAAGTCTTTACCGGTTAGTTTAATTGTTTCGCCTTTTATGTTTAAGTCATCTGTTTTTACAACGGCATTACCGCTCAAAGTGGTATCGGCATTATCGTTGATGATGGAGCCGGTCATATTGTCGGCGGAAAATTCGATTTTTGTTTTTTCTGCAAAGGCGGTTGCCATGAACATACCGATTAAGATAATAGTAAACAGTTTTTTTTTATATTTCATTTACTCATTCCTTGCTTTTGAATTTTCCGTTTCCGTATTTTCAGGTGTTTTTGAAACTATGCCTTTGGCCGATTTAAAAACAAAATTTTTGGACAGGGTATTGGCAACAAATCCTTTTCCTGAAATTATTAAATCGTACCCTTTCTTGATTTCCACCGTTGATTCTGCCGGAGCGCTTACTACATGTTTATTCCGATTAAAAAACAACATTGGCGCTGAAATGGTTAAATCCTCTTTTGCAATTTTCAAAAAAACAGAATCGCCTAAAAAAAATTCGTTGTTCTTCTCATCGAAAAGGATTGAGCCTATGCGTCCTTTGATTTTTACGGGGTATTCGTTATTGTCGTTTGGCTTTTCATTCAAATTGTAGTTAATGAAATATAAACCTCTTCCTGCCGAAACTCTGTCATCAACATAATTTTCTAAATAGTCTACTTCAAAAACGGTTGATTTTTTTAAGTTTTTGAATTGTGTAATGGTCATATTCGTAAAAATCAGTTTTGGGGGATTATAATCCAAAAAAGCATCGGTACTCTCAAAAGAGCAACTACATGCTATTAAGAGAATACCAAATATGAAAAAAAAATTATGTACCTTCACAAACTGCTCTATTTTTTATTTTTCAAAACATCCCCTTTTACATCGGGGAAGTTTTGAATTTATTTGATAAGAGACCTTGTGTCTTTTGCAATCATCAGCTCTTCATTTGTGGGGATAACCAAAATTTGAACCTTGCTCGATGCCTTGCTTACAACTTTTTCTTTGCCTCGAATTTTATTTTCGGCGGGATCAATTTCTACACCCATGAACTCAAGCCCTTTACAGATTTCTTCTCGAAGTTCAGGTGCGTTTTCGCCGATACCTGCGGTAAATACAATTGCATCAACCCCGCCCAGAGTAGTTGCATAAGCGCCGATATATTTTCTGACTCTGCTTGCAAATAAGTCAAGAGCAAGTTTTGCTCTTTCGTTGTTTTTTTCGGCGGCTTCTTCTAAGTCTCGAAAATCACTGCTTACACCTGAAACAGCCAAAACACCTGATTTTTTATTTAAAATATTACTCATCTCATCGGCTGAAAGATTTTCCTTATTCATGATGAACGGCAAGATTGCAGGATCCAAATCACCAGAGCGTGTTCCCATTACCAGACCTTCAAGCGGTGTTAAACCCATCGAAGTATCCATACATTTACCGCCGTCAACAGCCGCCACACTTGCACCGTTGCCTAAATGGCAGGTAATGATCTTCGCATCTTTTTTGCCGATTATTTCCGAAGCTCTTTCGGACACATATTTATGTGAAGTACCGTGGAACCCGTAACGGCGTACCTTGTACTTTTCGTAGTATTCGTAAGGCAATGCGTATATGTAACTTTTTGCAGGCATTGTTTGATGGAAAGCCGTATCGAAAACCGCCGTCATTGGAGTGTCCGGCATCAGTTTTTTGCAGGCATCAATTCCCATTAAGTTGGCGGGATTATGCAGAGGGGCAAGCTCACTGCATTCTTTAATTGCATCAAGAACTTTTTCGTCAATCAAAACAGACGAGCTGAATGCTTCGCCACCGTGAACAACCCTGTGTCCGACAGCCGTAATTTCGCTCATTGAACTTATTGCACCGTGATTTGAATCGACAATTGCATCGAGAACTAACTTTACAGCTTCTGTGTGATTTGCCATAGGCTCTTCGATTATAACAGGGTCAATACCCGTCTTTTGATGTTTAATTCTTGAGCCTTCAATACCTATCCTTTCGGCAAGCCCTTTAACCAAAACTTCTTCGGTCATCATATCCATCAATTGATACTTCAGCGAAGAGCTTCCGCAATTTATGATGAGGATTTTCATAACACAACTCCTTAAAATATTGAAATTACAATAGATATTATCAAAAAACAAGCAAAAAGTCCAGCACCTCTTTTTTTTCTTTTAAGGTAATTTATCGCTTTTGAACAATTGCTTTTTAAAAAGCAATTGTTACGCTCTTCTAACCCGCTCGCTCGCATAATCTTTCCGTTTTTTCCGGTTTGTTTAATCAGCGTCTCTGTCGAGCCGCTTTTTTTTATAAGTTTAATCAACGGAAAGGATAGACATCGCTCGCCACAACAGCAAACGGAGTCGGCATATCTTGCCGGTATTCTGCTCAATTGCCCGTAAACATTCAAGTTTGATAAATGAGCCCGCGCTAGGCATGCGGAGGATTGCAAACGGTTTTTTAAGAAAACCGTTTGCAAAATAAAACTAAGGCGTTAATTATAAGCCGCAAGTTTTAGTCGGAGGCGATAGCCGAAGTCCGCAGCTCGCCGACCCCTCGAAGTTTCTTCGAGGGGGAGCGCCCAATTTTTTTTGATTATTATTTTTTGTATTTACTATTTTTTGAAATTATGCGATTATGCCGTTATGACATATTTTTTTGAAACTTACGGCTGTCAGATGAATCAGGCGGAGTCTGCCGGAATTGCCGAGTCTCTTGCGATGCGTGGTTGGAAGTCTGCGGAGTCTGCCGATGCGTGTGATTTGCTTATTGTGAATACTTGCTCTGTAAGGATAACTGCGGAGACGCGTGTTTTTGGCAGGTTGGCTCATTTTTCGGCAATGAAAAAAAAGTCCGGGCGAGATTTTTTTATTATGGTAATCGGGTGTATGGCGGAGCGACTGGGCGAGGATTTACAAAAAAAATTTCCGCTTGTCGATTATGTTGTCGGGGTTTCCGAGCGCAGACGGTTTGATGAGATTTTTGCCCGGATTGAAAAGAAGGTTGGTTGTGATAATCTTTGCGAGTTTGAAAATGAATACAGTAATATAGCCTTGAGCGAAAATCCTGTTTCAACTTATGTTTTTTCAAAAACTTCATACAACACAGATACAGGCGGGTTCCAAAGTTATGTGCCGATTATGAACGGGTGTAATAATTTTTGCAGTTTTTGCATTGTCCCTTATGTGAGGGGCAGGGAGGTTTCAAGGTCTGTTGAAAGCATTTTGCATGAAATAGAATTGCTGTCGGATAAAGGAGTTAAGGAGATTACCTTGCTCGGACAAAATGTTAATTCATATCGCGGGGTGGATAATGACGGCAAGAAAATTGATTTTCCTGCTTTGCTTCGTTTAATTGCGCGTAAATGCGAGGAATCTGATTCTATCAGGTGGATTCGTTTTATGTCAAGCCACCCGAAAGATATGTCCGATGATTTGATAACGGTTATTGCCGAGGAGGAGCGGGTTTGCAATTTGGTTCATCTTCCGATGCAGCACGGCTCTAATCCTGTGTTGAAGCGAATGAACAGGCGGTACACTATTGAGCATTATTTGAGTCTTATAGAAAAGCTCAAACAGAGGGTTGAAGGTCTTGCTCTTTCAACTGATATTTTAATCGGTTTTCCTGATGAAACCGATGAAGACCTTGAAGCAACTTTAGAAGTAATGCGGGGGGTTGAATTTAATTCGGCTTTTATGTATCATTATAACCCGAGGGAGAAAACGAAGGCATTTGATTTTCCGAACAGGATACCCGATAAAACCAAGATAGAGCGGTTGCAACGGGTTATAGATTTGCAGATGAAAATTACGGAGAGGAAAATGCTTGAAAAAATAGGGAGTGAGACTATTGTTTTGGTGGAGTCTCATTCAAGAAATAATCCTGATGAGCTTTTCGGACATACCGAATGCGGTGAGATGGTTGTTATAGAAGGAATGACTTCAGATGCGGTTATCGGTAATTTTGTCGGTGTTCGTTTAGATTCGCTTAGGGGAAAAACTTTTAGAGCAAAGAAGCTCAGCTAAAATATTACTGTATGATATGGAGGTGTTGGTATGTCTTTTAAGGCAATTTATTTTGTTTTTATACTTTTGGTATTTGCTTTGTTTTCAAGTTTTAATTTAAAGAACAATGTTGATGTTTCTCTCGGGTTTCATCTGTTTGAGCAGGTTCCTGTGTTTTTGTTGTCTATATTTTCGTTTTTAATCGGGTGTGTTTTAACACTTCCGTTTTTTTTCAAGTCTTCAAATAAGACGGTTAAAAAAGGCAAAAAAGACAAGAATAAAGATAACAATGAAAATTCCGTAAATTACGAAAAGAAGGGTGAAGATAACGCTTCTTTGGGCTTTGAGACTGTTGAGTTAAAGGGTGAAAAAAAATCATGGTTTCAAAAGTTAATAGGAAAAAAAGAGACTAACGAAAAAAAGGATAATGAAGCGTAAATTATTATTTGTATTATTTATTTTTTTTCAACTTTCGATTTTTTCTCAAAGTTTTGACGGAAAGTATTCGGCGGAAGTTAAGAATTTAATTGCCGAGTCTTTTAAGCTGCAAAGCTCTGAAAATATATGCGATTTTTTGAAGCGCAGGATCCCGTATCTTCAGAATGTATCCGATAGAAAGGTAGCTTTTGCATTTCTTGCCTCTTATGAAGAGAGTGCCGGTTTTTTTCATGATGCGGCTAATCATTTTTCTTCGGCTTCATTGCTTTCTTCCGCAGAAGAGTCTCAGATGTTGAAGTTGGATGCGGCAAGGGCTTATATGTTGTCGGGCAATGTTGAAACTGCTTTTGAGTTAATTAAATACATAAAAGCAAATTCTGCAACAAAGCGGGTAAAAATTAAAGCGAATGTTTATGAATGTTTGGCTGGCTCAGTTTACTCGACAGAGACAACATTAAAGAATGTGCGTAGTTTGGTTGTCTCTTCAGATTATGAGTATTATCATCCGATGTTGCTTTTTGTTTTATGGTGGATTGATGAAGATGAAACTGCTAAAAATACTTTACTTAAACGATACCCCAATTCACTTGAATCTTCAGTTGTTTCAGGTAAAGCAACTCTTACTCCTTCGGCTTTTTGGTATTTAATGCCACGCTCGGATAATCAGATTTCAAATTCGCAAAAAGAAAACAGTTACAAGGAAGTAAAAACTTCCTATACAAAAATTCAAAAGCCAAAGTTTTTTCAAATTGGTTTTTATAAAAATAAAACTTATGCAGATAATCAATGTAGCGAGTTAAAAAAGAAAGGCTTTGATGCTTTTATTAAATCGGAGCAGAGAAAGACAGAAACATATTATGTTGTATTAGTTAAGCAAAACAGCTCGGGAACAATGTCTGAAGCGTTAAAAAATGCCGGATATGAATCTTCGCCTGTGTTTTGATATTATTTTTATGTCTGTGTAAACCAAGATTCTTTTAAAACATAGCATATTTTGCAATTTTTTGAACCAATTATTTTCCGGGTAGATTTATTTTTGCTACTTGACATTTTTGCTTTTGTTATGTTAGAATGCGGGTGTTATTGAGGAGTTAGAATGTCTGGACATAGTAAATGGGCTACAATTAAGCATGCAAAAGGTGCTGCAGATGCAAAGCGTGGAAAAATATTCACTAAATTGATAAAAGAAATTTCGATTGCCGCAAAAATGGGCGGGGGCGATCCCGATTCAAATCCCAGATTGAGAACGGCTATTTTAAAAGCGCGTGCGGCAAATATGCCGAAAGATAATATCGAAAGAGGTATCAAAAAGGGTACAGGAGAGCTTGGTGCAACAAACTATGAAGAGTTGCTTTATGAAGGGTACGGGCCAGGTGGTGTTGCGGTGTTGGTTCAAGTTTTGACAGATAATAAGAATCGCTCGGCTGCCGCTGTTAGAAATCACTTTACAAAAAGTGGCGGTAATTTGGGCTCAACAGGCTCTGTGGCTTATATGTTTAACCGCAAGGGTGTTATTGAATACGATCAAACCACCGTTTCCGAAGATACGCTTATGGAGTGTGCGCTTGAAGCCGGTGCCGAGGATATTGAAACAGATGACGGTGTTATTACGGTTACGACTGATTCGGCGGATTTTGAGAATGTATTGGAGGCATTGCAGGGTAAAGGTTTTGAGTCTGTTTCTGCAGAAATTTCTATGGTTCCCGATACTTATATGAGTTTAGGGGATGAAGAAACTCGTAAAGTTTTGAAGATGATAGACAGACTTGAAGATGATGACGATGTTCAAAGTGTGTATACAAACATTGATATTCCTGAGGGATTTGAAGCCGAATAGGCATTGTGTATTTCAGGTTAAAAAAAATCATGGGTTAATTTAAAATTAACTGAAATCTATGAGCCGTTTGTGAGTGTGTTTTCGCCCACAAATGGCTTTTTTTTGTTAATAATTTATTTTGAATGCCGATAATCCTTATGGAGGACTTTTATGAAATTTTGGAATAAAGTACTTTTGATATTATTTGCTGTTTTTTTGACTTTACCTGTTTTTTCGGAAAACATAGTTTTTTCGTGTATGCAAAATCCTGATGCTTACGAAAATTCAAATGAAACAACAGTGAAGTTTGAAGAATTATTGTTTGATTGTTTTTTTGAATCTGGGCTTATTGCGAGTAATGTGCCTTTATTAAGCATTGCTGAGGCGAATTATAACGATATAAACATCGTAAAAAAAACTTTGGAAAGTCCTACAGAATATGTTTTATTGATTTATTTTTCGTATGCAAAAGAGCCTGTTTACAGCTCAAAGGATAAAGCAGAATTACCTGATTTAAAATCGGTTTCTTGGATATTGTTGGATTATCAAACCGAAAAAACTATTTACGATAAGAATATAAAAGTGAAAACAGCGAAGTCTGAAAAAGATGTATATAAGCAGTTGAAAAAGATTGCAAAAAATATATCCGGAAAAGTTTCAAAGAAAATTCACTAAGGGGGGCTTTGTATATGAAAAAAAAAGTACTATTAACTTTACTTTTTGCAATTTTTACTTTTACTTTTTCTTGGGCAATATGGGAAGGCAATGCCGGTGTTGGAAATCATATTGGATTTTCTAAAGCCGGTATGACTGTAAAAAGTGATATGTTTCCCAGAAATACCATTATTAAAATTGTCAACTTGGAGAATGGAACAAGTGCTCGTGCGGTTGTAATTGGGGATTCCGGTATTGCAGGGCTTTTGGTCAGTCTTTCGCCGACTCTCGGAGAAAAACTTGGTATTCCTCGTGGAAAAATAGTGCGTGTTCGTATAACTATGCCTAAACGCATTGAATCAGATAGTATGCTGGCTGACGGCTCTATTGAAACAGATGATATTGATTATAATCCGAAAAAAGCTATTGCCGATGTAGGTGATGCTATTTTGGATAACTCGCTTCAAGAAGTAGATGACGGTATAAAAGCAACTGTATTTTTTGATGAGGCTTCTTCAAAAGATTATAAAACGCCTAAAAAATATGAGCCTATAGTCGAGCCGGAGCCTGTAATTGAACCTGAACCTATAGTCGAGCCGGAGCCTGTAGTTCAACCTGTTTATGAAAAAGACGCTTATTTGGAAGAAGCAGAGCTTAGACCACCCAAAGGTTTTGGTATTCATATTGAGCCTCAAACAAAGCCAAAAACACTTGATAAAAAGAACGGTACGGATTTAAACGATACAGAAAACATACCCGAAGAATACAAGCCTGTGGCTGAAGTAAGCACACCTGTTAAGCCTGTTTCCGGCGGTGATGATGTTGAAAAAGCTGTTAATGAAGTAAGCTCACCTGTTAAGCCTGTTTCAGGCGGTAATGATGTTGAAAAAGCTGTTAATGAAGTCAGTTCACCTGTTGAGCCTGTTGTGGATAACGATGAAGCTCAGATGTCTGTAGGTGAAGTTGGAACGCCTGTGCAACCTGAGCCTGAAACTTCAAGTACAGATATGCCTGTTTACGAAGTGGAAGAAGCTTTTGAACCTACGGTTGAAGATGTATATGAGCCTGAACCTGCGCAAGTAATTACTTCTAAAATGCCTGTGGAGGTAGAGGAGTATGAGCTTTCGGATGATGCCGAAATGTATGTAGGTAAACTTCAAAGAGGTGAGTACTACTTGCAAATTGCAAGCTATAAAAATGAGCTGAATGTAAAGGGTGTTTTAAGTAAACATTCTAATTTCTATCCGATTGTAGTTGAAAAAGCAGGGGCGGGGCGTAAAAAACGATATAAGGTTTTTGTAGGCCCTCTTGTAAAAGATGAAATGGGTGCGGTAATGGCTCGCTTTTACAAATTTGGCTTTAAGGATTCTTTCTTTAAGGTTATAAAATAAAACTCAGTTGACTATAAAATAAAGTAAGCAGACGGTGTTTCACTGTCTGCTTTTTTTTGTTTTGAGGCACTTGCAAAAACCGGTTGCTTTTTTAAGTGGCTCATTTATAATTCTGCGAAAGAATTATGTTTAAGAATTTTTGAATTATCACAAAGGCCTCTGCTGTGAGCTTTGACTTACAGTCGGTTTTACTGTGAATTGTTTGCCATGTTGAAGGGATTATTTTACTGAACTTCGAGCCGGGTGTTGGGCGAGTATTGGTTACAAGTATATGTGCGAATTCAGAGTCGGTTTGATTTTCAAACAGCAATACTGACTTCTTTGGCATTTTAGTGTTGGGAAGTCCGTGTAGATATTGGGTGAGGGGGATAGCTTCATTTTTGGGAAGAATAGTAATCACCTGTGCGTTAGTTCCGGTTGCAATAAAACCTGCATTGTCGCTATACGGTGTCGGAATTGAAAGGTAATCTAACTTTGCAAGCTCGGCGAATCTGCAACAGGTTTTGTGCAACTCAACCAGTTTATCTGTTTTTTGGGTATCACGACAGAAAATACCGGATTGAGAAATAATAAGACAGTCGCCTTTACCGCATAAGTCAAACACAAATATGTCTTCTGCCTTATGAAAATTTAACTTTCTTAAAGCTGTTCCAAGTAAGAATGAGCCTTGATTGGTTATTCCGTCTGCTCCGGCTTCTTCGCCGTCAGTGAATATAATTTTTATGTTGTGTGTTTTTTTTTCTTTTGCGAGTTTTACCGAAAAAAGCATTAGTTGCAAGCAGGCGGCGGAGTTGTCGTTTGCTCCTTCGGTATTTTCGGCTCGGTCATAATGTGCAACTAAGGTCTTTTTTTTAAATTCTTCCGTATAGCAGTTATCATCGTATTTTACGATAATGTGTTTTTTTGTTTGTAAGTTTACAATTTTGAAAGGAACGCCAGCGGCTTTTAAAAATGAGCATATAAATTCACATCTGTCTATGTCGGGTTTTAAAAAATCCGCAAACAGTTTTGAGTCAATCAGTTTTTGGGCTTGCTTTAAATCATCAGACATGGTTTTGCATGCTCTTATATTGAAAAATATAAAAGCTGTCTTAAAATAAAGACAGCTTAGTTTTTAAAAACGTTTTTTTTATTTTATTTGTGATAACGCCTTTTCTAAATCATCAACTAGTTTAGCGAAGTAGTTACACGCCGCTTGAATTGGTTCGGGGCTTGCCATATCTACGCCTGCTACTTTTAATGCTTCAATCGGATATCGTGAGCCGCCTGACTTTAAGAAGTTAAAATAATCTTCTTTTTCTGACGCTCCACCTGAAAGCACCCTGTCGGCAAGCGTGAGTGATGCTGAAATTCCCGTTGAGTATTTGTAAACATAAAAAGCTCTGTAAAAATGCGGAATTCTCAAGCCTTCTAAGTCGCTTACATCTTCAAATTTCATTTCAGGACCAAAATATGCTTCAAGCAGTTTTCTGTATTCACTTCGAAGGAAATCAACCGTAAGCGGTGTACCTGATTCCAGAGCCGCATGTGTTATTTTTTCAAATTCGGCAAACATTGTTTGTCGATACAATGTTGCAAGAATATCACCGGCGTGAATACTTAAAAGATATGCCCGCATTTTTGGGTCATCTGTATTTTTAATTAAGTGCCTGAATAAAAGCTCTTCGTTAAAAGTCGATGCAACCTCTGCTTCAAAAATAGTATAGCTATGCGACATGTACGGATTATTTCTGACAGAGTACCATGAGTGCATTGAATGCCCGCCTTCATGAACCATTGTAAACAGGTCTCTAATTACATCGGGTTTGTAATTTAGGAACATAAAAGGTACACCGTCAAATCCACCGGCAGAAAAAGCACCTGAGCGCTTGCCTTTATTTTCGTATCTGTCAACCCAGCCGTTTAAAAGTCCGTCATATAATGTGTCAACATATTCTGTGCCGAGCGGTTGCAGAGCTTCTTTAATTATTTCGGCGGCTTCATTATATGGCGTTATCTTTTTTACGGCACTTACAAGCGGAACATAAACATCATAATGACGCAGGTCATCTACTTTGAGTACTTTTTTTACGATTGAGTAAAACTTATGCAGTGGTGCAAAATTTTTATGCAGAGTGTCAATTAAGTTATCGTAAACTTTAACCGGCACCTTATCTCCGTAAAGAGCGGCTTCTCTCGCAGAGTTAAACCCTCTGATTCGAGCCATGGCAACATCTTGCTTTACGCTTCCTGCATAAAGTGTTGCGATTGTATTCTTATGATTGTCGAAAACAGAGTAAAACTGTCTAAAGGCTTTTTCTCTAAGTTTTCTGTCAGTACTCTGCAAGAATTGTGAATACGAAGACTGTGTCAACTCTTTTTCCCCTTCCGGCGTGGTTATTTTTCCGAAGTCAAAATCTACATTGGTTAAAACCGAAAAGCCTTCATTTGCCGTCCCCATCGATTCGCCCAATAATGACAAAATCTTTTCTTCTTTTTCTGAAAGAATGTGCGACTTCATATACAACATTTTTTCGATTGCAACACGGTAATCGGCAAAGTCTTTGCCGGTAGAGCCTGCAGGATCTATCCATGATCGGAGTTTGTCTTCAGGAAGAGCCATAATGGCAGGCTCAAACCAACTTATCTTTGAAGACGTGTCGACTGCTTTAATCATAAACTTGCCCATTCTTTCAACATTTTCAGAATCACCTGAATCTGTTGATTTCATAAGCCAAGCATAATGTCCGATTTTTGCGGCAAGACGGTCAAGTTCTGAATACGCTTTTAGAAACTCCAAAAAAGCTTCAGCTGTTAAGTTCTCTCCGTCTTCTATTACGGATTGATATTTTGCAACCTTATCTGTTAGTCCCGGAAGTTTTTCTAAATCCGCATTCCAGTCCGCTTCTGTTTTGTAAAGCGAACTCAAATCCCATTTGTCTTTCTCTGCTACTTCAGAGCGTTTAGGTGTAGTTAAGTTTTTCATATTAATATTATAAGAGATTACAGTTAAATAAACAAGAGTAAAAATAAAAAAAACTGCTCTTTAGTTAAAAAAAGCAGTTTTTCAGTTTTAGAATTTATATCCGAAGCCTAAAGTAATTTTTGCAAGAAATGTATTGTTAGAGTACTTACCGGATTGTTTTGTTATTCCTTTTTTTGTAGTTTTATAATTGCTCGGTTTTCTTAAATCCACTCCAAAAATTGCTGTTGGGGTTATAAAAAAGTTACCTACAATACTAAGGTCTGCTCCAACACCTGCAACAAAGTAATAGTGGTTAAGGTCATTTTTGACTTGTTTTGTATAGCCTGCAGTTTTTCTTAATTCCATATCATTGTATTTTGCAGAAATATTGAACGACATTTCAAGTCCTGCCAGCGGGAAAATTTTTGCAAACCCCACTTGAAACGGATACTTTCCCAAAATGCCGAAATTTAAATTAGTGTAATTCGGAGTTGTTTCGTCAAAACCGTCTGTGGCATTTGCCGGCTTTGATTTTGTTTTTTTATATCCGGCAGAAAAACTCGGCCCGAAAGTCAGTCTAATATATTGAGCATCAAAAAACGCATCTACATTTATGTATCCGAGTGAGGTGGTTGTTTTTCGTTTATTTGATGATATTTGTTTTGTAACATAATGCCAATTTTGTGTATATCCCAAACTTCCGCCGGCACTTAAATCAATTGCAAATGCCGAAGTCGCAAAAAAAACGCCGAGTAAAAAAACTGAAAGTAATTTTTTCATAAAAACTCCTTCGCAAGGTCTTGTTAATTTTTAAAACTATACAACTTTTTCCATAAAAAATCAATACTAAAAAACTGAATGCTTATATTTAATTATTTTTTAGGGAGGGGGAAGTCTCCCCCTCGCTTCAAAAAATTGCCTTTTTTAAGTATTACATTAAGTCGAGTCTTCATAACCTTCAGCCTCGACTTCTTTTTTTTAAAAGCAAGGCAATTGTTTTTCCGCTACCCCCTCGGCAGGCTCGGGAGCCGCTTGCGTGAAATATCCAAGAACACCCAACATGCTAAACAGGACGCTTATACCTGATTTTAAGCTCGCCGTTATCCTTTTGTTTGATTATGTTATTTTCAGTTAAAAGTGGCTCAACCTTGAGACACTGATTATGTTATGCAGTAAAAAACAAAAGATTTAAGGCGAGCGCGGGTTGCTTTTTAAAAAAATATTTTAAAAATTAATAAAAAATTTCTGAGTGCTCTGTTTTCAGGTCTTTTGCTAATTTTAGAAATTCGTCTGCGGGCAGTCCGATTACGCCTGTGTATGAGCCTTCGGTTTTGTCGATGAATTTGGCGGCGAGTCCTTGAATTCGGTATGCGCCGGCGGCGGTTTTCCATTCTTGCGAGGCGAGTAGGCAGGATATGTCGTTAGGGGCAAGTTGTTTGAAGGTTACTTTTGAAACGGAGGTTGTCGTTTTGGTCGCTTTGGTTTTGGGGTTGTATGCGGCGAGTGCGGTAACGACATTGTGGGTGTTGTTTGAATATTTGCTGAGCATGGATTTTGCTTCTTGGGCTGTCTTTGGTTTTCCGAAAATTGTGTTCTTGTCAATGTAAATCATTGTGTCGGCAGTCAGCACCATCGCATATTTTTGCGTGTCATAGTTGTCTATGGTCGCTTTTAGTTTTGCAAGAGCCAGTTCAACTGCAAGCTCAATGGGGGTTAGGTTTTTGACTGCGAGTTTTTGTTTAAGCGCTTCTTCGTCCAAGCCGGATTCTGCGGATTCACAGATCACTCGTAGGCTTTCAAGTAATTTTTTTCGTTCCGTTGATTTAGAGGCGAGCAAAAGCATAAGTTAAAATCTGCAAAGCCGATTTTTTTTCCGACTTTGCAGGTTGGATTTTATTTTCCTTTTTTGCTTTTTTTTGATGAGCCGCCAAGTCCGGCTATGCTGCTAAGAACTTCTTTGGCTCGATTTCGAACAGGTGTTACATAACTGTAATTGCTTGCAATTCGCATAACGCCTTCGATTAGACTTTTGCGGTTTTTTACATTTGGAGCAATTTTTTCGTAAGTGTTCAAAAGTGCCAATGCCAAGGAGCTTGTTGGATTACAAATATCAAACTTTTGGTTTACCCAGTTGATTGTTTCCAGTATTTCTTCATCGTTTTCATCAAAACCTATTTCGCCCAAGGCTTTAACTGCAGAAGTAATTACCGAAGGCTCGTTGTCCATAAACATAACTTGCTTTAATGCGTATTTTGCTTCTTTGTTTTTGGATTTACCCAAAAGCTCACAGGCTTTTATTCGTACATCAGGATAATTATTGGCTACTCTTCCGTTTTCAAGTACGGTAGTCGATAAGCCGATAGTTGCCAGTTTGCCCAAAGCCTTCTGTATATCCTCTGAGTCTCTTCCGTTTTCAATGGCTTCTTCTATGTACTGTAATGCAACAAACTTTGAGTCTCGGCCATCGGTTTTAAGCATTTCGTTGATAACCACACCTTCAACCGTGTTGAGGTAGGCTTCTTCAACAGTCATCATGTCTTCCGAATCATCTTGTGCCGTTACAGCACCCGACAAAACAAAAAGTCCAAAAAGAATACAAACAATTTTTTTCATCAATGACCTCCTGTGGTCCGGTATTTAATTATATTTTCAAGCATTTTTCACATAAAGTCAAGTGCTTTCGGTTGAAAACAGTGTAAAACCTTTATTTTTTTGGAACCAATTTCCATCTACCCGCTTGTTTTTCCAAAATATAGACCAACAATGAGCCTTTTTTGTTCCTCATAATCACGTTAACGGCAGAAGGCGAAAGGAATTTTATATCGTCGACACGGATGTTTTTTCTGGACGGTACAAACACAAATTTGAAATAGTCTTGTAAGCTGTTCAGATGTATGTTTTTTACCGGCAGTGATTTTGATACCTTTGCCAACACGGATTTATTTGAATAATATTCAATGTAATCATCGGAAAGATATTGCAGCCAGCGATCATAATCGTTGTTTTTGGTTATTTCGTTAAGATTGTCAACTACTTCGGATATTTCTGACTTTGTGTCTATATAATCCTGCTTTGTAATAGTAACATTTCCAAAGGTTGCCACAATTTCTTCTTTGGGCTTCGTAGTTTTATCAGGATTTTTTGTTGTTTTTCCGTTATCCTGTTCCTCGGTTGCCGTAGTTTTATCGGCAACTTCCTCGTCCTTTTCCTGTACTGTTTCGCAAGAAGCAAAAATTAACAGAGAAAAAATTAAAATAAAAAAAGTAAGTTTATTCATCAATTTCATGTCTTTATATTACTGAAAATTTTAAATTTAGTCAAATGAAAATTCAATAAATTTGTTCTAACATGAGGAAAAAAGCAAAAATTGTTTAACGAAACTTGACCGGCATACAATAGTTATATTTTCGTATTGAAATTGACAAATGTTTTGGATTTTTCGATAATTTCCATATTATAGCACTTGAATTTTTAGCAATAACAGAGTAAACTGTTTCGGATATGGATTTGTTGATAACGCTATTTGATGCGATACGAATATTTTTCACTTCTATTTTTTTTCCTTCTTCACCTGAAAACCAAAGGCGGGTAAAATTAAAGGAGCTTTATGCAAAATTAAATGAGCTCTCTTTTCCCGTTATGACTAAAGACGGTGCCGTAACGCCTGAATTTGCAAGAGTATTATATGAGCTGTATGTTGTTTTACTCACCGTAAAGACTACATTAGATCAAACTATTGCTTCCAAAGATGCGAGGGTTTCTTCCGGTTTTCAGGATTTATTGATTGAAAAAGCAATTTCTCCCGAGCAGGCAAAGGAAAAAAGCAGTTTTGATTTTTTGCAACGGGAGACGGATTTAAGGAGTGCGATAAATTCCGACTTAGCAGTTGTGAAAAAAAGGATACAAGACCAAACGAGCCTTTTTAATGCTTTTGTCAGGGAATTTCGTACACCTGCCATTGATAATGCGGAGGCTGTAATTAAAAAGGTGTTTGCATTTTACGATTTATGTTGTTTTGATTATTATTCCTTTTTTTTGCATTTTAATAAGTCTTTGACAGGTGGGGCTGAGCGTTTAAAAACTGTAGATACCGAAAGTTTTACCTCTGTGTTCGTGGATGATATCTTACCAAGTCTTTTAGACCTGAATTTTTTGTTTCAAAATTTGGAAATAGATACGGAATTGTTGAATGCAATTCAGATGATTTATAAACAGGTTGTAGGTAATTCAGAGGATAAGTTTTTGTTTATTTCCAAACAGCTTAGCGATGCCTCAGATATAATAAATAAGCGATTGGGTAAAAATACAATTTTGTACATGATTAGAATAGCCAAAGGGGAGCCTGAATTTAGAGATGCTACCCCTGAAGTTGATTTTTCACCGGTTAAAGATTATTTAGAGAGGCTGGAAATTCGATTTGAAGCAGGCTCAAAACGCCTTTTTGCATTTCATCAGGAAGCACAAATCAGCAATATGATTACTGAAACTTTTGGTACCGGTAAATTGTTTTCTTTTTCGGGTTATAACGATGAAATAAACAAAAAATTGTATAATTTAACAATGCTTTCGTTTGATTGGGTCAGACCAATGGAATTGCTTCGAACATTTACTAAAAGGTTTTTTGAGCAAAGCATGAAGGGTTTTTTAAAGAATTTACTCGTGGAAGGACTTTTTCAGGATAAAAAGAAACAACAAAATTTGAGTTCAGCCTATTATTATTGCGAAGGATTATCGCATAAATTTGAAGAATTTGACAATTTGTTTTTGGCTTCTTCCAAATACAGTCTGGAAACTATTCAAGGGTACTTAAAAGAAATTGAAAACGGTGCAAATTTTGAGCAACATCTTGAAAAAATAGTGGTTTTCTTAAACTATGAAGCGAAAACAATTGTTCAACAGGCATTTGCTCAGTATACAAATCTGTATAACAATTGTAATATGATTATATCTGATTCAAAACAACCCACCCCTGAGTTGGTTGGAAATATGAGGTTTTTCACAACTTCACAAAAAACTAAAAATTTATTTAATGAATTTGATAAGTCTGTCGTAGTTTTGAAAAAATTCCTTGAAATTATGAAAAATTATGCTATAATTAATATAAGAGATAACCAAGAAGGCGGTTAAAGGTGATTGTATGGGGATAAAAAAATTGAACAAAAGAAAACGGAAGAAGCTTAATTTAGCAAAACACTTGAGTGAATTGCGTACTAAGGTAACACAACAAGAAAAAGAAATCTTTGACCTGCAACAGCTGTTGGAGATTTCCAAGAGCCTTAACTCATTGCTGGAATTTAATCGTTTGATTGAATCAATTTTATACGTTGTAATGGCTCAGATGAAAACCTTCGGTGTAGCTATTTTTACAAAAAAGTCTTTTGATGATGATATTTATCTATTGCACAGCGATTTTTACGGTTTTGAAATAAATCGCGAAAAGCAATATTCAATCCCCGATAATCACGAGCTGGTTGAGTTTTTAAGTAAACAGAATAAATGTGTTACACTCGATGAGTTAAAAACAGGACTTGCCAAGCAAGACGACAGAGTATTGAGTATGTTGCTCGACTTAGGCCCTTCGCTTGTTGTCCCTTTAAAGGCTAAAAGCCATGTTGTGGGTATATTACTTTTAGGAGAGCAAATTGAATTCGCCGTTCCGTACAGTGAGTACGACCGGCAAATCATAATTAACATTGCATCACTTGCCGCTATTGCCATAAACAACTCACAGTTGTTGGAAATGACAACCACGGATATGAT
Source organism: Treponema sp. (assembly GCA_002749205.1). Classification (GTDB taxonomy): domain Bacteria; phylum Spirochaetota; class Spirochaetia; order Treponematales; family Treponemataceae; genus Treponema_B. The sequence goes on along the minus strand of PDOP01000036.1, from coordinate 7,902 downwards.
GACAAGGTTGAAATTAAAACATTACTTTTATTCGGTTCTTGTCGAAAAAATTGAATCTATTGATGAATTTACGGATTTATCCGTGCTTATGTTCGACATCGATGATTTTAAGAAAATCAATGACACTTATGGACATGCCTGCGGTGATTTGCTTTTACAGCAGGTGGCTAAAATCATTCGTGATTCAATTCGCCAGACAGATCTTGCGGCAAGATATGGTGGCGAAGAATTCATTGCCTTGCTGTCTGAAGCCGACTCTGAAATAGCCGTAACAATCGCCGAGCGTATCAGAAAGCGTGTTGAAAATATGGAAATCATATACGATGATAAACCAATAAAGGTTACCATTTCAATCGGTATTGCACAGTACATACACAGTCGTGAGTCCATGAAAATGCTGGTTGAACGCTCCGATATGGCTCTTTATGATTCCAAACACTCCGGTAAGAACAGGTACACTATATCCGAAAAAAATCTTAAAGCCGAGAAAAAAGGGAAGTAAAAAAACTGATGAGCTTTATTCGTAAACCCTTTAACTACTCTTACAAAAATTACGCAATCGGTTTAATTGCCGTGAATATAATTGTCTTCGTTATTATTTCGATTTTTAAAAGATTCGGAAACTATTATGTCGAGCTTTATTTGGCTCTTCTGCCTGAGTATACGATAAAACTTAAATGGTTGTGGCAAGTGTTCACCTATCAGTTTTTGCATGGCGGTATATGGCATCTTTTCTTTAACATGCTTGCGTTATTTTTCTTCGGTATACCGTTGGAAAAGCGAATGGGCTCAAAAGAATTTTTGTTGTTTTATCTGTTATGCGGAACACTTTGTGGAGTAATTGCCTGCGGGCTTTACTATTACCTGTTTTTGTACACATCAACAAGGGTCATAGTAATCGGTGCATCAGGAGCTATTTTCGCCTTACTCTTTGCTTTTGCTGTTTTGTATCCCGATGCCAAAATTTACATCTGGGGTATACTCCCAATGCCCGCCCCGCTGTTGATTTTAATCTACGCCGCAATTGAGTTGTACAGTGCCTTTTTTGTTTCCGACAACACAGCCCATGCAGTGCATCTTGCAGGACTGGTTGTAGCGTGGCTTTATGTCAGAATACGATACGGAATAAAGCCCTTAAAGGTTTGGTTTAATCGCCGATAACCAAATTGATGAAGCGTGTACTGACGGTATTTTTATTTATTGCGATTTTTTACTCACTTCCTGCAAACTCATATACGGGATCGTCCGATGCTGACAGCATGATAGTCAGAATACCGGTATGGGTGTTTTTGGAAACCGTACCCGGCTCGAATGGACAAGATGCACGCGACTCTCTTCCGCCAAGAAAAGCATTAACAAAACTTTCGGCATTTTTGCTTTCGGGAATGACATTTGGCTGGAAATTCTCATACACGCCTTACGATAAAATCAGAAGTGTTGAAGAATTTTTTGAACTGACCCCGGTATATGAAATATCAACGGAAGATGCGGCCTTAAAAATAACCGAGCTTCGCCCTGCATATCCTTATCTTTATTGTTGGGCAGAATATTCAGTTGCACCCAACACAGCCAAACGTCGCGAATTCTGGAAAAGCATTTCGTATAAAACTTCAAAAGGAAGAGGTGAGGGTAAGCGCGACCAAGAAATAAACGGAGTATACAACGCATATATAAACGCCGCAAAACAATCCGTACGAAACTATGCCCGAACACTCACAAAAAATAAACCCCGCGAAATTATCGGCGAAATGATTATTAAAGACAACCCGCGACTGTACATGAAAAGCGGGACATTCTACGCTGAGCTGGAAGTATACATTCAAATAAAAGAAATTGTGCCGTATAAAGTTTTTTAGAGATTAGCGAGCTTCTCGCTCGTGCAACCCGCTCCCTCGCATAATCTTTTTATCTTTTCTGTTTAACATAAGCGAAGTCTCAGTTTGAGCCTTCTTTACTTAATACCGGGAACGATAAAAAGGATAGACTTCGGTCGCCACAGCAACAAACGGAGTCGGCATATTTCGCCGGTATTCTGCTTAACTTCCCGTAAAAACACCCGGCGCTAGGCATTCGGAGGATTGCAAATTTTTTTTGATTATTCTTTGGCGGAAATTGTAAAAGTGCTTTTAAAATAAAAAGTATTTAGGTTGACTATTTTTTAAAATTATCATAAAATAAAATTGGTACTCACTGAAATGAATAGACGGAAACGATTTTTTTTGACGCTTGTATTTATATTTAGCTTTGGCGTTTTTTTTGCGAAACAAAGCTCGAAAACAAATTTTATAATTAAACAAGTTGAATACAAAATTAAAGGAATGACTCAACAATACGCTTTGGAAACGGCTGTGCCTGTCGACCAAAAAACCGTGTTTAAAAATTTAGATGAGTTTAATATATACTTAAAAAAACTTCAAACTGACTTGGAAAATTTGAGGACGCTTGCCTATGTAAATATTTCTCCGGTGTACGGTAAAACTGACCCGAACGGCAATACACCGGTAAAGTTGATAATTGAAACAAAAGATTCTTGGAATATAATCGCTTTGCCTTATCCCAAATTTGACTCGAATACAGGTTTTCTTTTTAAGCTAAAACTTAAAGATTATAATTTTTTGGGTACCATGCAGGAATTCAATCTTGATTTAAATTATATTTTTAGTGAAGATAAAGAGCAATCTTTTTCTGCTTCAAGCAATTTTGAATTTTTGTTTCAGGCAGGACCTCTTGACGGTAAGGGTATAGTTGATATATCGAGTACAATTCCGTTTGAAAAAAATAGCAATGACACGAGTTTTTCTTTTGGTGGCGGTGTTGGTTTTTCGTATTCTAAGCTGAAATTTATGAAAATAAATTTCGGTCTTATGCACTATTTTAAGATTAACCAAAACAGCGGTAATCCAATAGGCTCAAAAGGTTTTAAGTATTATATGCGGGATAAGTTGTTCTTATCCACACCTTTTATAATCGCTGACTTGGATGACTTCGGCAAACTGACATGGACACCGTCTTTCAGTGTTGCAGGAAACTGGGTATTTAAACCCCTTCGCCCGAATTCCATAAAAGGTGCTGATTTAAATTTTTCGCATACAACGGCTCTCGGGAAGGTTGATTGGAAAAACAACTTTAGACAAGGTTTGAATTTTAGTTTGGGCAATTCTTATTATTATAATACCTTCCAAAAAGGTAACCCTACAATTTCGTTTGATACTACACTTACAGGCTATTTAACATTTTTCGATAGAATTGGAATTTATGCAAAGGCTGATGTGTTCTATAATTTATACAATGCAAAATCCGAAAGAGCCGGTGAAAATTTAAGGGGTATCTTAAACAGTCGGATTAAAACCGATACAGCCATGACTTTAAGCATTGATATACCCATTAAGGTTTTATATTTGGATATGCAGGAAGTTACGGGTGAAGAATGGGCGAGGTTTTTTGGTTTTGAAATGCACCTTGTACCGTTCTTGGATATGGCAATTACTCATGATGCAAAAACCGGCAGATACTTTAATCCAAAAGACGGTTGGTATTCAGGTGGTCTTGAAGTAATTGTCTACCCTTTGAAAATGCGCAGTATTTATGTCAGGGCGAGTTTGGGGGTTGATTTATCCGAGCTGAAAAATGTACCCGGTCTTATTAAACTAAAAGGTACGGCAAAACGAGACGGCTCAAGAATAAGCGAGATATTCATAGGTTTGGGATTACATTATTAGTTATAATAAACATATTCTATTTTACAAAAACAACAGAATATATATAACAATTATTAAATAAATATATAAATTCTATTAATCCTGATTTATTCTGTAAAATTTTTTTAGGTATATCATTAAATTTTTGTTTTGTGATAGTTGAGCCAAGTTTTAAATATGATTTTGATGGTTCTATATTTAAATTAGAAAACATTTGTTTATCAAAATCAGTTGTGAAAACAAAGGCATCACTGTTTTTTTTATTTTTATCAAATTTTGAAGGCATTATATGTATCAAAAAAGAATACTTATGATTATGCTTATCGATAGTATAATATGAAATGTATGGGGACAACTCTGTATTGTTTGGTTTATAATTCTGCTTTATTCCATTTACTGTCATAACTTGATTTTGTACCTAAAATATGTGTTGGCTTAATACTTTCGTAGGGAGTATCAATAAAAAAAATATCAGGGTTAGTAACTGCATTTTGAAAAGTACCAATACCAATTACTTCATATTCATCGTTGTGAATATTTTTTGAGTTACATGACAAAAAAATTAAAACAAAACAAACCAAAGCATTTTTTACACGATGTTAGCTATATTATTTTTCCGACTAAACTTTAAACTTCTTTACTTCTTCGGACAGCTCCTTTATACTTGTTTTATTTTGTTGCGTAAGCCCGTTGACTTCTTGCACGGCGGTATTTATTTGTGTTGCACCGCTTGCCATTTCGTTCATACTATCGGTAATAGTATGAGTCAGTTCATCCAAACTTTTCATTTCATTTGCAACTTGTTCTCCGCCATTTAACATTTCCGCAGAACCTGCTTTTACTTCATTTGTTATGCTGTCTACGCTTTTAATAAGGTTCAATAGTTGCTCACTTTGGTTTTTTCGTATTTCAGCAATTTTCATTATCCCCGCACTTCTTTTTTTAACCTGATTAACCTTATCAAAAATTGAACCGAAGCTCATGCCAATGTTTCTTGATGATTTTGAAACATTTTCGATTTCTCCACTTAAATTTTTCAAGGAAGCTGTTATTACTTTTGCTTGCGAGGCTGACTCTTCTGCAAGTTTTCTAATCTCATCTGCAACAACGGCAAAACCTTTGCCGGATTCCCCTGCGTGGGCGGCTTCTATTGCCGCATTCATAGCGAGTAAGTTTGTCTGACTTGCAATATTTTGGATGATACTACTAGCCTCTAAAAGACCGCCGGACTCATCTAATATTTTATTTACTTCTTGTTCCGATTCCGTTATAACATTTTGACCCTTGGAAGATTCACCGACTAATTCATCAATTAGTTTATCATTCTTGTTTAAAATATTGAGTGTTTCAGCGGTTGTTTTATCACTACTATGAATAATATTAATTAACTCTTCTAAGCTCTGTACCTGATTTGCAATGTGTCTGTCTAGGCTATGAATGGTTCGAATAATTTCTTCCATAGTCGCCGATGTTTCGGTAACGCCTGAACTTTGAGTTAACACTTGCTCTTTTACATTTTCAATATTTTTACTAATTTGTTCAATTGAGCCGGCTGTTTCGGTCATATGACTAGATAATTTTTCTCCCAAGCCATTTATATTTTTTGAAGTCTTTAAGACGGTTTGTATTGATAATGCAATTTTTTCTATTGTTTTATTAAAATAGCGAGATATATTTTTTATTTCGGAAACTCCCGATAGGGGCAAGCGTACTGTCAGGTCTCCTTCGCCAAGTGAAATGTTATACAAAGCTTCACTAATACTTTCGAGTGGTTTGATAAAATACTTCATAATTAGAATTATTACAAGTATACAAAATAACAGAATAGCCATGACTATGAATAACAAGTTTTTTAGTATTTTTCTGCCGAGTGCTTTGTATTCTGTTTCTTCTATAACTGTAATATACTTCCAGCCTAACTCGTTATTTTTAGATTTTGTAAGATGGAAGACATATTTTATCCCGTCAATATCTGTTGTAAACGCTTTGTCTTGTGTCTCTTTTAAAACTTTCTCATATGCTTTATTATATTCTATTAAGTTTTTTCCCATTGCATCAATATTTTTTCCATGTGCTATAATAGAATGGTTTTTATCAACAATAAGAATAAATCCTGTTTTTCCGATATGAGTAGTTGCGACAATATCTTTTAAATAACTCAGGTCAACCGAAGTAGATAATACACCTTGAAATTTATTGTTTTTTATAATTTTATTCGTTATTTCTATTGACAGCTCTTTGGATGATGATATGTATAAATCAGAAATAAAGGGGCTGTTTTGACTATCAGCTGCATTTCTATACCAGCTTCTTTTTCGGGAATCATAGCCCGGTTTTCTGTCGCTAGTCGGACACATAAGTATACCGCCATCATTTTCAGTTGCAACGGTTAAATAAGTAACCGAAGAAAATGAATCAACAAAATCTTTTAGCATATTATATAAGTTTAATTCATATTGACCAAAAACTTCAGGCGACATTTTTATTTTGCCTTTGGCTGTGTTTGCTTTTAGATTAACATAAGAAGTAATGTTTCCGTTTGCATTTAAAACTAAGTCTGATTTTATAAGAGCTTTGTTCAGCTCTTTCAGGTCTCTCAATAAATATCGTATTTCAGAATCTATATGCAGGCATGCATTATCTATTTGTTTGTTGTAGTTTTCGTAGTTTTGATTTAAACTTCTAATGTAATTTATAAAGCCTACTGTAAGCGCCGGTATAATAGCCATTGCTATTATAATAAATAACGAGCTGTATTTATACCAACTCTTTTTGGACTTTGTTTTTATTTCAGCCGAATTTTTCGGGGGGGGGGGGTAATATAATCCCTTATTATTTCCATGTAAATTCCTCCTAAACTAAACATCTGTCTTTAATTATATAAAATTTTTCTTTTTTTTTCTATATACCTACGATCTTATTTCTTACACATATTTTATAATGAGAGCTTAAAGGCTAACGGCTAATTTTAAAATTATTAACTTTATAAATATACAATTTTTTGATAATGTTGTTATATTTGTTAAACATCATTCATAACTAACCTGCTGCAAAACAGGGCTTTGTTTTGTAAAAGGCAAAATTGTCAATATTTTTATAACTGAGCCACTTTTAAAAAGTAACTCATCATTTGCACCGATTATTTATAAAATTATTAAATGCTGTTTTTGCAGATGAACTCTCAAATAAGGCTTCGTGTCCTGCATCGGTTACCTCAACAAACTGTTTGTTATGACAATCTGTACAATTTAAAACATTTTGTTTGAAACTTTGCCAAGATTTCATTTGAATAGCCTTATCGTTTAACCCCTGAACAAATAAAATATCAGATTTAAACCCACCGGTAAAGTTTAATAAAGAGCGCTGAAAATACGCATCAGGATTTGTAGTTGTTGTGCCATATACCTGTCTTAAACTATTACATACATAACCTTTTGCCGTCTTTCCTGTTTCTTCTAATTTGCATCTAAAAACTAAATTCAGCGGACCGGGTGCATTTGCAATAACACCATCGGTTTGATGCATTGTATTAAGGCGAGTAACAATGTAGCCTCCCTGTGAATGCCCTGCAAGAAATATCTTATTAATTGTTATGTCTAATGCCTTATCAGCACGATGTTTTACCCATAATAATGGCGCTTCTGCCTGAATTATATTATCGCCGAAAAGAATATTATGTTGAGGATATGCTACACTTATAATCATCATATCCTGCTTATCTAACAGATTTTTAAATTTATCCAGCGTTCTTTTTGCCGGGGGTATAATATTGCTATCAGTTTTTACGGTTCCGTGAAATATTATCAATACATCAACTTTCTTTAAATCAGGTTTATCTATCACAACATTAAACTCAATATTATTGTATGTAATTGTCTTTGTTGTTCTTTGATAAGAAATAGGCTGTTCTATTGTGTTGCCTGTATCAACCCCAAAAATAAATAAAACGGTCAATAATATCAAAAATCTCGTAACATTTTTTTTCATTATGGTTACCTCTCATACTCGCCTGTAAAAGCTGTGCATCTTTGCTAAAGCCAAAGTGTGCAATTTTTCCGGTATAAAAAGACACATGCTCTTTACACCATGTTAGGCGTAGTATTTTCTATTGATAAATATCTTTTCTATGACCTATTTTCACAGCTTTTATTTCTACTTCTAAATCTTTAATTATGCAGACAATTCTATAATCACCAACACGATA
>PDOP01000045.1 GCA_002749205.1 Treponema sp. | reverse complement strand
CAAAAAAGGAAAAGTAAAAATCAAAAATAGTCAGCAGTTAGAATTTTACTTTGCTTCAAGGCGAGATGTTCAAATTAGAAAATGGAAAACACAAGCCGAGAGAAAGCGAGATAAAAAACTAATTGCTAAACTGTCCCAATTTTTAAAACAAGCTGGATTAAGCGGAATACAGAGAGATGTGCTAGTAAGCAAGTTGAAGATTGATGATAAAACATTAGAACGACTTCTATCACTAGCACCTACCCTGCCAATCGGGGAAGATGACTTGATTGACGACCGTTTATATTGGATTGAAAGAGGTAAATAATTATGACTGAAATTTTAAAAGCTGACGAAAACCAAGCTCAATATGAATATGAAATAAGATGTTATGATTATGAGGAAGAATTTGAGGAAGAAGAATGCGACAACTAGCCTTAAACATCGACTGCTTAGAATATATGAAAACTTGCAAAGACAAGCAATTTAATCTTGCGATTGTTGATCCGCCCTATGATGACGGAAAAAAAGTAAGTCGTACAGGTGGAACATGGGCTGAAAAATACGGAAAGAAGAACAAAACTTTATACAATGTTCCTAATCACGAGTTTTTTGATGAGCTTTTTAGAATCAGTGAAAATCAAATAATATGGGGGGCAAATTATTTTAAAATGCCTCCAACTAGATGTTTTCTTGTTTGGGAAAAATTAACTATAAGTGAAAATTTCACAATGGCAATGTGTGAATATGCTTGGACTTCTTTTGATAGGAATGCAAAGCTATTTAAATTTGCACCTCAAGACAAACATAGATTTCATCCTAATCAAAAACCTGTTGCCTTGTATAAATGGATTTTATCTAACTTTGCAAAAGAAGGAGATACTATCTTTGATAGTCATTTAGGTAGTGGGTCAAGTAGAATTGCAGCCTATGATTTAGGTTTTGAATTTGTAGGATGTGAACTTAGTGAAAAATATTTTGACTTACAAGAAAAAAGATTTAAAGAGCATTGCAGTCAATTAGAACTTTTTGAAATGAAAGGTGGTAAGGTCGTATGACACACGGTAGTTTATTTAGCGGTATTGGTGGCTTTGAACTGGGTGCAGAAAGAGCCGGAATAAAAACAATATGGAATTGTGAAATAAATCCTTTTTGTAGAAAGGTTTTGAAAAAGCATTTTCCTGAAACACACCAATATACTGATATAACTAAATTAAAGAATCCGCCTTATGTAGATATTATTTCGGGTGGCTTTCCTTGTCAAGATATTTCAGTAGCCAACTCAAAGGGGAAAGGATTAGAGGGAGAACGCAGTGGATTATGGAGAGAAATGTTTAGAATTATTTCAGAAGTCAGACCTAGATTTGTGCTTATCGAAAACAGCTCGAATCTTCTTAGGAAAGGCATGCGAGAAGTTTTATGCGACCTTGCCGAAATCGGGTATGATGCAGAGTGGCAATGTTTACGAGCTTGCGACTTTGGGCTGCCCCATAAAAGAGAGAGAATCTTTATTATTGCCTATACCAACAGCATCGGACGGGTATGTAATATTATCAAATCCTCTTTCATACAAGAAAGTATTTATCAGGGGGGGGCAAGTTCACTTAGTAGATCATTGCCTATTAAACGGTTTGACGCCCAATCAGATTATTCATCTGTGCGAAACTATGATGAATTTTCCAAAGAACTGGACAAAGATAGAATAATGGCTTGTGGAAATGCAGTCGTTCCTGCAATTACGCACTTTCTATTTGAGTGTATTAAAAATTATTAAAGAGGGGCTAAAAATGAATGAGAGTTTTATTTTTTATGAATCATTCAAGGAGCAATTAAAAGACTTGGATGCAGACACAAGACATAGATTTACAGATTACATAATAGACTATGGACTTTATGAAATTGAGCCGGAAGTATCGGGCTTAGAAAAATCTTTGTGGTTATCTTTCAAAAAAGATATAGACTACGCAAAATCAAGAAGAAAAAAACAAAAACAAAACGGTTCTAAAGGTGGAAGACCATTAAAAGAAAAACCGACAGAAACCGAAGAAAACCCACAAAAACCGACAGAAACCCACGAAAACCCAAATGCGAAAACAGAAACCGAAGAAAACCCACAAAAACCAGCAGAAACCCACGAAAACCTTAATGTAGATGGGGATGTTGATGATGATGTAGATGTAAATGGGGATGAAGAACCTCCTCAAGATATATCTCAAGTAGAACTTGAAAAAATTACAGTCTCACAGAGTCAACAGGAAGTAGAAGAAGCAATTTCTGAACTTGAAGCATTAAAAAATATCGGATTGACTGAACTTGCAAAAAAGATATACCCTATTTTTGTTGATTTAAAGATTAACAAGCCTAAAAACTTTAATAATTTTCTCATGCGAGATTTCAGAATGGGCATTGATAAATTAAAACAAGCGGGAATAAAAATTGACGAAACAATTTTACAAGCATGTAAAAATTATGCAACACTTTTAAAACAAAAACAGGCTGGATTTGATACTTGGTGGAGTTTTAACAAAGGATTTAATAATTTTTGTAAATTAAGTGTGATAGATTATTTTTTACCGGATAAATTTATGATGAAAACTTTTGAAAAATCTCCGCCAAAAAATACAAACAAAAAAGACAAATATGACTTTAATAAAACAGGGGAAGAAGAAAATGAAGATATGCCATTCTGATATGGATTTTAAAAAATCCTTTAAGTTTGAACTTGCAAAACAAACAATATGCTGTCCAAAACATGGAGATATTGAAGTTGAAATCCCTAAGTTTAAAAGCAAAATGTTTGAAAACTTAAAATGTCCGGTTTGTGAAAATGAACAGCAAGAAGAAAAAGAAAAAGAACTTCTTGAAAAAGAGAGGCTTGAGCGATTAAAATACATGGGCATACGCAAACGTCATTTTAATTCAACTTTTGATAATTATCAGATTGTAAATGAAAAAGCTTACAAGATTGTAAGTGAATTAAAAAAAGCCGTTGAAACAAAAAGTAATAACTCATTTTTGCTTTATGGGAAAAGTGGTACAGGGAAAACGCATCTTTGTAGTGTTGCTGTTGCTAAACTAGGAGGCATATATTGCACTTGGGAAGATATTTCTCTTGAAATTCGCTCAAGTTATGCACACACAGCAAAAGAAACAGAAAAAGATATTATGCAAAGGCTTTTTAAAATTCCTTTTTTGGTTATTGACGAAATTGATAAGGGGGTTGATAGCGATGCAAAGAAAAGTGCAATTTCAAATATTTATAGAGAGCGTTATGAAAACTGCTTGCCGACTTGGCTTGCCGGTAATTGTAATAGTGAATGGGTTAAACAGATGATAGATACATCTGTTATTGATAGATTAAAACAAGGTGGACGGTCGCTATGTTTCGATTGGGAAAGCTACCGCCCTAATTTAAAAGATTAAAACTATAAGGAGTTTTGAGCTATGAAGAAAAACACTAAAATAAAATTTCTTAAAGGTTAATTTGGTAGTATAAATAAAAAGCTAAATGCTGATTTTGAAGAATTAGCTGAGTACATGGATACTTCAACTGATAGAGAGTTAAAAGAACTTTGGGATAGTTTTTTTTACAACTATCACAATAGAGAGCGAGTTGTTCGTCAGGCTTTTGAATTCTTTTTACAAAAACCAAAAAGAAAAAATAAGAAAAATAAAAGGAGATAAATAAAATGGAAATTTCCAAAGTATGGTGTAAAGAATGTTATACGACTATGAAAAATAGTTTTGATAAAAAGTATGACAAAGGTTGGCATTTCAAAAATTTATTTATAGGTATGAATTGGAAAGGTTTGAAAAAGGCTGAATATATATTATATCCGCCAAAACTAAAAGTATCCGTACCTAAAAAATTAAAAAACGGTTCTTTTTCAAAATCGGCAAGAAAAGAAATTATTGTAAGTGATTTTAATTTCTGTCCTTTTTGTGGAAAAGAAATAACTATAGATGAATTAACATGAGTCTTAGATGTCAAGGAGTTAAATATGAGTGATGATTTTAAAAAATTAGCTAAAATAGTTTGCAGTGAAACAAGTTTGGGGATTTCAAGCAAAACAATATTAGCGTATTGTACCGAAACTGAAATTTATTATGACGGTATACCACATGATATTTGTGATGTAGGTCGGTGCATCAACTTACTTTCCTTT
>PDOP01000044.1 GCA_002749205.1 Treponema sp. | reverse complement strand
AAAACATTATAGCACAGAATTTTCTTTTTATCTAGCTAAACTTTAAACTTATTTATTTCAGTTCTTAATAATCTATCAATATTTATTTTATTCTAATATTGACAGCAAGAAAAAGCTGTGCTAGAATTAACACAAGATGAAAAAAACTATATTCATTGGCATGCTTATTGTAAGTATAATCTTCATACTGAATTTTACTGCATGTTCAGAACATAAGAATAGCAAACCTAAAAGCGAGCTAAAGAAACTAAACTTAAGTGAAAAAGAAAAAAAAACGAAGGATTCCCCTTTACTGAAATTTTAGTAGAAAACGGTGCGGACTTAGCAAAAATAAAAAAGAATTATGAGCCAAAATTAAAAAAGATAAAAAGCAAGGAAGCCTATTTAGGATTTTACGGTAGAATCTGTAATGAGCTGACACAAGGCTTACCAATAGGACATTTCTCGCCTATTCCTTACGACATTTATAAAAAAAACTATAGCAATAGATTTCCAAGTGTAAATATATTTTTCATTAAAAACAAAAAAATTAACGACTTCTATGCTACAAGAATGCGACCTTCATGGCCCCTAGGGAAATTTTATACATATACTCAGAAAGTAACAAAGCCACAACTTTCCATTATTGAAGAAGGAAAGATAGCCTGCATAAGAATAGATTCCTTTTATATTAACGGAAAAAATAGAAACGAGTTTTTTAAAACTATAGATGATTTTTTACAGCAAACAGAAAATTATAAACACCTTATTATAGATATAACAAGAAACAACGGCGGATATGACAGCACTTGGAGGTATCTTGTTTCTCGCCTTATAAATGAAGATATTAAAGAGCAAAGATATGCCTTATATAAAAAAACAAAATATAATAAATATCACTTAAATATGTGTTTATTATCTAAGCGGATAAAGGAACTAAATATAAAAGAACTTCCTAATTACAAAAAAATAAAAACTAAAAGGTTTAATAAGGCTTGCGTTGAAACCAGCATCATTTATAAGAATCCATTAGACAGCTATAATTACAATCAAGAAAAAAAGATTTGGCTTTTAGTAGGAAAAGGAACTTTCTCAGCCTCAGATAGATTTGCAGGCTTTTGCAAGTCAAGCGAATTTGCAACAGTAGTTGGCGAGCGAGCTTCAGGCTGTGGAATGAATATATTTGCGCCTATGCCTTTAGCCCTTCCAAATAGTGGAGCCTTATTTTTATACGAGTTCACTTATGCTTTGAATGCAGACGGTTCATGCAACGCAATAATTGGAACAGAACCCGACATTTACAACAAAGAAGGAAAAACAGCTATGGAAACTTGTTTGGAGGAAATAAAAAAATATGACCGACAACATAAATAATCAACTTGACCAAAATAAAAAAGCTGACTCATGGGCTAAAATAATTTTCTCGTTTTTTGCTAAAGTTATTCTATTTGCAATTTTATTTGCATTGATATTAACTCCAATATTTTCAATTACTACTTACAGCAATGATTACAATATTCGATTTTCCCTTATGTTTTTTGGACTTACGCTAAGTTTATGCATTATTTCAATTTATATGCTAATTAGGAAATATATTAAAACTAAGAAAAATATTTTAGCTTTCAAGAAATTCAACTTGTACACATTTATAAAATACCTATTATTAAATATAAGCATGCTTACCCTTGCAATCACAGTAGAACACTTTAGCGAAATAATTTCAGCTTTTAAAAACTTTGCAAATGAAGGCATCATCTACAATCCAAATATTTATTTTATACATCCCGATATTCTGGTTATGCTATTTGTCTTTTTAATAATTCTATTTCCAATCAGTGTTGAAATTATCTTTAGAGCTATGATCTATGAACGCTTAAAACATAAATTTTCAAGTAAAATTGCAAGCCTTATTGTTTCTGCCATTTATATGCTAATAGCAATTTTTGTTTTTATAAGATTTGCTTTTGAGTTTAAAGACATTATTTGGCTTGTGGCTATGCTTATCAGCTGTTTGAGTCTTACACAAATTTACGAAAAAACAAATAGTATATGCTCGTCTATATTTCTAAGTATGACTATTATGACCTTCTACTTTTTGCATTTGATATTTAAAACTCATATAGTTGTTTTATTTTCACTTGTGATGATAGTAGGAATGATTTTTGCACTAATTCTGAATAGACAAAAATCTTCAAAAGAAAATAAATAAAAGCTAAAATTGAAACAAAAGCTGAAATTGCAAATTAAAAAGCTATTTCACGCAGACTTGATTCCTGCCACCTTCTTTTGCAACATACAAAGCCTCATCTGCCTTTTTGGAAAGCTCTGCCGTAGAAAGCATGTTGTCATATGCAGCAAGACCGATAGAACAAGAAACGCATAAGTCAGGATGTTTTTCAAATTGAAGAGAATTTACGCCCTTACAAACTGCATCACACTGTTTTTCGGCTCTTTTAAATTCGCCCCGAATAATAAAACAGAATTCATCGCCACCATAACGAATTAAGATGTCATCATTATCAAAGCAAGAGCGGAATACTTCACTTATATCCAAAAGAATCTGATCGCAGAATTCAGTTCCATATTCTTTATTAAGCGTTCCAAAATGATCAACATCAACCATAGCAAAACTTACAGACTCATGCTGTCTTGTACTTCGTTTTAACAAGGTCTCAAAAGATTCTTCCAAGTATCTTCGATTGTAGAGACCGGTAAATGCATCGGTAATAGCACGTTTCTTTGCATCATCACCCCACTGAATAATCTGCGAAAGCAGGCTGTCAGTGTTCATTAAACGACTACTTGTAATTTCAAGCATATTCTTCAAAACAGAAGAAGCAATATCCGGTTGCTCTGTAATAAGAGACGCAAAATCCATAGACTTAAGCACAAGGCAAGAAACTGTATCTTCAACAGCCTTGCAAGTTGCCGAGCGTAATTCCTGTTCCAGCATGGCCATTTCACCAAAGAAGTCACCTGCACCAAGTCGAACGAGTTCGATATCCTTGCCTTCCGAAAATACAGAAACAGCAACAGTTCCTTTCACGATTATAAAAAGTTCATTTCCGGGTTCGCCTTCATAAACCAAGGCTCTGCCGTCATCAAATTCCGAGTAGAACATAGCAGCAGCCAAAATTTCTATCTGCTCCATCGACAAGCCTTTAAAAATACGGGCTTTTTTTAGTATTTTTAACCATTTCTGCTTTGAGCTTTTCATTATTTCGCCTCCGTATTTTTTTCTTCTTCAATTTTAGCTTGAATTTTTTCGTCTGTCTCAAATAAAATCTGAGAGCCACCATTAGCCCGACCAACTAGAGGCATTTCAGAACAGAACTTAATAAAGTTGTCTTTTTCAATTTCAGTGTCAGGATAAAGCAATATACCCAAACTCATACTCAACTTCAAATCTCCGTCTATTATTGAAGAAAGGTCTAGATTTTCAAGATAATCCTTTATTTTATTTGCAAGCTCATTTGCTTTAGCTTTATCCTGCTCAGGAGTTAAAACGGCAAATTCATTGCCTGCATATCGCACAAGAATTGAATCAGTGTCTAAAAATTGACTTAAATGACCGCCAACAAAGGTAAGACACTCATCTCCCTTCTCGTGACCATAATTATCGTTTATAGTCTTAAAATTATCAGGTTTCATCATAATAAGTGAGAATTTTGACTTCATAAAAGAGGCAATATTCTCTTCAAGATATGCCTTATTCAGCAAACCTGTAAGTTTATCTGCGTAAACCTGCTTTTGCAATTCCTGCATAATTGGTGAATTTTCCTTTATAAGACAATTTGCCTTACGAGTTCTCTTAGAAACCGTTATTAAAAAAGAGCGTAAAAGCAAGGCATAAGTTGAAGGTTGGTCTTTTAGAACCGAAGGAATCGCTTTACCGTCTTTTGGAAATGAAAGAATATGAGTTTTATGCTCAGCAGAAGCTATGGCATTTTGGTTTTGTTTAGTAATTAAGGCCGTTTCGCCAAATATTTCTCCGCTAACAAATTCTGCCAACGCAGTCTTATCCTCAGCTGAACGTATAACTACAGTTCCGTCTAAAATAAGGTAGAATCTATCACCTATTTGTTTTTCATCAAAAATAACAGAACCTTTTTCATATAAATCAATAGCAGAATTTTTTACTATATTTTTTAGAAATTCATCTTTCCAACCTGAAAACAAGGGCGTTTTTCGTAATGCTGTAATTTGTTCTTTTTCACTAAACATTCTAACCTCACTCATCTACATTATAATACATTATCGGCAAAATTTAAAGAGCTTTATCAAATTTTAGCTTGACAGTGCGTACCTTTAAGAGTATACTTATCTTATGTTTGAAACATTTATAATGCATTTATAATGCGTATTTATAGGAGGATTTTTATGAAAAAAATCAAGAGATTTGCAGTTGTGCTTATTATGCTAATGTTAATAGCACCTGCATTTGCAGAGTCTACACCGATACCCGGCTTAAGTTTCTTTAAGTTGGCTAACGGTCTTGAAGTTTTTGTATTGGAGAATCACACAGTTCCACTTACAAGAATTCAAATCTCGTTTAGATGTGGAGGGTTAACTCAAACCCCTGAAACCTGTGGTATTTTTCACCTTTACGAGCATATGCTTTTTAAAGGTAACGAAAAATATAAAACACAAACAGAATTTTCTGCTAAAATGACAGAAATGGGCGTTCCGGGCTTTAACGGAGCTACCAGTGCAGAATATGTAGAATACCACATTAAATTACCATCAAATAAAACTGATCAAGGTTTGGAATTCTGGTCTTATGCAATGCAAAAGCCACTTTTCGATGCTAAGGAATTAGAAAAGGAAAAAGATGTTGTTTGTAACGAAATCAACGGAAACCGAGCTAATCCGGGTGCACCTATTTTTGCTATGCTAACTAAAACTATGTTCCCTAAATATCCTTGGAGAAGGGATGCCGGTGGTTACGAGAAGGTAATACGTGCAGCAACAAGAGATATGCTA
>PDOP01000035.1 GCA_002749205.1 Treponema sp. | reverse complement strand
TTACACCCTCATGAATTTCAATATTCAAATCATCAACAGCCTTTTTGTCTTTAAAATGCTTAGACAAGTTTTTAAATTCCAAAGTCATCTTCAGCTCCCCATATAAATTATAAATGCTAAATTATGAATTATGAAATTTTCAGCATTCAGATTTAAGCAAATTTTAGCATTCATCATTCACAATTCATAATTTGCACCGCTTTGCGTTGTACACATTTTCGCCGGTAACACGTATTTCGTCAAGCAAAATTACGGGTTTTAGATCAATCTTAACAAAACTTAACATTTAATAGGGGGAAGATACATGTACTAGTTCCTAGTTAATGATATTTCTTGTATAGGATTTTCTTTTTAATCTATTTTGCCTAAACTTTCTTGCATTGACAAAAAAAGGTGCCTTTCTATTTTGTAATAATTTTTTTACTTTTAATGCTTGCTTTTTTTTTCAAAACCGAGTATACTCTTATAGACGCTTACTGAGGAGGTCTTTTATGAGCAAACATGTTTGTGATTTGTGTGGGTATGTGTATGACCCCACCTTGGGTGATCCTGATAATGGGGCAGCACCCGGAACTGCATTTGCAGACATCCCGGGCAGTTGGGTTTGCCCCTTGTGTGGAGCCGGGAAAGAAAACTTTTATGAAGTAAAAGCCTAAATTGAAGGGCTAACTTTCTGTTAGCCTTTATAATTTATGTATTTGAAAATTTATGAGTTTAAAAATTTATGATAGATAGAAACGACTTTATCAGCACCATAGGCTATGACGGGCTTTTTTCTGTTGTAGATAAGTCTTTGAGGGAAACTCTAAAAAATAAGAGCCTTGACGAGCTTTTGGATGCTAAGGAATTTAGGGCTGCGGCTGCTTTTGCTATTTATAACGATTCTGCTGAAGAAAAGCAAAAGGTTGCAGATGCCTATAACAGTGCTACAGACTCAAAATATACGGCAGACAGCTTGAAAAAGCTGTTCGGCATTAGTGATGTTGATTCTACAAAAATACTTGCACTTTAGTGCTTGTTTTTTTATTGTTACTCTGATAATATAAAACCATGAAAAAGTGTTTTTTATTTGTATGCGTGTTGCTTGTTTTTACAGGTTGCATGAGTTTTGATTTTTCCGATGATTATGCAAAAAACAAGGCTGACGATACGGCTTATTTGCAAAAATTGTTTGATTCTAAAGCAGCAAAAGTGGTAATTCCCGCTAATCCCAAGGGGTGTCCTTGGATCACCGACCGTTTATATCTAAAAGGTGTTAAGAACAAAACTATCGAGTTTGCACCCGGCTGTATAATTATGGCAAAAGCCGGAGCTTTTCATGACCCGCTTGATTTTTTAATTACGATAAACGATTGCAAAGACTTAAAGCTCATAGGATATGGTGCAACTTTACAAATGCGTAAAAAAGATTATCAAAAAGCAGGGTATCTAAAAAGTCAGTGGCGACATATCATTGCCCTATGGAAATCCGAAAATGTTGCTATCGAGGGCTTGAAACTGGCAAGCTCAGGTGGTGATGGTGTTTACATAGGCGTTAAGAGCAAAGTTCCGTCCAAAAACATTACCCTGAGAAATCTGGTTATAGAGGATAACCACAGACAGGGGGTGAGCGTAATAGGAGTTGACGGCTTTTTAATGGAAGGTTGCTCTGTGTTTGGCACAGATGGACATCTTCCACAAGCAGGTATTGATTTTGAGCCTAATCCTGACTGCTATGGATTTACCCGCTGTGTTGTCAGAAACTGCTCTTTTGTGTTTAATACGGGCTCGGGAATTCATATCTTTTTGCGAAATGCAGACTCAACCACACACCCTATTGACATAATTTTTGAAAACTGTGTTTCAAAGCATAATGCTGCCGCAATTTCAATTATGCAGGTAAAAAGAGGGGTAAAAGGTAAAATAATCATAAAAAATTGTGATTTTAAAGGTATTCAGTTTATAAACACACCGAAAAGTTTGATTGTTACCGACAAGTAGCTTTTAATCAATACGAAAAAAAATCCTGTTTTTTTAAAAACAGGATTTTTTTTAATTTCGTAAATTAAATTGTTTTTCTTATTTATCTTGCTTTTGTTTCAGGATTTCTTCGCCTACAAGTGTTTTAGGTATTTCCGAATATATTTCCGGTATGAAACTTCTGTCGGGTACGGTCATATACTGGACATTAACATAGGCACCTGATTTTTCGTTTTTTACCCGTATCATTGTCTCGGGGTTTCGAGTTAATGCGTCCCATGCGCGGGAGGCTTCTTCAAACAAGGCAAAGGCTCGGGCATTTTTTACAGAGTCGCCTGTTCTGTTTGCAAGACGGTTAAGCACTACACCCAAATTATTCGCCCCCTTCATATATCGCTGAACAAATTCGCCGTGGTCTGTTCGTATTTGCGGAAAAAGAATTCCTTTTCGTAACCTTTCGGATTCAAGGTTTTCCATCAGTCTTTCATAATAGGCCTGTGCGGCGTAGTAATCACCGCGTCTAAAAAGCACATTTCCGAGTGCAAAAAGCAAGTTTTGGTCATCGGGTTTTTTCATATATGCCAACGACATATTTTTTATGGAGGCAGGGTAATTCCCTAATTTGTAGTTTATAAAGCCGAGCTTGTAATATATGCTTGGCGTATCATTAAGTTGCCGCACAGCATTGGAATACGCATCAAGGGCAAGCTCATAATCATTTGCTATAAAGTATTTTATGTTTCCGTAATCCTCAAATAATTTGCCTACTATTTCGTTTGGCGGTAATTCACCTATTTCAACATATTCTTTATAAAAACTCATAGCATTTGAAAATATTTGCTCTGCTTCAATTTCTTTATTTTCGCTTAAAAGAATTTCTCCGTAAAGGCGCATCGAGTCAATTTTTTTAATAAATCTGCGTGGAGAAAGTCTGATTATGTCTGAATACGCTTTAATGGCTCCTTTAAGGTAGAATTTAGCTTCTGTTGGTTTATAATTATACAGGAAAAATCTACCAAGGTTATAATTCGCTTCAGGGCTTTCAGGATGCATTTGATAACTTTTTTCCAAAATTTCTCGTACATCATCTATTGCCGCACGAAGCTCTAAATCGTCAGAGGGTTTAGGATTGTATCTTTTTTCCAAAAGATATGTACCAAGCTCTGTCAGATCTTCGGCGGAAATTTTGGCGTTTTTTCGCAAGAAATAGTCTTTCAAAGGCAAGACTTTTGCCAAGTTATCGGTTCTGATGTAGTATTTCATCATGCCGGCATTGTAAACATCACTGTAGGGGTCTTCTTTTAAAAGATTTGAAAAAATCTTAGCCGCTTCTTCATATTTTTCTTCGACTTCATCACCCCAATCCAAATATATATTGCCCAGTGCGACCAGAGCATCGGGATTATTTATGTGAAAGTCCAATATCTGTCTTTTCAGTATAGTTTCTGCTTTTTCATAATCACGAAGGTCATTTGCAACCATTTGGGCATAGGCAATACCGCCTTCAACATCTCTATCAAAATCATAAAGTAACCTAAGATAAATTGCTTCTGCCGAGCCGTATTGCTTTCTTTTTTTCAGCTCATCGGCATACTTAAAATACCAACGCCTTTTTTTCCAATAAGTGCCGGCTTTGTCAAAGCGGTTTATGGCTGTGTTATATTTTGCGTTTTCAATATAATAAATTCCGTCTTTGTAAAAACGCTCTGCCATCAGAGGCTTATATGCGAAATGCCAAATCAAAACTCCCACTGAAGCCAAAAAAAGGAAAATTACGGTTGCAATGCTTGCAATAGGTATAATTTGGTGCATCAACCTGTATTTAAATGTTTTCTTTTCCCGCTCATACTCCAGAGCGTTTTTACGCTCAAAGTCTTTGGGTATTCTGATAGATTTTTTTAGTTTTGTTTCTAAGTCTTGTGCTATCTTTTTAAGTGAAGAATTTTTAACAACTAAGTTTACCAACTCCATTTTGTTGACTTCACTGTCTTTTTCGTTTGCAAGGTAATTTTGTATTTCTTTACGAACATTTAAAGGAAATAAAGACAACCTTTTTAGAAAGAATTGGAAATCTTTTTCGCTTATTTCAAGCGGGATTTTTCCGCTTGAATCCATTTTAGCGGTTTCTCCCGATTCTTCTTTGGGTTGGAATGACCTGTAATCATCGTCTGAAAAGTCTGCAAAATTTTCAGGAACTTGGAACCCGTCAGATAAAGATCCGGTACCGTCAGATTTTTTTGCAAAGCCCGTGGTTTCGTCAATCTCGGGCATATTAACATCAAGGTTTGAAATATCTTCAACCGGCTTATAAGGATCTTCTTCCGGCTCTGTTTCACCAATTAAACTGCCTATATCCGAAGGCTCATCGGAAGAAGAATCTAAATTAAACTCGGAAAGCGGTGTGGGCATATTTTCATCAAAGCTATCGTTTGATAAAGCTAAATCTTCCAATGCGGCACCGGTATCTTCAATACTGCCTTCGTCTCCAGGTTGCCCGGACAAAGCGTCTTCGTCTAAAATCGAAGAAGGCATCTCATCGAGTACACCGCTATCAGGCATATCAGAGGCGGTTTCTTCAAATTCAAAATTATCCGCCATAGGGTCGGAAACATCGGGCATTTGAATATCGTCTAAGTTGATTTCTTCAAATCCGCTGTCTGCCGCCTGCTCTGTTTCGGCTTCAGGTTTGTTATCGCCTGAAAAATCTAAATTCTCATTTAAATTTGAATCTGAAGCATTTTCAATTATATTGTCGGCTGCAATATCTTCAGCCGGCTGAGAATCAGGTAAAGAATCGCCTGTAAATTCGGCTAAATCTACTTCTTCTGTCAGCATGTTTTCCGGCATTTCAGGCGCATTTGAATCTAAACTCTCTTCTGCTACGGCATCATCGAAATTCAAGTCGGAAAGTAAATTATCAAAATTATCGTCTTGTGCTCCCAATTCATCCGGAACGGGAGCCTCGCTTGCAGGTACTTCGTCTTCAATTTCCGGTGCAATCACTTTAGGCTCATCAACAAAAGGCTCTGCATTATCCAACAACGCCGACAATTCGTCCACTGAATTGGGCTCTTGAATTTCGCTCGTATCGTCTGAGCTTGCCGTAAGCGAATCAGGAGATTTTAAGTCTTCTTCAGTATCGGACACATTGGTTTTCGGAATGTCGGCTTCGGGTGTAACAGCGGAGGCGGTATCGTCTGTTTCCGTAAGACCTGCAAAAGCCTCAGGTGAAAAGGCTTCTGACTCTTGCATTTGCGGATCATTTAAAACACTGTTTAAAATATCTTCTTCGGGATTATTGTTTTCTACATCAATAGAACCAAGTAAATCGTCAATATCAACATCAGGCATAGAGACGGCCGGTAACGGAATATCTACATACTCCTCTCCCCATTCTTTAAGAATACGGGGCTCGTCTCCTATTACGCGTAATTCTGCTTTTATTTTTTTAAGCTCATCAACATTAGGCATATTCTAATCCGCCTCCCCTCTCGTTTTCGGCTGTTTTTACAAACTTCTTAAACATTATACCCTTAAATGCAAACATAATAAAGTGGCTCAATTCAATATTTTTATGAGGGGGTGTCTCCCCCTCGCTTCGGCTCTTGAAAGATTTTTTAAATAAAAAAATCTTTCAAGTATCCTACGCTCCCCCCCAAACTAAACTCATCGTGCCACATAAAACTTGAACATGATACTAAGCAGAAAACCACCCTGTAATGCAATTTGTTTAACGCGTGCGTGGCGACCGATGTCTATCTTTCCGTCCGATTATTTTTAAAGTAGAGGCGTTTGAAAAAAGCCGATTGAGTTTTACAGTAAAGGACGGAAGATTATGCGAGGGAGCGGGGTGGCGTCAGCTTAAAATTTAAACCGAAAGAAATTTAATAAAGTATTCAAGCTCGATTCTAACCCTGTTTAAGAATTCGCTTTTTAGGTTTACGGTGTTGTCGGGAAAGTGGAGGTAAAGAAAGTCGTTTTTTTCTAGGAGGTTTTTGACGCTTTCATCGGGGAGGGGTGTTTTGCCGGTAAAGCAGTCTCGAAGGAGGTCGAGCTCGGTTTTGATGTTATTGAGGGCTGCTTCAAGCGATTGTTTTGATATGCAGGTTTCTGTTGTTTTGCATGATGGCGGGGTTACGATGCGGTTGATGATTTCTTGTGCTGTGCTTTCGGTTATGGCATTCGGGTCTTGGCGAAGTCCTAAAAGCCTGTAAACATTGTCGGAATGGCTTGTTGTGTTTACAAAAGCGTGATTAAAAATATCGCAGTAACTTTGTAATACGGGTGTGGTGTAAATTGTTTTTTTGTTTGTGCCGGTTGTTTTTTGCAGGCTTTTTGGAAAAAGTCTTTCGCCGTTTTGCAGCGGGTTGATTTTTGTCTGCATAATTCGCAAGGCTTTTACTTGCGAGCTTTCGTTTGAATGCGTGAATTTTGACTGCCATGAAAAGTCAAGCCCCGTAAAAAAAATCGGTACGGACGGTTTTTTTCTGATTGATAATGCTATGCTTGCCGCCGTTAATCCTACCGAGCCCATTGGCTGTAAGGTTTGAGGCAGAATGTTTTCTTCTTTTAGTCTGTTTAGATAATTGGCAGACGTGTATTCCGTGAAATAAAGGTATACAGGAGCTTTGGTTTGAGCTTGCATTATTCTCGGTGATGATGTAAGGTCTGCAAAAAGCGGAATGTTGAATTTGAAGCTTCCCGTGAATGCCGAGTCGATCCAAAATTGCGATTCTAAAATGATAACTCCGTCCGGTATTATTTCCGGCAGTAAGGAGGAGATGGCTGCGTCCACACAGAGTATGAAAAGTTTTTCGCGGTTGCGTGATATAAAGTTTCTGTAAAAATCAAGGGACGGCCCTGCAGCGACTACAAGAACCGGTTTTGAAATGCTTAAGTCTGTTATGCTTTTTACCGGAGTGTTTTTTTTGAGAATGCGTTTTAGGTTTTTGAAAAAATTAGCGGCATAGGTATGCCCCATTTTTATCAGGGTAAGTTTGTTAATCCAGTTTTGTGTTATGCTTTGTTTTGCGTATAAAACTGCTTCTCGGTAAAAATCTTCGTTTAATTTTGCCCCGCCTGAGCCTTCAAAAAAAATCACGGTTTTGAAATTCATTTTTTCAAGGCTCTGTACTTCTTTAATGACGGACTGAACTGATTTTGCCTGTATCAACTTGAAGCGGTTTGTTTTATAGGTTATGTGTTTTTTTGCCAGCTCAAAAAGGGTTTGGTCAAATTCAACTGCAAGCAAAAATGACGATTCAGGAATTTTTGCCAGTATTTCAGGCACTCCGTAACCGAGTACGGGCGAGGCTAAAATGACAAGGCAGTTTTCGCCAATGTCCGTATTTGCAACAAGTGTTGAAATTACTCTTTTGGGGTTTCGCTTTGAATAGAGGTATTTTCCGTTGTATGAAACAGAAAAGCCTTGCTCAGTTTCGACTAAACAAGGCTCATTATTATTGGTTGTCATCAATGCCTAAAATTAGTTTCTGCCAAGATTGTAATCGGTCAATTTCGGATTATCAAGTATGAAGTCAATCACTGTTGACTGTGCAAGACCGATTGGGAACTGCCTTGTAATCATGGACAATGTGTAATACGGACTCCAACCTCTGACAGAACCTGCGTATCTGTCTGCCATTGATTTTTTTTCCGTGCTGTCAATGTTTATTATTTCTACAAGTTTACATACAACAGCCTTGTCGCCGATTAAAAAGGCTTTAGATATACCTTCCGTGTTCAGTGAAAAAATTGTTTTTAAAAAATCTTCGTTTGTACTTGCCGAAGCGATTACGGGGTCTGTATTAAACGGAACAGACGGAAGCATACTCGAGCTGTCGTAATTTAGAGGAAAAGGACTGCTTGTCATCGGTTCAACCGAATATTCAATAGCCGCATCGGCAAAGGAGCCTGCTTTTGCTGACTCAGCAAACTTGTTTGCTTTTTCCAAAAGATAGTCTTCTATTTTGCCTTTTTCGTATTTTTGCATGTACGAGAAAACCATGTCGACAAGCTCTTTATTCTGAAAGTCAGGTTGAACCGGCTCTGAATTGCATTTTATAATAACAAATATTGAATTCATCTTTAACGGCTTGCTTATTTGTGAAGGTTTCAAACCGATAACGGTATTTAAGTCTTCAGCATTAGGAAAAAGAAGATTTAAGTCTTTTCGGTATGAATTGGCAAGTGTACCGTCTTCGGTTACATTTAAATCCTTTGGTGCTTTGTCTCTGTTTTCAAATGCCTTGTCAAAAGATGTTTCTCCTTTTTTGATTGCACTTGAAACATTATTTGCCGCAGATTCATCACTGAATTGAATAACGGAAAAGTCGTGTTTTACAAAAAGGTCTTTGGACGCATTTGCATATTCCAAAATTTTTTCATTCGGAAAATCAAGGGTATCAAAAAAGATATATTCAACACGGCGTGTTTCTGTGTTCATTGTTTCAATGAATTGCTTTTCTTTGGAATTTGTTTTCAGGCCGTATCTGTCCTCACCGAAGCCCATAATATCTTTAATGTATCTGGCTCTTTTTAAGTTTTGAATTGTATCTTTTCTGTTTTGCAGTTTATCTGCTTCAGTTTTATATTGTCTGTCATACAATGCTTTTGAATAGTTTCCTGTTGACGGATCGATAAACTGTTGAATAATAGCATTATTGATCAGTTTTTTTGAAGGCTTATAACCGGCATCTTCTACAGCCGTTTCCATAGCTATATCCACTATAGTTGCATCAATCGCTACCTTCCTGAAATTGTAGTCCCAGTATTGCTTTTGTGCAGGATCGGTCGGAGGTTTCATTCCGAAAGCGCTTGTCAGTCTGCTCAAAGAAGTCAATTGAGCCCATAAATTGGATCCGGGTCCGTCTACAACTTTTTTTCCGTCCCATGATGCGTAAGTCCATGCCTTACCCTGAGCGGAACCTTTGGCGCTAAGTACGGGTGCGAAAATAAATGCAAATAACCCGATAGCCAAAATTGCAAAACCCAAAACAGCTCCAATACCAAATTTTTTAGTTTTCATAAATAATTACCCCATGCAGTCATAAGTCAAAATATGTCGCTAATGGTACAACTTTTTGGCGATTTTGTCAATTGAAGATAATAAAGATAATGAAGAAATTACAAAAGTATAAATTACATTTGTGTTTTTTTGGGGGTGTCTCCCCCCTCGCTTCGGCTCTTGAAATATTTTTTAAATAAAAAATATTTCAAGTATCCTCCGCTCCCCCCCCCAAACTAAAGGAGCGCTGTACATAAAACTTGGACGAGATACTAAGCAGAGAACCACCCTGTAATGCAATTCGCTTAAACTGATTTTAGACGGCGCAGTCTATCTTTTTGCTCGATTAAAATTATTAAATAAAGCCGGCTCTATTAGAGACGGTGATTAAACATAAAAGAAAAGAGCAAAAAATTATGCAAGCCGTCGGGTTGGCGTCAGCTTTAAAAAAAATGAATTAAAAAAATGAAAACGCATTTGATTGATTTATTTTTGAAAATAAAGTATAGTGTTTGGTATGAAAAAGTTTGAAGAGAGGCTTGATAGGCTGGAAACTATAAGCGAAGAAATAAGAGGCAATGATATACCGCTTGAAAAGGCGTTGTCCCTGTTTGAAGAAGGGGTTAAGCTTGCAAAGGGCTTGGAAAAAGATGTTGATAAACTTGAAGGTAGGGTGCAAATCCTGATGAATCAGCCTGAGTCGGTTGAAGAAAAACCTGAGCTGGGGCTTTTTTCCGAAGCCGATTTCTAGTTTGATTTTATGAAGCAATATAAACCCGTAAAACTTTTGGACGAAAACACCGCCAATAAAATTGCGGCAGGCGAAGTGATTGAAAGGCCTGCCTCGGTTGTGCGTGAACTTTTGGACAACTCAATAGATGCCGGCTCGAGCCGAATAAAACTGGAAATTGCGTCAGGCGGCATTTCTTCCATTCGAGTTACCGATGACGGCTTGGGAATGTCGAAAGAAGATTTAGAAATTTGCACTCAAACACACAGTACGAGTAAGATTTCGGATATTCAGGATTTATTGTCGGTTTCGAGCCTTGGTTTTAGAGGCGAGGCTTTGTCTTCCATAAAAGCTGTCAGTGATTTGGAAATTATCACAACTCGAAACGGGCCTGCAGGCTGGAAGCTGTCGCTTGGTAAAATTCAACCGGCGAGTATTCATAAAGGGACTATTATTAAAGTTGAAAATCTTTTTGACAATTTTCCTGCAAGAAAGCAGTTTTTAAAACGAGCCGTGTCCGAGTCTCGTATGTGTAAGCAAACCTTTATAGAAAAAGCTATGGCACATCCTCAAATTGAAATGCAGTTTTTGAATGAAAAAGGTGTGGTTTTAAATTTGCCCTGCCATAATTCATTTAAGAGTCGCTGTTTGTTTGCATTAAGCATTATCGAGCCTCAGGAATTGTTTTGTGAAATTACCGGCACAGGTGAGCATTTTTCATTTTCGGCAGTTTTGGGCATGCCTGATATTGTAAAAAATGACCGCAGACAAATTTATATTTTTGTAAACGGCAGACGAATAAGCGATTACGGTTTGGTTCAGGCAGTCGAATACGGGGCAGGCGGGGTCTTTCCGAACGGCGGACATCCTGTGGCCTTTGTTTTTTTGACTGTAGAGCCGTCCTTTGTCGATTTTAACATTCATCCGGCAAAAAAAGAAGCGCGGTTTTCAAATTATTCTGAAATACATCACGGCTTAAGCTCGGCGGTCGGCAAATTTTACAGACAGCACAGTATTTCTGTTTTAAATCGTGAAAGTCCGCCTGAGTTAAGTTATGATTTGAGCTTTGAAAAAAATGAAATGAAGATGCAAGCTGCATTTAATAATTTTGAAAAGCGAAGAATTTATTCTGAAACAATAAACGATTATAAAGCCGAATACACGCCGGACAAGCCTTTTTCGGAAAACGCAGGCTATCCCGCTGCGCAGGATATTCCCAAACCGGCTTTCAGGTTTTTGGGGCAGGTTGCAGGAACCTTTATTGCAGTCGAAAAAAACGATGCTTTATACTTAATTGACCAGCATGCCGCTCATGAGCGAATTATCTTCGAGGATATGAAAGCGACTATGGGAGCGAGTCAGGAGCTTTTGGTTCCGTATCGGGTAATCACCGACAGCATCGAAGAAGACAACCTCCTTGAAGAAAGGCTTTCAGATTTGGAAAAGACAGGTTTTAGAATTAAAAATGAAGGCAGAGGAATCTGGATTGTCGATGCAGTGCCTCTTCGCTGGAAAGGAACGGAAAAAGAGCTTTCAGAAGACTTGCGCAAAATAGCTTATACCGAGCCTTCGGAAATTTTACACGATATTCTTGCCATGTCCGCTTGCAGAGCCGCTTGTAAGGACAGAGATATTTTAGACCCCGCTGCGGCATACAGAATAGTTGAAAA
The DNA here is from genome assembly GCA_002749205.1 of Treponema sp. GTDB lineage: Bacteria > Spirochaetota > Spirochaetia > Treponematales > Treponemataceae > Treponema_B. The sequence goes on along the minus strand of PDOP01000035.1, from coordinate 60,857 downwards.
AACATTTGCGTTACCCGAGCCTCTTTGCCCGCACGGTCGCCCGTTATGGATAATCATAGATCGCGAAGAGCTATTTAAACGAATTAAACGCACCTGATAAATGAGGAAATTGCAAAACTCGTCTGACTTTTGCAATTTCCTCAAACTATTTAGCTTTTTTCTGCTTTGCGTTTTATGCGGTTCCAAACACTTGAAATGCCCATTGCTTTTTTTACTTCTTTTAAAGTTTCTCTCGCTTCTTCGCGCATTTTCGTTGTGCCGTTATAAATAATCTTATCGACTATTCCTTTTTGGGTTTCATACATTGCCCGTCTTTCACGAAAAGGCTTCAAAAAATTATTGATTGCAATTGCCAACTTTTCTTTTACCTCAACATCGCCGACTTTTCCTGCACGGTAACGCTCCTTTAAATCATCAACTTCTGCTTTGTTTGGATTAAAAGCATCATGATAAATAAAAACAGGATTACCTTCAACTCGACCGGGAATATCCGCACTTGTGCGGTTTGGGTCAGTGAACATTCCCCTTACTTTTTTATTCACAGTTTTTTCATCGTCCGAAAGGAAGATTGAGTTACCTGCACTTTTTGACATCTTACCCTGTCCGTCCGTGCCTATTAAAGACGGCGTATCACTGATTAAAACCTTTGGAATCGGAAAAACCTCACCGTATAAAAAATTGAACCGCTTTGCAAGCTCACGGGTAATTTCAATGTGGCTCTCGTTATCTTTTCCTACAGGTACCAAGTTTGCCCGAGGCAGTAAAATGTCGGCAGCCTGCAAAACAGGGTAGCCTAAAAGCCCGAAAGGCATTTCATGCAAATTTGCGTTTTTTGCCATATCCTTTAATGAAGGAACCCGTTGCAAACGAGGCACGGTAATTAACTCGTTTAAAAACAAATTAAGCTCGGCTACTTCGGGAACTGCCGACTGCAAATAAATAAAAGCCTTATCGGGATCAATTCCGCATGCCAAATAATCCAACACCATATCTCTGGCATTATCCGCGATTTTCTCAATATGTTTTTTTTCAGGCTTTGTTGTCAATGTATGTAAATCCGCAATAATAAAAAAACACTCATACTCATCTTGTAATGCAACTCTATTTTTAATTGAGCCTAAATAATGACCAAGATGCAACTTTCCTGTCGGGCGATCGCCTGTTAAAATACGCTTTTTCATAGAGCATTGAGTATACAACTTAAAAAAAAAATTGTCAATTATATTAAACCTTCCTTGATGCTTGTAATTTATATTTTATGAGGGGGTGTCTCCCCCTCGCTTTGGCTCTTGTCGATTTTTCAGATTAAAACAACTTGGAAGTTTTCACTTAAAACTTCCAATTCTTAAAATTTTAAACATCGACAAGGAGCCGCCGCTCCCCCCCCAATGTAAAAATAACACTGTACATAAAACTTTGCGCTCCACTAAATTATTATATTCAATACTAGAGAGCTTGTACTTTTTGGTTAATTTATGCTTTTTAATGCCGATATTTGAGGCAAGGTTTTTTAGGTAGGAGTGGTAGATGGATACAAATGTTGATGCAAAAGATATTTTTGGGTGGCTGATAAGTCTTTTGTCAATCTTGGGCGGTACATTTATTATTGCATTTTCTTTGCAGGTTTTATTGGGGCCGTATACAATTGCCGGCGGCGGTGTTACGGGTCTTGCGATTATTTTAAATAAAGTTACGGCAATTCCAAAGTACATAATAATATTTGTGGTAAGTTTTTTACTGTTTATCTTTGGTGCAAAAATTCTCGGTATTAAGTCTGCAATCTTGACTTTGCTTACAACCATCTCACTTACGCTAATGCTGAAATTCCTTCCGTTCTCACAACCGTTAACCGACAATCTAATGCTGTCGGCAATTTTCGGAGGCGTAACACTCGGAGTCGGAATGGGTATTATTTTCAGGACGGGTGCGACACTTGGAAGCTCTGATTTAGCCGGTGTAATATTAAGTAATTATTTTCCTACTTTTAGAATGGCAACCGGAATGGGCTTTCTTGACTTACTCATTGTGATTTTTGCAGGTGTGATTGACAAAAATGTAAACACATCACTTTATTCGCTTATAACCATTTTTTTCTGTACAATGATTGCGGATATGATATTAACGGGTTCAACCGTGTTTAAGGCTTTTTATATTATTTCTTCAAAACCTGAAGAAGTAGGCTCTGAGTTGATGAATAAACTGGGAAGAGCGGTAACTGTTTTAGATGCTGAAGGAATGTATTCAAGAAATAAAAAACGCATGCTTTTATGTGTTGTAAACAAAGCCCAGTTTATTCGATGCAAGGATATAATAGCCGATATTGACAGTGATGCTTTTGTTATGATTTGTGATGCCAGTGAAGTCTTTGGAGTGAGTTTTAAAAAACCAAAAGTCAGAAAGAAAAAAACATTGCGAAAAGTATAAAGTTTCGTAAATAATAACCTTGCAAAAATTAAAAATTTTTGCAAGGTCGGAAGCTAACGGCTATTATTTGGTTTTATTTTTAAGAGTGATTTTTTCTGTTTCGTTTTGGATTTCGGGTATTTTTTTTCCTTTATTTTTAAGTGCAAAAAATGTTAAAAGCCCTGTACCGCCCAGTATCATTATCAGACAAAGAATTTGTCCTGTTGAAATGTTTAATACCGAATCAAATTTATATATAGGGTTTCCTGTGTTGGTTGAAAACCTGTATCCGATGTCAAAATCAGGTTGTCTAAAATATTCTATAATAAATCTAAAAGCTCCGTATCCTATAATATACATGCCGGTTAAAAATCCGTGAAATGGTTTGTGTTTTCTGCAAAGCCAAATAATCAACCAAAGGATAATACCTTCAAAAAAAGCTTCGTACAGTTGGCTGGGATGTCTTGGTAAGTTTACGAATTGGGATCCTGCAGGAATTACCATGTTGATTTTTTCTGCAAAGCTTTGCACCCACTCTTCTCCGGCGGAAAATCGCTCGTGTGGAGGTACTTGCGGAAATATCATTCCAATTGGGCTTGTTGTAATTCTTCCGTAAAGCTCGCCGTTTAGAAAATTGCCGAGTCTGCCGAATGTGTAGCCCAGTGGTATTGATGCAGCCATTATGTCCAGTATGGGTAGAATTTCAAACTTGTATTTTCGAGTCCATAAAATCATTCCAAGAAGTCCGCCTATAAAGCCTCCGTGATATGACATTCCGGCGAGTCCCGTGAAATTCATGTATTTATCGAATGGCCAGAATATTAGCCATGGCTTTGTAAAATAGTATGCAGCTGAATCGTAAATTAAACAGGAAAATATTCTTGCGCCGAGTAGCAGGCCAAGAATGCTCCAAAAGAAAAAATTTACGATGTCATCTCCTGTCATTATTTTTTGATTGTTGCATCTAAGTTCTCCTGCCTTAATCTGGAAGTTGAATAAGAAATATGCTGTACCGAATGCAAAGATATACATAAGTCCGTACCATCTTAATAACGGAAAGCCGGGTATAATTTCAGGGCTAAGCCAAGAGGGGTAATTTATGGATAATAACATAAAAGCTCCTTAAATCAGTTTTGTTGAAGACGCATATCATTTAAGTTTTGAAGCGACTTTGAACATACTAAATGTTTTTGTTGTTTTTAGCAAGTGGATTTATGATATTTGTTTTGATTATTTTTAATTGTTTTTAAGCAAGTTAAGAATATAAAACTTAAAATATATTGTTTTTATTATTGACATATTTTTATAAGTTTTGTAAAATCCGCTTAAAAGTTAGGAGGCCTGATGAAATTTTTTAGTGGCTGGAAAAAGTTGTTTAATTATCACCCAAGGGTTTTTGTATATCTTTTGTTTCCGATTTTGATTATTGCGGTGTTGATATATACGCATGAAACTCCGATAGCCGAATCGCCTAATGCAACTTCGGATATGCGGGAAATGATTTCTGTAATTAATTCTGAGCTTACAATCAAAGGATCGGGTACTGCGGGTTTTTTTACGGAAGGAAGAACGGTAACGCTTAGTCCTTATGAAATAGGTAAGTACGAAGTTTCATTCGGGTTTTGGTATGATGTTCATAAGTGGGCAACAACCGATTCGAAAAATAAGTATGTGTTTTTAATTAGCAATGCACAGCCGGGTCGTTACGGAGGTGTAAGGTCTTTACCTGAGGATATTTATGTAAATCCTGCGTTAAAGAAAAAAGCTGAAACTTCTCCTTCGTTTGACTATACACCTACAGTGAGCGGTATACAACCGGCTACTATGCTTACTTGGCGTGATGCGATTATTTGGTGTAATGCTTTAAGCGAAATGGAAGGAAAGGAGCCTGTTTATTTTTCAGGGAATGAAGTAATTCGTGATGCCAGAGAGGCGATTACTTTTGAAAAACTGACAGTGAAAATGTCAAACTCCGGTTACAGATTGCCTACCGAAGCAGAGTGGGAGTTTGCTGCCAGAGGAGGCAATCCTAATTCGGATGCTTGGAATTCAGCTTATGCCGGTGCAGACAGTTTTGAAGCTCTTAAAGATGTTGCATGGTTTAATGCAAACAGTGGTGTAATTGAGATTGCAGATTTGAGTACAGAGCATGACACTCATTCGCTTGGTCTTAAATCTCCAAACTCGCTTGGAATTTACGACATGTGTGGGAATGTTTGGGAGTGGTGTTTTGACACTGTGGCTCAGCGAAAAGACGGAGTTTTTACTGACCCTTATGTGCATTTTAGTCCTGCTTCAAAAATTATTAAAGGCGGCGGTTTTACCGACCATTATGTAAATTGTAATGTCAGAAGCTGGGGAAGAAGCTATGAAGTTTCTAAGTCTTATATATTGGGTTTTAGAATTGCACGAACGCTTAAAAAGTAAATGAGTATTTTTTTCATTTTCCCCGTTTAACTGTGAGGTTATTGCGGGAATTGCAAAAAAGTCAGACAAGTTTTCTAATTTCTTCAATAGAGTTTGTGTTTGCTTAAAATCGGAAACGCCTTTTTTTTGCAAAACCGAGATGATTTAAAATTTTAAGCTCTGTGCCATCACTTGTTAAAAGCGAACCTTCAAATGTTCCGTATATTACATCGTAGTTTGCCCGTAAAAAGAAAATAGCAGTGTGCCTATTGTGAATTGATTTGGGTGTAAAAATTAAATCTATCATTCCCTCAGTGTCTTGAATGTTCCACTGCTTTTCTTTTCCATATGGCATGGTTATTTTTACGGGCGGTAGTGGCGTTACTTTTCCGTCAACAAAGAGAATGTTATCATTGTGATTATAACTGTCAGGTGCTATTGAAGAAAGTATTTGAAACGACACAATTTTACCGTCTATTCGTCCCATTCCGGTAACCATCAGTCTTTGTGTGCGGTAGCCGTAATATGCTTTTCTGTAATCGAATAGAGCTACAGATAAATCTTTTGGCAGGGTTAAGTCTTTAAAATAGTTTGCACTCAGCCAGCCGGATACCGGTGCGGTGAATGTATATGATGCCTCGCAGCGTTTGTTTACATAACGCGGAATGACCGCAGATATTTCTGCAAAGTCTTTTGCTTTTGCGTCTACATCAAGGCGAGCTTCACAAGACGGTCTGTCTCCCGAGCCGAGAAAATCTATGTCGGCATGAAGCGTTCCCTGACTTAAACGGGAAAGCACGCGTAAGTAGCGCCTTCTTGTACGACAAGAAGTTATGTTGTATCCGAGCCTGTTTGGCAGGTGAATAAATCCGTAAGGCAATAACTGCCTGTAAGCATATTTTTTGTTATTGTCCAATTGCCAATAAACCAGTTCCATAAAAGAATACATCTGACTTGAAAAAAATATTATATCGCCAATTATCTCAGGACTGCAAAATGACAAAGTCATTGAGCTGTGTACCCGCGAGTTTGTGATGAATTTAGGAATAGGTAAATTTCCAAACGGTCGTTTTAATCCTTTAATTGAAAATTTATTAAAGCGTCCTTTAAAAGTGCCGAATTGCGGAATCGAATTGATAACAGGAGCTTCGGGTGCGGATAAAATTTCGCGTGTATATAATTCTTTTTCGTTATCTGTCATGTTATTTACAGTGTAGCATAAAATCAATAATTTTGCAATTAAACTTTTTATTTTTCGGGAGTTCTGTTTTATCTTAGTGTGCAATCAGGTCGGTGCTTTTTAGGTTGTGTGTAATCGGGCCGGATTTTGCTTCAACTAAAGATTGAGCGATAATTTTCGCTCAATCTTTAGTTTTTGATTATCGTTTAAATACAGGCTGTAATTGACTTTTACAAGCTAAAGTTATTAGTGAACAAATGTCTTTATGAACCAGATTGTTGCCGGTTGATAAATTATATCAACAAGGAATGCTCCGACCAATGGAACAATCATAAATGCTCGGTGTGACATACCGTATTTTTCCGTTACGGCGGTCATGTTTACAATGGCAGACGGAGTTGCTCCGAGACCGTGTCCCATAAGTCCCGAGCACATAACTGCGGCATCGTAATTTTTTCCCAGAAGCCTGAAAATTAAGAAATAAGCCAAAGCCATTAAGAAGACTACCTGACAAATAAGTATTAACAACATTGGTAAGGCTAAATCCGCAAGCTCCCAAAGTCTCAATGACATGAGTGCAAGTGATAAATATAATCCGAGCATAGCATCGCCGATTTTATCGCTGATTGCAAAGTCAAATTTATAAAATTTTACTTTGTCATTCAGGTTTCTGATGATTACGGCAACGAACATAGCTCCAACATAGGTAGGGAATCCCATACCAATCAGCTTACCTATCAGTTTTGAAATCATTGCACCAACAGCCATAGCAACTAATATGACAGTAATATTATGCATAATTTCAACACCGGAGAGTTTTCCTGTTGACTTAGTTTCATTGATTTTTGTTACATCAGAATCAATCGGAGTTTCGTCAGAAGGCTCAAGTTTGTTTTTTTCAACAAGTCTTCTTCCAAGCGGGCCACCGATTAAAACAGCGAAAATTAAACCGAATGTTGCCGCTGCGGCTCCTGCTAATTTTGCCGATTGAAAACCAAGCTCTTCAAAAGATGTTCCATAAGCTAAAGCGGCACCGTGTCCGCCTATTAGAGGAATTGCAGAAGAAAGCATAGCATAAGCTGCATCAAGGTGTAACAGTTTACCAAGACCGATTCCCAGTGTATTCTGTAAAACAGCGATAATTCCTGCGATTAACCAGTAAATAACAAATAACTTTCCGCCTTTTTTTAGAATTTCAAAACTTCCTGCGAGTCCAACTGTTGTAAAGAAGACAAGCATAAAAGGCATTTGAAAATAAGTATCAAATTGGAATGAAAAAGTATTTGTGGCATGCCCTATCCATGTGATAATCATGAACAAAAACCCCCCAATTACAGGTGCAGGGATACAGTATTTTGCGAAAACAGGAACTTTTTTTCGCAAGAAATATCCCAGTAGCAATAAAACTGCCGCAAATGCAAGCGTAGTGATTGCATCAGCCTTGATTGTAAAAACAGAATTAATAATCTCGAAATTCATAAACCCTCCTAAAAGTTTTTTTGTAAGTTATTCTAGTTTTTTTATGTATTTTTTATTATTCGAAAACAGCAAAGGCTCGAACAGGAAGACCATTTGCTCCTTCTATTGAAAGTACTCCGATAAAAATAATAGCTCCGGTTGGAGGCAGTTTGTCTAAATTAGCCATAAGCTCAACTTGAATTTTACCTCTGTCTAAAACATATCTTTCACATTGTAAGTCTCCGGCGACACTGCTGCTTATCGGTGCATCGGTATCAAGTGTTTCATGTCCGTTTGCGACAACACCTCGCTCATCAAAAATGAATTTAAGTGTTTCTAATGTCCAACCGGGAAAATGTTCATTGCCGTCTTTATCGGCGTTTGCCAAAGAATTTCCGTCAGGCCATCGTTTATGCCAGTCAGTGCGCATTGCCACAAAGCTGCCTTTTGGGATTTTTCCGTGTTTTTTTTCAAATTCCAGAATATCGTCAATTGTGATTTCATAATCGGGATTTGCTTTTACTTTTTCGCTAAGATCTATAACCACAAGTGGCATTACAAAATCTTTTATGCTATAGTCTTTACACAGTTTTCCGCCTTTTGAAAAATGTCCCGGAAAATCAATATGTGTTCCAAGCTGTCCCGGAAATTTGAAGGTTTGAATCCATAAATTCATTTCTTCAAAAGAAACTGCTGTTTCTCCTAAGGCAAGAACCCCTTCAGGCATTCCTGACCAGTAGGGGCTTTCGTTATTCAGCGGATGAGTTAAATCTACCCATTTATAACCCTTTAATTTTTCCAGTTCGCTCCATAGCCCACTCATAATAACCTCCTCGTGATTGTACTAAAGTTTGATATATATCCAAAAATGTAATTTTGGAAGTTTCCATACATAATATTTTAAGGTAGATTTGTGCTGTTGTCAATAGTTGATTTTAATATGTAAAAATAAAATTTGACTTTTTGTTTCAAATAGGATAAAATAACATCATGAGGATACTTATATCTGCTAATGTCGCTAAAGACATATACAAACGCAAAAAACTGATTAAGGCAATTCAAAACGAGGGGCATAGTGTTGCGGCATTTTTATTGCCGGATGATTCTGTTCAAGCACTGAAGGATTTAGGTGTTGAGGTTTTTGAAGCAAAGATGAAAACGCGAAGTATGAATCCGTTGGAAGAATACAGAGTTTTTAAATCTTATTTAAGAATATACAAAGAAATTGCTCCTGATTTAGTTTTGACCTTTAATGCTAAACCGAATATATACGGTGGAATGAGTGCCGGTAAATTAAAAATTCATTTAATTGCAAATATTACCGGTCTGGGGAAGGGGTTTGCCGCGGGCTCAAAAGTTGCAAGCCTTTTGAAAGTTTTGTATAAGCGGGCATTTAAAAGCGATACACATTTTGTATTTTTTCAAAATCCTGATGATAAGGCTTTGTTTTTAAAAGAAAAAATTGTAGATGAGCATAAATCGGGCTTGCTTCCGGGCTCCGGTGTTGATTTAGATTTTTTTAGTGTAGGGTTTACAATTGGACAGCTTTTGCCATCGTTAAATAATAATTTGAATTTTGCATTTGTCGGAAGATTGTTGCTTTCAAAAGGCTTGCGTGAATATATTGCCTGTGCAATCAACATTCATAAACAATATCCTGATATAAATTTTTATGTTGTCGGAAATTACGGAGAGGCAGGAAAAGATGATGCCGATTTTTTGCCTGAATCCGAGCTTAATTCTGCAATAGGAAGCGGAGCAATTGTGTACAAAGGCTTTGTAGGGAATATGAAAGAGTTTTTAATGGAGGAGGTTGATTGTGTGGTGCTTCCGTCTTATTACAGAGAGGGCGTTCCGCGGGCTTTGCTTGAAGGAGCGGCAATGCAAAAACCGCTTATTGGTGCAGATTCACCGGGTACACGAGAGCCGATTAGAGATGGCGTAAACGGCTATTTATGTAAAAAAGCAGATGCCGATGATTTAACTGCAAAGGTGTTACAGTTTATAAATCTTTCTAAGGCTGAGAGAAAAAAAATGGGGCAGGAATCAAGAAAGATAGCTGAAGAAGAATTTTCAGATGAAATTGTTGTAGAAAGATATTTGAAGCAAATTAAGGCTGTAGAAAACAGTATTGCAACGGTATAATTAATACAACTCGGTAAGTACCAAGAATCTGCCGGTATATGAAGTAAGCTCTATTGTCTCTGTGTCGCTTCTATTGCTGATACTTGCACCGCCTGCTTTCCAGTCAACTTTGTCCAAGCTCCAGTGAAGCCCCTTTGATTTTATGCACGGAGGCTCATTAAACACAGTTTTTGAATTTATATTAAAAACCGAAACAGTGGATTTAATAGGCGGTTTTAAATATAATTTTTTTACATCTGTGTCGCTGCCAAAGCAAAAACCTAAGCCTGTGTCAAATACCCAAAGTCGGGGCGGGTTTTCGATTTCAAACACCTTTAAAAAATAAATGAGGTGGTCCATTCGCATTGAGCCTCCACCACCGAATAATGTGATTTGTTCGGTTCCAAGTCGGCTTGCAACTTGTAATGCCAATTCAGTGTCGGTAAAGTCTTTATCGGAGGGGTGTGTTTCTATTTTTGCATTTTTGTATTTTGCCAAAAGCCGGTTGTCTTTAAGGCTGTCCATATCGCCGATAATGTAATTTGGTATTAATTTGAATTTATTTACTGCATCGAGCCCTGAATCGGCTGCAATTATGTGTTTGTAATCTGTGGCATATTTTTTTATTATATTTTCTTCGGCGTGATTTCCACCGGTAAAAATTAGTGTCTGCATGGGTTTTATTTTATCGTTTATAAACAAAATCTTCAAGTGTTGTTGTTAAAATAGATGTTTTGCAGAAAATTTTAGTGGAGCGATGAGTTTTATGTTGCACGATGAGTTTGGTTAGGGGGGTAGCGGAGGATTTTGTCGATTTTCATTTTTTTCAAAATTGCAAGTTGGAGCGATAGGCGTAAAATTGCAAGTTGTTTTTATCAGATAAATCGGCAAAAGCCGTAGCTAGGGGGAGACACCCCCTCCATCTTATAATAAATTTTATTTTAATGTTTTTTGTTTACAATTTATTTTAAGTTGCCGATAATAGAAGAGATGAAGCGTTTTGTATTTGTTTGTTTTTTTTCTTTTCTGTTTGTAGGCATGGCTTTTACGCAAGAGGCTGTTCTTGAGCTTGGCGGTAAGTCCGGTTGGAATGCCATTGGGTTTTCGCGTAATATTGAATTTGAGAGCGGCAGGTTGGGAAGGCTTGCGGTAAAGTTGGCATCGCCTGAAGTTATGGTGGAGTCGAGTTCGGATTTGTATTTGAATTTTGATTCTGAAAGCAGTGCGGTTATGCTTAATAATTATTCGGTTAAGGGGCATAATTATATTCAGGGAAAGAGCAGTGAAGCAAAGTTCGGTTCGGGTGCCGCATTATGTACTCCTCATACAGATGCACCTGCTATGGTGTTGACTCCAAAACAGAGGGCTTTTTTTAACGGTAATGAGCTATTGTCTTCGTTTACAATCGAGTTTTGGATATGTCCTAAGGTTACCGAAAGCGGCTCTGTTATTTTGCAGTGGCGCTCTTCGTTGGTTGACAAAAATAGAGTGTTTTATCAGCATATTATTGTCGGTATTTTACAGAATAAAATGGATTGGTCGTTTGCAAATATTTGGCAGCGGGAGAATAAGGGGATTGATGTTCAGCTGAGAAGTAAGTCGAATATTATTCCAAATCAATGGTCTCATCATCTTTTGACTTATGATGCAAATACCGGTTTAATAGAATACAGAATGAACGGGATTACGGAGGCTGTTGATTATTTGACTGTTTCCGGTAAAGACGGTTCGCAGGTGCTTTATGCAGGTATGGGAAGGTCTTCAGATGTTCTTGTGGGGGCTAAGTATTCAGGTTATCTTGATGAGTTAAAAATTTCTAGGCAATTTTATGATGCAAGTCAAGTTATTCATAAGTCGGGGATTTTTGATAAGTATCATAAAGATGGCGGTAGGTTTGAGTCTGTGATAGTCGATACCGGCGGAAATTATTCTGAGCCGACTTTTTTTGAAGCGGATACTGTTTTGCCGGAACAAACCGGTACTGCTTATTTTATACGCGCCGCAAATAATCCTTATAATTGGACTGATTCGTTTCCCAAGTGGGTACCTGTTTGTCCAAATTGTAAAATCACCGGTGTTAAGGGGCGGTATATTCAAATTGCCGCTGATTTGTATCCTGACGGCTCAGGTCAAAAAAGTCCTTTGGTTAATTCGGTCAAACTTAAATATATAAAAGATTCACTTCCGTTGCCTCCTGCCTCTGTTTGGGTGGAGCCATTGGACGGTGCGGTTCAGGTGTCGTGGGTTCCGTCAGTTGATTTTGATGTTAAAGGTTATTTGGTGTATTTTGGTGAGAGGTCAGGGGAATATTTTTCTGTCGGCTCACCTAAAAATGCTGGGAATGTTTTAACATGCAAAATTACGGGGCTTAAAAACGGAAGGATTTATTTTTTCAGTGTTGCCGCTTATGACAGAGCAGGTCATAAAACGATGGGTAATTTTTCAAAAGAAGTTTGGGCAAGACCTAAGGCCGGCAAAAAATGTGCACAGTAATCGGGTATTGGAGTTTTAATGAGTGAGGAAATTAAACTTGGAATTGAGCAGGCAAATATAGCGTTTTTAGCACGCGATTTTGAGCATGCAGAAAAAATTTTATTGGATGTTGCGGTAAAACATCATGATTTGGATAATGAAGATTATTATAACTTATACAGCTTTTTAGGAAAGGTTTATATCCGCGCCGGCAAGTTTAATGATGCTTTGGAGACATGGCAAAAACTGAATAAGCGAATTCCGTATAATACCGATATATTGAATAATCTCGGCGTTGTGTATCGCCACTTGAAAGAATACAGTAAATCTGCGGAAGTTTTATTACAGGCAAAGAGGCTTGGAAAAAATATTAATACAACACTTTATAATTTGGGCAGTACATATAAAGAAAGCGGGTATTATGAGCATGCCGCCGATTGTTTTTCTGAAGTAATTCAAAATAAAAAAGATGACGTTTTAGCTTATAATCATCTTGGCACAGTACAGTCGTTACGAGGTGAATATGCTCTTGCCATTGAAGCATATAGGAGTGGTTTGCAGATAGATCCAAATCACCCTTTTTTAAATTATAATCTTGCTAATTTGTTTAAATCCAACGGCAATCTTGAAGAAGCCTTGGTTTTTTATAAGGCGGCATTAAAAGTAAAACCAAATTGGGCTGATGCGTTAAAAAGCATAGGAGAAATTCATTTAGCTCAAAACAGACTGAATAAAGCAACCGTTGCCTATCAGGATCTTGTTGAAGTGGAAGGATATTCGGAAAGGGTTTGCGTGGATTTGGCAAAACTGTATTTAAAACAGGGGAATGAGCAGGAAGCTGAAAATACCTATAAAAAAGCAATAGAGCAAAACAATAAATTAATTCCCGCTGTTACTGAGTTTTCAAAGTATCTGTTGGAGCGAAACCGTTCAAGTGAAGCTCTTGAAATCTTGCGTAATGCAGTAAACGATGGTGTGAAAGACTTTAATGTTTTAATACTTTATGCGAACACCTGCTTAAACTTACAGGATTTTCCGTGTGCAAAAAAAATCATTCACGAACTTAAAAAACAAAACCCCGACTCCATTGCAGTGTGGAAAATTCAAGGTAAACTTTTTTCTCTTCTCGGTGAAACAGAAAAAGCGGAAAAAATTTTTAGATATATATTGTCAAAAGAGCCGACTGAAATTACTGTTCGTGTTGAATTGGCAGAACAATATATGAAGGCATTAAAATATGCAAACGCTCGTGATGAGCTTATAAAATACTTAAACGAAAAGCCAAACGATATTCGCGCCAGAATTAATTTGGGTAAATCACTTGAAAATCTTTCACAAATAGATCTTGCGAGAAATCAGTATAACCAAGTATTAAAAATAGACGATAAAAACACGGACGCTCTGTCAGCTATTTCATCTTTATTGCAAAAAGAAGGCGATTTTTCAAAGGCTGTAATGTTTGCCGATGAAGTAATAAATGTCCAAACAACAAGAGGAACCGATGATGATTTAAAAAAATTGTCGGAAAGTTTATCTTTATATGAACAAGCCGCAAATAAGTTTTCCGAAAACTCGGAAATCACAAAAAACTTGGACATGTTGAAAACACCGGCGGTATCCGAAACTCCTGACTTGGGCACTCAAGAGCCTAAGGCTCCTGTAGTCGAAGAAGATGAAAGCCTCTCTCTTTTGGATATGGAAGAATTTGATGAATCCCCCGACTTGGATATGCCGTTTGACGATTTAATGGAGCTTGGTGATGAAGAAGATCCGTGGGACATTGTACAGGAACCTGACATTGAAGAGCTTGTAAATTTTGACACGCCGATTGATGCAACCCCGACTTACAATAATGAAGACGGAAATGAATACCTGCCGTCAACAAATCCTAAATCAGGGAGGGGAAATTTTTCAGACGAGGAATTCAGTCTACCTGAAGTTCCTTCAGATGACACACCAAAAGAGGCTTTGGGCGAAACAAAAATAGATGATGCTTTTCCCGATTATTTTGAAACTGACGAGCCTGCATTTACGGAAAATCCTATACCGCAAAACATGAGTGCAAACGATGAAATACCGAGCCTTTCCGAAGAAAAAGAGCCTTCGTTTGCTCAACTTGAGCAACCTCCTATCGAAAACAAACCTGCACCTGAGTTTGTTCCACCTATCGAAAACAAACCTGAGCCGAAACTCGAACAGCCGGGCGTAACAACAACCGAAGAAGAAGAATTTAAAAAATACAACGACTTACTGGAAAAACTATACGATAAAATAAATCAGCAACCTCCTCAGAATCCCGTAAAGAGCGTTCCTGAAAAAGTACCTGAGTCAATTTCTGCTCCGCCTGATATGGACGAACTTGAAGATAACGACACATCTTCTGCCTTTGATGACTATCAAATACCTCAGGCAAATTTATTGGATACTCCTGATGATGAAATGCCTGAAATAGAATTGCTGAACGACATAAACCTGTCTTCCAAAATGTCGGGTAGCACTTTGAATGACTTAAATAAAATGAAAAAACTTCCTGTCGGCAACATAAAACCTTCTCCCGGTTTTGAAAAAAGTCTTGCAAAAATTCCGACAGATCAACTTTTAAAACTTTTTGAACACTTACGCGATTTGATGCTTTGTCTTCCCGAACATGAATCGAAAGAATTTATTTTGAGTAACGAAAGAGTCAAAATGGAATACATAATCGACAAACTCTCCGGCTCAATGGGCTTAAAAAAACGCGCCGTCTTTATGAACCTAAAAAAAACATTGGAGACCAATTCAAATTCAATGATAACAAAAAATTTAAGCGTAAAGGATTTATTACAGCACTTAAAAAAAGTATCGCAAAACTTACCTGACTACGGATTTGCAAATAACTGCATCAACAACTTGAACGGCATAATAAAAAAATTAAAATAAATTTGGGCGTTCCGGTTTGAGATAAAACTGTTTGCAAAATTCTTTTGAAAAAATTTTGCAAGAGAAAAAAAAGCAAACCGTCGCTCATTTCGGAACTCCGCTATCGCTTCGGCTAATTTTGCACATTTAATCCCTGTGCAAAATGGATCTTAGTGTCATCTGTTGAAACAGATGACACTAATTCCTACAATCGCTAACGCAAAGTATCGCAGTAAGCGGATTATTAAAAAACAAAAAAGCGTTTAGTTTTTTGGAAAGTGCTTTTTAAATTCTTGAAAAACTACATCGGCAGTAGGTCTTGCGTCTATATCGATGATTTTTCCCTGCTTTCGGTAATACCCGATCAATGGCTCAGTTTGAGCTCTGTATACCTCAAGACGACTTTTAATCGTTTCAGGTTGATCGTCTTTTCTGATAAAAAGCTCAACATCGCAAGAATCGCAGATGCCTTCTTTTTTTGGTTTAAGCGTCAGTAAGTTGAAAGTCTGACCGCATTTGGGGCAAGTTCTTCTACTGGAAAGACGGCTAATAACTTCGTCATCATCAATTTCAAAATTTACAACTGACCTGACATTCATTATTTTTTGAAAAGCCTCTGCCTGCGGTATTGTGCGTGGAAACCCGTCAAGAATAAAACCCTTTTTACAGTCATCTTGTTGTAACCTGTCTTTTACAAGTGCTACCGTCAACTCATCGTCTACTAATCCACCTGATTCAATAATAGATTTTACTTTCAATCCCAGCTCTGTTTTTTCCTTAATTGCGACACGAAATATGCTACCGGTCGAAATATGAGGAATGTCATAAAACTTGGCAACATCAAATGCCAATGTTCCTTTACCGGCTCCCGGAGGCCCCAAAAAAATAAGTTTCATAAAAAGAATCCTTAAAAGTATTTTTGATTACGATTTTTTCGTAAATTTTTAAGAGCTTTCAAAAAGTTGTCTGATTTTTTTGAAAGCCCTTGTATTTTCTGATTATATGGGAATTTAAAAAAACTTTCAAGTGAAAAAAATATGAAATTCAAAAAAAAGATAAAATTTAAATTATAAATCCGGCGATATTTTTTTTGTAAACTCCTTGTGTTTCGGGCTTGACATTTTTTTGAATTTCATTTACCCTTTTTGCATATTAAGTATGGATGATTTTCAACCTCCGCCCACTGACGGGTGGGCAAGCATTATTATTCTCATTGTTTTGCTGTTGTTTTCGATGTTTTTTTCTGCTTCGGAAACAGCTTTTTTGTCTGTGGATAAATTAAGGATTAGATACCTAAAACAAAAACACAATAAAAAAGCTGTGCGAGTTGACGGCATTTTACGAAATAAACAAAAACTTTTAACGACAAGCTTAATCAGCAACACCTTGGTAAATAGTTTGATTTCAGTGTTGATAACCTCCGTTGCCGTAAGCTTTTTTGGAAATGCCGCCGTTGGTATTGCTGTTCCGATTGCTACCGGTTTGGTTCTTGTTTTTGGTGAAATAATACCTAAAACGGTTGCTCTCGTTTATTCTGAATCTATTACTCTTAATTCTTCTTTCATAACGACAACTTTAATGAAGTTATTTTCTCCTCTTGTCATTGTCTTTTCTTTTTTGACCAAACCGTTTTTGACACTATTCGGAATAAAACAAGACCAAAAAGACTTGAATGTTACCGAAGACGATTTAAAAACATTTTTTTCGGAAAGCGAAAAAGCAGGCCACATCAAACCGCATGAAGGCGAAATGATGGAAAAAATACTTGACTATTCCGAAATTTCCGCTAAAGCCATAATGACACCAAGAACCAAAATTGTTGCGGCTCACATAGATTTTGATTTAGACAGGGTTTTGGAGCTTTCAAAAGAATCCCGTCTATCAAGATTTCCTGTTTACGATAAAGACATAGACGATATTAAAGGAATTTTTTATATAAAAGATTTTCTTTTTTCTGATGAATTTATGCAAAAATTTGATGCCTCATTATCCAAGGCTGTAGCACAGGGGGATAAATCTTTTGAACTGCGCGATTATTTGAGAGAGCCAATCTTTGTGTTTGAAGGTGTAAATTCAAAATTGTTGCAAAAATATTTTCATGAAAATTCGCAGAATATGCTTATCGCAATTGATGAATACGGTGGAACTGCAGGTGTCGTAACAGTGGAAGACTTAACGGAAGAAATATTTGGCAATATCGAAGATGAATATGACTGCGTGGATTCGGAGCCGACTCATATTCAAATTTTAGATGACTGTTTACTTATACCCGGTATGTTATCAATTGCGGAAGTCAATCAGGAATTGGGTACGACTTTTAGCTCTGAGCATTATGAAACGATAGCCGGCATGGTGTTAGAAATTATTGATGATATGCCGGAAGTCGGTACAAAAATAAGCTCAGAGGAATATGAATTTACGGTTATGGAAATAGAGAACAACCAAATTACAAAATTAAAAGCCGTTCAGATGGGGGAAGAATGAGTAGTGCTTTTATAATCATAATAGCAGAAGTGGTGATTTTGTTGATAAGTGCCGGTTTTTTTTCATGCACTGAAACCGCAATTACAGCAATTACTGCCACCGAATACAGAAAACTAAATCAAAATCCCAAAAAAAACAAACTTACAATAAAGCTGATCCAAACAAAAGATAAAATTGTTTCTACAACCCTTGTAGGCACAAATCTAATGAATAACTTGCTTACGAGTTTGGTAACAGCGTTTACAATTTCTCATTTTAAAAATGTTCCAAATGCAAAGATTATTTCAACGGCAATAATTGCATTTTTGGTTATTTTTTTTGCGGAAATTTTGCCTAAAACTTTTGCAACTGCTCGTGCATTGGAGATTACAAAATTTTCATCGAATATTTTAAACTTTTTTAGAATTCTGTTTTTTCCTGTAACATGGACGCTGGGTGTTATATCGAAATATGTACTTAGACTATTTGCTTTTTTTCATCGCGATAAAAATTCAAGTTTGACAAAGGAGCAACTTAGAGCCTTAATTGATATAGGCTCTGAAGACGGTGCAGTAAACGATGATGCACAAAACCTTTTAACCGGTGCCGTGAGGTTGCGCGACTTAAAGTTAAAAGAAATATTAAAGCAACGTGCAAATATTAAAGGCGTATATGTTAATGCAAGTATTCCCGAAATAATCAAAATATTTCGGGAGTCTAAATTTTCAAGATTACCTGTTTTTGGCTCTAAAGATGCCAATGCAATTATTGGTATAATTCATTATAAAGACTTACTGTTTAAAAAAGACTCGGGAATAACAGGCATAGCGGAAATAAAGCGAGATGCTGTCTATGTTCCTGCGACAGCAAGTGTTTTTTCCGTAATTAAAACCATGAATAAAGAGCATGTTAATATGGTTATTGCAATTGACGAGCATGGAGAAACCGCAGGGCTTGTTACAATGGACGATATTACCGCAGCTGTGTTTGGCACCGTAAAAGATGAATATTATGAAAATGATGGTCATACACTAAAACAAAAAATTACACCAATCGACAATACCCATTTAAAAATTGACGGTGAAACTGATCTTTACACAATTAACGAAGCTCTTAATGTCAGTTTGCATTCTAACCATTATAATACAATAGCAGGTCTTCTTTTGGAAAAAGCCGAAATTTTACCTGACGAGGGTGAAACTCTCACCATAGAAAAAATCATGTTTACAATTGAAAAAATTGACGAAAGAAAAATCATAAGTGTTATAGCTGATATTAGTCTGTTATAGAAGGGCAAGTGGCTCAATTAAATCAATCCGTTACTTCAATTTCCATTTCTACTTTCATTTCTATGTTGTATGTCTTTCCTTCTTCGGCTATTATTTGTCGCATTATCTCATAGTTACCAATGATTACTTTGATTGTGTGCTTTCCGGTTGAAAGCCTAATTTCCTGTGTTGGGTCGATAATTTTTTCTTTATCCAAAAAAACTTGCGCTTCTTTAGGAATGTGTATATTTAAAATTGGAATTATCGATCGCATTGTTACATTAAGCTCGGTAATTTTTCCGGGATCTATTTTACATGTTCGCATTTCACTTCGGTAAACATCAGAATTGAATATCAATTGATAGTCTCCCACAGGAAGCATTAAAAATTCAGGGCTTGCAGGAATTTCGGCATATCTCCCGTTGAGTGTAATGGACACTTTATTCGGTACATCGGGGTATTTCATATTGACACTCAAACCGCCCTGATTTTTTAAAATCGGCTTTACACTTATGCTGATTATTTTTGATGGTTCGGTTCCCCCTATTTTTTTAATGCCGGTGGTATCAGGAACTATATTGCTTTCAGTAATTTTGTGTAACCGAAAAAGTAAAGCATTATTTTCATTGTTTTTTTGATAAGGCAGTAATTTTGAAAAAGGAGATTCCTGCAAAAGATGCTCTTCCGTTACAGGTATTTGTAGAACTACAGATTTACGGTTATGCAAAGATATTCCGTATATTTTCGTTGCATTATAAGAAAGTAAATCGGCGATTGGTTTTTGGTTAAGCTCATTGAAAATTATGCAATCGGTGCATATTCCCGAATTAAGCGTCTTTAAGTTTTGTTTTATTTCAATTTCTATGCCTTGAATAAAAGGTGTATTCCGGTATGTTACGGCGAAAGCTCCTGTAGGCTGTATTTCAAATGTTTGAGGGGCAGTAGAGCCATTCGGTATATTGATGATTTTAAGCTCGTCTAATTTAACCTCTTCTGCGAACAGAAAAAAAATGCAGAGAAAAATAAACTGTAATAATAAAACCTTTTTTTTCATTTATCGATTTATTAATGCTTTTCCAAAAAGGCTTCAGGATCTTTTGGAACACCGCCTTCATGAATTTCAAAATGTAAGTGGTTACCTGTTGCTCTGCCTGTAGAGCCTACAGTACCAATGACATTACCCGCACTTACCTTATCGTTTAATGATACCAGAATATTGCTTAAATGTCCATACACACTGCTACGACCGTCTGTGTGTTTTATGATAATATGCTTGCCTAAAATGTTGTTGTACGAAGTGCTAACTACCTCTCCACCGGCTACCGCAAAAACAGATGTGCCGTAAGGGGCCGCAATATCGATACCTTTGTGATAGCTGCATTTTCCGCTTAGCGGGTCTGTACGCAGACCAAACCCTGAAGTCAAAACCCCGTCCGCAAGCGGAAAAATATAGTATGGCATGAAAAAAAATGTTCTGGTAGTCCCGCTCAGCAAAGCACCCGGCACACAGATAACCTTTTTTTTTCCGGCACCTTTATCCGCAAACAGAGGAAGTTCAAAATGGTTTGTTTCATTTTTTGTTTTTTGAAAAGATGCCAGAGTTAGTTTTTCCAATGATGAATTAGGCTCTTTATATATGTATAATGCAGGGAGGGTAGGTATTAGTAGGACTTTATTTTCTATATCCTGCTTGACCGATGAAATACGATTTAAAGTTATAATTGCATCGTAAGGTATGCAACAACGAGCCGCAATGGATATTATAGTTTCAGTCGGTTTTACCTTGTAAGAGTATATCTCGAGAGGTAAATCATTAAAATTGTCATTTCTTGCCAATGCCTGTCTTGCATGAGCGACTGATACACTGTATTGATTAAAAAGCACATCATCGATAGAAAGATTTTTTATTTCAGGGTAAAGCGATTGGGCAAAAATTTTAGAAAGCGCAAAAAAATAAAGGAGTAAACACAGACTGAAAGCTAAACTCTTTTTTTTATTCATTTTGTTTTGCTGATTTTGATTTTAATATTGAGGGGAGACTAAAGGCGACAATACCGTATATTAAAAAACTAAGCACTAAAACAACGGCGGCTATAAATCTATGTTGTGTAAAGACTGCAAACACTGCGAGAGCTAAGCCTAAAACAATTACCAAAAATTTTAGTACTGAAATAAAAAAACTGAGTGAGTCTTTTTTGAAGCTTTTAAACATTTTTTTGAAAATGAAGAACAGAAAAAGAGCTGCAAAGAAAACGGAAAACACGATGGTATAAACAGAAGGGGAATTATCCGCCAAAAACCAAAGCGGAAAGACAATTAAAAAAGCCAATCCGATGCAGAGTCCTGAGGTGAAAATAACTATCCCAAAAGTTTGTAGGATAGACTTATAACCCTTTAATAATTTATCGGATTTCATAACCTCAGGACCCCTTAATGCTATTCTTCGCTAATAGCTTCAACAGGACATACACCTGCACAAGCACCACAGCTTATACAAGTATCTGCATCGATTACTCTCCTGTCGTTTTGCTCGCTGATTGCTGCTACCGGACATTCGTCTTCACAAGCAGAGCAATTTGTACAAGCATCTGAAATTTTATACGCCATAGTTTTACCTCCTCAAGTAAACCTAAATATATTCTACCACATATCGGCAAAAAAATCAAGAGGTTTATACAAAATTTGTTACTTTTAGGTTAACATTTTTATCATAATGAAGCACTTTTAAAAGTCAGATGCGATAAATTCTAGCTATAAAATATTACAAAAGGATTAGCTTAAATTGCTCTGTTTTAAATATTTTAGAACCGTGTTTGCAATTGCAGCCGTACCTATGTAAAAAAATGATTCATCAATATCGAATTTATCCGAATGATGCGGGTAAATTATTCCGTTTTTATGCACGACAGGGTTTGACAAAAGAAAAAATGTACCGGGTGCTTTTTGCAGAAAATAAGCCATATCTTCACCGCCCATTGTCGGGTTTGGAACTTCCATAACGGCATCGTCCCCCAAAAGATCTTTTGTATTTTGCACAAAAAATTCGGTGAAGCCTTTGTCGTTGATGAGTACAGGGTAGCCGTTTTTATAGTCGAGTATTGCCTTTGCACGGTGAGCCTTTGCAATGCCGGTGGCTATTTCTTGCATTCGGTTGGCGATAAATGCCCGCTCCGACTCGTCTGTGGTGCGTACTGTTCCTTCTATAAAAACCTCTTCAGGGATTATGTTATGTGCGGTGCCTGAGTGAAATTGGCAAATTGAAATTACTGCTTTTGAGACAGGCGGAATTTCACGGGTGAGAATTCGTTGGAATGCCGAAACAATGTCGCATGCAATAGGGATTGGGTCGACAGATAAATGTGGTTGCGCTCCGTGCGAACCCTTCCCGACAATCTTTAAGCTGAATAAATCCGCAGCGGCAAAAAAAACGCCGGGTATTACACCGATTTTTCCTACAGGAATACTCGGGTGTATGTAGCCTTCGTGTAATCCTATAACAGCGTCAACTTTGGGGTTTTCCATAGCGCCTTCTTCTATCATCGGTAATGCACCTCCCGGATATTCTTCGCCGGGTTGGAAAAGTAATTTAACACTGCCCTCAAATTCCGATGACAACTCTTTTAAAATCATCGCAACACCGAGAGCCATTGCCGTGTGTCCGTCATGTCCGCAGGCGTGCATACAACCTTCATGCTCGGAAGCAAACTTCAACCCTGTGTTTTCTGTGATTGGCAGAGCGTCCATATCCGCACGAACTGCAATACACCTGCCTTTTTTCGTACCGTCAATTTGCGCAACAATTGCATTCCCGTCTATCAGTTTATAATACGGTATTTTTAGCTCGTCCAATTTTTTGCAAACATATTCAACCGTCTTTGGTAACTCCAAATGCAACTCAGGTATTTTATGTAAATCTCTGCGTATATTTATTATTTCAGATTCTTTGGCTTTTGCCAGTTTGACTATATCGTAATTATTCATAAAACTTAACTCCCAAATTATTCTAAACCATAAAACCTTCGCCGTCAAGTCTTTTTATATTGAAGTTTTTGGCGTTTACCGGTCATTAAGGAGATATAATTAAATTGGGCGAATTTTTGTTTGCTTTGCAAACAAAAAACGGGCTATCCGCTTAAATCTTTTTGTCTTTACTGACGACATAAACAACGCTTTTCCTGCCGTCAAAGGTTGTTACTTAAAATAAACAATCGACAAAAAGGATAACGCTACTATCCCTTTCGCTGTTCTATTGGGAATACTTAATGAAAAAAATCAAAAGTCGGTTATGTTAATTTTATTCTTAAATTTATATGCGATTTACTCTTGACTTTTTTTTACTGTATTTGTAACCTATAGCTAACTAATTGTTTTGTTTATGATAGTATAGATTAGGTAAAGACAAATAATAATTTTCATGAATTAAGGAGACAAATAATGAAAAAAAAGATTTCTTTTAGTTTAATTTTAATTGTGGCATTTTTTAATGTATTATCGGCATGGTCTGAACAGTTATCCGGTGAACAAATAATGAAACGCGTGGAAAATCGACCGGTTGCAAAAACTTCCCGACAAACGACAACCATGAAGTTGATTAACTCAAAAGGGCATGAAAGGGTGCGCTCTGTTATAGGTTATAGCAAAGATTTTGGCGATATTAAAAAGACTGTAATGGTTTTTCAAAAGCCCTCAGATGTAAAAGGCACCGGCTATCTTTCATATTCTTATGATGATGTCGATAAAAATGAAGATACTTGGTTGTATTTACCCGCTTTGGGTAAATCTCGCCGTATTTCAGGTTCATCTAAGAATAACAGCTTTATGGGTACTGATTTTACTTACGATGATATGGGCGACCGTAAAGTTGAAGAAGGTAATCATGTTTTTGTGCGAGAAGAAACTGTTTCCGGCAATAAATGTTGGGTAGTAGAAACAACGCCTAAAAACCCAAAAGATATGTATTCAAAAATCATATCGTGGGTGCGCCAAGATGTGTTGATACCTGTAAAGGTTGAATTTTATGACAGGCATAACAAACTTTTGAAAACACTTGTGGCTTCTGAAATAGAAAAAACAGATAACATTTGGGTTGCAAAAAAATTGGAAATGCACAATGTACAAGATAACCATCGCACTGTTTTATTGCTGGATAATATTGAACTTAACATTGATGTAAAGGATACATACTTTACTGTTGCTTCATTGGAGAGGGGTAATATACGATGAACCTGTTTCAAAAGTGGTTAATGTGTTTAATTATAGCTGTATTTTCAGCAACATCTTTAACCGCTGTTGAATTTGAGTTACACGGAATTATAGATACAACTTTTGCAACGGGGTTTTGGAAAACATCGGAAATGCTTGAGGCAAATGTGAGATTTAAGCCACACCTTGATTTTTTTGCCGATGATTTTCACGCTGTAGGCTCCGTTGCTTTGGAATACAGCGCTTTAGATCCGCTAAAAGTTAATGTAAAACTTGGTGAAGTATTTGCTGAATATGCTTGGGAGCGATTTGATTTTCGGCTTGGCAGACAAATTATAACTTGGGGAAAAGCAGACGGCTTGCAAATTACTGACATAATTTGTCCGCGTAATTATATGAACTTTATCGGAGTAGAGTACAAGGATTCAAGAATTCCAACCAATGGAATTAAGGTTCGACATTTCGGTGATTTTTATACAATAGAGGGAATATGGACACCTGTGTACATAGCATCGTTTCCAAAACTAGATAAAAACAAACCTTTAAGTAGAGTGTACTTTCCCGAAAAAATTGAAATGTCTGGCAAAGAAGTAAGCGTTGAATATAATCTAAAAAATAAAAAACCGCCCCACCGAATTCAAGACGGTGAGTGGGGCTTAAAATCTTCGTTCTTTTTTTCTGCAATTGATTTTTCTTTTTTATTTTTTAGAGGTTGGGATCACACTCCAAACTACAATACTGAAGTTGATACAAGCCCTCTTATGACAGGCAACCCTGCAAAAATTACTTTAACACCCGACCATAATCGAATTTGGATGGTTGGTATGGATATGGCAATACCTGCAGGAATGTTTATTATCAGAAGTGAGGCTGCATGGCTTGGAAAAAAAGCGTTTGCTCAAAAAAATGCAACAAAGCCGTTGTCTAAACATCATCAGCTAAAGGCTATGGTAGGGACCGAGTGTAATCCTGGACAGGGTTGGAGAATTCAGTTACAATATATGGAAGATGTTGTTTTTGAAAACACAAAAAAACTAAACCGCAGTCAGCGTCTGCCAATGCTAACATTTCATCTTTCTAAAACATTTTTGCGTGATACTTTGAAATTGTCAGGCGGTTTGCTAATTGGCTGTGATGCGTGGGATACCCTTACAGCCATAAACTTGAGCTATGATATAATTGATAATCTTAAAATTACGCTTGGTGGAAATTTATATTGTCGTGGTAAGAAAAAAGGAAATTTCGGAAAGATGGAAAGACTTTCAAATATATGGCTTAGAGGACGGTTTAGTTTTTAGATAAATTTTTGGCGATGATTTTCGCCAAAAATTTATTCGCATTCTTTAAGAAGTGTAATACCACGACTTGTTCCAAGTCTTGAACAGCCTAAGTCTATGTATGCTTTGGCATCTTCAAAACTGCGTATTCCTCCCGATGCTTTTATTTTTGTGTTTGCCTTTAAGTATTTTTTGAATAAATGAATATCGTCTTTGCTTGCGCCACGGCTTCCGTATCCTGTTGAGGTTTTTATAAAATCGGCTCCGGCTTCTTCTACTGCATTGCAGACAATTTCAAAATCTTTTTCTTCAAGATAGCAGGTTTCTACAATCACTTTTAAAATTGCATTTTTTTTATGACAAGCATCGGCAAGGAAAGAAATTTCATTTTTTACATAATTAACGTCCCCTTCTAAAAGTTTGCCCACATTGATAACCATATCAATTTCGGCGGCTCCGTCTTCAAGGGCTTTTTTTGTTTCTGTAAATTTAATTTCAATAGAGTTTGCACCGAACGGAAACCCTACGACACTGCAAACTTTTATGTTTGACTCTTTCATAAAATTATAGGCAAGTGCAACATTACAAGGGTTTACGCAAACAGAAGCAAAAGAGTAAGTTTTGGCTTCTTCGCAAAGTGCCTTTATATCCTCTTTTGTTGCGGTAGGTTTTAATAAAGTGTGGTCAATAAATCCGGCTAATTCTTTTTTGGTCATTTTGCTTGCTCCTTTTTATTTGTTAATTCAGCTTAACAGCTTTACCGTAATATTTTTCGCGCAATTCTTTTACGCTTTCGTCTTTTATATAATCGTCAAAAGGCATCATTCTATCGATAACTCCGCCGGGTGTAATTTCGACTATTCTGTTTGCAATGGACGAAATGAATTCGTGGTCATGCGAATTGAATAAAATCACACCGGGAAATTTTATCAACGCCTGATTTAAGCTGGTGATAGCCTCTAAGTCGAGGTGGTTTGTAGGCTCGTCCAAAATCAAAACATTTGCACCTGAAAGCATCATTTTACTGAGCATACAGCGAACCTTTTCTCCACCGGATAATACCTTTACAGGCTTTAAACCGTCATCACCTGAAAAAAGCATTCGTCCCAAAAATCCGCGTACATAGGCATCGTCCTGCTCTTCGGAAAATTGTTTGAGCCATTCTGTAATGCTTAAATCGTTTTCAAAAAGAGCCGTATTTTCTTTTGCAATGTAAGAATGGCTTACTGTTTGTCCCCAGTATATATCGCCTGAATCCGGTTTGACTTTTTCTGAAATAATATCAAAAAAAGCCGACTTAGAATTATGCTCTTGTCCTACAAATGCAATTTTGTCGGTGCGGTTTATCATTATGCTAAAGTCGTCTAAAAGCTGAATGGGGTTTTCAGGATCACTGCTTTTATGCGAAATTTTTTCAACACGCAAAACATTATTACCAATATTTCTGTTTGGCTCAAAGTTGACATAAGGGAATTTTCTTGAAGTAACTTCAATTTCTTCAAGGGCCAGTTTGTCGTATATTTTTTTGCGACTCGTTGCCTGCTTGCTTTTTGCAACATTAGATGCAAACCTCAAAATAAACTCGCGTAAATCCTTCATTTTTTCTTCGCGCTTTTTCTGATTGT
Source organism: Treponema sp. (assembly GCA_002749205.1). Lineage (GTDB taxonomy): Bacteria > Spirochaetota > Spirochaetia > Treponematales > Treponemataceae > Treponema_B. Next base: position 34,081 of record PDOP01000035.1, on the reverse strand, counting down.
CTTTTGCCTGTCGTTGCATTATTTGGCTCATCTGATACCAGAAGTCATAATTGCCCGAATACATTCTGATTTTACCGAAATCAATATCGCAGATATGCGTACACACTGAATTCAAAAAGTGCCTGTCGTGCGAAACGACAATAACAATGTTTTCGCAGTCAATTAAAAAATCTTCAAGCCAACCAATTGACTCAATATCCAGACCGTTTGTAGGCTCGTCCAAAAGTAAAATATCAGGCTCGCCAAAAAGTGCTTGAGCCAAAAGAACTCTAACCTTTTGACTTTCGTCAAGCTCACTCATTTCGCGCTCATGAAACGATTCTTCCAATCCCAATCCTGAAAGCATTTGCTCTATTTGGTTTTCGGCCTCCCAACCTCCGAGGTCGGCAAATTCCGCTTCCAATTCAGATGCACGAAGCCCGTCTTCTTCCGAAAAATCTTCTTTCGCATAAATGGCTTCTCTGTCTTTCATGACTTGATATAATTTGGGGCTTCCCATAAAAACGGTATCTTTTACCGAAAATTTGTCAAACTTAAAATGGTCCTGGCTTAGAACCGACATTCTTTCACCGGGAGTAATATTAACCTGTCCGCTGTCGTGTTCCAACTCGCCTGAAAGCACTTTTAAAAAAGTTGACTTTCCCGCACCGTTGGCTCCGATTATCCCGTAACAATTTCCGGCAGTAAATTTCAAATTAACATCTTTAAAAAGCGGTGCACCGGAAAACCGCAAACTTAAATCACTGACTGTAATCATAGTCGCAGAATACAATAAAAAAAAGACTTTGTCAATAATTTAGAGGAAATTGTCTTTAACCTGTTTTTGTTGCGTTAGAAAAAAAAAGAAAACCTGAGTCTGTTTAAGAACGCTTTGCTGATTTTGAAGAAGTGCGGTATCCTTTTTGGCGTTTGTGTTTTTCAGTCAAAGGTCTTTGACGAGAGGAAAAGCACCGACACTGATTTAAAAGTAAAGCCAAAAAGATACAAGCACTTCGAGGGTTGCAAGAGTGTCAGCTTTAGCTGACACTCTTATAACTTACTTAAAAACTTCTTCCACCGCCACCATGGGTTTCTCCGCTCGATGATGTGTGCGTTGAGCTTCCACCACCACTGCTTGAACTTGTTTGTATAATTCGACTGACAGTGTTTTTTGAGATTAGTTTGTCTTCGAAGTCGTTTAATGCGGAGAATGCGTTTTTTGCCGTATTGTATTGAGGGGCGGCTTCTTTTAGTTTGTATTTCTTTTTTGTGCCGAAAAATCTTTTTACAAATGCCAAAGCGGCGGCACCCATTCCTGCAAGGGCTTCTACAAATGAAAGGCGGTTAAAAATGTAGTCGTCGAATTTGGTAATGAAACTTTTCAACCCTTCTTCGTAATCACCGTAACTCAGTCCTCCGTCAATCAATGCGTCTAAAAGACTTTCTATGCGTGCATCGCTTATGGTGTCAATAGTTTTACTGCCGTGCGTTGAAATATGGGCGTATCTGTTTTCACCTGTTACGATTAAGAGTAAGGCTCCTTCTTTTTCTGCACCGATGCCGTAGCCGTTGTAGTCAAAATAGTCGTCAGCGAAGGCTTCCGGTGTTTTATCTGCGGTGTCGGGAGTTAAGACAATAACCAGCTCGGTTTTACCCTTTGCGGCAAAGTCTTTAAGCATTTGATTTATTTCATTGAAAAGCGATTCTGTTAAAAAGTTGGACTTGTCAACTAAAAGCTTGTTTGAAGTTCCATCGGCGAATAAAGAGGCGAAGGTTAAAGCCAATAATGCGATGAACAAGATTTTTTTTGTTTTATTTACCATATAAATCGTCCTCCCAATAATAGAGCAGTGGCGATAATAGCCGCAATTCTCAATGCAGAGAACCATAGTTTCGGCTTACTCAATGGCAATTCGCCGTTTGCTTTTCCGGTTTGCCCGTTGATTGCAAAGACATATGTTTTGCCTTTGTAAAGATAGGTTAAAATCCATGACGGCAGAAGTGTGTATCGCATATCACGAAGTTCATAATTTGTGTTGTCTTCTACATCTTCAAGACTGCCGCATTCTATCGAGTTTTGAATCATGCTCAGTGTGTTTTGTTTTGCTCTGGTCATTATTTCGGGATTGATATGCTCTTCATCAATATCATACTGCTCGGAAAAAAAGCCCGCCATGTAACCCGCCGAAAATTCTTTTTCCTCTTCTTCTTCAAAGGGAGTAATACCGTTTAAAAGATTTCTGTCAATTTTGCTGAAAGCAATTTCCTGTATATTATTGATTTCGGCTTTTCCCGTGCGGTCTATTTGGAACTTTTTCGTTGTCGTGTATTCCGTGCTTCCGCTTCTGCTCACTGACACCGAATTGCCAATTGCGTGATAGTCAATGTCTGCAACAACATCGCCGGTCCAGTACGGCAAGTAAATACCGCTTATTTTTTCCTGCTGCATTGTGCTTGTAAAATCTCTCGGCACAAACTTTTTACCCTTTGCCCATTTCAAAAAAGTTTGTACTGCCTCTTCTTTGTTAATCTTAAACGGTATAATTCTGTCAGGCTTAAATTTGCCCTTTAGTCTTGCCGTTATTACAACAGGGCTGTGGCAGTAATAGCAAAAAGCCGTAGTTGAAGTATCGCCTGCAACAACCTGTGCACCGCAATTACTGCAAGAATACTGCTTTATTTCACCTTCACCTGCGACAACTTCTTCGGCCTCCGATTCAGAATCGGATAACTCCTTAAAATGCTTGGTTATTTCTTCTTCGGTAAAGGTACTGTAACAGTAATTACATTTAAATCCGCCAAGTTCCGGTTTAAAAACAACGGGAGCTCCGCAACCGGGGCATTTATAGTTTTCAACACTCATCATTGTCTCCGTAAAAATGTTTGAATCTCTTTTAAAAGTTGAGTTACTTTTAAAAGCACCTTTTAAATAAGCTCATTTCATTGCGCTTTTTGGTATATTTTAAGAAAAAATTGCAAAACTCGTCTGACTTTTGCAATTTCCTCGTTTAAAGTTTAGAGCCGCATTCAGAGCAGAATTTACTTCCTGCTTTAATGGCGGCACCGCATGAAGGACATCCGTTTCCCGCAGGTTTTGGTTTCCCGCATTGCCCGCAGAATTTGCCGGAGTTTTTGTTTCCGCATTCTGTGCAGAACCAACCGCCGGCATTTTGAGATTGTTGTTGAGCATTTTGCTGTTGTTGCATTTGCTGCATATTGTTTTGGCTTGCCTGCCCCATGAAATTACCGCCTGCATTCATGCCCATGCCCATGCCCATAAATGCCATACCGGCACCTGCTTCGTTTGAGCCTGCAGCTTCCAAACCTCGTGCAACCGAGCCTTGTACAAAGCCCTCGCGGATTGAAGCATCGCCGAGCATAGCGCCCTTGTTGCGCATATTTATAAGCTCTTTTGACTCATCATCATAAGAAATACTTGCAATGCCGACCGAAAGAACTTCCATGCCTCGCTTTTCTTTCCAGTCTGTATCCAAAATTTCCGACATGTGGTCGCTTAATTCCTTGCCTTTTGAAGGTATATGAGAAATTCTTGTCCCCTCGATGGACATCTTATTCATTGCAGTCTGTAATGCTTCCAAAAACTCGGATAAGTACTGCTCGTTTATTTCATCAATGTGAACAGCCTCTGCATCACGCGGACAAGCTTCTTTGAAAAATTTTATGGGGTCGGTAATTTTGATTGAATAATTCCCAAATGTTCTTAAAAACAATTCGGCATTGTAAAAATTGTCGAAATAGTTTAACGGGCTTGGAGTGCCGAATTTAATTCCCTTGATTTCCTGCAAGTTTACAAAAAACACCTCTTGCTTTGATGAAGGTACACCGCCGAACTTAACACGCGAAAAAGTTTCTTTAACACTTTCGCCGAGCTTGCCGTTAAACAATGACGGATTTGAAGAATTGTCAACCTTAAAATAACCGGGCTCTGCCGTATAATCTACAATAGCCCCGCCGTCCAAAAGCATCATAAACTGATTTTGATTTACATGAATAATCGAGCCGTCCGAAACTATATTATCCGTACCTTTGCGATTTTTATTTCGCTTTTCATTTCTATGTACGGCAATTCCCTTTGTCAAAACAACTCCTTCACCCATATTATCTGCTTCAATAACTTCAAGCCACTGGTCTGCAAGGCCTCCGCCAATCGCTCCTGTCGCAGCCGCAATAATTCCCATATTAATCTCCTTGAATTAAAATCTATACAAGTATTATACATCAAAAGATTTGTATTTTCAATTAAAATAAACGATTTTTAATTTTTTTATCGTGAGAGTTTCTCGCTAGCGATAAACTCTCACGCTCTAAACCCCCTCGTTCGCCTTAAATCTTTTGCTCTTTTCTTAAAAAAATAATAGACGCTTTTTACTCCGTGCAAAGGTCTATTCTTAATTACAGTAATCGAGCAAAAGGATAACGGCGAACTTAAAATCAGACAAAGGGGAATGTAAAATACGCCGGTTTTCTGAAAATATTCCTATTGCAGACATTTTAAGAGAGCTTTGCTTTATGAGTGTTTGTTTGCCTAAAACTCGGGTGCTACCGAGATGCTTGCAACGGTGCGTTACTTTTAAAAGCACATTGATAATAAATGAATTAAATGATAAAATAAAATATGAGTATTTTAAAAATTTTACTTCAAGAAAAAAATGATAAAGTTAAGGGCAGGTTATATCATCAAACACAAATAAAACTTACTTTTAACACAAATAAAATAGAAGGTTCTAAATTGTCGGAAGAACAAACACGATATATTTATGAAACAAATACACTGTTTATGGAAGCCGGAAATGAAACTGCAAATGTTGACGATATTATTGAAACAGTAAATCATTTTTCTTGTTTTGACTATATGCTTGATGTCGCTCATGAACAGTTGTCAGAACTCCAAATAAAAAAAATTCATCAAATATTAAAAATAAATACAAGTGATTCAAGAAAAAAATGGTTCAATTTAGGAGCATATAAATCAAGAGCAAATATTGTTGGCGGAATTGAAACTTGTCTTCCTGAAAATGTTAATGCGCAAATGTCTATGTTGCTGTCAGAATATAATAAAAAGTCAAACATAACTTTTGAGGATATTGTAGATTTTCATTTTAAGTTTGAGAGAATTCACCCTTTCCAAGACAGTAACGGCAGAGTTGGCCGCTTAATTATGTTTAAGGAATGTTTAAGAAGTAATATCGTTCCTTTTATCATTGAAGATGAATATAAATTTTTTTACTATCGGGGTTTATCGGAATATTTAAATACAAAAGGTTATTTATTGGATACATGCTTGTCTGCACAAGATAAATATAAAGCAATTTTAGATTATTTTGAAATCAAATATTGAGCTTTAATATAGTAAACAATACCTTGTATATTTTCAGTATATCGCATACAATAATTCGGGGTAGTTTAGTTTATTATTGGTGAGGTTTTTATGGAATTTATATATGAAGAAGACAGGATATATTCTACAAATGAAATAGGCTCGGTTATTGCCGAAATTACTTTTCCTGAGGTTTCTGAAGATGTTCTTGAGCTTAAAAGCACTTTTGTAAACCGTTTGTTACGCGGACAGGGGATAGCATCTGATTTGATGAAAGAAGTTGTGGAATTTGCAAAAAGAAAAAATAAAAAAATAAAACCCGTTTGCTCGTATGCCGTAAAGTGGTTCGAAAAGCATGATGAGTATAAAGATGTACTTTATACCGATTAAATTTTAATGATTGGTTTTTTTATCCGCGCAAGGAATGCGGAGGATTGCAAGCGGGTTTATTAAAAACCCGCTTGCAAAATAAAACCGTGCCGATAATTTTAGGCTCGGTTTTAGTCGAAGGCGAAGAGCCGAAAGTCCGAAGCTCTCCGACCCGAAGTGTAACGAAGGGATGCGCCCTTTTTAAATTGTATTTTTTTAATTGACAAATCAGTTTTTATAGTGTATTATTTAGTTTAGAGGGTTTATTATGAATAATGATGTAAATTGGTATAATATAGATGAAAAGTTTTGGAATTCGCATTATAAGAAAATGGTTAGAGTCGACCAAACGATGTCTGTTAAGAGGGTCTATCCGCTAACTGATGATTATAAAAAAGTTGTGCAGTTAAGATATGCAGGTTTGGTTGAGTCAGGTTTTTTGGATATGTATAAAGACCGGCCTGAGTCGATGATTTTAGAGCGGGATACGGATTCAGTGATTTTGGGCTTGTATGAGAAGGATAAGATGCTTGGCACCTTAACATTGAATACCAGAACTCGTCGTTTTAAGAAGCTCGCTATGGAGATAGAGAAAAAGGTTAAGCTTAAACATCCGTTTTTTAATATTGACAGTGTTCTTGAGTTTACAAAGCTGGTTTTATCGCCGGAGGGCAGAATTAGAAAGGGGTTGCTTAATCTTTGCGGTGTGGCTTTTATTATAGGCAATTATTTTAATAAGGTTCATTATTGGCAGGTTTCAAGAGATATTCCTGAAGATATTCGTTTTAGAGAGAGGTTAGGGTTTGATTATTCTAACGGCTATATTTTTAATGACCCCAGTTTAAACGGAATGCCTTCAAGGGCAGGTTATTTTGATTCATCTAAGTATGCTGAAAATTCCAAGATTCCTACTTTTTTGGTCCACATGTACGATGTATTGAAAAAACAAAAATTTAAATAATGAGGCTGTTTTGAAAAAAAATTCATATATTAAAGTAAATGGTTTTATTTACGGTGTTGTAGCAAAGTGTTTATGCTTTTTTTTGTCGTTGAAATATAATATAAAATACGAGAATTATAAAGAGGTACGAAAAGTTAAGGGGCCTATAACTTTAATCTGTAATCATGTAGGTTTTTGGGATCCTTTTATTATTGCATACCCTTTAAAGCAAAAAATCCAATACATCACTTCCGACAATATTTTTAGAAGTAAGATTTTAAAAAATGTTATGAAGTGGCTCGGGTCTATACCAAAAACTAAGTTTATGGAAGACCGTTTGAGTTTAATCAATGTTTTGCGCACATCAAAAAACGGCGGCTCTATCGGGCTTTTCCCCGAAGGCAGGCGCAGCTTTGACGGCGCAAGTATCGAAATAATTGAAACTACCGCAAAGTTGATAAAAAAAATGGGTGTTCCGCTTGTTGGTGCTAAAATCAAGGGCGGTTTTTTGTCTTTACCCAGATGGGCAAAATATAAACGGCGCGGCAAAATTTTGATAGATTACACCCTGTTATTGACTGCCGATGAGGTTAAAAATTTACCCGAAGAAGAAATGTTGCAAATTATAAAAGAACATCTGCGTTTTAATGAGTACGAATATCAGTCTAATGTGATGACAGAATTTTACGGCAAAAGACCTGCCGAGGATTTGGAGCAACTTTTGTATGTTTGCCCCAAGTGTAAGACAGTTGCTTCGCTTGAATCGGATGATGATAAGTTTTTTTGCAAAAGTTGCGGTTATTCGGTTATTATGAGCAGGTACGGTTTTTTTGAAAAAGATAAAGACGAGCCGATATTTAAAAATCCGCATTTACAAAACGAGTGGCAAAAAGAATTTACGCTTGGTTTTATAAATGCGAAACCCAATGTAACAGATGTAATTTTCAAAGATAAAAATGCGGATTTTCATATTGGCTACAAAGCGAGTCCGCTTGAGCCTCTTTTTTCGGGAGATTTTATCTTGACAAAAGAAGCTCTTATATTTACCTGTATTGAAAACGGAACAGAAACTTCTCGCAAAAAATTTTTGATTAAAGACATTAAAGGTCTAAATATTCAAAATAAAGAGAAGTTTGAATTCTATCATGATGATACACTTTACAGGGTTGGTTTTGAGTCAACTAAAGTTTCGCTTTTTAAGTATTTTGTTGCGATTAACATTTTGACAGAATCATAAGCCTGTTTTTTATTTAGCTTATAATGGTTGCTTTTTACCGATAAAAAATGTCCGCTGAATATAGTCTTTTATTTTAAGTCCGTATCCCCATTTTAAGGCATAAGCATCAGTTACTTCATCGACTATTGTGTGAAGCTGTTTGAAGCCCGCTTTTTTTATTATCGCTTTTACTTCTTCCACCGGAAGAGCTCCACCTACTCATGTTCCGTAAACATCTTTTGACGATTTTATTTCTTCGGGTAAATCCTGTTTGAGTGTAATGTCTGAAATAAAAAACATTCCGCCCTGTTTTAATATCCTGTTTATTTCATTGTATACAGATTGTTTGTTTGGCTCTAAGTTAATAACGCAGTTACTGATAATTTTATCTATTGAGTTTTCGCTAAAGGGCATGTCTATCAACGAGCCTACTCGAAATTCGATGTTTTGAAAACCTTTTTTATCACGGACCGTTTCTGCACGGTTAATCATCTGTGGGAGTTTATCCATTCCGTAAATGGTTCCTGCATTTGGAAATTTAAGGCGTGCCATGAATACATCTATTCCGGTACCACAACCTAAGTCTAGCAATGTTTCGTTTTTTTCAAGAAACAGGTTTTCAAGAGGGTTCCCGCATGAAAGACCAAGTCGCACTTCTTCGGGTAATGTGTCCAGTAGTTTTTTATCGTAACCAAGTGAACCGTAAAGTTCGTCTGGAGACACTTTTGTGTTTACTTCTCCTGATTCGACTCTGCTGTAAAAATCGTCAATTTCTGCTCTGATTTGTTCGTCAGTCTTTTTTTGCATAATCTCTTCCTGTGGTTTGATTAAGATAAATGAGATGCTTGTAAAAAGTTTATGACTTTTTACAAGTACCTTAAAAATAAGCTCATTTTATTGTGCTTTTGGCACATTTTGGAATAAATTACAAAATTCGTCTGACTTTTGCATTTTCCTCAAATCAATTTTCCGGTGTTTAAAATCGGCTCATATAAAGGGATTCGATTTAACGCATTTTTAACAGCTTTTCTGCATCATCTTCCGTAATTATGTTTTCCTGCAAAAGGTCATAAATCTGCTCGCCGTTTGATTTGTTAAAAAATAATATATCGTCTGTTCCAAGTGCTACCGGTACGCCGGCATCCATCATTTTTTTAATAGGGTGTTCTTTTAAACTTTTTACTGCACCCAGCATGTAATTGCTTTGAGGGCAGACATTACATCTTATTTTTCGTTTTGCAAGGAAGTTAAGTATTTTTTTGTCATTTACGGCACCTATACCGTGTTGTACTTCATCAAGAGTATACATTTCAACCAGTTTTTTTACGGATTCGGCACTTGAAAATTCGCCGACATGAGCTTTTTTCTTTATATTGTATTTATCTGCCATTTCAAAAATGAATACAAAATCTTCCAAGTCGTTAAAAACCTCAGGCCCGTAAAGGTCAAGTATTTTAAAAACCCTGCTTTCCATCATTGGTTTACACCATTTTTTTATAAATTTTCTGTCCAAGGTTTTGGGTATTCCCAATTCAGGAAGAAACTCCATTTTATCGGCGTATTTTTTTACAAGTCCGTCAATATATTCCAAAAAGCTATCCAAGTCGTTATTAAAATGTCTTATAAAGCCTATGTCGATAGATGCTTCAAATTTTACAACATTGTCTTTAATTGCCGCATCGAAAGACATTTTAAAAAGATCTTTTACATCCTGTGCGGTTTTTGTTCTTGGTCTTGTGTAATCGGCAATTATTTTGTGCATTTCTCCGAGCCCGTCCATCACACGAGGAAAATCGGGTATGGAAAAACCTGCCCACTTTTTATAATTGGCATATCTCATACTTAAATTTAAATGTGCATGCAAATCTGCTTTAGGTTGACTTAAATAGTACTCTTTATCTTTCATCAAACATCCTCATTTGTATTATAACACTTTTTTTTAATAAACCAACTATTTTATAAAAAAAGCTGTTTTTTTGGTTATATCACAATATTATGTCTCTTATTTTTTTCGGCAAAACTTGTATAAACTTTAATTTTGTTATTGACTTGATTGTAAAAGTCAGATGAATATTACAAATGGCTCTATGATTTGTTGGGTTTTTATCAATTATTTTTTGACCATTCATTGATTGTTTTATTCAATGCTTCGAAGTTGTTTACATTGCCGTTTTTTTCTATTTTTATTGATTCTCTCAAATACGGAAGTATCAGCTCTTTTTTTATTTTTTTCCAATTGCTGGGTAGAATATAAGGTGGCATAAAACTGTTTGTTTGAGGTAAGTGAGAAAGCAATAGGGGGTAGTATGTAGGAAAAACATTTTCTGTAACAGGTTTTATGGAGGAAAAACCGCCCGCAAGTCCAAATCCATAGGTTTTTAGTTTTTGTTGGGTTGTGCGTTCCAACAGTTTTTTTTGGGTTTCGGGGGTGAAAAACCAAGTTAAAAAAGCTTCGGCAGCCTTTTTATTTTCTGCTTTGGAATATATCCCCGCATATAAAATTTCGTCATTTATGGGGGTTTTTCCGTTATAACTCAGCCATCTAAAGTCGATATTTTTTACTTTTTCGGGAGGCAGCATAAGCAACTCATTACCCGGTAGGTGTTGAAACAGACATCGTCCGGCAGTTAATGTTGCATAAGGCGGGTCATATAAGTACTTAAACTTGAAGTCTGATTCTGCTTGGCTTGAATTGTTAATTTCGACAGTCCATTCTCTTAAATACCGAATTGTATTTTCAAGTGATTTTTGGTTCCAAGTAAAAAATGTACCTTCTTCTTCAAAACCGGCATTAAAACCTTTAGCCGTGATGTAAAGAAAATTATCGTCCCAAGACGGGGAAAATCCCATTTTCACATAGGCATTTTTTGTTAAACGATTATATTCAGATGACAATTTTTTAATATCATCAAGAGAAATTATAAAATCGTTTTCTAATTTTACCGCATCGCGTACGAAAATTATGGTAGGCAGGTTGAAGCTTACAGGGAGTAAAACCTGCTTATCGTCTATATTTCCTAATTTTAAAAGTGCGGAATAAAAATTTTCAGGTTTAATTTTATTTTCTGAAAGCAAGGAATTGAGGTTTGCAAATTTTGTGCGGGTTGCAGAGCCTTTTAACCAAGCGCCTACTATAATATCAGGTTTTTTCTCTGAGCTTTGCTCATTATCGGCAATAGCCTGTGCAGGGTTGTCTTTGTATTCAAGAATAATTTTATATTCATCTTGTGTAGAATTAAACAGCTCACAGTAAGAGGCAAATTCTACCCTATTGCTCCATATTACTGCAATCTTTTCTTCTTCGGTTTTACAGGATAAAATCAAAAAACTTAAACTCAGAAAAAAAAATAAGTTGAATTTTTTAAATTTTGTTTTAAACAAAGTAGCGTCTCCTTACGGTTGGTTTAGCGATTATCAATATTGCCGTGATTTTTGCTTTCTATCAATTTTTTATAGCTTCTTTGATAGTCAACGAAAGTAACGACCGAAAGCAAAACCGCTATTATGTAGAGTGTATAATTAGTCCATTTTAAAAACAACAACAAAGTTTCTTGGATTGTAAAAAATGCGTTTAAGGTTCTTATAAGCAAGGAAAAGCCCATACTCACTATGTACATAACGGTCTTTACCTTCCCGCCCATTTTTGCGGGAATTACGATACCTTGTTTTGTTGCAATCATTCGCAAAAAAGTAATGCCGAATTCACGGTACATTATAATCAGGAAAAATATTACCGGAGCATAACTTAAAAGCACAAAACACATAAGTATTGTAAGGTTTGCAAGCGCATCACAAAACGGGTCAAAGTGTTTGCCAAAATCGGTTACCTCATTCAGTTTTCTTGCAAAATAACCGTCAAGAAAATCCGTGAATTCGAGGAATATAAAGAGGGGAATTAACAAAAGAACTGTTATTTTTTCCGAAAACCCGAACCATGTCGGCAAAAAAAATATCACAAAAAAAACGGGAGCCATCACAATACGGCTACCACTAAAAGCATTTGAGCATTTCATAGAAATAAATCTAAAACTTTATTTAAATTTTGTCAAGAGGAGGGCATTACCCTCCTCACATTTAATCTATAATAACCTACAGTTATTCCGTTTTTCCTACAGTTTCATCGGTTGTAGTATCTTCAGTCGTTTCATCGGCATCTGTTACCACTTCCAAATCCAACTTGGTAAGAGGGTCGTTGTCTTTGTCGGCATTGTCAACATTTCCTGTTTTATCTTTTTCATCACAAGGAAGACCTTTTACCCGCTCTTGTGCCGAATCAAGACTTTCGTAAACAGCCTCATGGTCATACTGTCCTTTTCTGTTTTCGCATTTCAAAGAAGGTATTCTTAATATAATACCCGGCTCCAACCAGTTTGGATTATTGGGATCAGGCAATCTGTCTTTATTGGCTTTATATAGAATTCGCCACTTATATGGATCGTTATACACGGCAGGATTTTTGGCAATATTCCAAAGACAGTCTCTAACCCCTCTCCATGTTCTAACCTTATATTCTGAAGGGAGAACTCTGAAGCCGGATTCATCGCCTGTTACAACACCCAAAGCATCGAGCACTTTTTTTGCACAGACAACAGCAACATCATAATTTTCATTGTCGAATGCAATTATACCTGCATCTAAGGCTTCTTCGGCAATTGCAAGTTGGTCAGGATGAAATTCGCTTGCATTATTGTCTTTAGCCCATTTAAGTCTGGTTCTGGCTTTATTCATAGCATCTTCTGCTTCAGTTCTTGCCAACATCATCTGGATATAATCGTAAGACTTCTGCGCATAATCTTCGGCAAGTTTTGAGTATTCTATTGCAGAATCATAATCGCCTTTATCGAAAGCCTCTTTTGCAAGTTCACTGTACTCACGGCTTTTTACCTGATATTCATTGTCGTCATAAGATATTGCACTAATCGTTTGAATAGCACAAAAAGTAATGAATAATAATAAACCTAACTGTTTTTTCATTGGTTATCTCCTTCAGTCTCAGATGGCTCATCTGAATTTTCTTCTTTTGTTTCTGCAATATCTTTTTCGGAAAGCGGTGCTGTTATATCTGCTTCTGCCGCAAGCGAAGAGCTTCTTTCCTGTTGCTCTTTTGCCAGACGCATTGCTTTTTCGGCTTCGGCTCTTTTTGTGCTTACTATGTCGTATATGTAAGTAAACATTTTTGCGGACTCATTGTAAGTATTTGCCGCCACCTTGAAGTTTTTCTTTTGCTCTGCGGTCTGTCCGTCAGTAAACGATTTAAGCGCTTTGTCGTAATCGGATTTTGCACTCATATTTGCCTTTAGAGTATCACATTTGCTTTTTGCATTTTCAGCCCCTTTTTTTGCAAGCGATGTCCACTCTCTGTAACCGGTATTGCTTACGGTGGTGTACAACTTCAAAGACTTGATTGAAGAATCCTTGGCGGCTTGATCCTGCTTGCCGTAATTGTCGAAAGCCTTAATATATTCAATTTCCGCATCGGCATATTGGTCGGGCGCATATCCTTCAAAAGTATTTGTGGTAATCTCATTTTTAAGATCGGATGCCGAATCTAAATTAAGCAGTGTTGTAAGCCTGGTAGCGGCCAAATCCGCATGTTTTTTGACTTCCGTACTCTTTCCTTCCTTTGAACTCTTTCTTGCACTTACAATATCCTGCTGTGCAATCAAAAATTGCTTGGAAAATTTTATGTCTATCTTTTTGTTTTTGCAATTTTCCAAAAGTTTTTCCGCATTAACCAAAGCACTCTCTTTACCCGTTGTCTTTTTAGGTGTTGCAGGTTTTTTGGCTACGGGTTTTTTTGGCGTAGTTTTAGGCTTTTTTGCTATAGTCTTTTTGGCTATAGGTTTCTTTGCTTTAGGTTTAGCCTTGACGGTTTTTTTAGCGGTTGCCTTTGGCTTGTTTTTCAGTGTAACTTTAGGTTTATTCGATTTAGCTTTTTTTGAGTTATCAACCTTTATTACATTTGCGTTTTCCGTTTTGTCTACTTCAACGGTTGTTTCCTCTTTTTTTTCCTTTGTTTCGGGCTTGCTCTTACAGGAAGCAAATCCCAAAACCGTAAATACCATTAAAATAACAAAAATTTTCTTGTTCATAGAACCTCCTTGAGTTTTTGTTCTTATTTAAGAGCATACTACTTATATTAAAAATTTGCAAGCATAAAACAGTTATTTTTATGTTTTAAATTTATTATAAATTTAACCCACCGGCTCGCATAATCTTTCGCCCTTTGCTTAAAAACATCAACAACGCTTCTTCTGCCGGCGAAGGTTGTTTTTGTTCAAATTTAATCGGGCGAAAGGATAGACGCAGCCGGTTAAAATCAGGCAAACGGATTGCGTTTCATGCCGGTTTTCTGTTGCGAAAGCGAATGGAACGATTTGAGCCGACTTTTTTTTAAAAGTCGGCTCAAAAATCCATTTTGCACAATATGTCTTGTGCAAAATTAGTCGTAGCGACAGCGAAGTCGTGGAATGAGCGGTTTTTGCTTTGCAAAAATTCGCCCGTAATGAATAAATTTTTAAAAAAAAAACAATTATGTGCCGTTTATGTACTGCCGATATAAAAAAAGTGGATTTTTAAGGAAAATTATGCGAATATTCTTATTTAAGACTTGACAAAATAAAAATACTTCGTATAATTAAGGGTAACAGGGCATAAATTTTAAAGCGAAAAGGAGTTTTAAAAATGAAAAGATCTTTTTTAATTGTTGCGGTTGCATTTTTTATTATGGGTGCAGTCGCGGTTGCCGAAGAAAAAGTTCTCATCGACTTTCAGAAGCTTGACGCCGATATTATACCGATGAAAGGCGAAGAAGGTGTGATGACCCAGAACCGAAGAACTATTATGGACTACGGTGCTGTAGCAGGTGCATCATATACCGATGAGCAAAAGGCTTTGATGAGATCATCGTTGGCAATTGCACAATGGGAAGTTGAATTGAATTCATCTTCAAAGAATCCGATCAGTGTTGCTGTTTCAAAGGTAAAGGAAGCTGAAGTTAAGGCTGATGCAAGAAATTTTGCCGGTCAAAAATTAATGGGTGTTAGAATTGAGTTCCCAACATGGGCAAATAATGCTAATGCAAAAATTAAGCCTGCTTTCTTAATCCCTGCATACGAGCCAATGGCTCAGGTTGATGATGAAGGAAACTTACAAAAGCCGACAGCCGAAGAAAAAGCAAGCGGTGTTACCAGATTTGAAGACGGCTACGGTGTTATACACAATACAGGTATTATTAAGTCAATTGCCGTTAATACTTACGGTATGAACTTCCCACACGGTTTGTTTGTACTTTTAAGAAATCAGCATAACGAAGTTAAGAGATACTTTATGGGTTATCTTTTATTCGATGGTTGGAGAGAGCTTATTTGGAATAATCCTTCATATACTTCAGAAGTAAGAAGTCGTGAATTAAGATTGTATCCTGTATATCCTGTTGCCTTCCCTTATCTTGCATTTGAAGGTTTCCTGGTAACTCGCGATGCCGCTCATGACGGTGGTCCATGTGTTGCTTACTTCAAAGATGTTAAGATTATTTATGACAAAGCTGTTTTGGTAACTGCAAGAGACTTTGCTGATGAAGACATTTGGGGTATCCAGACCAAGAGAATCGAAGAGAAAAAACGAATTGAAGTTAGTCGTTTTGGTCAAAAACAGGTTCTTCGCTGGTTAGAAAAAGAAAAACTTGCTACCGAAGAAGGTTTCACTCCTTCAGAAGGCTCTGAAGCTGCCAATAATGGTGGCGGTACAGCAGAATAGTTATATTTTTCTGTTGTTTTAATAACTAAAAAAATTGAGGGCGGTGTTTACACCGCCCTATTTTACAGTCATGATTTCTAAAACCAATAATGAATTTATACCCAATAAAGCCGAGCTCCGTAGTGTTTATCATGGTTATTCTCCGCATTTTAATGTTTTAATTTCCAGGTTAAGGGAGTTCTTGGGGAATATTGTTGAATTGCCCACGCCGCCGTCTTTTCGGGAGCGGGTAAAGAGTTTTGAAAGTTATTACAGAAAATTATTGAGGTTTCCGCCGTCAGAGGCAATTGAGGATTTGCCTGTTTTGACGGATATTATAGGTATTAGAATTGTTTGTTCGTTTTTGCAGGATTTAACGCTTGTAGAAAATATACTAAAAGAAAATTTTAAAATTGTTGAAATTGAGAAAAAGGGTGCTAACCGTACATTTATGGAATTCGGTTATGAATCTACTCATGTTCTCATGGAAATTCCGGAAGAGTTCAAAGTTGGGTTGAAACTTCCGTCAAAACTGATATTTGAAATACAGATACGAACTATTTTACAGGACGCTTGGGCTGAAGTTGAGCATGAGTTGCTTTATAAGGCAGAATTCTCTCCTTTTGACCTTCCGCTTAAACGAAAAATGGCGTCCATAAATGCAAGTTTGAGTTTAGCTGATCTTATTTTTCAGGAAATAAGAGATTATCAAAATAAGTTGAATTCGCAACTTGATAAGCGAAGAACCGGTTTTTATTCTTTGGCAGATGAATATACATCAGGTATAGTTGACGGACAGGTTCCCGAGCATAATGATGATGAAAAGTCAGGTGTGCCTAAAAAACAGATTTATGAGCCTGACAGCATTGATGATTTGATTTTAAGTGCCATTACCGCTCATAATCAAAGTGAATTTGAAAAAGCGGAAAAAATATACACCAAAATTATTGACAAAACAGACAATAATGTTGTATTATCCATTGTTTTTAAGCATAGAGGAATGGCATCTTTTGCACAGGGGCGTTATCAGGTCGCCTATGAAGATTTTTGCAAAAGTGTTGATTATGATGATTCTAATTTTAGAGCATACTACTATGTAGGTATAGCTCTTAGTATGCTGAACAGAAACGAAGAGGCGATAGAGTATTTTACTAAATCGCTTGAAATAAACAGTTATCAGGCACATGTTCATTTTAGGCGTGCGCTTGCTAATTATAATGAGAGTCATTTTTTGGAAGCTCTTCGAGATTTGGATTTGGCTGTAAGTTTAGGTTATACTAAGCCGAATGAAAAAAAATTACGAATAGCAATTTCTAAAAAAATGGATATGATTTAGTCTTCAATAATTGCATTTTTGCAATTGTTTATGTTTATTTTGGAGGTAACAATGAAGAACAGGTCTGCTATAAAGCGACACAAACAAAGTGAAGTTAGAAGACGCCGAAATAAGGCTGTAAAAAGTGCTACCAGAACTTGTGCAAAAAAGTACACTGCTTTGGTTCATTCCGGTGATGAGGAAAAAGCAAAAGAAACTTTAAGAGAGCTAAGCAGTAAGTTGGATTCTGCTGCCAGAAAAGGTATTATCAGTAAAAATGCCGCAGCTCGAAAAAAATCTCGTATGCAAAAATTTTTTAATACTTCATTTGCAGCCGGCAAATAAATTTATTTACTTTTAGGGTGTGTATTTCTGAAACATAAGTTTTTTGAAACATTTGTTATTAAAATTTTGTTTTGGCAGGAATACACTCTAAAAATGGCTTTGGAGTTCATGTGTCGAGAATGACAGTTCTTGGCACAAAGGCTCTATTGTTCTGTTGACTTTTAGCGAAAAATATTCAAATAGAATGGTTGTAATATTATTGGAAAAATATTGATGCAAGTGTTTTTAACAAATTTTTACCAAGCCCTTTGTTTGAATTATTTTTAGCATTTTTATTCGGTTTAATACAAGAGCTACTCCCATCAATTGAAATTAAGGTAATATATTTTGGCAAAATCTAAACAAACAAAAAGTGGCTTGGTTAATTATGTTTATGAAAATTCAGCTTTTGATTTGAAAGATGTGTCGAAATGCGTTAATATGTTTTTAACGGCGTTGTCAGACTCTTTGGGTAATGGAGAAGTTGTTGAGTTGCGCGGGTTTGGCACATTTGAAGTAAAACCTCATAAGGGGAGACGTGCTTTTGATTTTAAAACCGGTGAAATTCGACAAAATCATGATTACTGCTCTGTGGTATTTAAACCGGGTAAAGCATTGAAAGAAAAATTACACAAGGAACACCATGAAAAAGATTGCTAAAGATTTATTTTTAAATATTATCCTCTTGGTTTTTGCCGCTTTTTTATTTGCTTTATCACATCCTAATCCTGTTTTTCATAACGGCCTTGCTCTTTTTGCATATTTTGTATTTATTCCATTGTTTGTTTTAGTGAGGCGTATTTCATTTGCCGGCTCTTTTTTGTGGGGAGCAGTTTATGGTGCTTTGTCTTATCTGTTTTTTTCTTACTGGTTGATAGCGTATAATCCCGTTGCAATGCCTGTGATTGCTTTATTGTACTCTGCGAATTTTTTGTTTGTTGTGCCGGTTTTAAAACTTGCTGATATGCTATTTAAAAAGTACGGTTTTGTAGTGCAGTGGGTGGTTTGGATAGCTTACGAATATTTGAAAACTCAAGGTTTTGCCGGTTTTGCTTACGGTTTAATTGGATATACGCAATGGACTTTTATACCTCTTATTAAAATTGCTTCTATATTTGGAGTCTGGGCTGTTTCCGCAATTGTTGTATTTCCATCAGCTTGGTTGGCTGCCGGTATAAATGCCGGTTTAGAAAATGATGAGAAATTTGTAGTCGGTTTCAGTAAGTTTACTAAAAGGTATCTGTTTTTGGCTCTTATTTGGATAAGTTGCTTTTTTGGCAGTGTTTTGTTTGGTGTGTTTTTTAAGCGTGATTATTCTGCATTGCCAACTTCAAAGATAGCTTTGTTACAACCAAATACCGATCCATGGAAAGGCGGGATTGAAATTCATAAGCAAAATTTAAATGATTTGAAAAAAATGTCGGATAAGGCTATTTTAGAAAACAGTGATTTGAATTTGATAGTTTGGCCTGAAACGGCTTTTATACCAAGGATAAAATGGCATTATAAATTTCGAGAGCATTATGAAGCTTTTTTGCTGGTGAAGGATTTGCTTGAATTTATTGATTCGAAAGAAGTGCCGTTTTTGATTGGTAATGACGAGGGTGTTTATAATTCCGGTAAAACAGGCGGGAATAATGAAATTGAAGCAGGTCGGATTGATTACAATGCCGCTATTTTATTTGAGCCTAAGAAGAATGTATTACCCCCTGACGGTGAAACTTATTATAAGATGCGTCTAGTGCCGTTTACGGAGCATTTTCCTTTTGCAGCTATTTTTCCCCGTGTGTATGAATTTTTAAAGAAAAACGATACTCATTTTTGGAACTCCGGCACTAATCCGCATGTATTTAAAAGTGTTGCACCTTCTTTCTGTGTTCCAATTTGTTTTGAAGATACTTTTGGTTATATAACAGCCGGTTTTGCAAAAAATGGTGCCTGTTTGATAGTAAATATTTCTAATGATGCGTGGGCGAATGATGTTATTTGTCAGATGCAACATTTGAGTATGGCTGTTTTTCGTGCGGTTGAAACAGGTTTGCCGATGGTTCGCTCTTCTGCTTCAGGACAAACTTGTTATGTAAATCAAAACGGAAAAGTTGTTAAAATATTGAAGCCTTTTACAAAAGATGTTTTGATTGTTGATGTTCCTGTTATAACTGATTATAAAAAAACGCCGTACATTGTGTTGGGGGATTTATTGGGTGTTGTGTTTTTAATTACAGTATTTGGTATTTTTGTTTTTGGGGTTGTTCGTTTTTTTATTTTGAAGAAAGAAAAAAAATTGCAAACACAAACTAAGGAGTGATTGTGGGTAGACAAAAAAGAGAGAAAAATTTAACTGTATTGGGAAAAGAGTCGGTTTTTGACGGAGTTTTAAAATTTAGAGACGACTTAAAAATTGATGGAAGTTTTACCGGAGCTATTGATGCAAAGGGTAACTTGGAAATTTTGAAAGGTGCTGTTTGTCGTGTTCAGTATATAAAGGCCGCATCTATTGTTGTTGAAGGTGATGTTGCCGGTAATATGATGGCAATCGAAAAGATAGACTTGAAAAACGGCAGTAAACTTAGAGGTGATATTACTACAGGTAAACTTCGCATTGATGATGATGTTGAATTTGAGGGGCGTGTAAAAATGATTAGTGATAATGTTCAAGTTGAAAAGGATATTTTTTCATTAAATGCTGAGCAACTTAAAGAGCAAATGCGGATAAATTAGATATGAGAAAAGCTGATATAGTTGGTATAGCGTTTGATAGGTTGAAAGATAATTCGCTAACACTAATTACAGCCGAATCTTTGACTGCCGGATTGATAGCCTCTTGTTTTGCTGATATACCCGGTGCTTCTGAAGTTTTGTGGGGAGGGTACATTGTTTATACGCCTGAGGCAAAATTCGTAGAGCTTGGAGTCGGAGATTTATTGATTGCAAAATATGGAATTGTAAGTGAAGAAGTTGCAAAAGCTATGGCTTATGGGGCTTTGTGTAAATCAGGGATAGTTGATAATGTGATTGCCTTGTCTATTACAGGATATGCAGGACCTACAGGTGGAACTGTAACAAAGCCCATAGGAACAGTATGTGTGGGGATTGCTCATAGTCCTTTTCAGGCTACTGTAGCGACTGAGGCAAAAACTTTTAGATTGGTTGGTGGTAGAAATGAAAAAAGAGAGAGGGCTGTTCAAGTATCAATGGAGATGTTAATTGAATATGTTGATAATCTTGTATTGACAAAAATAAAATAATAGGATAGATTTTATTATCTTTCCTTTAAGTCATATTGATAATTTATGCACCGGTATGAATTGTTGCTATAATATTCAAATTTAGTTTTAATAATTTAATGGAGTTTTTGATGACGGTTTTGAAAAAAAAGGATTTAAACCAATGTGCGGAAGATGTAGATTTGAATGATTCTACAGATGATAATGTTAAAATGGAAGGCAGTATGGAAGACAAGAGTGATGCTTTAGAGCAGGGTGAAAAAAAACTTATTGTTAAAAAAGCTCGTCGTAAAGTGCATGCTAATGGGAAGAAAAGCAAAAACACGGAGCAATCTACGAAAAAAAGTGTAGGCTCAAAAGAAGCTAAATTCTCAGTTGATGAAATGAAAACGGCAGACCCAAATGCAAAGAGAATAGTCATAAATGACTTAACGCAGATGCGCATGCATGCTTTGCGTGAAATGGCTACTGCTTATGGAATTAGCAATGAAGAGCTTATAAGTATGAAGAAGCAAGAGGTGATTTTTCAAATTCTGAAAAATCATACAGCTCAGGGTGGGGCGATATTTGCTTCCGGCTCTTTGGAAATTTTACCTGATGGTTATGGTTTTTTAAGATCTCCGCAGAACAGTTATTTGCAAGGCTCTGATGATATTTACATTTCGCCTAGTCAGATTAGATTATTTAATTTAAAAACAGGTGATACTGTTTACGGTCAAATTCGTTCACCAAAAGAAGGCGAGAAGTTTTTTGCTTTATTGAGAGTTGAGTCTGTGAATTTTGGCGATTTAACACAATCACAAACCAGAATTCCGTTTGATAACCTAACTCCGCTTTATCCAAATGAAAAACTGAATTTGGAAACAAAAACGGAGGAAATATCTCAGCGAATTATGAATTTGTTTTGTCCTATAGGAAAAGGGCAAAGGGGCTTGGTTGTTGCACAGCCAAGAACAGGTAAAACTATTTTACTTCAAAAGATAGCGAATGCCATTACTGAAAACCACCCTGAAGTTTATATGATTGTGCTTTTGATTGATGAAAGGCCTGAAGAAGTTACGGATATGGAGCGTAATGTAAAGGCTGAAGTTATTTCATCTACTTTTGATGAGCAGGCAACAAGACATGTTCAGGTTGCTGAAATGGTTATAGAAAAGGCAAAGAGATTGGTTGAGCATAAATATGATGTTGTAATTTTGCTTGATTCCATTACCCGTCTTGCAAGGGCTTATAATCAAACAATGCCAACTTCAGGAAAAGTACTTTCCGGAGGTGTAGATTCCAATGCCTTGCATAAACCAAAACGCTTTTTTGGTGCTGCCAGAAATATTGAAGAAGGTGGAAGTTTGACCATTATTGCAACTGCTTTGATTGAAACGGGTAGTACGATGGATAAAGTTATTTTTGAAGAATTTAAAGGTACCGGCAATATGGAAGTGCTTCTTGACAGGAAACTTTCTGACCGCCGCTTATTTCCTGCAATTAACATTAAGCAATCAGGAACAAGAAAAGAAGAGTTGCTTCTTACTAACGAGGAATTGCAAAAAATGTGGGTATTAAGGAAATTTATTAATCCTATGGACGATTCGGAAATTATTGAGCTTTTGATTAATAGAATGGGAAAAACAAAGAATAATCAGGCGTTTTTAGATTCAATGAATGAAAGCTCTTGATTTAAATATAAAAAATGTGTATAATCCTACTCCAATATTGAGTAGAATATATAATTGACTGAAATATGGAGGATATTATGAAAAATGGCATTCACCCTGATTACAAACTTGCAAAGGTAACATGCGCTTGTGGTAATGTATTTGAAACAAGATCTACAAGTGGAAACATTGAAACTGAAATTTGTTCGGCTTGTCACCCTTTCTTTACAGGAAAGCAAAAATTGGTTGATACCGCAGGTAGAATTGACAGATTTAAAAAGCGATATAATATTAAAGATTAATTATGCAAATTTGGTTTTTTTGGCTATTGGTCGGTATTGTTTGTATTGGATTAGAATTGATCATTCCCGGATTGGTTATAATTTTTTTTGGGTTTGGTGCTATATGTGCGGCAATATTTTCTTTTGTTCCGTTTGTTGCGTCTAATTTGTGGCTACAGGCTTTAATTTTTATTTTCTTTTCCGTGTCATCGCTTTTGTTTTTAAGAAGCAGATTTAAAGATGTTTTTAAAGGCTCTTTTTTTGGCGGAACAAAAAATTCAAGAGCAGATAAATTTGCAGAAGTGATAGATGATATTCTTGATGGTCGTGTAGGTCGTATAAAATATAAAGGCACTAGTTGGAATGCTGTATCAAATTCAGGCGATATAACAGCCGGAACTCAGGTTAAGGTTGTAAGTAAAGAAGGTATGACTTATACAGTAGAAAAAGTCTAGCAAGGATTATTTTAACAAAAAAAACTCCCTAACTGCGAAGAAGTTAGGGAGTTTTTTTATAGTATTAGGTTTTTACTATTTTGTTAAAACAGACAGAGGATTGATGAGTTTGCCGTTTTTGTATATGGACAAGTGAAGATGCGCTCCTGTTGAGCGGCCTGTATTTCCAACTGCAGCCACTCTTGAGCCTTGGGAAACTGTTTGTCTTCGTTTTACATAGACCTTGCTAAGGTGTGCGTAAAAACTTTGGTATCCGCCTGCATGGGTGATAATTACATAATTGCCGTATACGCGACTATAACCTATTTCTGAAATTCTTCCGTCTAATACGCTTTTTACAGGTGTTCCTTTTCTTGCTGCAAGGTCAACTCCTGTGTGGAAACTTCTAAATCCTGTAAAAGGGTCGCGACGATAGCCAAAACCTGAAGTTAATCTGCCTCGTATTGGATATATAAAAAGCTCGCCAAGAGCCTTTCTTAGAGAGAATGTTGACATTGAGGCACCGGGTATGAATATTTTTTGACCGGGTTTTACGGTTGCATCTGAAAGGTCGTTTGCATCAAGTAGCGCTGTTATCTGTAGTTCGTATTTTTTTGCTATTCCTGAAAGATTTTCGCCGGATTTTACGGTGTGAAAAAGACCGTCAATCGAGGGAATTATCAACTTTTGTCCGGGAAACAGCCTTTTCGCATTTGTAATATCATTCACCGCAAGAATTGTTCCCATTTTTTTTAAGCCGAATTTATAGGCAATGCCGCTTATTGTATCACCTTTCCCGACTGTGTAATTTTTGAATGTAACTATCGAAACAAAATCAGGAATTTCGGTTATGTTATTTTTATTTAAAGGCATAGCCGAATCAGGAAACAGGTATTCTCTCATAGCGTTTTTTACATCACTGGTTTGATGAAATTTAATATTTTTGATACTAAACCTGTTTATTGAAAAAATTACAAAAAAACATGCCAGAAAAAATGAAGCTAAAATTATAGCTGTAAGGGGCATTTTTAAAATTTGAAAATTGTTTATATTTATTTTTGCTTTTTTGACAAAAAATTTAGGTTCGCGTGGAAGTGATGAAACTTTAATTTGGTTTTTAAAGCTCAGCTTAGAATTCAAATCTTTTGGTATTGCTGTATATCTTTTTTCTGCAATCTTTTCAGATTCCATATATGTGAATATATTCATAATCAGATTTTCGGCAAACTTTAAAAAAAATTGACATTATAATTATGAATTGAGGGGGTTTTAAAAGTTGACGCTTCGACAGGCTCAGCGTCCCGCTTGGCAAGCTCAGTAGCCACCTGTTGAGGGAATATCCCGAGCGTAGTCGAGGGACAGAAACACCGGCGTGTTAAGCAAGTAGTTTAGTCTGATTTGGCTCTTCGCCGTCTATACTTCTGCTCGCTTGTTTTTTTAAGTAAAGGTGGTTGGAGCGAGAGCGGAAAACACCGATTATTTTATTTTTAAGAAAAGAGCAGGAGATTATGCGGCGAGAGCGGGTTGACAAAAGAAAAATCAAAATGATTTTTCTTTTTTTAAAATTTAAAAATATCACCCTTCTTGCTGTTGAATTATTGACTTGTATAATTATTTAATTTGTAGTACAATCGGGACAGCTTTTTATTTAGAAATTTGGAGAGTTTTATGAATCGAGAGAGTGTAAAAAAAATTATAGGCTTGTGCATTTTAGGGGGGCTGTTGGTATTTGGAAGTTTCTTTTTGGGCAGAAATTTTTCATATCAGGACAAAATATCCGGCATTGATCATAGTGCAAATACAAAAGGTTTGACACCTGAAGTTGAAATGCCTTTATTGGTCAGTAATGCAAGGACTTATACCCAAGATGAGCAACAAAATATAAGCGTTTATGAAAAAACCAACCAAGCCGTTGTAAATATTTCAACTGAAATTTTAGGGGTCAATTGGTTTTCAGAACCTGTTCCGATGGAGGGAGTTACAGGCTCAGGCTCGATTATCGATGAGCGCGGATATGTTTTAACGAATACACATGTTATTTCAGATGCGGTTAAAATTTATGTTTCGCTTTCCGATGGAAGTCAGTATGAGGCTCAAGTTATAGGCACGGATAAAGAAAACGACTTAGCTGTTTTAAAATTTACTCCGCCGAAAGATATGAAATTACAAACTATAGTGTTTGGTGATTCTTCGGATTTGAAAGTCGGGCAAAAGGTTTTAGCGATAGGAAACCCCTTCGGGCTTGAAAGAACGTTGACGGTTGGAATTGTTTCAGCCTTGGGTAGACCGATTATGAACAGCAATAAGATTATTATAAAAAATATGATACAAACAGATTCTGCAATAAATCCGGGTAATTCCGGCGGGCCTTTGTTGGATTCAAACGGTGCGATGATAGGTATCAATACGATGATTTATTCAACTTCGGGCAGCTCTGCAGGTCTGGGATTTGCTGTTCCTGTCAGTACAGCGAAAAGAGTTGTTCCGCAATTGGTAAAATACGGTAAGGTTAGAAGAGGAACAATAGATGCGGAACTGGTTCAGATAAATAATACAATTGCAAATTATGCGGGGTTAAAAATAAACTACGGGCTTTTGGTTTCAAAAGTCAAAAAGGGCAGTTATGCTGAAATGGCAGGATTAAGAGGCGGGAATAAAGCCGTTAGAGTCGGGTATGGGTTTAGTGATTCTGTTTTTTACATCGGTGGAGATATTATTGTTGCCATTGACGGTTATTCAATTAAGAATTTATCCGACTATTATTCGGTGCTGGAGGATAAAAATCCCGAAGATGTGGTTAAAGTAACTATTTTGAGAAACAACAAAGAAATAGAGCTGACTATATCGCTTTCAAACAGGAGTAGTTGAGGACGGCCGTTTTTTTAGGAGATGTTTTTTTATGAAAAAATTATGCTCTATATTTTTCATGTTGATAATGGCTATGCAAGTTTTTTGCGAGGATTATAAAGAAAGATATGAGTACTTGATGAAATTAGAGCGTTTTTCGGAAGCAAAAAAACACTTAAAAATTTGGCAAGAAGCCGCACCTGAAAACCCGGAAGTTTTTTTTGCATATTTTAACTTTTATACCCGTAAGGGAAGAAGCAAAAATACGTCTGTGGATTTATACAACAAAGATACCGATGTCGGTTTTTCTCTTGTCGGCAAAAAAGAGGACACTGTTTTAGCTTATATCAATAACGGATTTAGATATGATGCGGACTATATAAATGAAGCCTTTATGTACATGGACAGAGGTCTTGAATTGGCACCTAATCGCTTGGATATGTATTTTAACAGGATTGACTTATTGGGGAAAACGGAAAACTACGCCAAGCAAGCCGAGAGAATAATCGAAATTTTGCGGGCATCAAAAGAGCCGAAGCGAAATTGGGTTTGGGAAAATGAGTATATATCGCCTATTAAAATAAAAGACATTGTTTTAAGCAAATCGGAAAAATACTATAGATTGTGGCTTGGGGCGAAAACAAAAGAGACTCTTCACTCTGCTGTAATATGCGGGAAAGCTCAAATTGAATTATATCCGAAAGAATTTTCGGGTTATAAAACTCTCGGCTCTGCCCTGACTATTCGCGGGGATTATGAAAAGGCGCTTCTTTACTGTTTAAAAGGCGAACACTTAAACAACTTCGATGAAGCCAATATTTTAAACATTGCAACTTGTTATGAAAACATCGAAAATAAAACGAATGCAAGAGCATATTATAAAAAGCTTTTAAAATCGGAAGATGCACGAATGCGCAGTTTTGCAAATAAAAAATTGAAGCACTTGAATCAATCTGCAGGTTATTAAAAATTTATGCAACGCTTACGCTTTTGCATTTTAACCCTCGCCGGACTTAAATCTTTTTTCCTTTAACTGAAGCATTATAATAGTTGTCTAAGAATAGCCAACTATTCTTAAAATTATAATCGGAAAAAAGGATACCGTCCGGCTTCAAAATCAGGCTAAATTTTCAGGGCAGTATGTTAGGTCTTTCTGATAAAAACTTTCCTTTTGTGTATACCGGAAGTTTATCAGGATACCGGCGTGCATAACAAACCTGTTTGCAAGGTTATGGACAGGCGAAGTCTATCCTTTTTGTCGATTATGTTTGATTTAAGAAAAAAGCGGCTAAATTTTAGACACTTTTTAAAATTATTTTAAGAAAAGACAAAAAGATTATGCGAGCCTGTCGGGTTGGCGTAAGCATAGAGTTATTTTTGTTAAATTCATTTTGATTTCGGTCTTGAAAATTTATTGATTTTGGGTTAATATTAAGGATAAGGTTTTGGAGGAAAAATGGCAGAATTTACCAGTAGAAAAAAAAAGGTGGAAGTTGTTGAAAATAAGCTGAAGTTGGTTACTTTTCAATTGGGCGAAGAGCTTTATGGCGTGGAAATTATGGATGTTGACCAGATTGTTCGTGTGCAGGGGGTTCGTCCGATTCCAAATGCGCCTCATTATGTTGAGGGAATATTTAATTTGCGCCGAGAGATTATTCCTGTTATCAGTTTACATAAACGCTTTCATATCAAAAGGCCTGTGTTGGAAGAAGGTGATGAGTTCATGGGGGGCTTTTTAATTCTGAATGTTGATGGCAGTAAGCTGGGTGTCGTTATTGATAGAATTGCACGTGTAGTTGATGTTCACAATGAGGAAATTCAACCGCCGCCACAGATGATTACCGGTATTGGTACGGAATATATCAACGGTGTTGTTAGAAAAGATGAAAGTGGCTATTTGATTATTCTCGATATTCATAAGTTGTTCAATGTAAAAGAATTGGATGTGTTAAGAAATTTATAAAATGCGTATTCCTCTTTATAGTTCAACAATTAGACGATCGGAGATGAACGCCGTTTTAACCTGTATGGTTGAAGAAAAAGTCGGACCGGGTGATGTTGCTTTGGCGTTGGAAAAAAAAGTTTGCGAAGTTTTTAATGTTTCCGGTGCGGTAAGTTTACGAAGTCCTGCGATTGCTTTAAGCTCTGCGTTAAAGATATTGGATTTACCAGATAATGCCGGTGTTATGCTTTCGGCTTTGGCTCCGGCGTGGCAGTATGTTCAAGTTTTGAGAGACGGCTATACGCCTGTGATATTGGATGTTGATCCAAAAACAGCTGTTGTTTCGCCCGTAGAAATTGAAAAGGGCATTAAAAACGGCGGGCGTGTTTTGGTTCTTCATGAGGCTTTGGGACATTTACCCAATATGGAAAGTATTTTGGCGTTTGGGATACCCGTAATCGAAGATATATCGCAGAGTGCAGGTGCGGGAATTGTTTTTAAAGACGAGAAAAGCGGAGAGCCGACAGAAGAAAAAAAAGCAGGCTCCTTTGGTGTTTTTTCAATATTGGGCTTGGAAGAAAAGGATATTTTAACCGCCGGCGGCGGGGCTGTTTTAATGGCGACTGAAAGACGCAATGCTATTCTTTTAAAGCGCGTATGCGGTGATTTGCCTTTTACCGATCGATTACCTGATATAAATGCCGCTTTGGGTCTGGTTCAGTTAAAGCAGATGAAAAAAAATATTGAGTCCAGAGCCGAGTTAAACAAACTTTTTTCAAAAAGTTTGATGGTCAGTAAGCACGAGGGTTTTGTGTTTTATGAAAATGCTATAAATCCGGTGTATTCTTTTCCGGTTGTGCTTTCGCATGGTTTTAAAGATGTTGTTAAGTATGCAAAGAAAAAGCAGGTTGAAGTTGATTTGGCATTTTCAGGCAGTATTGCGGAATTTTTGGGCGAAAAACTTGAAAACTGTGTTGCGGCAGATTCTTTGTTGCTTAGAACGGCTTTGTTTCCTTTGTACCCTCGTCTTGGCTCTAAAAAAGCGGAAATGGTTGCAAGAATTTTGTCAACATTACCTTAGTTTAAGGAATTGAAGGGTAAATGAAAAGAGTTTTGATTGTTATTAGTACTTATAAATCTCAATCAGATGAATTAGCTAAGGATATAAGTGCTTTTTTAGCAAAACGTGGTTATTCTTCCGATGTGTTCCCTTATGATGATAAGAAACAGGTTTTTGATTTAAAGGATAGCTATAGCTTTGCTGTCAGCCTTGGCGGGGATGGAACTGTTTTGTTTACGGCACGCTTTTGCGCACCTAGGAGTATTCCTGTTTTTCCTGTTAATTTAGGTCAGTTTGGATTTATTGCAAATATCAGCCCCGAAGATTGGCAAAGCGAAATTGAAAAGTTTTTGTCCGGTATTTATGACAGTCATAACAGAATGCTTCTTGATGCTTCGGTAATCCGAAATGGGGAAAATATGTGTCGGTTTGAGGCTTTAAATGATGTTGTTGTATCAGGTAGTGGAATAGCCAAATTGGTGAATACGGAAATACATTATAATTCTGTTTCTTTCGGGGTTTATAAATCTGATGGAGTTATAATTTCAACTCCTACCGGCTCTACTGCATATTCTGCCGCATCAGGTGGACCTATTCTTGACCCGAATTTGTCTGCGTTTGTGTTGACACCGATTTCGGCATTTTCTTTGTCAAATCGTCCGGTAGTATTACCGGCTTCAGGTGAGCTGAGGGTAAAGGTTCTTCCTTACAGGCAAAAAAACATTGTGTTGTCGGTAGACGGGCAAGAGCTTGTTAAATTGCAGGAAGGTGATGAAGTAGTTGTAAGTGAGTCTAAAAATATGGTTACATTGATAGGTTGTACGCCTGTTGCATTTTATAATGCGCTTCGCTCTAAATTGGGCTGGGCGGGAAGTTTTACAGTAGATAGAGGTTGTAAAGATGCTTGAAAGTTTGTCAGTAAAAAATATTGCTTTAATTGAATCTTTAACAGTTGATTTTGAGGCAGGGTTTAATGTTCTTTCAGGTGAGACAGGTGCCGGAAAATCCATTATCATAGGTGCTTTGAGTATATTGCTGGGTGTAAAGGTTTCATCGGATATTATACGCGAAGGAAGTTCTGAAGGGGTTGTGTCGGGGAGTTTTGTTATTTCGCCAAAAAATCAATCAGCACTTGACTGGCTTTTTGAGCATGGTGTTGAAGTTGATGAAGGCAGGGTGTTGTTGCGGAGGCTGGTAAAACAGAATGGCAGAAGCAGTGCTTGGATTCAAAATGTTCCCGTTTCAAGACCGGAGTTACAGGAGTTTACTTCTCATCTGGTTGACCTTCACGGACAACATGATCATCAGTCATTGTTTAAAATTAACGAGCATAGAAAACTTTTGGACTGTTTTGCGGGTATTGAGTCTGAAGTGCAGGAATATACTGCATGCTATAATCTGCTTACTTCAAAACGCAAAGAAATAGAGAGTTTGAATATTTCCGAAAAAGAGAGAATAGAGCGCACAGATTATTTAAATTACGCAATTGAAGAAATAGACAAGGCTAATTTAAAAGAAGGTGAAGATGAGGAATTGGAGTTGGAAGCGAAACGTTTAGATGATTACGAAAAGCTATTTGCGTCTCTTCAATCGGCTGATGACATGCTTGTCGGAGAAAACGGTGGGGCTACTTCATTGATGAAACGAGCTGTTTCAGAATTGGCATTTATAAAAGATTCGGATAAAAAGTTGGAGCTTTTGTATGACAGGCTGGAAAGTGCTTATTATGAAATAGAAGATGTGGCAGGGGAATTAAGCAGTTATCTTTCGAGGCTTACATTTGACCCTGAAAGGCTTGATGAAATTCAGGAGCGACTGGCTTATATTTCTAAACTAAAGAAAAAATACGGCTCAAATATAAAAGACATATTTGCATATAAACAAAAGGCTGAGCAGGAATTTGAAACATTGACAAAAAGTGAAACAAGCAAGGTTGAGCTTGAAAAAAGGATTTCAGAGCTTGAAATGGAGATATTAAAACGGGGTAAGAATATTTCGCAAAAACGCTTAGATGCCGCATTGATATTGCAAGGTAAAGTGGAAGCCGTTTTGAAAAATCTGGGTATGGGAAAGACTAAATTTGCGGTTCAGGTTAAGGGTAAACAAATAGAAGACCGCAAGCAAACAGCCGGCCCTTACGGATTTGACAATATAGAATTTTTAATCAGTCCCAATTTGGGCGAGCCTTTAAAACCTTTGGTAAAAATTGCTTCAGGTGGAGAGCTTTCAAGAGTGATGCTTGCTTTAAAAACAGTTTTGGTAACGGATAATTCTGCATCCACCTTGATTTTTGATGAAATTGATACAGGAATTGGCGGAGAAGTTGCATTGGGTGTAGCAGGGCACATGAAAAAACTTTCCGAAAAAAAGCAAATTTTATGTGTAACACACCTTGCAGTAATTGCATCACATGCCGATAATCAAATTAAGATAGAAAAGCGTATTGACGGCAATAAAACAAAGACTTTCGCTCTTACAGTTAAGGATAGAATTAGGGTAGAAGAGATAGCTCGAATGTTATCGGGTGATGAAGACAGCTCGGCTTCAATAGCACATGCTGAAGAATTGTTGGCAAAATATGCTCAAAAGTAGTTTAATAAATTTTGAGGAGTTATAGATGGCGACAGATATAGATAAAGAATTATACACTAAAAGGCTTCAACCTTATCAAGATGAAATAAAGGCGATATTGGCACGCGAAAAAACAATGGGCAAAATGATAAAAAAAGATGATTCAGGTTCCGGTTATAAGCGCTTGGTTTTGGCTGAAGATATGATATATCTTGCAACACTTTATCTTGCAAAACAAAGGCTTTCAATAAAAATTTTAAAACGCAAAAACGAAGATTCGCTTAATGAAGCACGAAAAGCATTGTATAAAGCAATTATACAGTTGGAAGAAATTGTAACCGATTATGTTGATGTGCCGTTTTCGGATTATGCCGAGCAAGTGTCGCATATAAAAAATTTGACTCCAAAGCAAAGATTTTATTTAATGCGAAAACTAGGACTTGCAATAAATCTTGTAACTAATGCTTACGGAGAAAATACAAAATGGAAATGGTCGTTTGTTGAACTTTTAGCAAGATATGCAACCATTTCAAAAAATATTTTAGACCTAAAAGATGTTACCGAAAACGGGCTTAATCCGCAATCTCCCGATTATGAAGTTGCAATATTACATTTAAGGCTTACAAAAAAGCTATTGCAAAAAGCCGCAGATCAGTACAGGGAAAAATACGAATTGGCAACAAGCTCCGGTACATCGGAGGATTTTAGGCGTGCTATTAATTATTTGAAAGCATTGAGGCGACTGCATCTCATTTTGAATGAAAGGAATGAAGCAGAGGAAGTCAAACGCAAAGCTGAAATATGGCACGATAAGATGGAAAAAGACAGCAAAAAAAGGCGTGCAGACAGACAAGGCAGGTAAATAATAGTGGTAAACAAAACATTAATCTTAAAATTATTTGAAGCATTTTCAATTCAACGATGGACTGATATGGTGCGTCCCGTTGATTTAATAGAAATGGATAAAGCCGCCGAAAAAGTGTTTTTGGCTTTTATAATTGGAAAGTACGAAGAAAAACAAGGCAATAAAATAAATTGGAATAAAATTATTGACAGTGCGGTTTTTGAGTTGTTTAGAAAAATCGTTCTTTCCGACATAAAATCTCCTGTTCAGAGAATGATAAGTGAAAAATTTCCTGCAGAATATAAAAAGCTAAACAGTTGGGTTTTCGACCAATATAAAAGCGTCATTTCCGACGAACTACTTTTGAATGACTTTAACCGATACCTTTTTGAAGAGCCGGATATAAACGACCTGACTTGGCGAGTGCTTCGAGCCGCACATAAATATTCCACAATTCGTGAGTTTGAAATTTTAAAAGTGGTAAACGAGCCGGCACGCTTAGGGGCAATACAAAAAGGATTGCAGGATGACATAAAACACTTTATGGACTTAAAAGGCATTCAGTTACTGTTTACCGAGCAAGAGCCGTATACCTTTATTTTGGAAATTGAAAAACTTAAATTTCAAGCGAGGTGGAATCAAACACCGAGAATTCCTGCAACATCGGTTCTTGGTCATTCTTTGTTTGTTGCAGTAGTGACACATCTTATAAGCAGGCGACTTGGTTTTTCAGAGCATCGTCAATACAACAATTTTTTTGCAGGGCTTTTTCATGATTTACCGGAAGCGGTAACACGAGACATTATTTCCCCTGTTAAACGAGCCACAGAAGGCTTACCGGATATTGTGAAAGAAATAGAAGACATAGTTGTCAGAGAGGAGTTGCTTCCTCTGATTGATCCGTTCTATCGAGCCGAAGTTGAATATTTTGTGCAAGACGAATTTGAAAACCGATGCGAAATTGACGGTAAGACCCAAATAGTAGAGTTTAACGATTTGGAAAACAAATACACCGCAAAAGCATTTAAACCAACCGATGGAAAACTCGTCCGCCTATCCGATCATATTGCAGCATTCGTGGAAGCTGATCGCTCCATAGCACACGGCATTACTTCAAAACATCTCCAAGAAGGGCGAGAAAATATCTTGAGTCTTTATAAAAAAGGGACGAAAATAAACGGATTTAATACAGACGAGTTTTTTGACTCATTCAGAAATTAACTTAGAATAAAATTTATGCCGGATATTTCTTAAACTCCGGTTAGGGATTGCCTGAATGCAGTGTTTTGACGTGTTAAAACTTGCTGATTAAATTCAAACAAGAATGTTTGAATTTAATCAGATTGCCAATGCTTCTAAGGTTTTTGGATAAATTAACTTGCGAGTTTTTTACCGGCTTCTGTCAGCTCATCTAAGATGTCGTCTTCAGGGGCATCTTGTGCCAGAATAGGCTCTGCAACGAGTGTCGCACCGAAATCCTTTACTTGAGAACTCCATGTTTGCATAAACTCTCCGTCTCCGTGTCCGAAAGAGCCGAATAAAAACAGCTTTTTACCGCTTAGTTTATCGCCAAGTTCGTCCATTAGAGGCTCGAAATAGTCTTCGTTAATTTGCTCTACACCACAGGCAGGGCTTCCAAAACAAATTATATCACTTGCAAGCATTTTATCTTTGTCAAGAGAATCAGTTTCGATATTTATAAAGTCTAATTCTGCACCACCGGCTTCAATGCCTTTTTGTAAAGCTAAAGCCATG
The DNA here is from genome assembly GCA_002749205.1 of Treponema sp. Classification (GTDB taxonomy): domain Bacteria; phylum Spirochaetota; class Spirochaetia; order Treponematales; family Treponemataceae; genus Treponema_B. Next base: position 250 of record PDOP01000035.1, on the reverse strand, counting down.
CTTTCTGTATTTCCTGTACCGCTCCAGTACACTAAAGTAATTTTTGCCATAGTTTCCTCCTTCCGGCAAATTAATTGCCCGCGAAATTTATAACCGCAAGCATCAACAAAATATACTATGAAAAAGAAAACAAGTCAATATCTATTGAAACAAATTGTCTTTAACCTGTGATAATTTCACCCCTAAGATTAACCAATGAAAATTTCACCCCCAAAGTGAAAAATATATTATTATAGGAGAATGAATTATA
>PDOP01000025.1 GCA_002749205.1 Treponema sp. | reverse complement strand
AAAGCCAAAACTTGCTAAATTATTTTCACGAAACATCGTGTTTCGATTTTGTTATAATAGAAATATCTACAAGTTTTGAACTTTAGTTCAAAACATTGCGTCTGTTTACTTTAGGTGGACATCCTGTCCACACAAGACTCTCCACATAAAACTTGAAACGCCGATTTAGCTTTACCGTAAAGGACGGAAGATTATGCGAGGGAGCGGGTTGGCGTCAGCTGTGTTTTCCTACTTGATTATTTTTAAAAAAAAGTTATACTTCTAAAAATGATGGATTATTATTACAGGACTTATAATTTAGCTATGCTGGGTATGGCTGTTGTCGGGTTGGTTTGTTTTGTTGCTTTGTTTTTTGTTAAAGCCGGTTACGGAAAGTTTCGCAATGATAAGTGGGGTTTGAGTTTTAGCAATAAGGCGGCGTGGCTGGTAATGGAAGTGCCGACTATAGTTGTAATGCTTGTTATGTTGTTTTTAAGCAAAAAAGATAATATGCTTGTGAGGGTGCTTATTTCTTTTTTCTTTTTTGCTCATTATATTCAAAGGACTTTTGTTTTTCCGTTTTTGCTGAAAGGTAAGAGCAAGATGCCGATTCTGATTGTTTTAATGGGAATGACTTTCAATACTGTAAATGCTCTCTTGATTGGCAGTTGGCTGTTTCATTTTTCGCCTGATGAAATGTATTCTCCGGTGTGGCTGTATTCTCCGCAGTTTATAATTGGTGCTGTGGTTTTTATATTGGGTTTTTGGATAAATGTTTCTTCGGACAGTTATATCAGGTCTTTGAGAAAGCCCGGAGATACGGCTCATTATTTTCCGAATATGGGAATGTACAGGTATGTAACGAGTGCGAATTATTTTGGCGAGTTGGTTGAATGGACAGGTTTTGCAATTCTTTCTTGGTCATTGCCGGCCGCTTTGTTTGTTTTTTGGACTGCCGCAAATTTGGTTCCACGAGCTCATGCGATTAATAAATCATACAGGCAAAAATTTCCCGAAGAATTCGCAAAAACAAAACCTAAGCGAATTTTCCCTTTTGTTTTTTAGGCTTTTGTTTGTTTTATAAAATCCTTGCGGCTCCTGCAGGCTTGACCTTATGTTGAATAGGGGTGAACCCGAATATTCTTTCGTAGTCAATCATTTTGTTCTGATATTCTTCTACGGTTTCTGTTTTGAGTATTGCATAAGTACAGCCTCCAAAGCCTTTTCCTGTAAGTCTTGAGCAGACAAGACTGTTTGTATCCGGCTCATTGAATTCACAGGCTCTTTTTACCAGCCAGTCTAATTCCGGCGATGATATTTCAAATCTATCTCTAAGACCTTCGTGTGAGCGGTGTATTAGACGGGTAAACATCTGTAATTCGTTTCGTTGCAGTGCATTAACAGCCGTGTTTATACTGGCAGATTCTCTTATTATGTAGGCAACTCTTCGTCTTACTGCTTCGGGTATGTCAATTTCGTCCAAAAAGGTTTCGGTAATATCACTCATCTGTTTTGGAGCATCAGGTAAGTCTTTTACAAGTTGATATGCTTCAATGCATTCATCTACTCTTGCGTTTAGCTCTTCTCGTGCTATTGAGCGCGGTATTCTGGAGTCGGTGAGTACAATACTGTAGCCGTCAAGCGGTATATCGCATATATCTGCAATTTTTTTTGTGTGGCGAGTATGTACGCATTTTCCCGCTTTCGCAAATAGAACAGAGTAAATATCCGCCCTGTGCGCATAGGTGTTTAAATGTTGAATGTTTGCGTATTCGATTATGTCTGCCAAATCATGCTTTGAAAGGTTAGGTGCAAATATTTTGCGTAATGCAAGTCCCGTAGCTACTTTTAAAGCGTTAGGCGTGCCTAATCCCGCATCGGCGGGGATTTCCGAGAGAATTGTAAAATTCAAACCGGAAATATGTATTCCATGGTCAATAAATGCTAATATAACAGCTTTGATTGAGTTTGCCCAGCGGTCTTCTTTTCGGTATCTCAGGCCGGCAAGGGTTACCCTTTTTCTTTCTTCAAGCGATAATGACAGAAATCTGAAATTATTGTCTGACCTTTTTGACACACAAATATAAAGGCTCTTGTCTATTGCAAGTGAAAGTGTGTCTCCATGAGCAAACCATAGATGCTCCCCAAGCAGATGAAATCTTCCCGGAACCGCAACTGTTACTTCCGGCTCGTCTCCGTACTCGTCGATATGGTATGGAATAATTTTTTTCATAATATATAATACAAATTATCTTGAAAAATTTCAATAAATATGTTAAATGTTTTTTTGAAAATTATGAATTTTATATTACTTTTATTGTCGGTATTTCTCATGGGTATTGCATTACCCAATGAATTATTAACTTTTGGCTCATGGCCTCTTGGAATGATTGCTTTAACTCCTCTGTATTTAGCTTTGGTGCTTACTAAAAGGCGTTGGGGTAAGGCTGTGTTGTTTGGTCTTTGGGTTGCCGCTGTGCATATTGTCAGCAGTTTTTGGCTGGCAAATTTTCGGGATTTTGCTGTTTTTACTATCGGGGCATCTTCAATTGCTTATTTTCTTCTTGTTTTGCCCTTTGGTGCTTTTTTTCATGAAACGATTGTGTTTGCAAATAAGGATAAAAAGTATCTTCGCCCCATTGCTTTCGCAGTGATTTGGGTATTCTGGGAGTGGTTTAAGTCAAACGGGTTTTTAGCATATCCGTGGGGTACTGTTTTTATGACCACATACAGTTGTAAGTTGCTTACTCAAATTGTCGATATTACCGGAGTTTGGGGCATTTCATTTTTAATAGCTTTGTTTGCCGGTTTTCTAGGGGAATTTATTCTGTTATTGCGTGATACGGAAAGAGCCGTTTTTTTGAGAACCGCCAAACCTGTTTTTAGGTTAGGTTGCTTTATTATTTTTCTTTTTGCAGTTGTGTTAAGCTATGGTTTTTTTAGGCTTAATGAGGATGTAACACCAAGCAAAACATTGAAAACCGCTATTATTCAGCCGTATAATGACAGCTGGGATTACAGTGATATTGACGGCACTTTAACTTTTGGCATAAATTTGACTGATGATTTGCTTAAACATAACGATGATAAACCTGATTTAATAGTTTGGAGCGAGAATTCTCTTGTTTACAGTTATCCTTTAAGTATGGATTATTATATTCTTAATCCCGAAGTTAGACCTTTTAGAAAAATGCTGATCGAAAACCAAACTCCGATTTTAGCAGGGTCACCGCTTCCTTTTGCGAATGAAGATGGGACGGACGATAAGAATTATCAATTTTTTACTAATTCGGTGTGTTTGATTGGAAGTAACGGAGATATTTTGGATTCATATTCAAAGATACAATTGGTACCTTTTGCGGAGTATATGCCGTTTGTGCAATATAAATTTGTGCGAAACTTGTTTAGAAAACTTGTAGGTTTTTCTTCGGGTTTTTTACCCGGCAAAAATTATAATGCAATTGATATAAAAAACTCAGAAAACGAAAATATACGCTTTATTGCTCCAATTTGTTTTGAAGATGCTTTTGCAAGTTTATGTGCCACTCTACATAATACCAATAAGAGTGAGTTGATAATTAATCTTACAGATGATTCTTGGTCGAATACCAAAAGTGCCGAATATCAACATTTTGTTGTTGCTCATTTTAGGAGTATCGAGTTGCGTACAACTATGATTCGGTCAACTAATGCCGGTTATTCTTGCGTTATTGATCCTTGGGGTAATGTAATTGGAGATTTACCGCTTTTTTGTTCCGGTGGGCTTTTTTTTGAAGTACCAATATATCCGCATAGACAAACAATTTATTCAAAATATAAAGATTGGTTTCCCTTACTTTGTGTCGGATTGCTGTTTTTATTTGCAGTGTCAAACACTAGATTTGGTTGCAAGGTGTTAAGAAAAAATGCCAAAGTCAAATAACAAAAAAGGCAGACTTTTGTCTGCCTTAAAGTTTACTTATCAGATTCTACAACCGTAGCATCTTTAGCATTTTTTCTAACGGATTCGATACCGTTCAAACAGCCTGATTTAGACTCATAGGCTTCGCCTGTGGCAATGATTTCACCATTACCTGCTTTTAGTCTGAATCGATACTTTCCTTTTCTGTCTTTGTAGTATTCAAATTTACCAGCCATAAAAACTCCTTAAAAAAATTTACACTCAAGTGTATATTTCATTATAGTATGAATATAAAAAACTGTCAAATAAAATTTAGAAAAAATTATGATTTTTTGCATGAAAGAGCTTCTTATGTATAATTTAACTATTTAAATTATTTTATTTTTGTGTTATACTTTCATTATGATTACAGGTGAAATAGCGAAGAAACTAATTGAAAATTTGGAAAGGGTTATAAAAGGAAAGACAGAAGTTTTAAGATTGTTTGTAACCGCTTTTTTGTCAGGGGGACATGTTTTAATTGAAGATGTGCCGGGAACAGGAAAAACAACACTGGTAAAAACTTTAGCCGCATCGATACAAGCTGATGATAATGTGGCTAAATTTCAAAGAATACAGTGCACCCCTGATTTACTTCCCTACGATATTACAGGTGTTGAAGTTTTTAATATGGCAAGTCAAACTTTTGATTTTGTCAAAGGCCCTGTGTTTTGTGATGTTTTGTTGGCTGATGAGTTAAACAGAACCCCACCCAAAGTTCAATCAGCATTACTTGAAGTTATGGCCGAAAAGCAGGTAACTTTTGGTAAAAAAACATATCCTTTGAGTGATTTGTTTTTTGTTGCGGCAACTCAAAATCCTGTAGAAAGTTTAGGTGTGTACCCATTGCCTGCCGCACAGTTAGATCGCTTTATGTTTTTACTTTCAATAGGTTATCCTGAGTTTGAAGCAGAGCTTGAAATTTTACAAACAGATCCAAGTGAAGCTGTGCTTCCTGAAATTTCAACTGTTGTTAGTATTGCAGAAATAAATCAATGTAAAAAAGAGCAGGCAAATGTTTTTGTTCATCCTGCTTTACAGAAGGCAATTATTGAAATATGCAATATCACTCGAAAACACCCCGGTATTGAGCTTGGCGCTTCACCTCGTGCGGGTTTACAACTTTTAAAGGCTTCTAAGACTCTTGCATTGATTGAAGGTCGCACTTGGGTAGAAGATATAGATATAAAGGCTTTAAGTTCACATTTATTTGCACATAGGCTTATTCTTAACGATAGAAATATTGACGGGAAAAAATTGGTTGATGAAATTGTTTTAGATGCTCTAAATAAGATGGATCGTGTTGAAAAATGGGAAAAACCTGATTTTCAAAAAACATCTGAAAATCCAAGTATATCTTAGGCAAGGTGAATTGTGAAGTTTAGATTAACACTTCGAAGCTATGTGTATTTATTTTTTTCTGTCTTTTTTTTATTGCTTGGTTTATTTCGAGGTGAAATATTTTCAAGTATTGCAGGAATTTTATTATGCCTGTATTTTTTTTATGCTGTTTTAGCGGCAACTATTACATTGTTTTTTTGGAAGAATGAAAAACCTATTGTATCTGTGCAAAAAAATGAATTTATAATTCTTCCATTTAATCTTCGGAATAACAAAAAAAATAATAATTCCGGAAAAAAAAATATGTTCCCGCTTATTTTTCCGGGATGCTCTGTACAGTATGTTTTTGATTTTAGAACAGAGGAAAGCGAGGCATCTGCTTCTACAGAGTGTATTGTCAATTTGAGGCGGAATTCCGAGAGTGAAGTTTTTGCACCTAAAAAACGGGGCAAATATTTTTGCAAGTATAAATTTTTGCGCATAATAGATATTGCTCATTGTTATGAATTTATTTTACCGCAAAGTGATATAAAAAATTTACCGGCTTACTTTGTATTTCCTAGACCTAAAAGAAAAAAACATTTTTTAAATCCACCACTTCTTTTTGCAGACGATATAAATAAAAAGAAAACTATGCAAAGAAATGATGAATTGTATGATGTGCGACAATATTTTCCGGGTGATGATACCAGAAAAATTAATTGGAAAGTGTATGCACATCTTAATGATTTGACTATTCGGCAGGGAGAGTTTTTACCTCCACCGCAAAAAAGATTTTCTGTATTTGTTGATTCGCCTGTAATTGAAATGTCGGAATTAGCCGAATTTGAAGTTGCGAAATTTGATGTTTTTATCAATCGAATTGCAACTTTTTTGCTGTATATGATCCGTCAAAACTATAGTTTTAATTTTGCAGTTTTAGAAAATAATAAAATTGTTTTTGAAGAAATTTTAAGTGAAGATAATAATGCTGAAGAAAGACTTTTAAGATTGCTTTCTGTTCCACAAGTTTTATTTAAATATAAAAGTGAGCTCAAACCTAATATATCCGTATTTGAACTTACCAATAGTGTTGTAAAAAATGAAGGTTTAATTTATTTCATGTATGCTAATTCGGGAAGTGCTATGTTTCTTCCAAAAATATTTTCAAAAATTCGTGAGAAAACTTTTTTTTATGTTGGTCCTAATTTTTTACTCCCTGAAAAAAAAAGTTTTGTTCATAGATTTTTATTTGAAACAAAAAAAATAAAAAATGAAAAAAAAATTATAAATAAATTACATACTAATTTAGGTGTTGTAATTAATGATTTTAAAAAAGAGCGGTATTATGCAGAGAAAATTTAAAATTTACCATATTTTGCGTTCACTTTCATTGTTAATGATTTCTTTAATTCCGGCACTTTATTTTTCGGAAATTATACCTCTATTGGTGTTACCTGTGTTCACAATTATTTTGATTTTTAGTTGTCTGTTTATGAAAAATAAAAATGTGAAAGCTTTTTCTGCATTTATTGTACTTGTAATATCATTTTTATTATTGTGGATAAGTATCATGTTTTTATTATGGCTTATTCAGTCTCCTCCTGTTGATGTTTTGTATATTAGATTAAAAATGATTTTACCTTTTTCTATATTACTGGCAGTTTTTGTTTTTTTTACTACTTCTGTAAATTTAAATTCCTATGCATATAGAAAATATGAACCCATTATTTTTATTATGGTATTTGTTTTTTCATTTTGGTCACAAGGCCGATATAATTTGCAAGTTTTTGACCGTACAATTACAGCGATGGGATTTGCTGTTTTGTTTTTTTTACTTACACTTATACAACTTTTTTTATGTTTTAATTTCAGAAAAAAAAATACAGTCTTTTTTGCAATATTCATTCCGTTTTTTTTGGGCCTTATGGTTTTATTTTTGTATTTTTATAATATGCGGGCTGTGTCTAATACAGGTGGTATTTTAAAACAAAGTATGTTTAAGTTTGATTTTTCGGATTATTTGACATTGAAAGAAGAAATAAAACTAACAGATAAACTTTTGATGATTGTTCATACTCCTCAGGAAGATGCGCATAATATGTTAAGAAGACTGTATCTTTCAGGGTGGTCGCCCAAAAAAGGATTTTTTGAAAAAAAAGCTCCTGATGAAAATGCTCAAATTTTAGATTTACCCGGTAGACCGACTTCTATTGAGTATAAAGAATTTCCAAATAGAAAGAAGGTTAAACAGGAATATTTTTTGGTTAATTTGGGAGCCTCATCACTTATTGCAATGGATTATCCTGTCATGGTATATCCGTATGAAGTTTGGGATACAGTACGGTTTAATTCTGCATATATGGTTGAGAGTATGACATTGGATATTTATAATTATGATTTAACGGCAGATTTTCCTACAGGCGATGTAAGTGAAGGGCTTTCAAAAGATGACTTAGAATTTTATACTTCAATTGATTTGGAAACTAAGAACTGGATATTACCTATTGCGGAAAAAGCTGTAAAGGATGTAGACGGTTATTATGATACTATTCGTGCATTATGGGAATTTTTGGCAGAAGGTGAGTATAAATATTCGCTGAAGCCGGGAAAAGCAAAAGACGGAAATCAATTGAAATATTTTTTGACCGAATCAAAAAAGGCATATTGCTCTTATTTTGCATTTGCATATTGTTTAATGCTTCGCTCGCTTGGAATACCTTCGCGGGTTGCTGTAGGATTTTTTATTTCAGAAAAATCTGAGATTATGAATTATTTTCCTGTTCGTGCTAATGTAGCACATGCTTGGGTTGAGGTCTTTTTTCCGCATTCAGGTTGGGTTTCTTTCGATCCTACTACTTCGCAAGTTGCAGAGGGAGAGGGTATCGAGTTTGGTGAGGCTACTGCTGATGATGAATTTAAAGGGTTATTAAATGAAATATTGGAAAACAGGGAATTTTTAAAATATAAAAATGAAATTGATGAACTTTCAGATGAAAAGAATTCATTTACAAAAGTTGTGAGCAATTTTTTAAAAAGTCGTTTTACTTTGTTGACTATAAGTTTTTTTATAATATTGTCTGTTTGTATATTTTTATTTTTTCTTTACCCGTATTTTATTATACGCTTTTCAAAAAATAACAGGAAAATAATTTTGACAATTTATAAGCTGGCACAAAATAAAAAATGCACAACACAGGAATTATTTGTTTTAATGCAAAAAGCTAAATTTTCAAATGAGTGTACAGAAGAGGATGTTAAAAAAGCAAAGCATTTATTTAAAAGTGAAAAAAAAATGTAAGAGGGATAAATAATGAAGAAGGTAATGCTATTTTGTTTTTATTTATTAGTGATAGTCTTTGTCTTTGCAAATTCAGCTAATGATGATTTTAAAAGAGCAGAAAAAGCTGTAGAGGCAGAAAACTGGGATAAGTCCGTAGAGCTTCTAAAAAATGGCATTAAAAATTATCCGAATGATTACAGGTTTGCAAAGTTACTTGCAGGAGTTTATTATGATAAAGAGCTATATGAACTTTCGTATAAATATTTTAAGTTGGCAAAAAAAATAAAACCTAGTGCTTATGATTTATATTTGGATTTATCGGATGTTACCGCAAATCTTAATATGGAGCAGGAGTCTTTGAAATATATTCTTAAATATTTGGATTATAAACCTAATTCTTTGAGTGCTATATCTTCATTGGGATGGTTATATTTTAAACTGCATGACAGTAGGCGCGGAATTAAATTATTGGAAGACGCTATTAAAGAATATGGCGGATACGGCTCACTTTATGCTACACTTGGAACTCTTTACAGTGAAGTTTATGATTATAAGAATGCAAAGCGTTATTATAAAAAAGCAATTGCTTATGCAAAAAAAAATGATTTAGATGCCGCAGCGTCAATTTATTATTACAATTTGGCAATTCTTGAAACTGATTTTTTTAATTTTGAACAAGCGTATTCTGATGCAAAAAATGCAGTAAGTTATTATGATAAACCGGCTACAAATACAATGTTAATTGAGTTGGAGCTTTTACGATTTAATTTTCAAAGAGCTTTAGATATAGTTCAGAAAGTAATAGCAAAAGATAAAACTCCTATTTTAGAAATGGATTTAATTTCAATATATCTTCAAACAGGCCATTGGGAAGAAGTTAGCGGAATAATTCAAAAAGTAAAAAATAGAAAAAACAATGCGTGGATTGCTCATTATGGTTTGAGTCTTTTAAAACATAAGGCAAATATTTATGAATCGGAGCGTATGCTTTATTTGTATAAATATTATGAAGAAAAAAGAAAAATAAAAACAAATATTTTTGAAAAAATAAAGTCATTGAAAACAGAAATGGAACTTTATTCAAAATATAAACATTATGACAATGTATTTAAAGTGTATTTAACAAAAATAGCCGATGAATTTAAACCTTCGCTAAAAACTAAAGACTATGATATTTCCTATGATGTTTATATAAATAATTTTTATTATGAAATTTTTAAAGATGATCCTTTTAAAGCATTAAAGTATTTGGAAAAGGCGGAAGCAATTGAAACAAAATTTATACCAAAGCTTCAACCAAGATATGATGCAAAAAAAGGTGCTCTTACAAAAGACAGAACTCTTTTAAATTCAGGAATGAAAAATCTTGATTATGACTGGGAAAAAACAGAGCTTGCTGAAACTTTTGTAAAAGCAATTAGCATTACAAACAGAGCAGAAAAAAAATTACGCTATTTGTATTTACAAAGATTGTTTGATTTAAATCCTGTTATTTTGGTGCAAAATGATATTTGTTTGCCTGTTAAATTTAATGCAAGTTCGAAAAATAAAAAGTTTAATTCAAAAAAAATGATTGCGCTTTTTAACGGAAGTCGTTTTAAAAAAGATAATGAATCTCCTCTTAATGTTTCCATAGAAATTGACGAGCATAATATTAATTTGCAACTAAGTAATAAAGGTGGTGCTGTTTTATCAAAGGCAAATTTTGTTTATGATAAGATTACAAAAAAAGAGTTGGTTAAATCTTACAATGATTTTATTAAAAAAACATTTACTGTTTATCTTAAATAGTTTTTTTTAAAATTATAATTATTTATAATTCAACCCGACGGGCTTGCATAATCTTTCGCTCTTTACTTAAAAATTTAATCGGTGTTTTACGCTATCGCTTCAACCACCTTGTTTTAAAATTTAATTGAGCGAAAGGATAGACAGCGCCCGTCCAAATCAGAATAAACTGTTTATCAAATCACGCCGGTATTCTGTTTTCTATAATTTTCTAGGCGACTTGCGTGGTTTTATAAGAACACCTGAGTGAGAAGGTTAAGTAAATCATTTATTATATAGTTGTTTTGGAATTTTAATTTAAATTGTAAATGATAATGATGTATGATTTTTCATTTCCGTTCAGTACGCTTAACCTGATTTGAAGGCCGCCGTTATCCTTTTGTTTGATATAGTTAATTAGAAAAGGCGTCTCACTGTGTGAGACGCCGTTTATTTTTCCAAGTAGAAAACAAAAGATTTAAGGCGGACTTGGGTTGGGAGCGTTAGCGACAAATTTTTAAAAAAATATCGCTTACACGCATTAAGTTATCTTGCATCTTCTGCCTTTTTTAGCCACTCGAAAAAATCGTAACCGTTTACATCACTTTCAGGGTTGAAAAATTTTCCGTTGATTAAAGGGATTATGTCTTCTTCAACAAGTCCTAAAACGGCATCAAAAAATTCCGAGCCGATAGGTACATCAACAATTGGTGATTTGGTTTTGGTTTCATATCGTCTGCTGTATTTAGAGAGTTTTTTACTGTCAGTACCAACCAGCAAATGCCATAAAAAAATTGCGGCGTCTTTTCTTCGTGTTTTCCCGTTTGGCAAGTCAACATTTGCACGATACCAACCGGAGGCTTTTAGTCTGTCTGCTAACATTGATGTTTTCCATTTTGTGTTACCGGTTATTGTATCAAAAGCGTTTGTATTATCTTGGGCTAAAGCAGTCATGTCCAAAAGTGAAATTTGTGATTTAGCAATAATGTCTTCGGAGTTATTGTCAACATCGTCTCCGAGCATGTATTTTGAGTAGCTGCTGTTTCTTTTTTCTTTGTAAAGATTGGTGTACACTTTTGGCAAGAACGGTAATGATGCGTCAAAGGCAGCGATTGCTAATGCGTATTCTCCTTTTTGATAAAATATATCTCCAAGCTCTGCCCGTAGTCTGTAGTAGTTTGGGAATGTTTCGAGTGCTGTTTTCAAGTAGTCTAATTGTTTGTCTTGAGGTTTCATTAGGCGAGAATTAACCAGAATGGCATATTCATCGGAGTTGTTGTATTTGATAGCTTCTGCGGCGTATTTTTTTGCTTTTGATGTTTTTCTTTTTAAAATACAAAAGTCTGCATAAATGGCATTCAGCTTTGCAAGATAATTTGAATCCGTTGAAGGAGTGTTTAGTAATTGTGTTAAGTCGATTTCAATTTCGGCTAATTCTGTTTTGTCGTTTTCAATGTATTGTGTAATAAGTCTTTTTTCAATTTCATTCAGTTTTGGTACGGTTTTTTCTTTTAGTTCACTTGAGTACATTATATCTTTTTGGAATGATGCACAACTAAAGAAAGATAATAGTCCTAAACTTATAAAGAAAATTAAAACTTTTGATTTCATTTTTTGCCTCCTGAGCATGCGTAAATTTTATTGTCTATACCGTATGTAATAATATCTATATTTCCGTCTCCTGTTACATCTATAAAATAAGGCCGGTTGGCTCCCGGAATTGGAAAGCCGGGTATTTCTTCCAATGAAGAATTATATGCATATATGGAATTTCCTGCACCGGAGATAAATATTTCATCAATTCCATCTTTTGTAATGTCATAAAGTGTAATTGCGTAATTATTTGCTCTTCCTGTTTTTAGAGGAATTGCATTTATTACATTACCTCTTTCATCCAGTTGTTTTAGGAAGCTGTTTTCTGAAATAAGAAATATTGAATGAAGATTTTCAGAGTATACAGGTTGGGTTTTGCAGGCACTATCCAATTGGTTTGTAATTATTTGACGCTCATTTGAAATATTGTCGTACATTTGATGTAGCGAAAACATTCCTTCTTCGGTAATATTTGCAATTAATGTTTCGCCTTTTTTGTTTTTAAATACAACCGGTTGTACTGCAGATATACTGTCTAATTCTATGTTGGATATTTCTTCTTCAAATTCGCCTTGTGTGTTAAATATATAAACTGTGCTTTCAAATGAGCGGGGGAGGGCGATGACTTTATCCTCAAAGCAAATAGGAGATGTTTTCATTTTAGTGTGCATTTCAAAAGATTCGGTGATTTCTCCCTGTTTGCTTATAAAGCATAGTTTAGGCTCTGCTCCTGATGCAAATACAATGCCGTTTCCGGTTAGGACGGGAGCTTTAATTGCTTTGGTCGATGTTATAATTGGAAAACCGTTGTCCGATTTTAAATCTGAATTCATTTTATAAACTGTGCCTGCCTTTGTCAAAGCCCAAACTGAATCCAATTTATTATTTTTGATTTCAAGTGTAATTTTTACTTCTGCATCGGTTGCGATTTTTTGGACTGAACCTGTTGCCAAGTTCATGGCCAAAATTGTTTCTTTATGTGTCCAAAATGCAAATGGTGTTCCTGCTTTTGTTTTTGCACAGTGTATGTTTCCGTTTGCTTTTTCAGATAAATCTTTTGGAAAACCTGTAACAGCTTTTAACGGTTTTTCTGATGTTTTAATTGCGAAAAAGTCAATTTTTATCTTGTCGTCAGAAGCAAATTTAAATGAAAATAAACCTTGTCCGTATTTTTGCAGGATAGAGTAAAGTGATCTTTGACCTTGCAGGAAGAAAGGAATACTTCTTTCTAAGTTGTAGTACATAAAAATCGATGTTTCGGGAGATATGTTTTTAATTGCAGATTGCCACTTTTTATTTTTTGTAAGTTTTGTTTTTGATGTTTTATAAGCGGCTATTGCTTCTGAACTGTTTGAAAAAACAATAAAGTCTTTTTCTATAAAATAAAAGGGTCTTGGAAGTTCAATTTTGAATATTTTTAATAATCCTGTAATCCAGTGTGGAAATACAATTCTGGAAATGCGTATATCGTCAATAATTGCAGAGGATTCTTTGTCAACAAAAATGGTTTTAAATATTTTTTCAAATACGGTATTACAAGATTTAAAATCTTTAATTTCCGCAAAAAATACAGGATCTTTTATGTTTTCAATGGCAAAAACTCCTAATTCCTTCCCCATCCACGAAAATATGATTTTATCTATAGGTTGTTTTAAAACTAATTTAGCCATTTTATTTGCTGTTTGGTAAGTTTTTTTTGTTTTTTCGTCAAGGAAGGGTTGTAAATTTTTCCAAAGATTTTCAGGCGTGTTTATATTCAAAAGGGTAAAGTATTCTGTAGTATCAGGCAGTTTTTTTAAAATTTTTGGAACAGAGCCTCGAGTTCGTAATATCTCTTGTAGCTCAGTACTTGTACTTTTCCATTTTGCCTCTCCGTTTAAAACTATATTATTATCAAGAATGTCCAGATTGATAACGGATAGCCCTTCAAACGAAAGTTCCGTCATAAGGTTTGTTAAAATTGGGTCATTTTTGGGTGCTAAGTCTTTTAAAATATTAGCATCTGCTAAAATGTTTAGTGTTTTCTTTTTTGCTTTTTTCAAATTTCTTTTTAATGCTCTTTCTGTTTTTCCGTCATTTTTTTGTGTTGATTTTGCAAATTTTGTTTTATCTGAAATAAATTCAGCGATAATAAGATTTTTATAGGCACGAATAAAAATTTTATCACCGGTTGGCAGGGGGTAAATAAAATATTGTCCTCGCTCGTCATTTTCGACTGTAATTTCCGGAAGGTTGTCCAAAATTCCCGGCATTAGCTTTAATGCCAGAGGGCTTAGACGAGTAATTCCCGACCTAAAACCTAAGTCGGCAATTGCCCTAATATGAATTTTATCCGGTGATTCTGTGGTATAGAATGCTGCATCTAAGCGAATATTTGTTAGAAATTTTAACCATCTGCGTTTTAGTATTTCATTGGAGCGAAGAGAGCTTATGAGGTTTTGTGCCGGTGAAAGAGCCGAGTCTGCAAGTATTGCATCAATTGCACTCAGATAAAGCATTTCATCAAAAAATTTAGATACCGAGGGTATATTTACATAACCTATAAAACTATCTTCAAAATGAGACTCAACTGAGTCTCGAGCGATTGCGGAATATAAAAACCAACCGGCAATAACAATAATTAAACCTAATATAAATCCTGCAATGCCCAGCAAGAATCTTACAAAAATATTTTTCTTTTTTTTGCCTTCTTTTGAATTATTTTTATTCTTTGAAATTTGCTTTGAAACACTATCTTCTTCCTTGGTATACTCGGTATTACGTATAGTAGGTTCTTGAAATTCATTATTTTTCGTTTCGCTGCCTTTATTATTTATTTCTGTATTGTTACTATCCTCATCTATTATATCGTTGTTTATATCGTTGTTTTTTTCGCTCATCAGCATCCCCCTGAAATTTGTATGAGTCTATCATATCATATTAAATTTTTCAAGCGGGGGAGATGATAAAATAACTAAAAGTCGATAAATTAAGATTTTTTCAAGAAGCTTTGACTTTTTTGTTATTTGCAAAATTTTATATGAAAAGAAAATATTCAGAAAAATCGTTCAATTGTATTGACTTTGGTAATTTTTTATGATACAATCACCTAATATTTTTTTAAGGAGTGCCGAAAATGCCATGTGGTAAAAAGCGCAAAAGACGTAAGATCGCAACGCATAAAAGAAAGAAGAAGCTGAGAAAAAATCGGCACAAGAACAAAAAGTAATTGTTCTTTATTCGCTCTTTATTGCAATTTAAAAAAGGGGTGTCAAT
The DNA here is from genome assembly GCA_002749205.1 of Treponema sp. GTDB lineage: Bacteria > Spirochaetota > Spirochaetia > Treponematales > Treponemataceae > Treponema_B. The sequence goes on along the minus strand of PDOP01000025.1, from coordinate 6,593 downwards.
GGACGCCCCTTTTTTAAGCGATTCTGTTGGGTTATTCAATGTCAGAAAAATTATTGGAAAGAATTCAATCCCCGGATGATTTAAAATCTCTCACTAATGCTGAAGTTAAGATGTTGGCATCTGAGATCAGACTTAAAATTTTAAATACAGTGGCTAATAATGGTGGTCATTTAGCAAGTAATTTGGGTGTTGTTGAATTGACACTTGCTTTACATCGAGTTTTTTCCACTCCGAATGATGCTATTATTTGGGATGTAGGACATCAATGCTATGCACATAAACTTCTCACGGGTAGAAGTAATCGGTTTGATTCTATCAGGTTGAAAGACGGCCTTTCCGGTTTCCCTAAAAGAGATGAGAGTCCTCATGATTTTTTCGATACGGGACATGCGTCTACTTCAATTTCTGCCGCTGTCGGCATTCTTGCAGGTAGGGCTTTGCAGGGGAATTCAGGTAAAGTTATAGCTGTTATTGGTGATGGTGCATTGACAGGTGGTTTAGCTTTTGAGGCTCTTTCAAATGCAGGTGGGCACAGCAAAAATCTGGTTATAGTTTTGAATGACAATAAAATGTCAATAAGTAAAAACACCGGTGCTTTGTCTCATTATTTGACAAGATTAACTGTTAGACAGGGTTATCAGAGGTTTAGGTATCTTTTTGATACTTCACTTGAGCGTATTCCGCATATTGGCTCAAAGGTTTTAGCCGGAATACGCAGATTAAAACGGGCGTTAAAAGGACTTTTTTTTAAAACAAATTTTTTTGTGGACTTTGGTTTTCAATATGTTGGGCCTCTTAGCGGTCATAATCAACAAGAGCTTGAAAAAGTTTTTAATGATGTAAAGAAAACCGAAAATCCTGTTGTAATTCATATTCAAACATGTAAGGGGAAGGGATATGATTATGCAGAATATGACCCGAGCTTGTTTCATGGCATAGGTCCTTTTAATTTAAGCGATGGTAAGGTGGAAAAATCACTTGATACAACTTTTTCGAAGGCGTTTTCAAATTCTGTTTTAAATATCGCTAGAAATAATGAAGCTGTTGTTGCTATTACTGCCGCTATGTTGACAGGTACCGGATTGGCTCCTTTTAAGCATGAATTCCCCAATCGATGCTATGATGTAGGTATTGCAGAAGCTCACGCTGTTACCTTCGCTGCAGGTCTTGCAACAACAGGTATGAAACCTGTTGTTGCAATTTACAGTACATTTTTACAACGCTGTGTTGATCAAATCATTCATGATGTTTCAATTCAGGATTTGCCTGTTGTCTTTGCAATTGACAGAGCCGGAGCCGTTCCTCATGACGGTGAAACTCATCAGGGACTTTTTGATATTAGCTTATTGCGTACTGTTCCTAATTTTTCTGTGATGTGTCCTGCTTCTGAAAAGGAATTGGGATTAATGCTAAGTTGGGCGTTTACACAAATTCATCCTGTTGCTATAAGATACCCCAAAACTGTTTGTCCAAAAGAAAATGATGAATTTTTAGCACCTATAGTGCCGGGTCAAGGTGTATTTGTGCAAAAGAATCCTAAGTCTAAAATTTTGATGGTATGTACCGGAGGTATGTACAAAGAAGTCAAAGCAGCGACTGATAAATTGGCATATAAAGAAAAGTATGCTGATATATATAATTTACGGTTTGCAAAACCAATTGATATTAATTATTTTTTAACTGTGGTTGAAAAGTATTTAGCAGTTTTATTTGTTGAAGATGGTATAAAATTAGGTGGTATATCCGAATACTTGGTTGGTATAGTAAATAAAAAAAGTCCGAACATTGAAACTAAAATTTTGGCATTTCCGGATATGTTTTATCCCCAAGGCAATCGTTCTGAAATTTTAGAATTTGCCGGTATGTCAACTGAGCATATAGTGGATAGTGTGGAAAGTTTTATAAATTGCTCCGAATTTAATTCACATAGTCGTAATGAAAATTTTTTGAAAAGTAATTATTAGGAGATAGTATTGAATATGAATGAAATTAATAATGTATTGAATTTTTATACGACCTATATATGTCCTGTTTTAGATGTTTTACTTCTTGCCGTTGTATTGTATAGCATATATAAGTTGATGGCAAAAACTCAAACAAGTCAAATTTTTCGAGGGGCATTTATAATTTTGCTTTTGTTTGCAATTGCTTTTATTTTGCGATTAAATACTATGCTTTGGTTACTTAAAATTATTGCTCCGGGTCTTGTTCTTGGTGTTGTGGTTGTCTTTCAACCTGAGCTTAGAAAATTCTTTTTTACAATAGGGCATACAGAATGGTTTCATTCTGAAACACGACCAAAGCAAACACATATTGATACAGTTGTTACGGCCGCAGAAATTCTTTCTGAGCATAGAAGAGGAATGCTGGTTATCTTTTCAAAAAAAAATAGCTTGAAAGATATTGTTGATACCGGTACCAGAATAAATTCTGAGCTTTCTTCTAATTTGCTTGTAACAATTTTTGGACATGATACAGCTTTACATGACGGAGCTGTTGTTGTTCAAAACGGAAAATTGATAGCGGCCGGTTGCCTTTTGCCCCTCTCCGAACAAAGTGATATAAAAAAAAGTTTTGGTACACGGCATAGGGCCGCTTTAGGTATATGCGAAACCACAGACGCCGTAGCTTTAATTGTATCGGAAGAATCAGGAGCATTAAGCCTTGCTTATGATTCAAATTTATATTATGACCTTAGTTCAAAAACTATCATAAAAAGATTGGAATCAGTTTTAAATTTAAAAAACAAAATAATGGAAAGCGATATGGACGGTGAAAATGAAATTTAAAAAGCGATATTCTAAAATATTAAAAAACTGGCCGGTTAAGATTTTATGTCTTATTTTTGCTTTAGTTCTTTTTCAGTTTTATAGAAGAAGTCTATTGGATAAAAGATACTTTTCTGTCCCTTTAACTATAGAAAGTAATAACCTTCTTCCGTCTTCAAATTATCCAAGGACTGTTAAAATTGAGTTGTGGGGTGAAGCTATTGGAATTTCCGGTATTCACAAGGAAGATGTAAAAGCATATCTTGATTTAGAGCAATATGGTGATGAAGGGGAACATAGAGTTCCTGTTACAATAAAATTGACAGGAAGTGCATTAAATATAGAGCCCCTTGAGGTTTCTGTTGACCCGAAAGAAATTAAAGTTAATTTAGAGCCCGGCGTAACTAAGCGTGTGCCTGTTATACTTTCAATTAAAGGTAATCCTGCTGAAAATTATGAAATTTCAGAAGAAGTTATAAATCCGCCTACGGTTGAAATAATAGGTCCACAATCCGTTATGGAAAAAAGTACAAATATGTTGACGGAGTCTATTTCTATTGAAGGCAGAGATAAGGATTTTGATGGACAGGCTACATTGTTAAACATAAATCCTTTTGTTTCAATATTGGGAAAAGGTCAGATTTCTTATTCAGTTAAAATTAGGGAAGCATTAATTATTAAAGAATATAAAGGTGTTGTAGTAGGTATTGAAAATTTAAACGACAATCTTGAAGTTACAAGCAATATTCCCACAGTATCATTTGTTATAAACGGAAAAAAAAAGCTTTTAAATTCATGGACTGTTAATGATAATTTTCTAAAACTTGACTGCTCCAATATTACTGAACCGGGTATCTATGATATAAATGTTAAAGTAGCTTCTTCTAATAAGTTTACTGAAATCAAAATAAATCCCTCTATAATTCAGCTTGTAATTGAAGAAAAAAAAGAAAAAGATGCCAATTTATCGGGAGAGACGCCATAGCATGATTTTGGGAATTGGAATTGATACCGTAGATGTAGATAGAATGCAAAAATGGTTAACAGTAAAAGGTTTACCGGAAAGGTTTTTTCACCTATATGAATTGCAAGTAGCGTATGAAAACACTAAAACAACAGCACTTACACTTGCCGCAAGATTTGCGGCAAAAGAAGCTTTTGGTAAAGCATTGGGCACAGGATTATCAAATATAAAATTACGCGATATATGTGTCAAAAATGATACTTTAGGAAAACCACAGCTCTATATAACAGGGACTGCAAAAGTGGCGGCCGAAAAAATGTCTGTTGACGCACTGCATATTTCATTAACACATGAAAAAAAAATTGCTGTTGCAGTTGTATTACTGGAAAAATTTGTGTAAAATAAAAGTGGAGGTATTCCATGATACGGAAAAAAGAAGCTAAAACAGAAAAAAAAAATGTCAGTATAACATATTACGGCAAAGAACAGTTTGACTGTCCTGTTTGTAAAACTAAATTTAAAAAAGAAGAGCTACATCAAGGTGGCGGTCGATTGATTGCCGGTGAAATAACAGATGAACTGCACAGACTTTATCAACCGTCTGCAAAATACGGTGAAGTCTTTCCATTGATATATCAAGTTGTAGTATGTCCAAAATGTTTATACGCTACATTCCCTTATGATTTTAGAGTGCCATCAAGTGAAGTTATAGAAGAACTTTTTGAGACAATGCACAGTAGACATGAATCTGTAAAAAACTTATTTCATAATCTTGATTTTACCGTACTAAGAAGTTTAAAAGAAGGTGCCGCTTCTTATTATCTTGCCATTTTATGTTATGAGCATTTTCCAAAAAAGTTTTCACCAACAATTAAACAGGCTATATGTGCAATTCGTGCAGCTTGGCTTTTTACTCAATTAGGCGAAAAATTCCCCGAAGAAAACTATAATTACCTCTCAAAACTTTTTTATCAAAAAGCTACTTTCTTATACAGGAAAGGATTATTGGGAGAAGAAAAAGGTACTGAAAATCTTTCAAATGCAAAGAACTTCGGCCCTGATACCGATAAAAATTACGGATATGACGGTGTTATTTATATGACCGCTCTTTTGGAATTCAAGTATGGTTTTAAAAAATCGGAAGAGCACAGAAAAATGAGAATGACAAAACAAAAAACATATCTTGCTAAAATGTTTGGCTTGGGACACTCAACAAAAGAAAAACCGGGACCGCTTTTGGAGCATGCACGGGATTTGTATGATAAAATTTCTGCAGAGCTTGAAGAAACTTCATGATTCACTGTGCTGAAAACAGAAATATACTGCTAACTGTGTCCTATGACGGAACCAATTTTCATGGTTGGCAAAAACAAACCAAACAAGGTGTTGAAACCTTTAGAAGCGTGCAGGGTGAAATTGAAAAAGCATTACATAAAATTCATAAACATCATGTTGAATTGTTTGGCTCAGGCAGAACCGATTCGGGTGTGCATGCCATTGGACAAGCTGCCAATTTTTTTACCGACATAAAAAACATTCCTGTGAATAATTTTATCCCCGCGTTAAATTCATCTCTTCCAAAAGATATTCGCATTACAGATGTTATCGAGGTTTCTAATGACTTTAATGCCAGATTTAGTGCAAAATCCAGAACATATAGATATTTTATAAACTGCAAAAAATATCCGCCTGCACATGAACTTACATATTCATGGAATATACGCTATCAGCCTGACATAAAAAAACTAAACCGCATGGCTAATTATTTAAAAGGTGAATTGGATTGCACAACATTTTCAGCTGCTGGTGATATGAGTAAAAGCAAAAGTCGATACCTGCATAAAGCTGTGTTTTTTTTTGAAAACGAACTGCTGGTTTTTGAAATTCAAGCAAATGCTTTTTTATGGAAAATGGTTCGCTCGATTACCGGAACAATTTTAGACTTGGAAAAAAAGAACGCATCTTCAAACGAATTTAAAAAAGCACTTGATTCACGAAACAGAAGAATGGCAGGTGTTACTGCTCCTGCTAATGGGTTATTTCTTTGGAAAATCGAATTTTAACAAGAATAAAAAATCTAACATTCAGATAAGCTATAATTTATTCTTCTGCCCTTGAATAAACTTAAAAAAAATGATAGTATCAATAAATATTTTTAGAAAAGAGGTTTTTATGATTCGTGGTGGCGATATAGCAAAAGGTACAGTATTATTAAACAAAAATGCCCCGTATTTGGTAGTTGAAAGGGAATTTGTTAATCCGGGTAAAGGCTCTGCATTTGCTCGTGTAAAAATGAAAAGCCTGAAAGACGGCTCTGTTCTGACTCAAACAATTAAAACAGCCGATAGTGTTGAAGATGCAGTTGTAGATGCGCATAAGGGGCAGTATCAATATAACGATGGCGAGCAATTTATTTTTATGGACACCGAAAGTTTTGAGCAAATATATGTTCCTGAAGATATTGTTGGTGATAAAAAGTTTTTTTTACGTGAAGGCGATGAGTACGAAATCTTAATTTGGGAAGAGCAACCCATTGATGTAAAAATTCCTACTAAGATGATTTTTGTTGTTGAGCAAAGTGAAAATTACATTAAAGGTGATACTGTCTCGGGTGCGACCAAACCGATTGTTACCGAAACCGGACTTGTGGTAAGGGTTCCGCTTTTTATAAAACAGGGTGAAAAAATCCTTGTAAATACGGAAACAAAGGAATATCAAGAAAGAGTAAATAAATAAATTGCACTAAAAGACTTTAAAACTTAAATTTACTTTTTAATAACTCAACCCTCAGTCGCCGCATAATCTTTTTTCCTTTACTGATTTTAAATTTGAGCAAAGTCTCTAAAAGAGCCTTTTTTCTT
>PDOP01000009.1 GCA_002749205.1 Treponema sp. | reverse complement strand
GATATAATTCATTCTCCTATAATAATATATTTTTCACTTTGGGGGTGAAATTTTCATTGGTTAATCTTAGGGGTGAAATTATCACAGGTTAAAGACATAATTCAAGTCTGACCTTGTTATTTTTTTTTTACTGTGATAGAATGTCGCTCGGAGGATTTTATGAGTAACAAAATAGATAATTTGGAGCCAAAAGAAGTTTTTCATTGGTTTCATGAAATTTCACAAGTTCCGCGCGGGTCGGGAAACGAAAAGGCAATCAGTGATTTTCTTGTAGACTTTGCAAAGCAGAGAAATCTGGAAGTGTATCAAGATCATGTTTTAAATGTAATTATCAAAAAACCCGGTACCACAGGTTATGAAAATTCAAAGCCGGTTATTGTTCAAGGACACATGGATATGGTTTGCGAAAAGACGGCGAATTCAAATCACGACTTTTTGAAAGACCCCATCGAGCTTGTAGTCAAGGGTGATGAGCTTTGGGCAAATAACACAACACTCGGAGCTGACGATGGTGTTGCCGTTGCCTATGCTCTGGCACTTTTAGATGCAAATGATATTCCTCATCCGCCGGTTGAAGTTGTTATCACCACATCGGAAGAAACCGGTATGGACGGTGCTTTGGGTTTAACCAACGATCATCTGGACAGCTCAATCGTGATAAACATCGACTCCGAAGAAGAAGGCATTTTTTTGGTAAGCTGTGCGGGCGGGGCAAATGTTTCGGCAGAGTTTGATATAAAGCGAGAGGCATTAAAAAATTCTGTTTTGGAAATTAGCGTAGACGGATTAACCGGCGGTCATTCGGGTATAGAAATTATTAAGCAACGAGCCAATGCAATTAAAGTGTTGGGAAGGCTTTTAAACAGTTTAAACGGAAATGTTGATTTCAACCTTGTTAAGATTTCAGGTGGGTCAAAGCACAATGCTATTGCAAGTTCTGCATCAGCGTTTGTTGCTGTAAGCGATTCGGCAAAATCTGAATCTTTAATAAATGATTTGGCAGAAAAAATTAAAACCGAATACCGTACAACCGACAAAGGCTTGAATGTCAAAACTTCAATGTCAAGTGCAAATTTTTCGGAAATGTTTACAACAGAATGCACAATGTCCATCGTTGACTTTTTAATAATGGTTCCTGACAGCACTCAACGAATGAGTAAGGACATTGAAGGATTGGTTGAAACAAGTTTGAACAACGGTGTTCTTGAAGAAAAAGACGGCAAACTGGAATTTACAATTTCGGTAAGAAGCTCTGTTAAAAGTGTGCTGGACTCTCTAATTGAAAATATCAAAATTATGGCAAAAAGAGCCGGAGGTGTTGCACAGCATAATTCCGAATACCCTGCATGGGAGTATGTTGCAGATTCACGCGTAAGAGAAGTTGCAATTAAAACATGGAAGGAGCTGACAGGAAACGAGCCTGAAATTGCGGCTATACATGCCGGACTTGAGTGCGGTATTTTCAATAAGATTATTCCGAACATGGACGCTATAAGTTTCGGGCCTGATATGGCAGATGTGCATACTCCAAGAGAGCATGTAAGTATTCCGTCAATAAAGAAGATGTGGGAATTCTTTAAAGCATTCCTTGCAAATTTGAAGTAAACAAATTAAATCTTGAGGTACAATTTTATTATGAAGAAAAAACTTCAAACGCTTGTTTTGGGCTTGGCTGTTTTTTCCGCTCTGGTTTTGTCTTCTTGTGTAAGTAACGCAAAACCATGGAAGCAAGGCATAGACGAAAAAAAAGGAAAGTCCGACAAAAAAGATTCGATGATAATTTTTACCGGCTCTGATTGGGACGAAAGAAGTAAGCTGGCATTTGAAAAACTTTTTACATCTGAATTTTTTGAAAAGTTTTCAAAAGACTTTGATTTATACAATGTTGATATTGTTCGAGATAAAAGTCTTATGTCGGCAAAATTGCTAAAGACAAATTATATTTATTTTTCCGAATACGGCGTAGAAAACCTGCCCTACATTGTCCTGCAAACGCCAATGTCAGATGCCTATGCTTCTACGGACTTCGGTGTTGAATGCTCGGACATAAAACAGTTTTCGCAGCTTGTCGAAAAACTCTTAAAAAAACGAGATGCCGTTGTAAAGGCAAGAGAAAAAATCGTGACATCGAAAGGGCATGAAAAAACAAAAGCCATAGACGATTTTTTGTCAATAGTCGAAAATGCCGATTCTAATCGCTATGATAAACTCAGAGCAGAAGCGTTAACGAGCGACCCTGATAACAAAACAGGTTTAAAGTCTAAGTACTTAATGATAAGTGCCGATATGAAAGCCGCAAAATTGGTTGACAGCAAGAAGTTTAGAGATGCCTCAAATGAGTTTATAAAAATTGCAGAAATGTCGGAATTAAACGGCAATGACAAACAGTTGGCGTATTATTACGCTGCCTACATTCTGGCAATGCAAGAAGGTATAACAAGTGTCGAAATCAAAAACTTATTACAAAAAGCTTTGGATTCGGCACCTGACAGCGAATTTTCAATTGAAGTAAATAATGTAATGAATAATCTAAAAAAATAATTCCAAATATTGAGGAAGTTGACAACTTTAAAAGAGTCAAAAGGAATAACATTTTAAGTTACCGGCATTCCGTAATGAGCGAATTACGGAATGCTTTTTGTTAGTTAAGGGGTATTCATGATTTCCAAACAATTAACATTACGAGCCTTATTGCTTTCGGTACTCGGCTCAATTTTAATAACCGCAAGCTCAACCTATGTTGCTCTGAGAATGAGTGCCTTACCGTGGCCGACAGTATTTGTAGCAATTCTGTCAATGGCGTTAATTAAACTAAGGGGGTGCGGAAACATAAATGAGATTAACATAGCCCAAACAGGAATGTCCGCAGGTGCAATGGTTGCAGGAGGCATTGTATTCACTTTACCCGGTCTTTGGATAACAGGAATATTCAAGCCGTTTAATCCTGCCACGCAAACTTTCCGTGAATGGATGTTACCCAAATTCTTTCCCGTATTATTTGTAGCATTAGCAGGTACTGTCGCCGGAACAGCAGTCTGTTATATCATCAGAAAACAATTTATCGAAAAAGAAAACCTGCCGTTCCCAATCGCAGCCGCCGCCACAGAAACACTGCGAGCCGGAGATTCAGGCGGAAAAAAATCAATTATACTTATAACTGCAATGACAGGGGCAGGAATATTTACATTACTGCGCGACCAAATAAAAATTGCAAACCGCAATATAATTCCTCAAGGTTTTGCTTACCGATTAAAATCATTCCCGCTAGAACTAACTGCCTCACCAATGGCTGTTGGAATAGGCTACATTATAGGCTTTACTCCTTGTGCATGGTGGCTCGCAGGCGGAATATTCTCCCATTTTGTATTGCAAACATGGGCTGTAAAACTCGAAAACTTTGCTTCGGTTTCAGATGCCGCATCATTCACTTTAACCACAGCTATCGGACTAATGGTCGGCTCAGGAATTGCAATACTGATTAACTTTTCAAAACGACTTTGCAATTTAAAAACACAAACCGTTAAAACCTCAAATGAAAATACCGGCATTGCAAATACACCAAACAAAAAAATACGCACCATCATTTTAATAACCTCAGCCGGTATTGTGTTTTTATTTTCAAACTTAGCCAAAATTCCTGCTATACCATCGGCATTACTCTTACTCGGAATTGCCTTTGCCTCAATAATGAGTGCAAGCATAACAGGCCAAACCGGAATAAACCCGATGGAAATATTTGCAATTTTAGTTTTACTCGCAATTCGTATCTTCACAAAAATAGAACCGCTCCACGCTTTTTTCATCACAGGCATTACCGCAGTTACATGCGGATTTGCAGGCGATATGCTTAACGATTACAAAATGGGATTTAATTTAGGCACAGACCATACCGCACAAACTGTCTCGCAATTTATAGGCGCAACTGTCGGAAGCATAGTTGCCACCCTCGCTATGTTTGCAATCATCGCAAATTACGGCGGAATCGGAAACGGAACAGGCTTAACAGCGGCTCAAGCTCATACTGTCGCCTCAATGATTCAAGGAATCGGCTCACCCCTCATATTCACCATAGCCACGCTCCTCGGCACAATCTTTTTCCTCAAAAAAATCCCCGCCATGATTATCGGCATCGGCATGATACTCCCGCTCGGAATGTCAACCGCAATCTTCATCGGCGGCATCGTATCGTTGCTCGCCAAACATTTTTCAAAAAAAACCGACTACAACATTACCGGACAAATCATCAGCGCAGGACTACTGGGAGGCGAAGGATTTGTCGGAACAATAATTGCAATAATACAAATGTTTTTAAAATAAACAAGGAGGGGGGTGTCTCCCCCTCGCTTCGGCTCTTGCCGATTTTTCCGTCCCGCCCAACTTGCAATTTTTAAGTTATCACTTAAAACTTGCAATTCTTAAAATGCCCAAACATCGGCAAGGAGCCTCCGCTACCCCCCAAACTAAACTCATCGTGCGACATAAAACTCATCGCTACACTATCGTTAATTTAAAGCAGCTTGAAAAATTTAACTCCATATTGTGATTTTTAAAATACTTAATAAAATATGTTTACCTCTATGTCAATGACCAATGAAAATTTCACCCTAAAAAGTATGAAATTTGCCAGTGAAAATTTCACTCCTGGTTTATCAAGCTGATTTGGCATCTTCAAAAAAG
>PDOP01000024.1 GCA_002749205.1 Treponema sp. | reverse complement strand
TTTACCAACAGAAATTTCTTTAATACTATCGGCTAAAGTTACACCCGATATCATTTCGCCAAAAGATGTCCAAAACACAGACCGTTTTCTAAGAATTTTGTCTTTGACATAATATATTGTATTTTCTTTAGTATCAAAAAAAATGGCCTGAGTTCTTATATCAGAACTTAAAAACAATGACTTATCATAGGAATATATTCCAAGTGTTGAATTGTATTTTTGTATAGTAAACATTCTACCGTATTTGTCAAATCCAAAATCAAATATCCTATTAGTATCACCACCCGTAGAGCCTTTAAAAACAAGGGCGTCTTTTTTTTCGGGGTTTGCAACAGCAAAGAAAATATTTTCCTTAAAGCTAGAGCTAGTAACTATTTTTTTCGCCGGTAATATTATGTGAGGACGTGCTTCTTCTACGGTAAGGGTAATCACGCTGTTTTTATACGGCTCGATTATAACGTCTTTAGCCCTTGCGATGTATGTGCAAACAGTGTTCATAAGCTTTAGCTCTATGTCAAAGCCCTGCCCCGATTTTATTCCGCCGGGGACGGTTATCGAATTTTTAGTTATAGTCAAATCTTCTTTTTTGTATGTTTTAATTTCGTTTGTGTATTGTCTGATTTTTAAAATTACGGCTCTTGCCGCCGTAAGGTCAGGAATTACCGCATGACCTTCGGTAATGCTTCTTTCCGGCGAAAGGGTGATTGTAAAATCATTCGGGTTTTTAAGCTCCATATTGCAACTTGAAATTGCGAAGAAAAAAAGAGTGAGTATTAAAAGGAGGCTTTTACTGTCTGTCATATCTAAATCTCCTTTTTTTCATATTTTCTTGATTTATCTCCGGTTACGCTTTAGTTTACATCTTTCCTCAATTATACCATAGAGAAGCTGTGATTTCAAGTTGATAGTAAACAATTCTTTTGTAAATGTTTAAACCAAGCATGCGGTTTTGTATGCCGGATTTTTAGCCTGATTTTAAGCCCGCAGTCTATCCTTTTATCCGATTAAATTTTTAAGTAAAGGCGACTCGTCCGAGACGCCGATTTTTTCTATCAGGAAAGGATAAAAGATTATGCAAGGGCGAGTTGTTGAGTGCCATCGCTTTTGCAAAGCGATGGCATAAAATATACATTTAAAAAAATACAAAATTAGTTTACAAAAAACATTTCCCAAAGCCGGTGTATTTTTGAATTTTTAAAATCCTCATCAATCGATTGTTTTGTTATATCCTTTATCACCAATGTTTTGTTTCTATTTTTAAATGCGGCTTCAATTATAGCTTGAGTGTCAATTTGCAGTTTTTTCGAATTTGATGAAAAATAAATTTTACCGTTATCGCTTAACAATGAAATACATTCACAAATTAAATTTAACCAGTCTTTGTTTATGTCCAGAATTGTTTTCGTTTTTTTTGAATTTGAAAAAGTAGGTGGGTCGCAAATTATGATGTCCCATTTTTGTTTTCTGTGGTTGTTATTCACGGTTTGCATAAATTCAAGCACATCGGAATTTATAAATTCATGGTTTTTTAACGAGATTTTATTTAATATAAAATTATTTTTCGCCCATTGCAAATATGTCTTGGAAAGGTCAACCGATGTTACCGCTCTTGCCCCGCCCAAGGCAGCATGTACCGAAAAGGCACCTGTATAACAGAATAAATTCAAAACCGTTTTGTTCTGTGCAATTTTACCTATATTTATCCTCGTAAGTCTGTGATCCAAAAACAAACCTGTATCAAGGTAATCAGAAAGATTGATATAAAAAAAAGCACTACCCTCTTTTGAAACAATAACTGTGCTATTGGCAGATTTTTTTTCATATTGTGTTTTTCCTGTTTGCTTTTGACGGATTTTAGTGAAGATATTTTTTGCAGGCACATTTAAAACTTTACCGGCAACAGATGTCATGGTTTTAAGCCAAAGCATTTGTTCATCTTGAGTTTTTTCATAAGGCCTTTTATAAAGATAAATAATCGCATATCTATTATCCTCACCATCGTTTACAACGGAAGGCACAGGTTGCTCTATGTCTTTTGAAAAGTCCGTATAAATATCCACAGCAAGAGGTATTTCAGGTATGTCTTTATCGTATACACGGTAACAAAAAACGCCCCCTCTTTTTGCCCATTTTTTTAAATGTTTTTTCTTTTTTATAAGCCTATTTTCAAAAAAATGGGCTTGAGTGGTCAGCTTTTCGCTTTTGTTCATTTCCTGCTTTTATTTATTGCGTTTTTTTCTTATATTTTCCATAACACAAAGAATTGCGTAACCTGAAGTTAAATCTTCTTTTCGTACAACGACATCATCAGGAACAGTTAATTTTTCCTTTGTAAAATTCCATATAGACTTAATTCCTGATTTGATTAAAATGTCCGTTACTTCTTGAGCATTGGCAGAAGACATAGTTAAAATTGCCATAGACGGCTTTAAGGTTTTAATTTTTTCTGCAATGGACTTTATCGAAAAAACTCGAACTCCGTGTATTGATGTGCCGATTTTTGCACTTTCATTGTCAAAAGCCGCTATAATTTCAAGTCCATGCTCCTTAAAGCCGTGATAACCGGACAGGGCAGTTCCTAAATTGCCTGCACCAATTAAAATAGCCTTTTTAACTTTATTCCAGCCTAAAAAGCTCTCTATTGCCAAAATTAATTTTTTTACGCAATATCCCCGTTTGGGAATTCCTGCAATACCTGTCATTGCCAAATCTTTGCGTACCTGAATTGACTCAAGCTGTAATTTTTCCGCAATAAGAGTACCTGAAATAAATTCATAGCCTTCCAAGTCGGCTTCTTTTATTACATGTAAATACGAAGGCAACCGCCCCACCGATGGCGCTGCCGGAACTTTCAATTTTGCCATATTTTTACTACCTGTATAAATTTTTTATGATATAATAACCGTAAAAGCAAAAAAGCTATTACAAGTTTATCAATCAAGCTAAACTCACAAAACCTAACTTTGATTAAGTATATGTGAAATAAAATCATTTTCTATCAAAATAAATTTAACATATACGCACATAAAAGTCAAGTGCAATATACACTATTAAATAAAATAGAAAAACCAAAATAAATAACCAATACAATTGTGTTTAAAAACGCTCTCAATTATTTTGAGAGGCGTTTTTAATTTAAACCATATTTAAGATTATTTACATTCCCATTGCTTCCAAAGCACCTTTATGAACAACCTTACCGTCATGTACAGTTAAAGTCCCGTTTACAATTTCATCGTTTAGATTAACTTCAATCGTATTGTTCTTGATTAAATGCTTTGCAATATTATAAATATTTTGTGAGAACATCCATGTTGAACTTTCAGGAATTAAACCCGGAATATTTTTAGTTCCGATAATATTTACACCATGCTTAACAGAAATCTTACCTGGGTCTGTAAGCTCACAATTACCTCCTTGGTCAATTGAAATATCAACTATAACTGAACCCGGCTTCATCATCTTTACCATTTCTTCGGTAATCAAAATCGGGGCAACTTTCCCCGGCACGAGTGCAGTCGTAAAAACAATATCCATATCCGTTATATGTTTTGCCAAAATATCCTGTGTTCTCTTTAATGTAGCTTCTTCCAAATTTTTTGCATTACCGTTTTCTGCCATAGCTTCACTTGCGGAAACATTTATATCGATAACTTCAGCGCCCATTTTTTTTGCTCTTTCAGCTGCTTCAGGCTTAAAGTCAACAGCATAAATATCTGCGCCAAAACTCTTAGCAGAAGTCAACGCCTGTGAGCCTGCAACACCTGTGCCGATTGCCAAAACCTTTATAGGCTTGATTGTACCAACGGCACAATCGATTTGTGATACAAACCTTGGAAGTAAATTGGCACCCATTAAAAAACCTTTATACCCCGCACAAATGCTCATAGAAATTAAAGCATCCATTTTTCTTGTGTTTTCATTTCTCGGAATACTGTCAAGAGTAAAAGCAGTGACACCTTGAGCCGCTAAATCTTTTACCATCTGATGATTTCCGGGTGCGGCAGGATGTATAAATGTAATAAGAAACTGCCCCTTGTGCATCATTTCAACTTCATGACAATTCTTAGCCTTATTAAACTGTGGCTCCTTAACTTTTAAAATTAACTCAGCCTTATCAAAAATTGTTTTCACATCTTCAATAAGTTCGGCTCCGGCTTTTTTATATTCCTCATCATAAAAAAAAGCACCTTCTCCCGCACCTTTTTCAATAAGCATTGTATGTCCGTCTTTTACGAACGCCGCACAAGTTTCGGGCGTAGCCGCCACACGATTTTCCCCTTCCATAATTTCTTTGGGAACACCAATAATCATAAAATCCTCCTTATCACTAACCGGTGATTGTCATTAACCGGTGAATAATGCCGTCATTCTAACATTTCGCTAAAAAAAAAACAAGTAGCGTTTTTTAAATATTTAAATTTTAAATAAAATCCTGTTAATTTTTTTGGCCGTTGCGGAATTTAACTAAATTGTTGCCTGAAAATTATCCGCAACACTTTATTTTGAAGCAAGAATTGTAATGAACATCTTAAAAAACTTATTTAAAATATAACACTTGAAATAAGTTCTTCTTTTGTTTATACTTGCGTCATGAGTAATTTAATTCAAGCTAGAGTTTTAAAGGGTTTTCGTGATTTTTTACCGGCAGATGAAATTGAACGGGTTTTGTTGACAGAAAAGCTAACCGGAGTTTTTAGACGCTTCGGATTTTTACCGATTGATACACCTGTTTTGGAATTTTCCGAAATATTATTGAGAAAAAGCAACGGAGAAACCGAAAAACAGGTTTTCAGGTTTGAAGACAATGGCGGCAGAGATGTAGCCTTACGCTTTGATTTAACCGTTCCTTTTGCTCGTTTTATTGCCGAGCATAGAAGCGAAATTTGTTTTCCGTTTAAGCGATACCATATTGCAAAAGTTTGGCGTGGGGAAAAACCTCAGGCCGGTAGATACAGGGAGTTTATTCAATGCGATTTTGATATTGTAGGCTCGGATACCGCTTCAGCCGATTTTGAGATTTTAAATATAATCCAAAAATCATTTGAAAATATCAGCAAGGCAGATATTCAAATTCATGTTTCACATAGAGGAATTTTTAACCGATTTTTGGAAAAACTTGGTATTAAAGATAATAGCGAAGAAGTTTTACGAATTGTTGATAAGCTCGGCAAAATAGGAGAGATAGAAGTTTTGAGTTTGTTGTCCCGTATAACAGAAAATAAAAATGCTCAGGCGATTTTAAATTATATTTCGTTAGGAAGAACTGCAGGTAAATTGCAGTCGTCCGACTTTTTATCCACTTTAGAAAGCGTAGAAAAAATGATTGGGGGAGAATGTGAAGAAACAAATAGATTGCGTGAAATATACGAAATAATTTCCGGTGTCGGTATTCAGGATTACTTTGTTTTTGATACATCAATTACACGAGGGCTGGACTATTATACAGGTATTGTTTATGAAACATTTTTAACAAAACTGCCGTCCATAGGTTCTGTTTGCTCAGGTGGGCGATATGATAATTTAACAGGTCTTTACATGAAAGAAGCTGTTTCGGGTGTCGGAGCATCGATTGGATTAGACAGGTTAATAGCCGGTTTAAATGAATTAGAAAAAACAGATAAAAAATCAGGCTTCACGGATGCTGTTATCTTTTTTTCAGAAAAATCAAACCCTGTTTTAAATTACGGTATTGCAGACTATCTTGCAAAACAAGGTCTTTCTGTGGAAGTATATACTGAAAACAAAAAAATGAATGCACAATATACATGGGCTGAAAATAAATCAATTACATGGGGGATATTTATTCAGGAAAATACCGAAGCAAAACATTTTCCAAGTAATACTAAGGTTAAGTTGAAAAACTTAAAAACCAGAGCCGAATATAAGGTTTTGGTTTCTGATGTTATAAACAAAATTAAAGACTGCAATAAATAAGGAGTAAGTATGTTAAAAATTATCAATGATTTTCAAATTATGGAGATGATGATTTTCTTTTGGGAAAGTGTTGCGGATAAAGAAAAAGTGCCGGACTCATATTTTATCAACATAGCAGAAAAACCTGAAATGAGTGTACTATATAATGACGAATTTACACAGGAGTCTGTACGCAAGGTTATGTCTGCAATTACAAACCGTGAAAGACTTAACAATAGAACAAAATTAGAAAGTAAATTCTGGAACAATAATATGAGAATGTTGGAAGACAGAGGTATGACAGAGGCTTTGATTGCTCCTGCAAAAGTTGTTAATTTTACGGAACTTGAAAAAAAATACCCTGATTTAAATAAAGAAATCAACCTTATTTTTATTCCGGGATGTGCTGAAGAGCATTATATAAAAAACAATACTATCTACATGAACTTTTTTAAATTAATAAACGACTTTGAAAATCCTGAATGCGTAAAAATAGACGGAAAGCCTTTTAAAGAAAGAATTACAGAAATTATTGAAACAATACTTTAATTAAACCTTTATACTAAAAAAACAGGCTCAGATAAAATTATCTTTGCCTGTTTTGTTAGTTACTGAGCCACTTGTAAAAGTTGAGTTACTTTTGCAATTTCCTCTACTTCAAGTTTTTAAAGTCTTTGGGTTCCATGACAAAATCACAGATTATGTCTTCGTTAATGTCTTTTATAACATACTTTAGAGTTATATCATTTTCAATAAAATCATCAAAACCTTCAGGGTCATTGAGCATTTCTTTTTTAATCGCCAGCTTCAATAAATCGGAGTCTATACCAATCATATCCGGATCCAGCATGGTCATCGTAAACTCCAAAACTCTGTTTGGTAAAACCTGCATTTTATCCATCTGCACACCTTTCGCCACTTCAAGAGGCAGGCTTCGATTTGTAGTCTCACACTCATTTTTAAGCGAAATCATAAAAGGGTCTGAATCGTCTTGCTTTGATTCAGTAGTTGCACAACTTACGATAAAGCTAAGTGCAAACACTCCGATTAAAACTTTAATCAGTTTTGTATTCATTTGTAGAATACCTCCTTATTTTTAACAAACCTAGCATAAATCTCAAGAATAATCAATTAAAAAAATGCTTATTTTATTACTTTAACTTGACTTAAAACATCTTGAATTACAGACTCAAGTTGTCTTTCCGTTAAATGCTTTGTAATTACCGGTTTTAAAATTCTCCCCTTTGAATCTACAAAAAAAAGCAAAGACGGCTTTAAAAGGTACTTGGAAAAAGACGAAAAGTCTGAATTATTTTTTATATTAATAAATTTGCATTTAATATTTTTTAAATACTTTTCTGTATTTTTACCGGCAGATTCATCACTGCCGGTTATGTTTGAAACAATACCAACTTGATTTAATATAGAATTTGGATATTTTCTGTCTAATTTTGCAAGCTGTGCCAATCTTATACGACATATCGGCTCAGTTGAATCCCAATAATAAATCATTGTTACACGCGACTTTTTAAAATACGAATCGCTTATTTTCCTTCCCGATAAATCAAGCCCTTCAAATTTTAATCGTTTAATTTTTTTTACAGCTTGTTCAACAGTACACGGTTTACAGACTTGCATCGAATTTTTAAATTCCTCCAATTGAGAGACAATATCATCAAAGATAATCTTTTCTTTTTCCGTGAACCTCCCTGTATTAACATCGGTGGTGGAAAAAATATGAGTGTAAGCCCTATCGGAGGCAAGTATGTAATTAAACTTCATTCCCGTAATTTTTTTTATATATTTTTTTTTGAACTTCCTGC
Source organism: Treponema sp. (assembly GCA_002749205.1). Classification (GTDB taxonomy): domain Bacteria; phylum Spirochaetota; class Spirochaetia; order Treponematales; family Treponemataceae; genus Treponema_B. Next base: position 15,690 of record PDOP01000024.1, on the reverse strand, counting down.
TCCTGACAATCGTAATGGAATATATAACAGGTGATTTATTTTTCACCATTGCTTCAAATAACTTAGGAGTTTTCTTGCCGGCAGTTTTAGATTTTACAACAAATTCAAAAAACCGATCTACAAGATAGTCAGTAAAAAAAACACAGTCAATTCGTTTATAAACAAGACTCTTTTTATTATAAACCCCTGAAGAGTTTTCTCTAAAAGCAATTTTTGTTTTATACTTATTAAAAAAAACAGGCTTCTGATACTTTACCCCAATATCGGGTCTTACCTCCCAACCTGCATCTTTCTCTTTTTTTGTTACCTCAAGCATATCTGAGCCAAGCGCATAAATATTAAACCCAATATACAAAAAAAATAAAACAGCTAAAAGTCTTTTATTCATGAACATACAATAACAGAATGTACAAAATATTTCAACGCAATAAGAGCAAAAGTCAAATAACTTTTACAAAAGGCTCATCATACTTTATAAGGGAATTGCAAAAAAGTCAGACGAGTTTTGCAATCTCTTTCCAAATGTACCAAAAAGCGCAATGAAATAAACTTCTTTGGGGTACTTATAACAGCACCGGACTTTTACAAGTACCTCTCTATTTTTTTAACACAGAGTTGACCAATTTTTTAAATTCTTCATCTTTGACAGTGGTTTTAGATTTAACTTCAAGCGTAAAAACACCGTCAACCCCTTCTACTATAACAGCCTTATCTTCCGACTTTGCATTAACCGGCTTTACATCACGAGTTGCCGAAGAGCAGCACTCACCAATAAACTTAGTTGGAGTATAACGTTGATAGGCTCCAAGATATTCGGCAACCACAGCCCTAATCCCTGTTTGCGAAGATTTCCAGGAGCCTGCAAGACCAAACTCATCGGAAACAAACAGCGATGACCGGTACTTTTCCGCAGTACGCATTAACCCCAAATTAGCCTTACTGCCCGAATATCGACTTATCGCCTTATGTATCAAACTCTTATTACTGACCGTCTGCATGATAATATAAAACCCATAACAATACTTAAATTTTAGCGTAAACAAAATCAATAGCTTTGTTTTTTAATAAATCTGCAGATGCAATCAACCTGTCGCATTCTTTTTCGGTTTCGGCACACAGCTTTTCATCTTCAATGCCGGAAAGATTTATCTTAACATTCATAACAGCACCTTCAAGTCCTGCGCGAGCCATGAGCGAAGCAACCCCTGCATCCGATGCAGCATTTTTATTTCCATGCTCGGCAATTAACGGCAATACCTCCAAAACCTGTTCACAACAACGGGCAGTTTTAAGCGGAATATTCATCGCAAGCACTGTAGCTTCCTGCATTGCCTCACTTCTCGCTTTTTTTTCCGCATCAGTTTCTTTAGGCATTTTTAAAGCCTGCATAAAACTGTTAAAGGCATCTGTATCTTCATCTATCAATTCCAAAAGCCTGTTTGAAAGCTCATCTAAAACAGACAACTTGGATTCAAACTCTGTTTGAACATTCTCCGACAAAACTTTAAAAGCCTTCTTTCCGGTAGTCAACCTAATCACCATCTGAGCCAAAGCCCCTGCAAGACTTCCTGCCAATGCCGAAATTGACCCGCCTCCGGGTGCAGGAGAACTACTTGCCGTTTCAAGCATAAAATCTTTAACCTTAAAATCTATTAATTTCATCACATATACCTCTTCAATAATCCTGACATAAATACAATAAAAAGTCAATATAATTTGACAAGTTAAATCAAAAATATACGGGGGTTGCAACATGGTTTTAAAAACCATGCCACCGGAGTATTGCAAATAATTTTGAAAAGTTTTTCAAACCTTCCGTATGCCTAACCCTGCTTTTCTCTAAAGCAGAAAACCTGCGTGATAACATATAACCCTTAACCTGATTTGGACGGGCTTTGTCTATCCTTTTGTTCGTTTGTTTAAAAAGTAAAGGCGGTTGCAGTGATAACGGAAAACGCCGATTAAGAGACGCAGAAAAGGACAAAAGATTATGCACAGCCCGTCGGGTTGAGAATTAAAATTTATTTTAAATTGATTAAAAAAAAACGCCGACAATACTATACAAAACTATTAAAATTTGTTAAAATGCGAAATCGGCGTTGCCGAAATTTCCCGCTTAGGCGGTGTAACAGAGAAGGATGAGTTTAACTCGTGAAGGAGAGAACATGGCAGTTGTAACCATGAAAAATTTACTTGAATCCGGAGTACATTTTGGACATCAAGTAAATCGAAGAAACCCAAAGATGAACAAATTCATTTTTGCGGAAAGAAACGGAATTAACATTATTGACTTACAAAAAACAATTGTTTCAATAAAGGACGCTTATGAAGCAGTTCGAAAAACAGTTGTTGCAGGCAAGTCGGTTTTGTTTGTCGGAACCAAGAAGCAGGCACAACAAACTATCGCAAAAGAGGCAGAAAGATGCGGTATGTTTTATGTCAATAACCGCTGGCTTGGCGGTATGCTTACCAATTTCACTACTATCAAAAGAAGTATTTTAAAGCTGAAAAAAATCGAAAAGATGGAAGTGGACGGTACTTTTGACAGCATTACAAAAAAAGAAGTATCCGAATACTTAAAGCAAAAGCACAAACTTGAAAAGAACCTTGGCGGTATCAAAGAAATGAAAGAACTGCCGGGTATTATTTTCATAATCGATACCGGTAAAGAAGAAATAGCAATCAAAGAAGCCAATAGACTTGGTATTCCTGTTGTTGCTGTTGTCGATACTAACTGTGACCCAACCGGTATTATGTATCCTATTCCCGGTAATGATGATGCTATTCGCTCAATTTCGTTATTCACACAAGTTATAGCAAATGCCGTAATCGAAGCCGACAATGAAACAGGATTAAAAATCATTGAAGACCTTCAAGACGAAGAAGATGAAAATTTTTCAGATAATAATATCGGAAAATCAGAATCCGAAGAAATTACGGATTACAGTAATTATCAGCCAAAAGAAGAAGAGAAAACGGATAATTCTACAGAAGATGAAGAAGCTGAAAGTTCGTTGATTGAAGATGCAGATTCATTGTACGAAGAAAAATAGGAGTTTATGAGTTATGGCAGTTAAAGCAGCAGATGTAAAAGACCTCCGTGCAAAAACGGGGGCAGGAATGATGGAATGTAAAAAAGCTCTTGAAGCATGTAACGGTGATGCAAAAGAAGCTGAAAAATACCTAAAAGAAAAAGGTTTGGCGGCTGTTGAAAAACGCTCAGGTCGCGCAACCGGAGAAGGCATAATTGTAACAAAAGGCGATTCAAAAAAACTCGCTATTGTAGAGTTGACATGCGAAACCGACTTTGTTTCAGGTAATGCCGAATTTATAGCCACAGGTAGTGACATTGTTGCAAAGGTGTTCGACAATGAATACAATGAAGTTACAAAAGATGTAAACGATATGATTTTAGAGCTTGCAACAAGAGTTCGCGAAAATATGACTGTTTCACGAATTGAATGTATCAAGGCTTCTGCAAATGAATATATTGCGAGCTATGTGCATCACGATAAAAAATCAGCTGCATTTGTAGTATTAAAATCTGATAATGCAGATGCACTTGAAAATGAAGATGTGAAGAAATTCGCTCACGGCTGTTGTTTGCACCTCGTTGCATACACACCTCAATACATTCAACGAGATGATGTTGATGCAGAGTATATCAAAGAGCAGAACGATATTTTCATGCAACAGGTCGCCGAATTGGATAAACCTGAAAAAGTAAAAGAAGGAATTGTTAAAGGCAAAATGAATAAGCACCTTTCTGAAATTTGTTTCTTAGACCAGATGTTCATCGATGATGAAAAAGTTTCTGTCGGGAATAAAATGAAAGAGTTATCCAAAAGTGCCGGCGGTACTTTGAGCTTTTCAAAAGCCGTTCTCTGGCAACTTGGTGCAAAATAAAATTTAAAATACATTTTATTAAAGATTAAGGGAATAGCTTCTATTCCCTTAATCTTATATGCAATTAACACGGGGGTAATCAATGGATAGTGTTTATGCAAATTATGAAGCAAAAATGAAAAAGAGTGTTGAATCTCTTCAAAATGAATTTAACTCGTTAAGAACCGGCAGGGCTTCTGCCAGCCTTTTTGACAAAGTACGAGTCGACTGTTATGGTGAGCAAACACCTCTCAACCAAGTTGCAAGTATCTCGATACCGGAAGCGAGACTTGTCGTAATTCAACCTTGGGATAAAAACCTTCTTGCTGATATTGAAAAGGCTATTATGAAATCCGAGCTTTCGCTGAACCCGTCAAATGACGGAAAAGTTATCCGAATTTCAATTCCGCCTCTAACTGATGAAAGACGTGCAGATATTGTAAAACAGGCAAAAAGCACTGCGGAAAAAACTCGCGTATCAATTAGAAACCTCAGACGTGACGGAATTGATGAGGCTAAGAAAATGCAAAAAGACGGAAATCTGAGCGAAGATGAATTAAAAGTTGCAGGTGATAAATTTCAAACTATGACAGATAAGTTTATCGCAGAAATAAACAAAATTTTAGAAGAAAAAGAAAAAGAAATTTTGGAAGGCTAATGAAACCTAAACATGTAGCTGTTATTATGGATGGTAACGGTCGCTGGGCAAAAGAGCGGGGACTAAAACGCAGTGACGGACATAAAGAAGGTTTACAGGTTGCGAAAAAAATAACACGGGCTGCTTCCGATATGGGAATAGACTTTTTAACTCTGTATGTATTTTCCACAGAAAACTGGAAGAGAGCGGAATCTGAAGTCGGATTTTTAATGTCTTTAATTCAAAAACACCTGCGTGCTGAATTTGAGTTTTATAAAAAAAACAATATAAGAGTAAGACATATAGGTGATTTTAAAAACTTACCTGACGGCGTTCAAAAAGAAATAAAAACAGTAACTTCACAAACTTCAGATTTTACGGGAACTTCCGTATTACTTGCAATTAACTATGGTGGCAGAAACGAACTTGTTCGAGCCGTTAAAAAATGTGATTTAAATAATATTTCGGAAAAGACAATATCCGATGCTTTGGATACTGCCGGTATTCCCGATATTGATTTACTCATAAGGACGGGCGGTGAAAAACGCTTGAGTAATTTTTTAACTTGGCAGTCTGTATATGCGGAATTATATTTTTCCGATACACTGTGGCCGGATTGGACAGAAGATGATTTTAAATCTGCTGTATATGAATTTGAAAATAGAGTACGGCGTTTTGGAGATGCAAAATGAAAAAAAGAAAGGTATCAATAAAAAAACTTGCTGAAAGGTTATTATTATTTTTTATCGGAGTACCGGGTACTTTATCCATCTGTTATTTTTTACCTCAGTATAATTTTTTGGCATTACATATATGTATACTTTTGGTTATAACTATCGGAGCTATGGAAACAAGAACCCTTTTATCGCATAAATTTCATGTTTACTCTAGGTCTTTTTTTATATTTATTGCGATAATTCCGATAATTGCCACTTATTTATATGGTGCTAATTTAATTACGGCTCATATTTTATTTCTTATTATTTTTTCTTTAATACTTATTACTTTTATACATGATGTTATATTTACAAACTCAAACAAATTTGAAGAAAGACTTGAAAAATTAATTTCTGCTATTTTTATTTTGATATATCCTGTTTACTTAGGTTTGTTTTTATCGTTGCTTACTACGCTTAAATATGCAAATATAGCAATAACATGTTTTCTACTGACTATTTTTCTATGTGATTCAGCTGCATGGTTATTTGGACATCTTTTCGGCAATGGTAATAGAGGAGTTTTTAAAGCAAGCCCAAACAAAAGTATAGCAGGTTTTATAGGCGGTATAGCAAACGGAATAGCTTTGGCATTTCTTGCTTATTTTTTTGTATCACCTTTCAACCAATCACTATGGAAAACCATGCTCTTATTTTTACTGACAACAGGTGCCGCAATTGTTGGAGACCTCCTGGAATCAATTTTTAAAAGGTCAGTTAATGTAAAAGATTCAGGACAAATTATACTTGGTAGAGGGGGAATGCTAGATACAATTGATTCAATAATTTTTGCCGCACCTGTATTTTATTTTTTATTTAGATTTTTATTTAAATAAAGAGGATAATTTATAATGAATGAATTAAAAAGAGTTATTGTTCTTGGTGCAAGCGGTTCAATAGGTAAGAATGCAATTGACATTATCAAAAACTTCCCTAACCTGTTTGAGCTTGCAGGGTTTTCCGTTCATTCAAATATTGAATATGCAAAACACTTAAAAAAAAAATTTCCGCATGCCACTGTTCTGGTAACCGGAAAACAAAAATACGATTACGGTGAAAAAACAATTGAACAATTCATAAAAGAAACCGATGCAGATATTCTTTTAAATGCTATATCAGGGGCATCAGGCCTAATAGCTTCTATGCATTGTATTAGTACCGGAAAAATGGATTTAGCTCTTGCAAACAAAGAAAGTATTGTGATGGCAGGAGATTTATTAAAGGAAGATGCACAAAAAAACAATGTCAATATTATTCCTGTTGATTCAGAGCATTCTGCAATCTTCAGTTTAATTCATGCACATAAAAAAAACAATCTTTCTAAAATAATCTTGACAGCTTCCGGTGGGCCTTTTAGAAAACTTAGCAAAAGTGAGCTTACATCGATTACGGTAGAAGATGCTCTTAAACACCCGACATGGAATATGGGTGGCAAAATTACAATAGATTCTGCTACTCTTGCAAATAAAGCTCTTGAGGTAATTGAAGCAGTCCGACTTTTTGACATCAATGCAGATGATGTCATTGTAACAGTACACCCTCAAAGCATTATTCACTCATTGATACAGCTTACAAACGGCGAAACATACGCACAGCTTTCACCACCGGATATGCGCCTGCCAATTTTTTCTGCACTGAGCTTTCCAAATTTAGCCGAGCCTTACCTAAAACCGCTTGATTTTACAAAAGCATTTTCATTACAATTTGAACCACCCAGAATAAAAGATTTTCCGCTTTTACAGATGGGCTTTAACTGTGCCTATAAAGGCTCGGCATACCCGATTGTGTTTAATGCGGCTAACGAAACAGCTGTAGAGGCTTTTACGAAAAAAAAACTCAGCTTCATTCAAATTGCAGAAACAGTTGAAAAAACATTATCAAAAAATTGGCATAATAAAATAAACAACTACGATGATGTTTTTGAATGCGACAGACAAGCTAGAAAAGTCGCAACAGAAATCATAAACAAAACCGTATAATCCATTCTTCTACAGTTGTCTGAATTTTATACTAGACAAATAATTTTTGTATTTCCTCGGCGTAAATTTCGTTTATTTTATGTCGCATTATTTCCGACTTTGCAGAAAGCTCAACACCTGTTTCAAAATCTTTTGTAAGCAAGGTAAACTTTGAAATACGCTCAAATATTTTAAAACCGTTCTTTGCTGAAACCAAAGTTTTTATTTCCGACTCGTAAAGTTTTTTTACAGCCGGTATTTTTATTAGCTCGTCTATCGATTGTTCTTTTATGTGATGCCTTTTTGCCCACATTTTAAGAAATACCTCATCAACAAGTAATAAAGCGGCAAGGTATTTTTGATCTTGCCCCAATAATACGGCAGTTTTAATATACTGCGATTCTTGAAGTTTCATTTCAATAGGTATAGGTTCCAGATTTTCTCCGCCTCGTAAAACAATTGTATCTTTCTTGCGCCCGGTAATAACAAGCTCACCATCAAGAGTTAAACAACCTATATCGCCTGTATCAAACCAGCCATTTTCATCAATCGCTTCTTCGGTTCTTTCAGGGGCATTATAATAGCCCTTCATAACGGTTGGGCCTTTGATTAGTATCGAGCCAATAGTACCTACCGACAGTGCATTACCACTATCATCTAATATTTTAGCATCTAAACATTTTAACGGTTTTCCCACATTTCCAAACACAGGCTTATCAACAGGACGCACAGAAATAACAGGCGATGTTTCTGTTATTCCGTAGCCTTCAAGTAAGCGTATTCCGGCTGTTGCATAAAACATATCAATATTTTCAGGAAGAGCCCCACCACCTGAAACACCGCCAATGGTGTGAAAATTCTTTCCTAATTTTGCTCTGATATTTTTAAATACCAAAACATCTGCAAGTTTATAAAACGGATATAAAAAAACAACAGGTAAAAATGCAGTAAGGGGATTCAGTATTTTATCAGCTTGATAAAATTTTGATACCTGTCCTTTCAGTTTTAATTGCTGTTTTTTCCAAACCGAGCCAATACCAAGCGAAAGTTTAAATATCAGATAAGTAATACCGCCCTTTTTTTTCATCATCTTCATAATCGCATCATAAATAGATTCCCAAATTCTCGGTACGGACGGAAAAATGTGAGGATTTAATTCGGCTATATCAGGCAATAACACGGCGGCAATTGGTTTTGAATATATTATCGATGTTGCATTCCTTATCATAATATATTCGCATGCCCGCTCAAAAGAATGCCAAACCGGTAAAACAGAAATTGCCCTTGCACCCGGAAAAAGATGCAATCTTTCGGACAGCTCATCAATCTGAGCTAAAAAGTTTCCATGCGAAAGCATAACCCCTTTGGGCGTACCTGTTGTACCTGAAGTAAATATAATCGTTGCAATATCTTCACGGCTACCCTTTTCAATTTCTGCTTCAGGATTTGTTTCAAACCGTGCTGCCTTACCGGTTTTTAAAACTTCATCAAAGGCAATAATATTACAATCATTTTTTTCAAGTATTGAAAAATCAAAAGAATCAATTACAATTATTTGTTTCAATGAAGGAAAAGAAGAAAAATTTTTTAAAATCTTTTTTACTTGCGATTCATTTTCAACAATTACTGTTTTACATTCCGTAAATGAAAGGATGTAAATCAATTCCTGCTCTGTCGCATCACAACCGCGGGGAACATCTGCGGCACCAATTGAAGCAATACCAAGACTGGAATACATCCACTCAGGACGATTATCGGAAATTAAACCTATTTTATCCTCACGGGTACAACCGAATTTTAAAAGCCCCGATGCACAATTAAGAACTATTTCATAAAATTCTTGATAAGTAATGGATACAAACTCTTTATTTTCATTTTTATAATATTGTGCAATAACTTCAGGATAATCTTCTGAAGTCTTTTTTAACATCAGCGGTAATGTTTTATATGACATAAATCCTCCGTTTTATTTTAACCAACCGGCGGCTCGCTTTACAGCTTTTTGCCAACCACTGTAAAGCTCAGAACTTTTTTCTTTTTGCATGACAGGTTGAAATTCACTGTCCACACGCATATTGTTTCTTATTTCGTCTTTGTTTTTCCAAAATCCGACAGTAAGACCTGCAAGATATGCGGCTCCCAAAGCAGTTGTTTCTTTTTCTATAGGTCTTATAACAGGTATGCCCAAAACATCAGCTTGAAATTGCATCAAAAAATTATTTACACAAGCACCGCCGTCAACTTTTAATGAGCCCAAATTTAAACATGAATCTTTTTCCATTGCAAGTAATACATCTTTTGTTTGAAAAGCAATGGATTCCAAAGTTGCACGCACAATATGCTCTCGTTTTGAACCACGCGTCAAGCCAAAAATAGCCCCTTGCGCATACATATCCCAGTAAGGAGCACCGAGTCCTGCAAAAGCAGGAACAACATAAACACCGTTTGTATCATCAACCAAATTCGCATAATACTCTGTTTCAGCGGCATTGTAAATTAACTTTAACTCATCACGCAACCATTGAACAACTGCCCCTGCAACAAACACACTCCCTTCAAGGGCATAATTTACCTCACCGTCAAGACCGTAAGCAATTGTTGTAATAAGCCCGTGTTTTGAAAAAACCGGTTGTTTACCGACATTCAAAAGCAAAAAAGCACCCGTACCGTAAGTGTTTTTAACTTCTCCTTTTTCAAAACACGCTTGGCCAACCAAAGCGGCCTGCTGGTCGCCGGCAACACCTGCAATAGGAATTGTCGTATTTCCCAGTACGCCTTTTGTTGTACTTCCATAATTAAAACTTGAAGGATTTACCTTAGGTAACATAGACTTGGGAATATCCAGCATTTCAAGAAGCTCGTTATCCCATTCGAGGGTGTTAATATTAAAAAGCATTGTTCTTGAAGCATTTGTATAATCCGTTGCATGTACTTCGCCGTCTGTTAAATTCCAGATGAGCCAAGTATCGATATTTCCAAAAAGCAAATTCCCCTTTTCGGCTTCTTCTCTGGCTCCTTGAACATTGTCTAATATCCATTTTATTTTGGCACCGGAAAAATAGGCATCTATCACAAGACCTGTTTTTTGCCTTACTATGTCAGTGTAGCCCTCAGCCTTTAATTTATCGCAAATTTCCGCAGTTCGCCTACACTGCCAAACAATTGCATTACAAACAGGTCTGCCGGTATGTTTATTCCAAACAACCGTAGTTTCCCTTTGATTTGTAATCCCGATTGCAAGAACATCTTCAGGCCTAACATCAGCTTCCGCCAAAACCTGATTTGCGACACCGGTTTGAGTACCCCATATTTCCATCGCATCATGTTCAACCCAACCGGGCTTAGGATAAATTTGCAAAAACTCTTGTTGTGCAGAGCCGCAGGGTTTTCCGTCTTTATCAAACAAAATAGCCCGAGAACTTGTAGTCCCCTGGTCAAACGCCAAAATATACTTTTTCATACTCTCTCAATCTACCCTCTTCATTATCATCATTTCCTTAAACTCACCTTGATATTCTTCTTTCTGTGAATTTAAAACAGTCAAAGTACCGTCATCATTTTGGCTTAAAAACATAGGCGGATTTTTAGTTAAATACCAAACTTCAATCACCCCGTCAACCACAGTCCAATTGGCAGGATAACTTCGCTCCTCTATCTTACCCGTGTTATACTTTCTGGTTACTACAGCATTCCCGTCTCGTTTAAATTCCACCGTAACATCAACGCCTTTACTGTCGGCAGCATTAGGAAATGTATAGGAATACCTGCCTTCAATCTTGGTAGCACAACCTAAAAAAAGCATAACACCCGCAAACAGTAAAAAATTCTTAAAAGCCTTCATAATATTTAAAGGTTAGCACACATAGTAAAAAAAGTCAATCGCTATTAAATATTGAAAGTATTTACCCCCCGCCTTGCAAAAGAAGAAATCATCCGGCTTTTGAAATTTACTTAATGTATAAACTCCTTCAATATTTAATGCTCTGTAACCCGACGGGCACAGCATAATCTTTTGCCCTTGTTTGATTATTTTAATCGACTCTTTTCCCTCCGCTCAAAGGTCTTGTTTTATATAACAATCGGGCAAAAGGATAGACAGCGCCCGTCCAAATCAGGTTAAACTGATTTGATTATCCCGCCGGAATGCTGCTATAACCGACAAACTTGTAAAAGGTGAATGACTTTTTACACGTACCTCTAATAAGCTCATTTCATTGCGCTTTTGGTATATTTTGAAAGAAATTGCAAAGCTCGTCCGGCTTTTGAAATTTCCGCAACCTTTTTTTCGTTGCAGAAATTGATTAAAAGCAAAAAAAGGGGGTAGCGGAAAAACAATTGCCTTGTTTAAAATTTTAAGAACTCGAGGCTGTAGGGACGAAGACTCGAGATAATTTTTTTTAAGAAAAAAGGCAATTTTTTGCAAGCGAGGGGGACTTTTCCCCCTCCTTATTTTAATTTAGATTTGTTTTTTCTATTATTTTTCTATTGTTTTTATCTTGTTTTCTCTCTTGTTTTTTTTTCGGAAGTTTGTTAAAATCGCTTATATTGGAGGAAAAATGAAATACGAAAACTTAAAGCGACATTCCAAATCTTTTTCCGAATACACTGAATTGAGAGTTCAAGAAAATACATCGGCATTGGTATTTGCAGTTAATGGCGATTTTGTAGGAAACCAAAAGTCTACAAGTGCAGGTCTTTCGGCGAGGGCTTACAAAGACGGTGTTTGGGGATTTGCTTCAACTTCAGAGCAAAATGACACTGCGATTGAAGATACAATAAAGCGGGCAACAGAAAATGCGAATTTTTTAGCCTCTCGTGCAGAACAAAAAGATAAGGGCTTGCCTGAAGGATTTTCCGGAACAGGAGAGCACGGAAAAAAAGATTTATCGAAGTATGCAAGTCAAAAGGAAATGATAGAATTTGTTTCTGATATTGAAAATTACTTAAAATCAAAATATCCTGAAATTAACTCTCGTAAAATTCGTATGAGCACAATCGATACGGAGAGAACTATTATTACTTCCGACAATTGTGATTGCTATTCATTTGTTTCGAGTGGAAATTTAATGCTTTCGCTTGGAATGAATGCAGAAGACTCTCCTGTGCAAATTTATGATACATTTGGCGGGCTTGGACAGATTAAAGATCTTTTTCATTCCCCTAAAGACTTATACGAAAACATTGACATACTTGTTGAAGTTTTAAAGAAAAAAGCCGAAGGTGTTTACGCTAAAGCCGGTGTGCATGATGTGGTTTTGGATTCCGAGCTTGCCGGTATACTTTCACACGAAGCAATAGGACATACAGTCGAAGCTGACCTTGTTTTAGGCGGCTCTGTTGCAAGCAATTTTATGAACCGGCAGGTTGCAAGTCCGCTTGTAACGCTTGTTGACTTTGCTTATGAATACAACGGCAAACTTTGTCCCGTGCCAATTTGGATTGATGATGAAGGTGTTGCGGCTAAAGATGCCGTAATTATAAAAGACGGTGTTTTGCAAACATATATGCACAATAAGGCATCGGCAAAACATTTTGGTGTTGAACCAACGGGCAATGCACGCGCAAATGATTTTTTCGATGAGCCGTTAATTAGAATGCGCAATACTGCTATCTTACCCGGTACGAGCAAACTTGAAGATATGATTTCCGGTATTGAAGACGGTTATTATTTGATTCGACCAAATAACGGGCAGGCAGATACTACCAGCGAATTTATGTTCGGTGTAGTACTGGGATATGAAATAAAAAACGGAAAGCTTGGGAAAGCTCTTCGAGATTGTACAGTTGCCGGTGTTGCATTCGATATGTTAAAAACAATTACGATGATAAGCGATGATATGACTTGGAGCAATAGCGGTTGGTGCGGGAAAAAACAGACCATAAAGGTTGGTATGGGAGGCCCTGCAATCAAGTGCAAAATAGGAATTGGAGGCAGAGCATAATGAAAGCATTGATAAAACAAACAGAAGAGGCTTTGGATAAATTCAAGCAAGCAGGCTTGGATTCTACAGAAATTGCCGTTTCACACTCAGTAAAAAATGAAATGAATATTGATGCAGGAGAGTTAAGCCTTTACAGAAGTACAACCAATGTCAACATGGCTGTTAAGGCATTAAAAAATAAAAGAAAAGGCTCCGGTAGAACGAATAACCTCTCAGATGCTTCAATCGAAAAGCTGGCACAGGAAGTTTCAGATATGGCAAGTGCAAACGAGGTAGATGATGCCAATGATATTGCTCCAATGCAAAATCCTGAAAGCATTGTTTTTGGACAAACTGCCCCTGATAATAATGCAATGTACGACCGCATGCATGAATTCAATTCATACGCAAAATCCAAATATCCGAATTTGCAACTTATTTTATGTGTTTTGGATTTTACAACCAATAAACAAGTTTTTGTAAATTCAAATGGAGTTAGATTTGACGAAACACAAGGAATCTATTCTTTTACCACTCAATTTGCGGCAAAAGACGGTGATAAAAGCTCAAGCTTTAATTATGTCGGTGTTACTTCGCCGGACTTGGAAAAACCGCTAAAAGACTGGGGAAATATAGATGAGATGTTGCGACAAATTTGCGAGCAAACCGAAACCAAACAAGTACAAAGCTCGTTTGTCGGCGACATTATTCTAAGCCCTCAGACGGCATATTTTTTCATTGAAAACCTATTGTATTCATTCACTACCGAATCTCCGTTAATCACGGGAACATCCATTTGGAAAGATAAATTAAACGAGCAAGTGCTTTCGCCGGAATTAACGATTAGATGTGAGCCAAGCCGACCTTCACAATTAAAATGCGGACATTCGTTATTCACTTCAGACGGATTTAGAGCTGAAAACGAAACAATTATCGAAAACGGCGTTTTGAAAAACTTCGCTATCGGACAGTATGGTGCAAACAAAACAGGATTTAACCGCTCCGTTTCGGGTATGAACGGAATGTTTATTCAGGCAGGCGATAAACCAAAAGAAAGCTTAGTAAAGTCTGTCAAAAAGGGTATCCTGCTTGGCCGTTTTTCAGGCGGGCAACCGGCTGCAAACGGCGATTTTTCAGGGGTTGCAAAAAACTCGTACTTAATTGAAAACGGTAACATCACAACACCTATTTCCGAAACTATGATTGCAGGTAATCTCGTTTCAATTTTAAACCAAGTAAGAGGGGTTTCAAAAGATAGAGTAGATTACGGTTACACATTAAGTCCGTGGATCCATGTAAGCGGTGCGACAATTTCGGGGAATTAAACCGTTTTTGCGGTGTAAACCGGACTAAGATGTATACTAATAAAAAAAAGCGAAGTTAGACATATTTCTAACTTCGCTTTTTTTCGATTTTTTTATTAAAGAAATTTTTATTAAAGAAATTTGAATAATTTTTTAATATATTTATTCAATCCATATTACAGATGATAAATCCTTAAATTTAAGTGTATTATTTTTTATATCAAAAGTAACTATGCGGTTTATATCTTTATCTCCATTTTCTTCTATACCGTCATCTGCGATATACAAAAAGCCGTTTTGATAGCCGACAAATTTAACAGGAACAGCAAAATTTTTATTGTAATATCCTGTATTATTACCGCCACCGGGATAACCACCATAAATTTTCATGTTAGCAATATCGCATTCAACCTTAATTTTTCTGTTTCCGTTTGAACCTATCACTTTGTAGTCATATACAATTAGCTGCCCTTCATCAGGTTTTCCATCCTGAAAAATTGTTAAAACATAGATATGCTTATCATCCATAAAAACATCCTTGACAACTGATTCAGGCCAATCTGCTCCCCTGAATTCGTAATTTGCAGGAAATTCAATCGTTTTGAATTTCGGATTATTTGAATTTAAATCAACATAATAAGCTTTCTTGAAAATTGGGTCAGCACGAGAGAAACAAACAGCCATTCCGTTATACGCCGCTACAAAATTAGGATATTCTTCTATATTATAATCCTCATCTTCTTCCTCAAATATAATCTTAAGTGAATTATTAGCTACTATTTCATTGCTAAAGTCTTTTTCTATTTTTAAAATTGCATATATAATTTCAACTCCGGTTTCACCGGCGGCAGCCTGCCAAACATTCATGCCATAAATTTTATTTGTTATTGGGTCACATGTTAAGTCGTATATGGTTTCAGGCATAAAATTTTGTCCTATATCTATTAATTCGCCATTACTATTGTATAATTTAAGTGTTTCTTCATCACTTAATACATACAAATTAGAATCATTATCACGACAGAACACAGCCTTTTGTACATAATTTGGTTCATTATGATCACTTGGATCTATATAATATTGATATTCAGGTTGCCAAAAAAATTTAAATCTTGCTGTTTTTAGATCATTTTTGGCATTGTTAAATTTATATTTGCTTGCAGTAACCGTACTAAAGTAAACAGGCTCTCTGTCAGTTTTTTGTTTTGTTTGTGTTGTGGTAGTTGCAGATTTTTTAGGCTCCGGATTTGTAGAAGCTGTAGCGGCATC
>PDOP01000007.1 GCA_002749205.1 Treponema sp. | reverse complement strand
ATTTTGCACAAAAAATTATTGTGCAAAATGTATCCGCGTTACATGTTTTTTAAAAAACATGTAACGCGTTCCTACAATCGCTAACGCAAGGGCGGTAAAGTAAAAGTAGTGTTTTTGCGGACAGAGTTTGTTTTCTGCGGTATAATGTATTAGAGAAAAAAATACAAATGAAACCAAAATTACGATTTCCTGAATTTAATGCTGAATGGGTGGAGAAGAAACTAGGGAGATATTGCAAAGCGAGTTAAAAAAGGCAAATTGATGTTTTGTTGGGTGTGAATATGTTCTTAACCGGTTTTGACAGTCAGAATTTGAATACACTTTATGTTGATAAAAACTTGTGGTATCATGATTTAATTCAGGCTTATTCACGAACAAATCGTATTTTAAATGAAACAAAGGCTTTAGGGCAATATTGTATGTTTTATAAGTTTAATGGTATAATATAAGGGTTATATTTAAAAGGAGAAAAGTTATGGATACTAATTATAGACTTAAGAAACTTCCTGTAACTAAAGATTTACAAGCGCCTGCTGTTTTAAAGCAAACTGTAAGAGCCAGCCGTGCTTTGGCAGAGTTAAAAGGTATCTCCAAAACTATTCCAAATGAAACAATCTTAATTAGTTCTATACCTTTACTTGAGGCTAAGGATAGTTCTGAGGTTGAAAATATTATAACAACACATGATGAAATGTATAAGCAAAGACTTTTTCATGCCGGTATTGAAAGTCCTGCAGCAAAAGAAGTTTTAAATTACAATGAAGCGTTGCAAATAGGGTTTTTAGGTGTAAAAGAAACAGGGCTTTTAACTAACAATCAGATTATTGAAATATAATCTGTATTGGAAAGAAATCGAGCAGGATTTCGAAAACTTCCCGGCACTGAGCTGAAAAATGAAGCTAGTGGAGAAACAGTATACACACCACCTCAAAATCCTGATGATATTATCAGCTTAATGACTAATCTTGAGAAAATTATCAATGAACCAACTTTTTGGAATATTGATCCGCTTATAAAAATGGTAGTTATTCACTATCAATTTGAGAGTATACACCCGTTTTATGATGGTAATGGACGAACAGGAAGAATTTTAAATATCTTATATTTAGTCAAAGAAGGGTTGCTTGATTTACAGGTTCTTTATTTGAGTAGTTATATTATAAAAAATAAAAGCAATTATTATAAGTTTTTACAAAATGTAAGAGATAATGAGGACTGGGAGTCATGGTTATTGTACTTATTGAAAGGTGTGGAAGAAACTGCTTTGTTTACTTCGGGATTAGTAGCCGATATTAGAAATCTTATGCAAGATTATAAAAATAGAATTAGAAAAGAATTACCAAATATTTATTCACAGGATTTACTTAATAATTTATTTAGATATCCTTATACAAAAATTGAATATATGGCAAAAGAGTTAAACAAAAGTCGACCCACAGCTACTAAGCGTCTTGATTGTCTAGTAGAGCACGGGTTTTTGACTAAACATCAGATTTGGAGACAAAATTACTATATAAATGAGCCTCTATATAAACTTTTGTTTAATGCTAAATAAGCAGGTTGACTTTGTCATGTTAAAGAATTTCGATTTTCTTTATATGAGAGTCTTATCATGTAAAGAAAATGTTGTTTTTTTTACATGATAGAATTTTGTACAAACTGTGCTTTGCGTTAGGGATAGTAGCAATGCGAGGCAGTTTTTCAAAACTGCCGAAGCAAATAAAAAAGCCGCGATAATAGTGGCTTTTTTAGTCGGAGCCGATAGGCGCAGTTGCGGATAGCCCGCCCTGATAAAAATAGACGGTGCATATGCGACCGTCTATTTTTATCAGGGAACGCCCTGAAAAAAATTTTCTGTTCTGTGTTATAATTAGTTTTATTGAAAATTGAAAAAAAGCTTGCATTATAAAAATTTTTATGCTAGAATATCGTAAATGAGATAAGTTTTGAAGCTTATCTATGGAGGTTTTATATGCAAGGTATAGCACTTATTTTTACATTTGTAATTGCCATCGCACTTATGATTATTGCTATTTCAAAATTGAAGATTCATCCATTTTTAGCAATAATGGCAATTTCTTTATTACTGGCTTTTTCTGCGGGAATCCCGTTGGTTAAGATTCCTTCTATTATAGGAGCCGGTTTTAGCGGCACTTTTAAAGGCATTGGTATAGTTATTATTTTCGGTGCGTTAATAGGCGCTATTCTGGAAAAAACCGGAGCCGCTTTAAAGCTTTCCGATATGGTGGTTAAGGTTGTCGGTAAAAAGCACCCTGAGCTTGCAATGCTCTTAATGGGCTGGGTTGTTTCTATTCCTGTGTTTTGTGATAGTGGTTTTGTTATTTTAAATCCAATTCGAAAGGCTTTGGTTCAAAGAACGAAAACTTCAAGCGTTGCGATGACAGTCGCTCTTTCTGCAGGTTTGTATATTTCGCATGTATTTATTCCGCCAACTCCGGGGCCTATTGCTGCCGCAAGTACACTTGGTATTGGAAGTAATCTTCTTCTTGTTATTGGAATGGGTGTTTTGGCTTCAATTTTACCTCTTACGGTTGGTTACTTTTTTGCAAAGTTTATTGGTAAAAAAGTTACTTCTTCAGACGAAGTTTCAAATGGTGATACAGTAAAATCTTATGAAGAATTGGTTGCAAGTTATGGTAAACTTCCTAGCGGGCTTTCGGCTATTGCACCAATCATTGTTCCTATTTTACTTATGGCTATTTCGTCAATTGTCAACATGGTTAAAATGGAAGGAAATTTTGCAATTGTACTTAGATTTTTAGGAACACCTATTGTAGCTCTTGCAGTTGGTATATTATTCGGCTTAATCCTTTTTAAGACTCAAAAAACTTCTGAGACTTTTTATAATTTAACAAATGAGACTTTAAAAGTTGTCGGGCCTATTTTGTTTGTTACTGCTGCAGGCGGTGTTTTAGGAAAGGTAATTGCAAGTTCAAATCTTGTTGCTTATATTTCAGCTAATGCCGGCGTTTTAAAAGCTGTAGGAATTTTCTTTCCTTTCCTTTTAGCCGCTATTTTAAAATCGGCACAGGGTTCTTCAACAGTTGCAATTACAACTACAGCAGGAATTCTTGCTCCGCTTATGGCTCCTTTAGGTTTGGATACCGTAACTTTATCAGCTCTTACTGTAATGGCAATTGGTGCAGGTGCAATGACTGTTTCTCATGCTAATGACAGTTATTTCTGGGTTGTTACAAACTTTGGCGGATTAAAAGCTCAAGAAGGTTATAAAACGCAAACACTTATGACTTTAGTTATAGGTATAACCGGAATTATTGGTATTTTTATTTTGTCACTTTTTATGTAGCAAATAACCTTATATTTTAAGGTAGATATTGATTATGAAAAAAATACTGCTTATCCCCGATTCTTTTAAAGGAACTATGAGTTCTGCTGAAGTGTGTGCTTTGATGGAAGAGGCTGTTTCAGACATTTTAGCAGATACCCAAACGGTTTCTATTCCCGTCGCTGACGGCGGGGAGGGCAGTGTTGAAGCATTTTTAGAATTTCTTGGCGGTGAAAAAAAGATGCTTCAAGTTAAAAATCCTTTTTTTGAAGAAATAGAAAGTTTTTATGGAATTTTAAATACAGAAAAATCAAAGTTTCCCAAAACAGCTGTAATTGAAATGGCTGCTTGTGCCGGTCTCCCTCTTGCTTTTGGCAGGCTTGATCCGTCCTTGACTACAACTTATGGTGTTGGGCAGTTAATAGAAGATGCTTTGAAAAATGGTTGTGAAAATATTATCCTTGGTTTAGGCGGTAGTGCAACTAATGATGGAGGTTGTGGTGCTGCAGTTGCTTTAGGAGTTCGCTTTTTTGATAAGAGCGGAAAATCTTTTGTGCCTGTGGGTGGAACTTTAAAAGATATTTGCAATATTGATATTTCAGGTTTAAACCCACTTTTAAAAGAAGCAAAAGTTACAACTATGTGCGATATTGATAATCCTCTTTTTGGTAAAAATGGAGCGGCGTATATATTTGCCCCACAAAAAGGTGCTAATCCTGCAATGGTTGAAGAGTTAGATAAAGGCTTAAAACATTTGGCGTCAATTGTCGAGAAATGTTTAGGTGCAGACTTAAATTCTGATACTGCAAAGATTGCAGGGACAGGTGCTGCAGGCGGTATGGGGTATGGTAATCTTATTTTTTTTGGTTCTGAATTAAAAATGGGAATTGAGACTGTGCTTGATACTGTTCAATTTGATAGGCAACTTGAAGATGCATCTTTTGTATTTACCGGAGAGGGTAAATTGGATAGTCAGAGTTTACGAGGTAAGGTTGTTGTTGGCGTTGCCCGTAGAGCTAAGAAAAAGGGTGTGCCTGTTATAGCTATTGTTGGCGATGCAGAAAATAAAACTGATGATGTTTATAAGTGCGGAGTAAATTCTGTATTTAGTATTAACCGTCTTGCAGTTCCTTTTAGTGAGGCAAAAAAAACAGCAAAAGAAGATTTGCTTTATACAATGAAAGATGTGTTGAGGTTAATTAAGATTGGTTTTAATTAGTAATTAATAAATGTTAAATAATAAACGATTATTATAAATAAGGTAAACAAAAATAAAACTCTCAATTTAAAAAGTTTAAATGCGGATAAGGGTTTAGCCGAGGACGCGCTTGCGGGATGTGCCTTTTGATAGCGTGCAAGGTGTTGTTGTGTGGAAGTTTGGGTGAGGGGGGGGGGATTATTTTTGGACAAATCTGATATTCTGTGGTATAATCTCCGTATAAAAAACAACTAATTAAGGAATAAGCGTTTATGTCAGAAGAACAGAAAAAATTGTTAGAGGCTCAGCTTTGGGGGATTGCTAATCTTTTGCGTGGAAAGATTAGT
>PDOP01000023.1 GCA_002749205.1 Treponema sp. | reverse complement strand
CTTGCCTAAAAACTTTTCGTAAATGTTTCCCAGTATTTCAACAGGCAAAATAGAAAATTCGTAAGGACATTCGGGATAATATAAAGCCTTAATAATATCTATACATGTTTTGTCGTCAATTTTTATTTCATTTAACCATGTTTGATTCAAAAACAAACCTGAATTATATTTATCATTTGCTTTTTCAAAAAGTAAAACCAACTCTTTGTAAACATTTTCTTTTTTGCTTATATTCAACAACTGCTCGTAAGGCTCAATTTCTTTGTCTTCGGCAATACGCAAGAAAATAATTCTATCAATAATCTTTTGGACGGCAGTATTAACCTCTCGCAGCTTTAAATCGCCATTTCTCAAAGCTATATTTTTTGCAAGTGATTCCCGCCAATTCTCAATCAACTTCAAAAGCTCTTTATCAACTTCGGATGTTCCTTTTTTATTTTTATTTTCCTGAACGAACAAATCAAAACTGCCTTTTAAAATTGCTTCTTTTGAAAAAGTATTAAAAATAAAATCAAAGTTTTTCTTATATTCATCAAAAGAGCAGTAGAAAATACGAGCGGTACTTGCTTTATCATTTTTACTCGGTTTTATACGTGTATCATAAACGGCGAATTCCTCAAAGTCCGTTAAAATCGACAATGGTAGCTTTGCAGTATAGCCGTATCTTCGAACTTGAAACGCAGGATTTGGGTCGTCTTTTATATTAACAGAAGGCTTTTTTGCTTCAACAAAAAATTTGCGCATCCCGCCAATTCTAAAACTATAATCGGGAGCTTTTTGTTTTCCTTCAATACTGACCTTATCTTCTCGCACAACTTCACGATATGTTTCGGAATAGCCCTGCTCATTGCGAACATCCCAATCCAAAAGCTCAAAAAATTTATCGATAAAGTCAGTTCTCGTATTAGCCTCATCGTAGATTTTAGTATGATATTGTTTCTTATTTCTCTCAAATAACTCGACTAATTCATTTAAATTTTCAAATTTTTCTTCCATTCTATCTGCCACAAAGACACTCCCAATAATTTTTTGCTATATACTAAAGTATAAATCAATTATAGCCGGCTGTCAAGATAATGAAAATTTTTGTCAATGCTTGTTTTTTTAATCAGGGTTACAAGCAGAAAACCGGCCTGATAAGCTATCAGTTTAACCTGTTATGGACCGGCTGAGTCTACACTTTTGTTCACTTAATTTTAAAGAAGAGCCGATTGAAGCGAGAGCGTAAAACGGCGATTAAGTTTTTAAGCAGTGAACAAAAGGTTATGCCGGCCGGTCGGGTTGAATTATTATTAAAATTTAATTGACAAAACCAATTTTTTAATTTATAATTCAAAACGGTATCAAATTGTATTTTTATTTTCTAAATTATATACTGTCTACAAAACAGGAGTGGTAATGAAAGCATTTAAAAGGATATTGCCTTTTATAAAAGAAAACAAATGGAGCTATTTTACGGGCATTCTATTTTTGATGATTATAGATTTCGTCCAGCTTTATATTCCTGAAATAATTCAAAATATAACCAACGATTATCAAGGGGGCATTTTAACCCGACAAAAAATTTTAATTTACTGTGGTCTTGTGATTTTAATCGGGTTGGTTATGGTAATCTCAAGGTTTATATGGCGGTACTGTATTTTTACACCGGCTTTAAAATTGGAATACAAACTTCGCAAAGATCTTTTTTCTAAACTTTTGACACTGTCGCCAAATTATTTTGTTCATCATAAAACAGGAAATCTCATGGCGCACGTAACGAATGATGTAAATGCAATTAGAACGGCATGGGGGCAAGCTATTGTTATGGCAGTTGATGCAACTTTTATGATGATTTTTGTTATTATAAAAATGTTCCTTTCAACAAATTTAAGATTAACGGCTTTGGCTCTTTCTGTTGTACCGCTGCTAATTATTTTTGTAACTTTTTTTGGAAAGTTGGTTCATAAATATTTTAAAAAAACGCAGGCAGCATTTGCAGACTTAAGCGATACTGTCCAAGAAAGTTTTTCCGGTATCAGAGTTATAAAAAGTTTTGCACAAGAAGAAGAATATAAAACAAAGTTTTATAATATTAATAAAAATAATTATAATAAAAATCTTGATATGATAAAAATCAAAGCAATTTTTAAACCAGCCATGATATTAGTAGGTGCAATCAGTTTTTTGATTGTACTTTATTTTGGAGGTATTGCAGTTATTGACGGTGAAATCCGGTTGGGCAATTTTATTGCTTTTAATATGTACATGCAAATGATGTTCTGGCCAATTCAGGCTTTTGGTATGGTAGTAAATATTTTACAAAGAGGCGCTGCATCCATGGAACGATTAAATAAAATTTTTGATGAAAAGCCGGAAATTATTGACCCGTATCCTGATGCAACACAAAAGAAAATCGCAAACATAATTGAATTTAAAAATGTTTCATTTAAGTATCCGAATACAGAAAAGTTTGCACTTAAAAACATTTCTTTTACTGCGGCACAAAATAAAAGCCTTGCAATTATAGGAAATACGGGAGCAGGAAAATCAACAATAGTTAATCTGATTTTAAGATTATACGACTTAAACGAAACCGACTCAGGTGAAATTATAATAGACAACAGTTTAATCAAAGATGTTTCAATTACAAATTTACGCGAAAGTGTTGCGTTGGTTCCGCAGGACAGTTTTTTGTTTTCACAAACAATTAACGACAACATTGCCTTTGCATACGAAACCCAACAAAAAGCAGAGTGCAAAAATGTACGTTATGATTATTTAAATAATGGCGAAGATTTTTCCAAAGAATTACTTGATAAAATTGAAACTGTTTCAAAACTCAGCGATTTACACAAAAACATTGTTGACTTTCCTGAAGGATATAATACAGTTTTGGGAGAAAGAGGAATTACACTTTCAGGCGGGCAAAAGCAGAGAATGTCAATTGCGCGAGCTATATTCAAAGATCCTCAAATGCTGATTTTAGATGACAGTTTTTCAGCTGTAGACACTGAGACAGAAGAAAAAATACTTCAAAATTTAAAAAAATATAATCAAGGCGCAGGCATGATTATTATCAGCCATAGAATTTCAACTGTGAAAAACTGTGATGAAATTATTGTCTTATCTGACGGCGAAATTGTAGAGCGCGGAAACGATACAACACTTATGAAAAACAAAGGCGTGTATTATAAAATGGCTATGCGTCAAAGACTTGAAAAACAAATAAATAGGGGATAAAATGTCAAAACAAAATATACATGATGATGTAATAAAAACAAACAAACAAAGCAATCTTTTTTTACGCCTCTTAAAATATGCAAAACCATACGCACTGATGATTGCAGTTGCTGTGCTATGTATTATAATAGCAACGGTTTTAAGAAGTTTCACCCCTAGAATTTTGCAAATTACAATTGACGAATACTTAACCGGTTATAAAAAGACTATGATAGAAACCCCGTATAATGCTAAACCGGACATAGTTTTTAGAGGTGTTAATTATACATACACAGATATTAAAAATACAAAAGAAACATTTTCAGAAGATAAATATATTTTACATAACAATATTAAAAACAATAAATGGTATTTCGGTAAGGTTGACGATAAAATTGAAAATTGCATAGAAATTACAAATGACGAATATCAAATGTTCAGAAAAAAAGATAAGTCAGGTGTAAAAACTATGGCTTTACTATTTATAGCCACAATACTTGGGGTAGCTGTTTTTAGTCTTATTCAGGAATTTATATTAAACAAAGCAAGCCAAAAAATTATTTTTAATATTCGTAATGATATTTTTAATCATATAAAATCACGCGCTGTTTCTTATTTTGATAAAAATCCAATAGGACGATTAGTTACACGGGTTACAAATGACACTCAAAATTTAAACGAAATGTATATTAATGTTTTAAGCAATATTGCAACTGATGTATTCACAATTATAAGCATTATGATTATGATGATTTATTTAAATATAAAGTTAGCACTTGTATCATTTGCTGTAGTTCCATTTATTTGTCTTTTTGCAATGGTTTTCAGACATTATATCCGAAAAGTAAATCGTATTGCAAAAGCACAAATTGCAAAAATAAATTCAGCTTTAAACGAATATATAACGGGCATGAAAGTTATTCAAATTTTTAAAAGAGAAAAAAAAGTTTTTGCTCACTTTGATGGACTTAATAAAGGATATTTTGAATTAAATAAACAACTACTTATCATGCGAGCCGCATTCAGACCAATGTATGAAATACTTAGATCACTTGCTTTGGTAAGTATTATCTATGTCGGTGTAGGTGATGCTATTAAAAATATAATTCCGTTCGGTGTTTTTTATGCCTTTACAGAGTATATCAGAAGATTTTTCCAGCCTATTATTAACTTAACACAAGCCTTTGATATAATTCAAAATGCCATGTCCTCAAGTGAAAGAATATTTACTGTATTAGATGATAAAACAGAAATTAAAAATCCTGAACATTCAAAACTTTTAGAAAACAATAGCGAACACGCAGTAAAGGGA
The DNA here is from genome assembly GCA_002749205.1 of Treponema sp. Classification (GTDB taxonomy): domain Bacteria; phylum Spirochaetota; class Spirochaetia; order Treponematales; family Treponemataceae; genus Treponema_B. The sequence goes on along the minus strand of PDOP01000023.1, from coordinate 20,737 downwards.
AAAATAGAATTTAAAAATGTAAGTTTTTCGTATGACGGGAAAACCAAAGTGTTAAAAAACATTAGCTTTATAATTAACCCGGGAGAGTCGTTTGCATTTGTCGGTGCAACAGGTGCCGGTAAGTCATCTATTATGAATCTTATTACAAGATTTTATGATTGCGATGAGGGTGAAATACTTATTGATGATATAAATATAAAAGAAATTGATAAATCAAAATTGCGTAAAATAATAGCTACCGTCCAACAAGATGTGTTTATCTTTACCGGCACAATTAAAGATAACATAGTGCTTGAAAACAAAACAATTACTGATGAAGAAGTAATCCGAGTGGCTGAATATGTCAACGCATCAAAGTTCATTGAAAAACTTCCAAAGGCTTATGATGAGCCTGTTGTCGAAAGAGGTGCTAATCTTTCAAACGGTGAAAGGCAGCTTTTATCATTTGCCAGAACGCTCGCATCAAAACCTAAAATACTGATTCTCGATGAAGCAACCTCAAGTGTAGATACAGAAACGGAAGTTTTAATTCAAGACGCGCTTGCTAAAATATTAAAAGAAAAAACCGCTATTTCTGTTGCACACAGACTTTCGACAATTAAAAATGCGGATAAAATTATTGTTCTACACAAAGGTGAAATAATTGAATCGGGTAAGCATGATGAACTGTTAAACAAAAAAGGAATGTATTACAACCTTTATAAATTGCAGTATAAAGATGATGAGTTTTAATTTTTAAAAGATGTTTTTACCAAAAAGCGTAAAACAAAAAAGAACACCGGAAAATAGTAACAGTACGCTTAACCGGTAATGGACGGGCTTCGTCTATCCTTTTGTTTGCTTATGTTTAAATAAAAAGCGACTCACTGTTGTGAGACGCTGATTAAAAATATCAGTAAAAAACAAAAGATTATGCAAGTCCGTCGGGTTGCTTTGTAAAGTGTTGTAATAATAAACAAAACTTCAGATTTTAAATTTTTCAACACTTTACAAAAATTATTTTTTTAATTATGAATTTATAAAAGAAAACTTCTCTAAAAAAGTCCTTTTCTTTTTTTATTTTTTATGATACAATGCCATAATGAAATATACTAATTTTAATTTAAATGATGATTTACAAAAAGGATTACAGGCGGCAAAATATTTTGAATGTTTACCGGTTCAAAATGCTGTTTTAGATAAAGGAATTGACGGTTCTGATTTATATGTTCAATCACAAACAGGCACAGGAAAAACAGCAGGATATTTAGTTACGGTTTTAGAGCGCTGGTTAAAAATGCAGGAAAAGCAAAAAGTTTTAATTTTAGTTCCTACCAGAGAGTTGGCAGTTCAAGTATGCGATGAAGCAAAATTATTGTCAAAATTTATTAAGATTGATATTGCCGCTTTTTTCGGTGGAGTTGCATACGAGCCGCAAATTAAAAAAATAAACTCAGGGGTTGATATCATTATAGGAACACCCGGCAGAATTATCGATTTGTGCGAAAGAAAGAATTTAAATTTTGACAATGTAGGTTTTTTAATTGTCGATGAAGCAGATCGTATGTTTGACATGGGGTTTTATCCCGATGTAAGAAGGCTATTACAGTTTTTACCGGCTCCTGAAAAAAGACAAACAATGCTTTTCAGTGCAACATTAAGTACTTACATAAAAAATTTAGCTTGGGAATGTACTGTTAATGCAAAAGAAATAACTATGCAGCCTGAAAATATTACGGCAAAAAAAATAGAGCAAAAACTTTTTCATGTAGCAGATGAAAAAAAAATGCAATTGTTGTTGGGTATTTTAAATCGAGAAAAATGTGATGCTGTTTTGATTTTCTGCAATACAAAAAACGGCACGGAAATTTTAGCAAAGAGATTAAGATTAAACAATTTTTCTGCGGAATTTTTAAGCGGAGATTTACCTCAAAAAAAACGCTTGAATTTAATTACAAGATTTAAACAAAAATCCGTGCCTATACTGATTGCAACAGATGTAGCAGCCAGAGGTATTGATGTTGACGATTTAAAAATGGTTATCAATTATGAGTTGCCGAATGAGGCTGCAAATTATGTACACAGAATAGGCAGAACAGCAAGAGCGGGAAAAAACGGAGTAACTTACGCTCTTTGCAGTGAGCGTGATGTTTATAACTTAGCTGAAATAGAAAAATTTATAGAAGAAACAATTCCGGCTTCAATTCCGGACGAATCATTATACTTAGATGATTTAAGTTCCGGGCAATATATACATTTAGGCAAACCGGTTAAGTCAAAACCGTATAATCGAAACTCGAGAAAATTCGATAATGAAAGAAAAAAATTAAATCATAAAGGGAAAAAACATTCATCACAGAATACCCGTAATTCAAAAAATCGCAATATAAAATTTAACAATAAACAAAAAAGTGAAAACCTTGCGAGTTTAAGTTTTGAAGAGCGTATGGAATATTATAAAAAAAGATACGCTAAAAATATAGATATAAATGCAAATAGTATTGAGAAAAATAAAAAAAAGAAAAAACCTATACAACAAAAAAAGAAACAAAATTTTAAGAAAAACAGTGAAGTATTAGAAAACACAAAAAAAATAAATAATAAATTATCACCGGAAAATAAAATTGTTTCTTTTTTTAAAGGTATATTTTCAAAAAACTAAACGGTTTCATATTTTACCTGCAAATCAATTTTATTTATTCAAATTATCGGCGGCGGTTTTTGCTTTTTCTTCGCTTGAATATAACTGAACACTATCTCGAGGAATCCACCCACCGTCAAGATGAACCCAAAGCTCCTGCTCATCATCAATTTGAATAATATCAATTCCGATAACAGAAAAAATATCTTTGCATCTCGCATGTGCCAAAGTTATACCGTCCTGACCCGGTTTATCTTTTAATGAAATATAAGTTTCTATTATAACAGCATACCTGTTAGCATCAGTCATAGGAGAATCAGGCGGAAGTTGCAAATTTGCTAAAACCTCCTGCTTTTTACAACCGAAAATTAATAAACCAAATAAACATATAAAACAAAATAATCTTTTCATTACGGTTCGTTTTAAAAATTAATTTTTATAGCACAGGTAAATAGGAAAATAAAAAGTGCAAACCTGCTACAGCAATACAAAAAAATCCAATATAGCGCTCATAACTTACAACTACTTTTAACACAGCAGGTATTTTTTCAGAATCATCGGTTTTTGATGCATATCTTGAAGCAAAAATTAAACAAGCCAAAATCCCTGCAAATACAGGTAAAAAATCCCCTATTACAAAAAGACGAGTTCCGGATAAACCCTTAACCGGCAATAAGATTTTCATAACAGCAACTACACCGGAAGCTATGGTCATAATTAACAAAAACTTACTTTCACGCATGAATGCAAACTGCTCTCTAGGTTCGATATTTTGCTCAAAAGATTCTTTTGGGTCCAAAAATACAAAAATTGCTCCTGCGAAAATATTTAAAGCTATTGATAAAAAATAAAATGGTAACATAAATCCCCCTATGCAAAACATATCATAAAACAAAAAAAAAATCAATATAAATGAGCCACTTATAAAAAATGCGTTGCTTTTTAAAATTTGTTTTACTTCAACCAACCTCCTTGCGGGAGTATCAAGCTGTTTAGTTTTTGATTTAGTTTTTACTACCCCTTGAAATATTTTAAAATTTGAATATAATAAATACAGATGAAATTGCAAAAATCAGACAAGTTTTGCAATTTCTTCCGAAATATACCAAAAAGCGTAATAAAATGAGCTTATTTGGAGGTGCTTTTAAAAGTAACGGACTTTTGAAAGTGCCTCTACATAAAAGCAATGGGGAATTAGCTCAGTTGGTAGAGCGATTGGTTCGCAATCAATAGGTCGTCGGTTCGATTCCGATATTCTCCAATTTTAAGTTATAATATTTTTGAAGACAAAAAAACTAAAATACGCTCGTGATAAAAAACTGGGGGTAAAAGCTATGCTTTTTTTTGCATCGACCAAAGTTTACAATTTTTCGAGTAGATAAAAACTACATGATTTTACACCATGTTAAACCAGGTAAAATTTTTTATACTTTAAATTTTCTCACTTCATCAGAAAGGTCTTTTATACTTTGTTTATTTCGATGTGTAAGCTCGTTTACTTCTTGAACTGCATTATTAATTTGTGTTGCCCCACTAGCCATTTCGTTAATACTGTCTGTAATGATATGAGTAAGCTCGTCCAATTTTCGCATTTCTTTGGCAACTTGTTCTCCACCTTTGAGCATTTCAGCTGAACCGTACTTTACTTGACCGGTTATAGCATTAATGTTTTTAAGGGCAGTTAAAACTTCTTGACTACCTCGCTCTTGTTCTTGCATGGCGTTCACAATATTTTCTATTTGTTCAAGTGTTTGTTTTACGAGCCTGACAACCTCATCTAAACCGGCTTCAGCATTTACTCCATTAGCAACAATGGTTTTAATTATTTCTGTCGTTTCTTTTATTGTTATAGCAATTGACTTACCTTGGACACTCGACTCTTCAGCAAGTTTTCTAATTTCATCTGCTACAACAGCGAATCCTTTGCCGGTTTCCCCGGCATGGGCAGCTTCTATTGCTGCATTCATAGCGAGTAAATTTGTCTGACTTGCAATATTTTGAATAACCGATGCAGCCTCAAGAAGATTAGAAGATTTTTCTCCCACTTTTGCAATTTCAGTATTTGCGGCTTGTGCTTCCTCTTTTGCTATAATGGTTTTTTCATTTAAGTCATGCACAATATGATTTTCGTTATTAAGTCGTTTGGCAATTAAAGCAATATTTGCAATCATCTCTTCAATTAATGATGAAGACTGAGTTACACTTATGACTTGTGATTCTATGCTTTTATTTAATTGATGTATCGTACGAATAATTTCTCCCATCGTTGAACTCATTTCTGTAACACCTGTACTTTGACTTAAAATTTGACCTTTTACACCCTCAATATTTGCACTTATTTGATTTACAGAACTTGCTGTCTCTGTCATATTTTCTGCAAGAGTAGAGCCGACACCACGCATTTTTTCCATGTTTTTTCCAACAGATTGAATCAGCAACCCTATTTTTTCTATTGTTTCATTGAAATATTTTGAAAGATCTGTTATCTCGTCATTTCCTTTTATGGGTAAGCGTGCTTGAAGATTTCCTTGCGATACAGCCTTTAATGTTGCTGTTGTTTGTTTAAGTATTTTTGATAAAAGCGTTTTAACGATAATACTTATTACTGCGATGAGAATCATTAAAAAGATAATACCAATGAATATATTCACTCGGATAAATTTCCTCAAAGGTTTTAGAATTATAAATTTTTCTACTTCAACACAAAGATACAAACCTGTTTCAGCGATTGGTGATGAAATATTTATTTTTTTATTATCTTCTCTTAATGTTTGTTTTAGTACTTCAGCTTCACTAAAAATACTTTTACCAATGAGTGATTTATCACTGTGATCAAGACAGATTCCTTTTTTTGTAACGAGTGAAAGCGTATATTTTTCGATATTATCAAATTTTATTGATGAAAAATAATAATTAAGTTTCTCAAGTCCAATATCTATTGTTACAACACCTATTTTTTTGCTATCTTCCAACAACGCAGATGTTGCTGTTATCATGGGTTTACCTGTTATTGCATCATTATACAGTTCACTCCATATCGATGATTCATTATTGTAAATGCCGTCATTAATATACCAGTCGAATTTTTTGTAATCATTTTCTTTATTGCTATATTCCCACGACATATTAATTTTACCATTTTTACGAAACCAATACGGACCACAAAATTCTTTATCAGGACAGACGTACGGCTCCAACCAGAAACCACAACCTGCAATTGCAGAATGAGAATCCATAATGCCCTCGCTTATTCCTTCTGCATACTCTAAACTTTCAAAACCATGCAATCTCAGCAATAAAGCATAATTTGCTGTTGTAGCTTCAATTTTTGAAAAAAGATTACCGTAAATATTATTGCTCTCTTTCTGTATTTTTTCTACCAGATCAGTTTTAATATCATCAATTATTACTTTTGAAAAGCGTCTAAATATAAATGTCCCGAATAAAATACCTGAAATGATAAACAATATACTTATCATAAAAGGTATTTTAAATGATAAAGGTATTCTTAGATTTTCTTTTTTCATTTGAACCTCACTTCCGGCAATTTAAATTACTGTATTACTCTTATTACGTATAATCTAGTTATAAAGGCCGACTATCGTAAAACAAAAACACTAATTACAATTTTATTTAATCTAACTGACTTGTTCAATTTATTTAAACCTACTTATCGTTTACCGGAAGCCCGTAAAATTCCGTTATAAACCACTTTGAAGGATCAGCCAAATCAGAAGCAATTTGTCCAAGCTTTATCTTTGCGGTTGTTTCTGCCACCAAGTATTTTTTACCGCTGTATGAAAATACGGCCCCCGTGCCTTTACAATTAATTGCGGCCATAGCATGGCTGAACTCAGGAGAAACAGCAAGAACACAATCGATGCCCATTTGCTGTAAAATTACGCACATCAAAACCGACCGCGCATCACAATCACCTGTTGATTTAATATAACATTCAGGTAAGTTTATAAAATCAGAACCTGCCGGATTTCTAAGATAAGTAAAATTTTGCAAATGGGTAAGAAGTTTTGATGCTATGGAAAAACTATCGGATATGGATTCACCTAAAGACAAAAACGCTTTTAAAGAAAAAGAAAGAGACTCCAATCTTCTCCACGCATCTCTGTATATATTTCTGTAATATCGCTTCCAAGCCTCTATTGCCATATCTGTACCGATATACATAGTCAGAAGTTGAAACTCACGGTCTACAACACTTTGATTAGCCTCCATGTCGGATTTATCGTAAAAAAAAGATATATCCCTGCCATTAAATTTTTGTTTTACCTTTATACTCCCCGTTTTGGGATATAAAGCAGATGTTACAGGACCTGGCGAATAATACGACTGTCCACCTGTAAAAACAGAATCCAAAATCGAAATCATCATTGGTTCAAATTCTTTAGATTTTAATTCAGGCACATAAGTTACGAGTGTTATCCACCCCCTATCAAGCTTTAAAATTAATAACCAGCCTGAATAAATCCTTCTTACTCCACCATAATTGCCTGAATGAAAACTGAGTGTAGAAAGCATAGCAGGCTTTCCACACCATAAAAAATCAATATCTTTATGCTCGGCATTTAATTGCTTAAATATTTTTTTTGAAATCCTTGCCGTATTTTTTAAACTATCATCTGAATCAAGAAAAATCTGAAGCTCTACATTGGCAACATTATTTTTCAACAAAAAACGACTGTCTTCTTTATTCTCGAATAAAGCAAACCCTTCCGGTAAATCTAAACTGTATCCCCATTCTGAAGAAGTAAAAAATTCTGCATTTAAATTTATAACGAGAAAGAAAAATAATAATATAACCTTAACTCTTTTATGCTTCAAATTTATTTTCCTGATTAGTCAATATTGAATTCTGCATCTGCTTCGTCTTCATCTATTGAATCATCACTTTCCGTACTTGAATTTTCAATTTCTTTCATCACTTCAAATTCTTCATCTTCTTCAAACCCCTCTTTCATATCAAACTCTTCATATTCTTTTTGAAGATCATCAACAAGTTTTTGAAGATTTTTCTGCTTTAGAAGAACCAACATATCTTGACATTTTGCCGGAGAAAGAGCAATTCTAATTGCAGGACTATTTGCACCACCTTGAAAAGATTTTGTAGTTGTTGCTCCAACAATAAAGTACGGACGACCTTTAGGTTTTATCAGCTCGTACTCAAAACGCAATGTAGGTTTACCGGCCCGTGCCGCAGCAAAAAGCCCCCATTTCATATATATTGGAGTTTTGCCAAAATAACCTTTTTTTCTATTGTTCCCTTCACCCAACTTTTTTTCCTTATATTCCGACAAATATTGATGAATTGCGTTTATAAAAACAGTCCTGTTTTCCTCCGATAAATTTATCCAAACATTTTCACCTAAAAATTTATGATGTACGGAAACAATATTGCTTCTTGGATTAAATGTAAAAGACAGCTCTGCCGGCTTTAATGTCCGCTTCACTCTTCTGACAGTAGCACCCATAATTTTACCCAAGTCTTGAACCGGAAAATCACCCAAAAAGTTCGGATCATGTTTTTCGGTACTTACACAAGCAACAAATAAAACAGCAACACAAAAAAGGCACAATCCTTTTACCCAATTTTTCAATTTAAGCATAGTTCCTCCATTAGCTTAATTATTTAAATACTAAAACTATTTGTTTTAATTTTTAAAGTCAAGTTTAAAAATAATCATTATTTAAAAACTAAACAAACTCAAATTAAGATTTCTATTTACATAAACTAAAAAATCACATAAATGTTACAACCATGACATTCTAAACCTTCATTTTTTTTAATAATGCAATTCTTTTCTGAGCATCATCTTCCGCAGATGCAATCAATGCATTATTTTTAATATTACCCAAAACAGCATTTCTTTCCGCTTTATTTCTATAAGTAATATCCCTAAAACTATTTATATAATCCTTGTTTTTTGTAAAAAATATTTGCTCAGCTATATATTCACAAATAGACTTTGACTCCTCAAGAAAATCATTCCAAATCTTATCCGTTAATTTCTCTACTCCGGCAACCCAACATAAAACTGCATAAGCATTTTTCGCATTATCCTGTTCATAATACAAAAATATTTTTTCATATTCGGAATGTATCTCAGTCCAATTTTTAAATTTCCCGTTTCCTATTTTTTCTTTTAAAAGATCCAACCTGAATTCAGGCATAAGCTGACCACCCATATTTTGCCAATTAAAACTAATCTTACTTATTTTTAACTTTTGCATATCAGAAAGTCTGCTTTCAGTATTTTCAAAAAACAAGCACAATGTTTTAACCCCGTACCAAACAAGCATTTGCCTGTATGCCTGCCAAGCCTTAAAAGGCTTTAATAGTAAAACTTCACGCGAAGACCTTTCAACTCCTTCTGCAAACACTTGTATTTTTTGAGCTTCATCAAAATGCTTTGAAATAATTTCATCAGCCGACACCCTTTCTTTTTTTTCTTGATACCAAGCTTTTTCAATATCAGCTTCCAAAATTTTCATGGCAACCATAATCTCAGAAGCTGTATCAGGAGCAAGAAAATCAGTATGTATCTTTTGAGTTTTTGTAATACGCCTGTCGCGTGTTGCAAATTTTTTATTATTACGCTCCAAAGAATACATATTATACATCCAATAATACGCAGGCATTATTTCCAATCTATTTTTATGCTCATTATTCAAAACCATACTAAACGGAAAGCGAATATCAAGCTCACTCGGATAATCAGCTTTCGATAAAAGCACAAACGAAGCAAACCTTGAATTATGCTTCAAACTTACACAAAGACCCGGCCAAAAACCTCGACCTGCAATTATCTCGCCGTCATTCCCTCGAGTATTATGATTAGACCCGATTGTAGCACCGGCGGCCATATTTGCCTGACCTTGAATCATCGAAGAAATTAAAAATGAATTATTATGATGTTGCTCATGAAACGGAAACAAAAGAGTATTCAAAACTTCGCAACAGGAAATTGTAGAATTATCACCAAGAATAGAATGAATTAATCTTGCCCCATATTTTAGCGTAGCATTATTTCCAATCAAAAACTTCACAGCCTTAACACCGTAAAAAACCCTACACCCAAAACCTATAATTCCGTTTACCAATTCAACACCCTCTCCAATTTGAGAAGGCTCTTCAAAACTTGACTTTACAGTTAAATTTTTTAACTTATTTGCACCCTTTACATAAACAGCATCACCAAAATTCACATCTTTAATAATACGGCAACTTTTAATAACGCAATCATCACCGACGGTTCCGTAATACCCGCGTCTTTTATCAACCTGACCTTGAGTAATTTTTTTCAAAGCACTAATCAATTTTTTTTCATCACGAAAACGAGTCCACAAAAAAGCATCTGCAGGAATCATATCCACAAACGGAAAAACCTCCCTGCCGCCGGCCTCATTAAGCACATCAATCTGTACCCGAGTAGCTTCGCTCTCCCCGTCTTTAACAATACCCTCACCGAATTTAGCATGATCTGTCGTACACATCTCATCTATCCGACTTAAAATAACCTGCGAGCCTATAATATAATGCGAAAGATACGCACAATCATGTATGGCACAATTTCGCCCAATATCACAAGAAATCACCTTACTGTTTGTAATACCAATAGGAACAGTAAAATCATGATACTTCAAATAATTTTCCTCAATTGCACAAATACGCACCAAACCCGCAAAAAGAGAATTCTTAATCAATGCCGGATTAAACGGATCCTCTACAAAAACATCATTCCAATTCGTACATGAATTTCCGTTCTTAATTAAATGCTCGACCTCATCAAAAGTCAAATGCCTCCATACATGTTTTTCCTTTACCTGTCCGTTACGCAAGTAATACTCATCAGCCCCACGAGGTAAAAATTTCTTATCAACAAAATTATAACCAAACTCTTTCGGATTTATAATACTTATCTTACGCATCAAAACTCCTAAAAAACACCTGTCAAAATATATCACATAACAAAAAAAAAATCCAGCCTTTATGCAACGCTTCGCTTTTGCACTCAACCCGACGGGACGGCATAATCTTCTGTCCTCTACTGAAACACCAAAACACCGTCTCATAAGAGCCGATGTTTACTTAAAAAAACAATCGAACAGAAGGATAGACCGCCCCGTCCAAATCAGGCTAATGGAAATGTCGGGAAAAACATAAACAAATTTTTCCCGTACCGTCCGGTATTCTTAGAAAACCACCTCTTACATCGAAATGAGAAAAATTAAAATTATTCAATAACTTAAAAGAATTGCAAAACTCAAACGACTTTTGCAATTCTCGAATTTAATCACACCGACTAAAAACCGGCACTATTGAACAAACTCACCGACCATCATCATAAAATCGCCAAGTTTTGCGCCAAACTCAGGAGCCCCTTCCATAATCAGTTTTTTCTCTGCCGTTAATGCAAGCATATCGCCTGTATCCAAAAGAATTGCCAATGCGGAATCCAAGTCTGCAAACCTTAAAGTAAAAAACGGTTTTGACAGCTTATACAATCCTTTTGAAGCCTTTGTTTTTCCGGCTTGAACCAGAATATATGCGGCTACATCATCATAACCGTCAACAGCTAAGGCGTAAACCCTTTTAGGGCTTTTTTGAGCCCAATCGTGAATATCAGGATGTTCGAGTTTATTCAGTCTACTAATTCCGTTTGACAATAAATAGAACATACATCTAACAAGCAATTCCTTATCTGCCTCAGCCTTTGGTGCTTCTTTTGCACCTAAAACGCCGGCCATTTTAAGCAAAGTTTTAAATGTAGCCACTAAAAGGCCGAACTTAAAAAATCCTTTTATCTTAGGCAACTTTTTAGTTTTATTTTTAAAAAATGCCACAAAATGCTCAGGAGTTTTAAACTCCAACTCCACATCAGGATTTTCAACTGTATTAAGACCAACAGTTATACTCTCATTTTCAATTAAAAAATGAGTTCCCCACTTCCCCTCATCTGTTATAACACTTATTTGAGCTATACCCGGGTTTTTAAAAAATTTATCTTTAAGATTTGTACGCATGGCTATTTCTTTCATTAAAGGAATAACAGATGCCAAAAACAGCTTCGTACTGTAATATGTGGTTTTATCCATAGCGAAAAACACCTCCTTTAGACTTCATCTTCCCAGTCTTCTGTTTCCTCAAAGTCCATTCTCAGTAGTTCTTCTGCAGCTTCTATAATTCCGACAGAATCAATCTTATGATAGCTCATAAGATCTTCATGATAACCAATTGGAGAAAATTCATCTTGTACACCAAGCCTTTTAAATGCACAGCCTTTACCGCTTTCAGCAATCAGCTCTCCTACTGCACCGCCTAAACCGCCGATTACACTATGATCTTCTACCGTTATAATACGGCGAGTATCGTGAACTGCAGTTAATACGGCTTCTTTATCAATGGGCTTAATTGTATGCACATTCAACACTCTGGCTGTAATCCCCTTAGCCTCCAACTCTTTTGAAGCTTGAACCGCTTGGAATACAGCGCTACCGCAAGCAATAATACAAAGGTCCGTACCGTCTCTAAGTTGCTTTGCCTTACCTATTTGATAACCGTAGTTCATATCTTCATATAAAACTTGGTCAAAACCTCGATTTATTCTAATATAAACAGGACCGTCTATTTCAACACAAGCCTTTACGGCATTTGCTGTTTCAATTCCGTCAGCAGGAACAATTACAGTCAAATTTGCCATACTTCGCATAATTGCAAGGTCTTCTGTTGAATGATGCGTAGACCCTGCCTGTCCGAATGAAGTACCTGCATGAGAGGCAATCATCTTTACATTTAAATTCTGATAACAAATATCTGTATGCACTTGATCTAAAGCACGCATTGAGTTAAATGCCGCAAAAGCACTTGTAAAAGGAACCAATCCGCATTTAGCCATTCCGGCCGCAACCCCGTACATATTTTGCTCGGCAATACCAAAATTGAAAAATCTTTCCGGAAGTGAATCATAAAACACACCAATCTTTGTAGATTTTGCAAGATCTGCAGTCAGAACAACTATGCGTGGATCATTTTTTGCTAAATCCGTAAGGGTTTGGGCATAAACTTCCGCTGTAGATAATTTTGTTGTTTCAACACTTGTATATGTAATCGCCATTATAACACCTCCTGGTCTCTTTTATCATGATACACATCAATGCTCTTATGAGCCAAATCACGCCGCTCTTCATTTATGGCACCATAATGCCATTTATAATCCCCTGCGGCAAAGTCAACGCCCTGACCTTTTACCGTATCCAAAATAATACAAGTCGGCTTATCCTCTCTTTTTTTTGCATCTTCAATTGCATCATTCATGGCATTAATATCATGTCCGTTTACAACTACAGTATGAAAACCGAAGGCAGTCCACTTATCGGCAAACGGCTCCAGTTTCATAACATCTTCAGTTTCTCCGTCAATCATCGCATGATTTCTGTCAACCATCGTAATAAGATTATTTGCATTATAATGCCCTATTGCCATAGCCGCTTCCCATACGGAACCTTCATTACATTCGCCATCACCCAGAAGACAATAAGTATAGTAATCTTTCTTTAATAGTTTTGCACTAAGAGCTATACCCAACGCCATAGATAATCCGTGTCCCAACGAGCCGGTAGAAGCATCAACACCTTTAACCTTATTTGCATCTAAGTGCATTCCAAGTTTTGAGCCTGTAAGATTAAATGTTTTCAAATCTTCATGCTCTATAAAACCAATATCAGCAAGAATTGAAACATATCCGATACCGGCATGCCCTTTCGACATAATGAATCTATCTCTATCCTCGAAATCAGGATTGTTTTTATCTATATTCATAACATGATAATACAATAAACACCCAATATCCATCATACTAAGAGCACCACCCAAATGACCGCTACCTGCATGAAAGGTAGTTTCAACAGTCAGATGTCTAAGCTCTCTGGCTTTTTTTTCTAAAAATTTTCTTTTTTCAATATCTATCGCCACACCAAACCTCCTATTTTTTCAGTGCCTTAAACGCTGCATCTGCAACTTCCAAAGTAAATTTTATATCTTCATCAGTCAATGTAGTATTAATAAACAAATTATGATGATTTGCAAAAAACACACCGCGCTTTACACATTCGGCTACCCAGCTTTGGTGTAAAATTCCTGAATCATCATCAGTAATTCGCATAAACCACATTGAAGGCTCCCCTGTAACCAATAGGTTATAGCCGTTCTCTTTGGCAACTTCAACCAAACCTGAAGTAAGTTTTTTGCCTTTTTCTGTACAAATCTTCGCCGCATCAATTTCACGCATTAACTTTATATTGGCAATAGCAGCCGCCATAGGTACAGAGCTCAACCAATAACTTCCGGTATAGAACACACTGGAACAAGAATTCTTTATAAAGTTTTTTCCGCATAATGCAGAAATATTATGTCCGTTTGCCAATGCCTTGCAATAACAAATTAAATCTGCTTCAAAACCATAATGGTAATCAGAGCCTTTTACATCAAGTCTAAATCCGCAACGAACATCATCGATAATCAATACAATTTTATTTTCGTCACAAAGTTGTCGAACTTCTTTCCAAAAACCTTCTGCCGGTAACGCATTATCAGACATAGCCGGATGATGATAAGGCGTACCTATAATACAAGCTATTTCACCTTTATTGGTGTTTATTGCATTTTTGATTGCATCAATATCATTGAACGGAACAGACAACACCTGTTTATAATCTTCTTCAATTACACCTGCATAACCTGCTCCCTGCATCCATTGAGCAACACCGTGATACCCGCCATTAAACTTTAATATTTTTGAGCGTCCTGTGTGCGCACGAGCCGTCATCACTGCAAAGTTTGTTACATCTCCGCCATTTTTTGCAAAAAAAGCCCAATCAGCACTGGCAACAGTATCTACAAGTAATTCCGCAAGCTCAACCATTTTTGTGGACGGCAAAATACTTACATTTGCAAGTTCCATCTGAGACCTGGCGGCATCATCAACTGTTTTGTTGTTATAACCTGTAATAATCGGGCCATAAGCACACATGTAGTCAATAAACCTATTTCCGTCAATATCCCATATATAAGAATCTTTTGCCTTGTCAACATAAAACGGATATGCATCGACCGGTATAAAACAACCGTTAGACGGGCCTAAATGCCCGTATATTCCCTGTGGTATAACCTTCATTGCTCTGTCAAAAAATTCTCTGCTTTTATTATATTTATAAACTTCCATATCACCCACCTCTAATCCAAATACCTTGCAACAAGCCCAAGTAATTTATTTATATGATCTATCATGTTAATGTTTCCAAAAACACCCAGCTTTCCTCGACCAATCGCACCAAAACTGTCAATTTCGCCTCGTAAAATTCCTCCGGCTGTATCCATATCATCAAAGGCCATAATAGCAGTAGGATTTTCGCAATTTTGCATATCGGTAGAAAATTCTCCGTTATCCACATTTACCGCTATAAACGGCTCATTTGCAACTTTTATAACCAATCTTCCATGAGGAGTATGGTCTGCAACCATCTTCCCTACTTTATCGTGATTGGCAATTTCCGACAACGCCGAAAACGCAACATAGGCTGTCAACTTTGTATTAATTTCTGCAAAACTTTTGTCGGTTTTTAATCTTTCTGCATCAGGCTTTAAATAGCTTTCCAATAAATTTGTCAATTCAGTAAAAGCACCCTGTAAAAATGATAACTTAAAAAAGCCCTTTGTCGGAATTGGCATAGCTTCTCCGTTTACCATTTTGTTAAAATGCTCAACGCCCGTAAAACGCAGATGAACATTTGTCTTAACGCTATTATCAAAAACGGCTTTTAACTTCCCGTCCGAAAACACCAGAATCATCGGATTAAGACCCGGTACCGAAAATCTAATATTTATATTTTTTCCGGTTATCTTTTCTTTTGCCTGATTGTCTATGGCACATAAAAGTTCAAGCGACCTCAATACAGCATTTTGATTTATTGCCGCAATTACTTTTTCATCCATTTTACACCTCCCTTTAGATTTAACTTAAAATCCGTTAATTGTATCACAGTAAAAAAAATATGTCAAATTCAAAATGCCGAATTCTAAAAAAAAGAAACATTAAAAAAATATTAAAATGATAATCAAATAACAATGAAAGAAATATACAAATGAAACACAAAAGAAAACCGGAAAGCATGATAAAAATCACAAAAGTGATTAAAAAATCACAAAAGTGATTTTTATCAAACAAAACACTTAACCTGATTTTAATGCCCACCGTCTATCCTTTTTTCCGATTATTATTTAAAAACAAGGTGGCTGACGGTTAGGAAGACACCGATTATAAAAAAAATTAAAGGGAAAAAGATTATGCGGTGGGCATGGGTTGGCGTCAGCAAATTATTTTTTGAATTACTTGCAATATTTTTTTTTCTATTGTATAATTTTTATAATGATGAATATTAAACGCTCGGAATTTATACATTTTTCTTCCGGAGAAACAGCCTATCTTTACACGATAACCAATGGTAAGATGTCTTTTTCCGCAACTAATTACGGCTGTTGTATTACAAGTATTTTATTGCCCTCAAAACATAATACAGGTTTTGACGATGTTGTTTTGGGTTATTCAACAGGAATGGCTTACATTAACAATTTTCCGCATTTTGGCTCTCTAATAGGGCGATGCGCCGGTAGAATTGCCAATGCAGAATTCTTTATTGACGGTGAGCAGTATCTTCTGACGCCAAACGATAACGGCAGGCATTGTCTTCATGGGGGATACCCCGCTTATGATAAGCAATTATGGACGGCGATTACCCAAACCGATGAAGAAAATGCCACATTAATTTTTGAAAAAATAAGTTATGACGGTGAGCAGGGTTTCCCGGGAGAGTTAAAGATTATAATATCATACACCTTAACAAGCGAAAATGAAATTATATTAAAATATTCAGCAAAAACCGATAAACCGACTATCGTTAATTTTACCAATCACAGTTATTTTAACCTAAACCCAGCCGGCATGCGCTCAGACGGTAATTATGTATCCGTTTTAAATCATGAAGTTCAGATTTTCAGCAATGAATATCTTGAGCTTGACAATGAGCTGATACCGACAGGTAAAATTCTGACTACTGAAAATACGGATTATGATTTTAGAAAGCCGAAACCTTTAAGTCATGGTATCAATAACCTGCCGAACGGATATGATGATACATGGGTTATCAAAAAGATGCAGGACTGCGATGAAAATTGCAAGAAAGAAAAGTCTCTTGCAACAATTGTTCGAGAGCCAATTACCGGAAGAGTTTTAAGTATTTATTCAACTCAACCGGGTTTGACAATGTACACGGGAAACTTCCTTGAAGGAGAACTAGGAAAAAACGGCGACAGATACAGCAAATTTTCGGGGCTTTGCTTAGAAACACAACATTTTCCCGACAGCATACATCAACCGAATTTTCCGTCAACAATTCTAACACCGGAAAAAAATTACCATGAAGAAACTGTCTGGCATTTCAAACTGTAAGCCTAAGTCAGATTATCAAGCATGCAAAGATGCGTTATAGTACCTGCTAAATTAATTCTACCTTTGTTTTTTCCTTAAACAATTCTCTTATCTATGGTATCCAAAACTGTCCCGTCACGATATGTGCTTATACCTATTATTTCGCCGGAGCGGGGAAGTACTCTAGGCTTTCCTGTCATTTTTTCTGCGATTTCCTTTAATTCCTCTATTGTTTTAAGATTTAAATTAGTTTCGGATTTTAGACGAGCAATCAGCTCAGTATTTTTAGGGTTTACGGCTATACCTCTATCTGTAATAAATACATCAACAGTTTCTCCGGGTGTAGTAATAGTTCTAACATTTTCGGTAAGCGATGAAATACGGGCATTAAAAAGTTTAGAAACAATAACTGTTAATTTAGCACCGGCGGCTGTATCCGCATGCCCACCTGAGCCTCCAAGTATTATTCCGTCAGAGCCTGTAGTAACATTCACATTAAAGTTCAAGTCTATTTCGCTTGCGCCTAAAATCACGGTATCCAGTTTTCCTGCTATATGCTCAGGATTATTGGGATTAGCATAAGTGTTTGCAGAAATCTTTTGATGTGTAGCATTCTTCTCAATTGAAGCTATAGCTGCAAGGTCAAAACATTGTACATCATAAAGGTTTTTAAAAAGACCTTGTTCCAACATTTCAACAAAGTAGCCTGTAATTCCGCCACATCCAAAACTGCCTTGTATTTTATTTTCAAGCATTTTCCGTTGTACTTCCGCCGCAACTGCTAATGACACCCCTCCTGCACCTGTTTGCATGCTAAAACCGTCTTTAAACAATCCCGATGCTTCTATTAGTCGCCTGCAATCAGCAGCAATTTTTAAGCCGACAGGGTCTCTGGTAATTTGTGTTGTACCGCTGACAATACCTGCCCTGTCTCCAATTTTATCAACTTGAATAACTGCATCAACAAAGCAACCTTTTATATCAGGTCTTTTAACCGTATCACAAATATAGTCAGTAACAGCTATAACTTTCTTTGCTGTTTCAGCATCGGCAACAGCATATCCTAAAGACCCACATGATGAATGGCCTTCGCTTCCGGAAATATTTCCGTTTTTATCTACCGCAGGTGCAGCAATAAAAGCAATATCAACGACAACTTCTTTTTCTAAAAGCATTCGAGGTCGTCCACCATGAGTAGTCATAATTACGGGTTTTTCACAAAACCCGTCACTAACAGCTCTTGCCACGGGACCTGACATATACGCGGTTATAATCTGGGTTACTGTTTTATCTTTCATCAAATCTACAATCATTTCATGACCTGGAAATATTGCAGTTGCCATAAGAGTAATATCTTTTATACCGCGACTTTGGATTTCTTTCATAACTGTTTTTAAAACAAAATCCCCGTTTCGCAAGTGATGATGAAAACTTAAAACCATTCCATCTCGTAAATTTAAGTCATCAAGTATTTGCTTTAAATTTTTTCCAAATTCAGGCTTAACATTTTTTTTAAAATTATACACGCTTTGTTTTTTATTTGCAAATGCACCGCCAAAAGGATTATCCAGTCCTTCTCGGCTTAAAGTATTTTTCATTTATTCCCTCCGGATTTCACCAATCCCCATTTCACTGCAGAATTATACAGTGCAGAAGCCCGTTTAATAACAGGCATGTCTACCATTTTCCCGCGATAGCTGAATACACCAAGCCCCTCTTTTTCGGCTTCTTTAGCCGCAATTAAAATTGCTTCAGCATTTTCTATTTCAGCAAGAGTAGGCGAAAACAGTTTATGGATTTCTTCAATTTGACGAGGATTTATAACTAACCTTCCCGAAAACCCTATAGACTTTGAAAATTCAGTGTCCAATCTCAAACCTTCCAAATCATCAATATCTGTAAAGGGGGTATCCAATGAGTCCAATCCAAAAGCATGAGCAACAGTTGTAAGTGAATACCTGGCGTATTCCAACTCCTTAGCAAGCCTTGTACGCCTAATCCCCATATCTACCGAAAAATCTTCACCACCAAGCAAAAGAGCTACTATATTTTCAGATGCCTTTGCAATAGAAGATAGATTAACTATACCGGCCGCTGACTCCACCAACATTAAGAGCTTTACATCATTCATTAAATTATTTGCTTTTTGAATATAATGTATTTTTTGTTCAACCGAATTAACCGCATCAACAGATGCCTTAGGAACCACAATAGCAGAAATACCGGTAGGAATAATAGCTTCCAAATCTGATTCCCAATAAGGCGTATCAACAGGATTGATTCTGACAGATATTTCAGAATTCTCAAATTCCAAAAACGAAAGCGCATTACGAACAAGATTTCTCGCCGCATCTTTTTGATCCAGCGAAACTGAATCTTCCAAATCAAAAATAATTGAATCCGCACCAAGAATATCAGCTGAAACAAGCATTCCCGGATTATTACCCGGCATGAACAACATAGTTCTTCTATTTTTAATTGTATTACTATTTTTCACTTGCTCTCCTTATTGCCGTTTCAACCCGTGCCGCAATTGTACAATCCAACGCACCCTTATCTTCAATTTCAACTTTACAATCACAGACATCAAGCACATCCAAAGTAGAGCGAATAACAGCCTCTATTTGTTCACCAAACTGTTCCTTCACAGAACTGTCAACATTTACAAAAATTCCTTCAGCCGGAAACACTCGCACAATATCAGCTGACGCCAACCCGACGGCTTGCATAATTTTTTGCTCTTGAGGAAATTGCAAAAGTCAGACGAGTTTTGCAATTTCTTCTTAAAATATACCAAAAAGCGCAATGAAATGAGCTTATTAGAGGTACTTGTAAAAAGTCATTCACCTTTTACAAGTGCCACAATCACTTGCTAAAGTAACTCACCTTTTGCAAGTAACTCTCTCTTTTCTTTTTGATTTTAATCGCCGTCTCTAATAGAGCCTGTATTATTTTATAATTTTGATTGAGCAAAAAGATAGACTGCGCCGTCCAAATCAGGTTAAGCGAAATGGAAAGCAGGCAGGAGTTCTTAATAAAAGCACGCATTAAATAAAAACAAGATTAGCATAAAAAAAAGCCCGGCAGCGATCTACTTTCCCACTTAAAAAGCAGTATCATCGACGTAAAAGAGCTTGACTTCCGTGTTCGGGATGGGAACGGGTATTACCTCTTCACTATGGCCACCGGGCAAAAAAAACAAATTAAAATAAGGAGAATAAAAACAAAAAGACAGCCAACTTTAAAAATAAAGGTTAAAACCGACTGTCAATAAAAACAAGTTATAATATTACGGTTAAAAATACAATTTACTGAAAAACCGAATTAAATTATGAAAAAGAAACGATAATATGGTCAAGCCTCACGACTTATTAGTATTGGTCGGCTTAATACATTACTGAACTTAGACCTCCAACCTATCAACCTCGTAGTCTACAAGGAGTCTTTAGCAGGGTTAAACCCTGAGGGATACGTAGTCTTGAGGGGGGCTTCCCGCTTAGATGCCTTCAGCGGTTATCCTTTCCGAACTTAGCTACCCAGCACTTACCCTTGGCAGGATAACTGGTACACCAGAGGTTCGTCCATTTCGGTCCTCTCGTACTAAAAACAGCTCCTCTCA
>PDOP01000006.1 GCA_002749205.1 Treponema sp. | reverse complement strand
GATTCAGCTAAAATCAAAGCTTTAATAAAGGCTATGACAAACAAAAAGATTCAAGCCTTTATTAAAGAAAAATTAAAAGGTCACGCTGATCAAGCTTTTAAATTAAGTTTTAATGTGCAAAAGTCTTTCACGAAGCGTAGCATTTTGCTTCTTCCATTCTTGCAAGGTTTCAGGTCTGTGAAAACTAAATACGCTACGACTCCTGATTTTCTCAAAGCGTCATCAATTTTATCTCGTGCAAGTTGCTCAGGATTTTGGTTTTTATAAATTGCTTCCATAATATAAAATTATACCATAAATTTTGAGCCTTGTCGATATTGCGAGCAGGGATTGTTATTACCTATAAATAAATAATACAATAAAATTTACATGGGCGAACCCCTTCGCTGTCGCTACGGGTCGGGCTATCCGCTTGTATCTTTTTGTCTTTTCTCAGACACAGTAGCGACGCTTCTCCTGCCGTCGAAGGTCGCCAAGCAAAAACAATCGACAAAAAGGATACCGCTACTATCCCTTTCGCAGGGGAGTAAATGCAGCTTATATTTTTAATACTGTATCTAATTTTTCAGAAAATTTATTTTCACTTTCATAATTATAAAAAGGTACTGCTGTTATTAAATAAGTATCCGTAGATATTCTTATCGTTCTTTTTTCTTTTGCTATTTTTTTTAAAAAATCTTCTTTCCATTTATCATACCCTATTAAATGAATACCTTTTGGCTCTATAAAAACTTGAAACGATTTTGCATCTTTATTTTTTTCTTTACAAAAAAGTAAAAAATCAGGTTCAAATGCTCTTCCTTTTTTATCAAAAATTTTTAATTCTCTTTCGTTCCTGATTAAATAAATGTCGTCATATTTGTTTTTTAGTATTTTAAAACGCCGAGCAAAAAGCTCTACAAATTTCTTTTCTTCTTTTGTTCCATAATTTGCATTATAGGCATACCAAGGTTGTTTTGCCAGAAATTCTTCTTGTCCTTTTGCTCTTTCACTGTATCTATTTATTTTTATCTCTTTATCAGTAAATATTTCTTTTAATGGTTTGTGATAATAATCTGTTGCTTCATATTTGGTAGAATTATTTTTAATTTCTTTTTCAATTTCATTTAAAAGTTTATTCAAGGCATATAGATAATCATTATGTGTAATTGCTTCTAGGCGTTTGGTATTTCCAATAAAAGTAATTCCTAAGTTTCCCAGATAATCAGTGGAATTTATAAAATTAGATATTGATTTTATATTTGGGAAATAATGAGAGATATTTTTGAAATAAAAAAAAGGATTGGCACTTAAAGCGTATTTTATAATATGCCTTGGTATTTCACTAAGGTTTATATCTTTTTGGATTTTAAGAGTTTTATTATTTTCATCATCGGAAAAAGCTTTTGAAATATAACCTTCGCCTGAAGCAAGTTCGTAACGAGTGTTTACATTTTTTATACCCAAATCATTAAACGAATTTATTTTTTTAAAGTCTTTTGCTGCTTTTTTATTAAACCAAACTTTGGAATTATTATAAAAGTTAGTTTTTTTGAAATCTAACTTTAACTTTAATTGCTTCTTTTCTAAATTATCTTCGTCTTCATAAATTCCTGAATCAATAAGGGCCTTTTTTAATTCTGAAATATAGCGACTGTCTTCTTTTGTGTGATAATATAGCTCTTCTAGCACTTTTAAATCATTAGTAATGTCATCGTCAAACTTACGAGTGTATTTATCTTCTGTTTCATCTAATGCAAATGGATAATATCTTGCTCCTCGACCTATTAACTGCGCTTCTGCGATGGTCGTTTTACCCGGAGTTCCGTTTTTGCTGTCTCTTGTATCATATAATCTTACTATATCAAATAGATTAAGTACATCCCAGCCTTCATTTAATTTTTGTACTGCAAATATTGCTCTGATTGGATTGTTTTTATCTTCAAGTGTATTAAGAAGTATTTGATTTTTTTTCGCTTCATTATCATTGTTTGCGCTTAAACAATTTTCTTCTTTAAAATTAAATTTAGTTCTTTTTATAATTTCAGAATTAGAAATGTTTTTTGCGTTAAAAAATATAAAGGCTTTTTGAATTATGCTTACGGTTGAAGTCTTTTTTACTTTTTCTATCATTTCTTCCGAAAGGTTTTCAATTAAGTTATGAAAATTCTTTTTATTTTGTTCAGATTCTTTAATAGTTTGTTTAGCTTTAAATAGAATCACAGGTTTTAGATTTATGTTATGTGCTGTTGCAAGTTCTTGTCGATATAAATTTAAAATTAAAGTTTGTATTATTCTGTCTTCTTCATTATATTCAGAGCGAAGTAAGTTTATTTCTTTTGAATATTTATCTTTTCTATATTGCGCTAAATCATATTTAAATATAACTTTATTTTCATATTTTTCTTTTATTTCTTCTTGCTCATAATTGAGTGTTGCTGTAAATTCTAAAAGAATATTTCTATAATTTTTGTTTAGAATATTTATTACAGTACCTTCCCAACTTCCAAATAAATCTCCTTGTTTAGTTCCTGAATTTAAATGATGTGCTTCATCTGCAATAAGAGCTGTTTTTTTATTCGTAAAATCTTCGTAAGTTACACTGTTTTCTTTTACGGTGTTTAAATCAAGATGAAGTTGTTGAATTGTTGTAAATTTTATATTGACATTTTCCGGATCACTTTCATCAAAATTATTTACTTCTTTAATTATAATTTTATTATTGTTAATAATGATTTTATTGTTAAATAAATATTTTGAGCTTTGAGAATTTAAAAAATTATCTTTTGTTTTTTGAATAATATTATTGCTGTTTACAAAGAAAATAAAATTGCGATATCCTTTTTTATATAGGTATAAAATTAGCCCTGCCATTATTAGCGTTTTACCGCTGCCTGTTGCCATATTGTATGCTAAATGTATTGGTTTATTGGGTTTTCCTTCAAATTCTTTGTTATCAAAAAATATAAATCGTTTAAAAGCTTCTTCTTGATAAGTTCTTTGTTCAAATTTTAAGTTATCTTTTATGTAATCTGGTATTGATACTTTTTCTATTTCAGGTTTAACAAAAGGATTTTCAAATTGTTCATAAAGAAATGCCATCTATTACTCTCCCATCTTGTAAAAATCTTTTGTGATTTGTTTTTCTTCATCGGTACATAAAAAATCTTCATCTTCCAATGATGATATATTTATATATAGTTGATTTTTATCAAGTATTTCACAAAGGTGTTGTTTTTGTTCTGAAAGTTTTAACTTTTTAAATTCACTGATGTTTTCATCTTGCTTTTTTATGTCAAGATTAAATGTTAAAAAACTTTTTGCTTTCATTTCTTCCCATATTTTTAAAAGTGTATCCGTGTTTTTTGCTTTTTCGATTTCTTCAATAAAATGTTGATTGTATTTTTTTAGTTCAAGATATACGAATTCGCCGCCGCCCTTCCATTCTATGCTTTTTGAAATTCCACCTTGCTATCCGTCAATAACTTTTTTTAGCCGTTCTACTGCTATTGTCTCAATGTAGTCCATTTGTTCTATGCCGATATATTGTCGCCCCATTTTATGAGCAACGGCAGCGGTAGTGCCTGAGCCAAGACAGAAGTCGAGAACTATGTCGTTGGGTTGGGTGGAGATTTCTAAAATTCTATTGATTAAAGCTTCTGGTTTTTGTCCATAAAATTCATTTTTTCTTTCTTTTGAATTTGCAGAAATTATTTTAACTTCTTCATCTATCCATAAATCAGATAATGGATTTCCTTTCTTTTGGTCTAAATATTTTTTTATTCTAGGTGTTCCATTTTTTGTAAAAATTATAATATTTTTACTTATGCCTTCGTTTATTTTTTCTTGTGTCCATATCCAATGTTTTCCTTTTGGTGGTGTGAGTAATGTATTTCCAAAATATTTGGCTTGCCCTTGTCCTTTTTGTGTAAAATCAAAACTACCATATCTTCGATTTGTTTTTTCTTCAATATAAGGATAATTTTTATAATCATCTTCTTCATTAATTTTTATAAAGTGACTATTTAAAGAGAAATTTATATTTTTATAAACTAATATATATTCTTTAATATTTGATAAGTTTTTGCTTTGTTTTTTTGAACTTTGTAATTTTTTCCATATGATTTCATTTACAAAATTTTCTCTTTTAAAAATTTCATCACATAAAATTTTTAGATACGCTTGTTCATTATCATCACATTGAACAAAGATAACACCATCATCGCTTAATAATTGTTTTGCAATTTCAAGGCGATTTTTCATAAAGGTAAGCCATGTACTGTGATTAAAATTATCGTTGTAATTAAAGCTGTCATTTCCGGTATTATAAGGCGGGTCAATATAAATGAGTTTTATTTTTCCTGCAAATTCTTTTTTTAAGGAATGTAGGGCTAAAAGGTTGTTTCCTTTTATAATAAGATTGTCAGTTATTGTGCCGTTTTCGTTGCGCTTAAATATTTCAGACTTGGCACGATTTTTGCGGGGGAGGGGGGAGTATTGTTACTCCTTTTTTATCAAAGCGTTTTGCATTTGTTAAAACTTTTTCTTCAAATAATTGCGTGATTTCATCTTGTGCCAATAATTCATTAAAGAAAATTTCGTTTTTTTTGGCATCTTCTTTGCTTTGTCCGCCTTCCAAAACACAGTCTTTAAAAGGCCAGACTAAGGCGACATCATTATTTTGTTTTAAAAATTTGTTTCCAACTTTTAGTCCAAGTTTATTTTTGTATTGAGTGTAGCTGTCGTTTAAATAATTTTTTTGTTCCAAAAATTGTATAAATTTATTTTGATTAAAAACCAAGCTGTCTTTTATTTTTACAAAGAATTCTTTTTTTAATTCGTCATTGTTTAATAAAAGTGTTATTAACTCTTCGTCAAAATTTTGTGCCTTGTCCAAAACCAAAAACTTTTTAAGTTCACACTTGTCGTCAACAAAATTATTTTCTTTTTTTAATTCATCTTCCAGTATTTTATATAATTTCATAAGCCCTCTTTTTCATTTTATCATATTTTACTTTCTTTGCCAATATTTTTACTTTATATTTTCCCCACCCCTCGACCGCCTTAAATCTTTCTGCCTTTGCTTATGGACGGATAGTCGGTTTTTCTCACGGCAACCCGACTATACTGAGAAAACAATCGGCAGAAAGGATACCGGCGGTCTTCCAAATCAGGTTAAGCGTATTTGCAAGCACTCCGGTATTCTCAATAGAATTACGCAAGATGTATTGTAAGCAATGGCTTATATTTTTAAAATATAACTTTAACCAACTTCTATGGCTTAAAATTAACTTTTCTAATCTCTATAATTGCCATAATTGTAAGTACTGTGCTTCCTGCAACAAGTACAATAAACAAAGGCATAAAACCGCTTGCAAAATTTGTTGCAACCATTATTGCGATAAATGCCCAAATAATAGCGAAATGAAAAAACGGATTTCTAAAACTTTTATTTAAAAATAAGCCAAGCGGAACGGCTAGGGCAACTATAATAGCATATATTATCTTATGAGTCTCAAGCATGTCAAAATTGATAGAAACAAAAAATGCTGAAATATTTACGATAGTTGCAACAAATAGCCAACCGGCGTAAATACCCAAAGATATGTCAAACAAACTTAGCGTATTTGGTTTTTCTTTCTGTGATTTATTCAACATTATGATTACCGTAGTCAACAAAGCTATAATGAAAATTACTGACAGCCAAATTAGTCTGTACGAAAAAGCGAAAGTCCATGCAATGTTAAAAACGCAGGAAAGACTGAACAGTGGAATTAGCTTTTCTACAACAAAAAAATTATCTTCTCTTTGTATCCTTAAAAATAAAATAATCAGCGATGCAAATAGCATAATATAGATTACTCCCCAAATGCTAAACGCATAGCCTGCCGGTGTGATGGTAGTCGGAAAAGATGCCGACACTGCTTTTTGCGAGCTGTTGTTTATAAAACCCCGAGCCGAAAGTGTGTTCACAATTACTGTTATAATGTACAGTAACATACTCATTGACACCGATAATTTTTTACTCATTTTCTTAGCCATAATTTATCTCCCATAAAAAGTTTATTATGCTCTTTACATAACTATAACAAAGAATAATAATAATTTAAAGTTTAGTCAATGCCCGAGTTTTTTAAAGTCTTACTTTAATTTTTTCCATTTTTACCCAAAATAGCCGAGAATTTTAACAACTTATGATTTACGGAGCAAGACAGGTCGGAAAATCGACCATGCTCTTTTCATATTTGCGATGAAAATCGTAAATTTATCTCTTTAGATGATATAAACGCAAGACGACTTGCAGAAAACGAGCCGTCACTTTTCTTTGAAACTTACGGCAAAAATCTGATTATTGACGAATTTCAGCGAGTTCCCACTATTCTTTTGGAAATCAAGCGGATTGTTGAGGAGAAAACTCTGCAAGGCAAAGCTGACGAAGTTTCTTTTTGGCTCACAGCGTTTTAAAATGATGCAAGGCATTTTAGAGTCGCTTGCAGGTCGTGTTGCAATTTTTGATTTAAGCGGTTTTACTCCGACTATGTAAGCACCTATCTTGAGCGGGATATTCGGAACTTGGCACAGGTAGGGAAGTTAAATGAATTTTACGATTTTCTCACTTTTATGGCCGCCGGAACAGGGCAAGAGTTTTCGTATACTGAGATAGCAAAAACCATAGGCATTTCCGTTCTTACTGCAAAATCTTGGGTTGTAATTTTGTAGAGATCGGGAATTATTTTCATTCTTCGCCCATATTATAAGAATATTACAAAGCGACTTGTAAAAAAGTCTAAACAGAAACGCTTATATGTATCTTGTTTGGGGTATTTAAAATACCTTATGTCGCACGCAACAGGTTTATGTTGCACTTTGTTTTACTTTGGGGGGGAGCGTAAAAACAATTGCTTCGTTCAAATTAAAAAGAAGTCGAGGTTGAAGTATTACGAAAACTCGACATAAATAAAATAAAAAACACGAAGCAGTTTTTTGAAGCGAGGGGGATACACCCCCTCCAAGGTATTGAATTTTTAATTTAGATTGTTATAATTATTTTATGAAGTTGGTTATTTTGGCATCGGGCAACGGCTCTAATTTGCAGGCTGTAATTGATTCGCATTTAGCTGTGGATATTGCAGGTGTGGTTTGCAATAAAAAAGATGCTTTTGCGGCAGAGCGTGCGAAGGCGGCGGGTATTCCTACGGTTTTTTTGCCGAGAGGGGATTTAAATCGTGTTGAGTATGATGCTCTTTTGGCGAATGTTGTTTCGGCATTCAGGCCTGATTATGTTTTTCTGTTAGGTTGGATGCGTATTTTGACAGATGGTTTTGTGAAGCATTTTAAGGTTGTCAATTTGCATCCTGCTTTGCCGGGTTGTTTTTCGGGTACCGGTGCAATTGAAAGGCAGTTTGCGGCTTTTCGTAGCGGGAAAATAAATGAATGCGGAATTATGACTCATTATGTTATTGATGAAGGCGTGGATTCAGGGCCGGTTATTTTAAAGCGAAATGTTGATTTGCTTCCAAGCGATAGTTTAGACGACTTTGAAGAGCGTGTTCATGATACTGAGCATAGTTTAGTGATAGAAACAATTGATTTACTTTTGAAAGATTTTTATTGAAATATTTAGGAGAAAATTAAAATGGGTTTAATTTTAGCATCGGTAACAGATAAAACAGGGTTGGCGGATTTTGCAAAAAAGGTTATTTCATCCAAGTGCCTTGAATATTCGTTTGTTGCTTCCGGTGGCACGGCGAAGGCTTTAATTGAAGGCGGTATTTCCGTAACGGAAGTTTCGGATATTACTAAATCACCTGAAATGCTGGGAGGGCGGGTAAAGACACTTCATCCTGCCGTTCATGCCGGCATTCTTGCAAGGGACAGTGAAGCCGATTTTGCTGAATTGAAAGAGCATGGTTTAGAGAAGATTGATATTGTGGTGTGCAATTTATACGAATTCGAAAAAACGATAAATACAAAAAACATCACTGAAGACGAGTGCATTGAAAACATAGATATTGGCGGTATTGCTTTGCTGCGAGCCGCCGCAAAAAACTTTAAACGAGTTGCGGTAATTTGCGATCCTGCAGATTACGATATTGTTGCAGATGAAATTTTAAAAAATGGCAAGACCTCTCTTGAAACAAGGCGTATGCTTGCGGCAAAGGCTTTTGCAGTTTGTACAAGGTATGATGCGATGATTACATCTTGGTTTAATTCAAAAGAAGGAATGTTTTTTTACGGATTTAAATCAGAGGAATTGCGATACGGGGAAAACCCTCATCAAAGTGCCGCCTTGTATTCAAATACACTTGAAGGCGGAGTTTTAGGCGGTAATTTATTGCAGGGTAAACAGCTTTCGTATAATAATATTTTAGATGTTGATGCCGCTTGGCGTGCCGTATCTGTTTTTAAAAATCCGGCGGCTGTAGTCATTAAGCATTTGACCCCTTGCGGAATATCGGAGCTGGATAATCATGAGCATCTTTCTGTTGCAATACAGGCAGCTATTGCTTGCGACCCTGTTTCGGCTTATGGCAGTATTATTGCGGTCAACAGTGTTTTTGACGAAAAGTCGTTTGAAACGGTTAAAGATTTGTTTTTGGAATGTTTAATTGCACCCGGGTTTACACCCGAAGTAAAAAAGCTTTTTTTAGCGAAAAAAAAGAATTGCAGGCTTATAGAATCGCCGCTTCAGATTACGACTGAAAAACAGGAAATGCGTTCTGTTTTGGGCGGTTTTTTAGTACAGGATACTGACACAGGAGACCCTGAGAAAAGTGAATATAAAGTTGTTACCGATTTAAAACCGACAGATTCTGAAAAGGATCTTGTGGATTTTGCTTGGAAGGCGTGTACGTTGGTAAAGTCGAATTCAATTGTGCTTGCATCGTATATTGACGAAAATAATCCTTCGCTTGGGTATTGCACGGTAGGTATAGGTTGCGGACAACCAAATCGCGTTGATGCCGCAAAGCATGCGGTAGAGCGAGCCGGCGAAAAGGCAAAAGGGTCTGTGCTCGCATCAGATGCTTTTTTTCCGTTTGCGGATACTGTTGAAATTGCCGCCGAAGCAAAGGTAAAAGCAATTGTTCAACCCGGAGGTTCAATTCGCGATGAGCTTAGTATAGAAGCCTGCAACAAAAACAAAATAGCGATGGTGTTCACCGGCGTACGACATTTCAGGCATTAACATATTTTTAAGCCGCTTGCAAAATTGGAGTAACTTTAGCAAGCGGCTTCGGATTTTTAGCAAGTTTTATTTTTTCTTTGCGACTTTCTTTTTTTTGGGAATTGCTATTTCCAAAACTTCGTCCATGCTTGTAACAGGAAAAAACTTAATGCCTTTTTTTATATGCTCCGGTATTTCATCTAAATCACGGGTATTGGCTTTTGGAATTATAATCTCTTTTATAGCATTTCGTTTGGCGGCAATCGTTTTTTCTTTAAGCCCGCCAATCGGAAGAACTCTGCCTGTCAGCGAAAGTTCACCTGTCATCGCAAGGTTGGGCTTTATTGTTATGCCTTCAAAAAGCGAGACTAAAGCAGTCGTCATGGTGATACCTGCAGAAGGACCGTCTTTTGGAGTCGCCCCTTCAGGAATATGAATATGCACAAAATTTGTTTCAAACCATTTGTCGTCTACAAGCTCATTTTTTACGGCATAGCTTCTAAGCCAAGACCATGCAATGTTTGCAGACTCCTTCATTACATTTCCCATCTGTCCTGTGAGTTTTAGCTGACCTTTTCCTGCAATGACTATCGCTTCAATTAGCAGTGTATCTCCGCCCAAACCTGTCCATGCAAGGCCGATTGCCGTACCGGGTGTTTTTGCCTGAATCATATCATTTCGGAAAATAGGTTTGCCGAGCATTTCGGTTAAGACATCTGTATCGACTACAAGTTTTTCTGTTTGCTTTCTTTCCTCTTTTACAAGTTGGGTCGCCAGCTTTCTGTGAATTTTATCAATGTTTTTTTCAAGACCGCGCACACCCGATTCTCTTGCATAGGAATTGGCAATGAACAAAAGAGTGGATTTATTGTAAGAAATATTGCTTCGTTTAAGTCCGTGTTTTTTTAAGCTCTTTGGAATTAAAAACTTTTTGGCAATTTCAACCTTCTCCGAGCTGATATAACCGGCAATTCTTATAACCTCAGCTCTGTCAAGGAGCGGGCGGGGAATAGTGTCGGTTGTGTTCGCCGTCAAAATAAACACTATGTTGGATAAATCGAACGGCAAGTCTAAATAGTGGTCTCTGAAACTTATGTTTTGCTCGGGGTCAAGAACTTCAAGCAATGCACTTGAAGGATCGCCGTGATAACTTTCACCCATTTTGTCGATTTCGTCAATCATAAAAACAGGCGATTTGGTTTTTGTAATTTTTAAGCCTTGTAAAATTTTTCCGGGCATTGCTCCAATATATGTTCTTCTGTGCCCTTTGATTTCGGCTTCGTCTCGCATACCTCCGACAGAAAAGCGGAAAAATTTTTTATTCATGGCTTTTGAAATGGACATACCCACACTTGTTTTACCCACACCCGGCGGGCCGACCAAAAGTATAATCGAGCCTTTGTTGTCGTTTTTAAGTTTTCTGACGGCAAGATATTCGATAATTCGTTTTTTAACATCTTCCAGCCCGAAATGATCGCCGTTTAAAATTTTTTCCGATTCGGCTAAATCATAAAAGCCTGGGTCTGTGTCATTCCATGGCAGCGAAAGTATTGTTTCCAGGTAATTTCGGCTGACATTGTATTCAGACGAAGAAGGCTCCATAAAAGTAAATTTTTCATATTCTGCTTCTACTGCTTCTTTTACTTCTCCTGTGAGTTTAAGCTCTTCTATTTTTTCTTTGAATTTTTTTTCGTCAGCAATTTTTGGGTCAGTTGAAAGACCAAGCTCTTTTTTTATTGATTTAAGCTCTTCACGCAAAAAATAGTCTCTCTGATTTTTTTCAACCCGAGTGTTTAAATCATGTTGGATTTTTTTCTGAATGTCCAAAAACTCTTTTTCTTTTTGGATATGCAAAAATACGCTTTCCATTCTTTCTCTGACATTCAGAGTTTCAAGAATTTTTTGTTGCTCTTCCTTTTTTATATTCAAAATGCTGGTTATAAAATCGGCTGCCTTTCCGGGCTGTCCGATGTTTACCATATTGAGGCGCATTTCTTCGCTAAAAAGCGGATTATTTTCGGATAGAATTTTCATTTCGGTAATGAGGCTTCGTAAAAGAGCTTTAACTTCCACGCCCTTAAAATGCGTATCCTCCAAATATTTTACCGAAGCTTTTATCGGATCATTATCACTTAAAACTTTGGTAACCCTGAAACGCTTATGCGTAGAAACAAAAATATTTATCCCGCCATCGGGCAGGTTAATTTTTTTTACAATTTTGCCTACAGTGCCAACCATGTAAAGCTCTGAAGAGTGAGTACTTTCTTCGTCGCTCTTTACAAGACAGAATCCCAAAAATCCGTTTTCCGCATAAGCTTGTTCAACCGACCTGACATCTTCTTCATCGGTGATGAGCATTGGCGTAAACACACCCGGAAAAATCGGGCGCCCCGCAAGAGGTATGAGGTTTAAAACCTGTGGCAATAATTTTTCGATTGGTACAATATTTTTTTCGTCTGACATTCCATAAATATGAACATTATTTAAAAAAAAGTCAATTGCTTTTAAAGAAGATTTTTTATTTTTTTGAAGGGGGAGGCTCCCCCTAGCTCCAAAAAATTACCTCTTTTATTAAAAAAACTTTATGTCGAGTCAGGCGTTTGCGCCAGCCTCGACTCCTTTAAAAATTAAATCGAGGTAATTGTTTTTCCGCTACCCCCCAATATAAACGACAGCTTGCACATAACCTTGAAAGAGCCACTAAACAATTTGAAAATAAAATGTTGGTCAGTTTAAACTTTATGCGGAATATAAAAAGACCAAACTATTTACCGACACAGAAATCCGAAAAAATCCTATTTAATACATCGTCACTTCGAGCCTCACCCGTTATCTCTGCCAAGCAGTGTAAAGCATCTTCTAAGTCTTGCGAAATTGCATCGAGCGGGAAACCTGTCTCGGCGGCTTTAAGGGAATGTCTTAAAAAATGCAGAGCCTCTTCGATAGAGTTTTTTTGCCTTTCACTGCCGAGAGCGATTTCTTTTTTTACGCCCAAACCTAAGGTCAGCCGGGAATAGGCCGTATTGATTAGCTCGGAAACCCCGCTCATCGTTTTAGCTGAAATTGACACGACAGGTATCTTATTCAATCCGACCTTTTCAAGCTCCTTATTTTTTGGTGCCTTTTGCAAATCGTTTTTTGTTCTGACAAGTAAAATTTTATCTTGATTGCAATTTGAAAATTTTTGTAAAAAATCAATGTCGTCTTTGTCGGCTTCGTTTGAAGAATCCAAAAGATAAAAAATAAGGTCGGCATTTTCAACAATAATTTTTGTTCTTTCTATTCCGACTTTTTCAATCGTGTCATCACTGAAACGAAGCCCTGCTGTGTCGTATATTCTAACCGGTATCCCGTTGAAATTACAATGAGCATCAATCCAATCTCTGGTTGTGCCGTGTATGTCAGATACAATCGAGCGCTCCTCTTTCAGTAATGTATTAAAAAGTCGGGACTTACCTGCATTTGTTTTTCCTGCAAGCACAATCTTTGCCCCGTCCTGAAATATTTTTTCGCCTGCCCATGATTCTACAAGTGCTGTAAGTGAATTGGTTGCTTCTTTAATTTTTGTTGAGTCAAACGAGCCTTCCGTTGTCTCTTCGTCTTCAGGATACTCGATTTCAACATGAATGGCGGCGAGGGTTTGCAATATCAGATTTTTTATTCTAACTATTTCGGTAAACAAATTTCCGCTTAATCGGTTTGCGGCATTTTTAGCGGCAGTTTGAGTTTTTGCATCTATAATTTCCTTAACGGCTTCGGCTCGGGTTAAATCTGTTTTCCCGTTTATAAAAGCTCTAAAAGTAAACTCGCCGCCTTCCGCCGGTCTAAAACCTGCCTTGATAAGTTGCTTATAAATTTCCTGCACGACACTTATCCCGCCATGCGATATTATTTCGATTGAATCTTCGCCTGTAAAACTCTTGGGGCTTTTATACAAACAAAGCATTACCTCATCAATTTTATTCTCTTTATCTAAATCCAGAATCCAGCCGTAAAGTGTCGTACTTCCTTTGGCTTCCTTTAATTTTGCAGGTCTTGAAAAAACCTTACTTAAAAGATTAAAGCAATGGTTTCCGGAAGTTCTGATAACCGCAAGGGCGGACGGAGAAAGAGGTGTCGCAATTGCGACAATGTCATCGTCTAAGTTATACTCAATTGGTTTCATTTTAATTCTGTTCCGTCCGGTTTAATATCGGTGTAATTGCCCAAGATATTCCAGTAGGTATACCCCTCATCTATTGAATTTTTTATTCCGATTATTTGTCTTAAAACATAATTTGCATTATAAAATCGTTTGTCATAATATACATCAATATAAAATGCTTGTGCCCACGGTCTGACTATAACCTTGTTTTTGGCTATGTATTTGTTTCTAAGACAGCCTTGATAATATATTCTGTATGGTCTTTCTATTTCAGGCGGATAAGCAAGGAAACCTTGACTGAAATGACTTGGATAATACATGGGGCAAATCACATCAACATAATCTGTCAGCATTTCAACCTCTTGCCCTGTTCTTGCTCCTGTTCTTGCTCCTGTTCTGTACCAACCGTTTGTACCGTAAATATCAATCGAAATCGGAGCCGAAATTTTGCTTCTTGCAAATGCCAAAAACGAAATTAAAGCAGACTCCTTGTCCATACCGTTTTGTTGTGCAGGATAGTAAATATTCTCCATATTGTCGCCACCGGTGGGAAAGCGTATATAGTCAAACTGTATTTCATCAAAGCCTCGCTCCACAAGTTCTTCGGCTATTTCAGTATTATATTCCCATACATCTGAATTGTACGGGTCAACCCAAAATTCGGACACAGGAACTATTTTATCTTCTTCGATTTTATAGCCTCGCCAGTTGTTGCCTGTGGTATAATCTTTTACGGCATATTTTCCGTTTTTATAATAGTATAATTGCCTGTCTTGAAAAACAATCAGTCTTGCAACCAAATAAATATTGCGCGCCTTTGCTTCTGCAACCAAGTCTTCAAGCTGTACAAGCGGAACTACCCCGCCGACTTTTTTTATTTTTGAGTTGTTTGAATTATATCGAACAAAACCCAAATCATCTTTCATGTCTACAACAATCATATTCAGGTTTTGACTTTTTATAAAGTCAAAATATGCTGTCATAGTCTGTTTATTTTTAAGTTTATATGTCGGAATGTAAATTCCTTTTTTGCCGCAAGCTTTTTTTAAGTTTCCGCTTTTGGGTTTATCTAAATTTAAAAGCCAAAGCTCGGACAACGACACAGGTTTATCAAGAGTGCAAAAACCATTGCCTATCCACGCACAATTTGCATTTTTAAAAATATTTTTAATATTTAATTTGAGTCGGTATATACTGTCTTGGAGTTTTTTGTTTGTATTAAATTTTGTATTCTTTGACGGCGGGGGAACAAGCATCGGTTTTTGAAAAATATCCCCGTCTTTTAACCCGAGCATGTAGTTTGTGCAAACAGATAAACTGTCGACACATTTTGCATCATACAAATCGTTTAAATAATTCAAAATTCTGTCGAATCGATTGTACTTCCAATTGAGCCTGTACAG
This sequence comes from Treponema sp., assembly GCA_002749205.1. Taxonomy (GTDB): domain Bacteria; phylum Spirochaetota; class Spirochaetia; order Treponematales; family Treponemataceae; genus Treponema_B. Next base: position 10,174 of record PDOP01000006.1, on the reverse strand, counting down.
TTTGCCTGAAAATGTTTGCGCCGCAAAAATTTCTTGGGCTTTGTCTTCGCCGTAAATGCGTATGTCTGAAACTTCATCAACTGCTTGTGCTCCCTTTGCAAGTCCGTTACTTACATCGTGCCATAAACTCGAAACAAAGGGTTGCTTCCACGCTACACCGTAAATCGAATGCGAAACAAAAACCGTTAATTCGGGTTTACCCGAACGGTTAGGCAAGTCGGTAACCGCAACAGCTTTAATTCCGTTTGCCTTTCCGTAGCAACCCAAGTTTTGCCAAGTCGTCCCTCCGTCAACAGTAAGAAACACACTGTCGTTTGTGGCGGTAACAAAAATGTCTTTGTTTGTCGGGTGGAATTCCAAATCCTTCAATGCCTTAGTCTGAGTTACAAATTTAAATATCCCCGAATAATTTAATTTCAATGTTTTTTTCGGAAGCCCGTTATTCAAAAAACTATAGCCCTGTAAATTATTGCTGACTAAAATACCTTTGTCGGTTAAAAAAAACCAATTTTCGCCATTATGCAAAATTTTATATATAGCAATATTTTTGAAAATCTGTCGCGGCTCATCTCTAATATCAAAAAGCCCTTCGTCCGTTCCAAGCAAAAATTCATTTTGCGCAAATGCCGGCAACAGAAAAATCAAAAAAAATGCAAAAACAAATATTCGTTTCATACTAAGTTGATAATAACAAAAAATAAGCATTTAATAAAGAGAATTTTAAAATTTCATTAATTTTTTTTATTCATTTATTTTTAGCTAAAGCTATGCAACCCACTCGCTTGCATAATTTTCCGCTCTTTATTTACAGGAACAAACGGTGTCTTTCTTTCAGAGAAGCCACCTTATTCTTGAGGAAAACAATCGAGCGGAAAAAAGACTAACGCTCGTAAAATCAGGTTAAACGAAATGAAAAGAGAAAAATCACTTTTGTGATTTTTCTCATACACTCCGGTATTCTGTTGTCTTCCCGTTTAAACTAATTTTAAGTGTTTCGTTCAAGTTTTATGTGGAGCATCTTGTGTGGACAGGCTGTCCACTTGAAAATATACAAAATCGAAACACGATGTTTCGTGAAAATTAATTTTAGCGAGTTTTGTCAAAAGCCAAAACTTGGCAGGATGATTATTAGCCTCTTACAGTAAGTTGAAAAAAAAGTCATGCGGCTCCCGCACTTGGCAAGCGGTTATCGTGCTTCGACAAGCTCAGCCTTCACATAGTCGAGGGGGTAGTGGAGAAACAAACTCATTGTTCAAATTTTTTAAGAATTTGCGAGTTGGAGCGATAGCGGAAAATCGCAAGTGCGGTTGTTCATTAACAATGAGTTTTTTCGGAGCGAGGGGGATACCCCCCTTTAAATATTTTTGTATTTATGTTATTATATTTTTATGGATAATTCTAAAATTACAGATGAAGTTTTTGAAAGCCTGTTGTATATTTCAAGGCTTTCGGTTGACGGTGATGAGAAAGAAAAGTTGTCGGGGCAGATTGCAAGTTTGGTAGAGCATTTGCAGGAGCTTGATGCTTTTGTTGATAAAGATTTGGATTGCTATGTTGCGACTAATGGCGAGAATGATTTAAGGTCAAATGAAGTTGGCGCAGCGATAGAAGCAGGAAGTTTGAAAAAAATGTCAGATGAATATATGGACGGATATTTTCGCGTTCCGAAAGTTTTGGATAATTAGGTTGTATTATGAAGTTTACGGATTTAACACTTTCGCAATTAAAGAAAGGCTTACAGGCGGGTGATTTTACTTCGGTGCAAATTGTTACCGCTTTTAAAGAAGCGTTTGAAAAAGACGAAGCATCGGAAAAACCTTTGCACGGGTTTATAGAATTTTTTGATGATGCAATTGAATCTGCAAAAAAGGCTGACAGCCTAAGAGCGGACGGAGTCGGTTTTGACGAAAAGCCCTTGTTGGGATTGCCCATCGCAATTAAAGATAATATTTCGATTAAGGGAAAGCTGTGCACTTGTTGCAGTCGCTCTCTTGACGGTTATGTTGCACCTTATGATGCTACCGTAATCGAAAGACTGCTTGATGCAGGTGCGGTTTTAATGGGGCGTACCAATATGGATGAGTTTGCGATGGGCTCTTCTACAGAGTATTCCTGTTACGGTCCTTCATTAAATCCTGTCGACAGAGACAGAACGCCCGGCGGAAGCTCAGGCGGCTCTGCTTCGGTAGTTGCAGGATTTCAGGCGCCGTTTTCGCTTGGTACGGAAACAGGCGGGTCTGTTCGTCAACCTGCATCTTACTGCGGTATATACGGGTTAAAGCCTTCTTACGGGCTTTTAAGTCGTTACGGGGTTGTTGCGTTTTCGTCTTCGCTCGACCAAGTCGGGCTTTTCAGTCGCGAAGTTTCCGATATGGCTTTGGTGCTTTCGGTTTTGGCGGGTAAAGATAAGCGTGATGAAACTTCGGCTCAAGTAGATTTTTCCGCTCTTAAAGACTTATCTGCTTATTCAAAAGAAGAAGTTTCAAAAATGAAGTTTGCGGTTGTAAAAGAATTTATCGAAGCAGAAGGATTAAACAAAGATGTTCTTGATATTTCCAATGCTGCCTGTGATTGGATTAAGAGTTTGGGCGCTCAGGTTGATGTAGTTTCCATTCCAATTGTAAAAGCCTCGATTGCCGATTATTATGTTTTGGCTTTTGCAGAAGCGGCAAGTAATCTTTCCAGAATTGACGGAATAAGATACGGAAGCCGCCTTGACCCGGGTAAGGGGTATGATGAGCTTTATGTAAAAACTCGAACTGAAGGGTTTGGAGCTGAAGTTAAGAGGCGTATTATTATGGGCAATTATGTTTTGACAAAAGAGTTTTCAAATGATATGCACGAAAAAAGTTTGAATGTCCGTTACGGAATGGAAAAGGCGGTTGCCGAAGTTTTTGAAAAATATGATTTTATAATTGCTCCAACGGCTCCGACTCCTGCATTTAAACTGGGCGAAAAAGTTGACGACCCGATTGCGATGTATCTTTCGGATTTGTTTACAGGTTTTGTAAATATTTCGAGAATACCTGCTTTATCGGTGCCGTTCGGGAATGCACAGTCAAACAATCTTCCGATTGGAATACAGTTTTGTGCAAACCGATTTGGCGAAGAAAAGATATTAAAACTTGTCAAATTATGGGAAGAAACAAAAGCCGATTAAGGATAACATATTATGAAACAAGAAGTTTTGGAAGTGCAAAAAAAGTACGGCTCTATTTTGGCAAAGGCAGCGTTTGAAAACGGGGCGTTAAATCTTTCGCCTGAAAAGCCTTTTACATGGGCATCAGGTTATAGAATGCCTATTTATAACGATAACAGACGAATGCTGGCGTTTCCTAAAATGCGAAGTTTAATCGCAGAGGCATTTGAAGAGCTTGCAAAATGTTTGGATTTTAATCCTGATTGGGTTGCGGGTGTTGCTACCGGAGGTATACCTCATGCAACAGTTGTTGCCAATAAGATGAATCTTCCAATGTGTTATATTCGCTCAAAGGGTAAAGACCACGGGCTTGGAAATCAAATTGAGGGGCTTGGAAGTAATGCAAACTTTCAAAATGAAACAGTGCTTGTAATTGAAGATTTAATTTCGACAGGTGGCAGCTCAATTCAGGCAATTGAGGCTGTCAATGCCGCAAACGGTTTAACTCCGTATTGCTTTGCAATTTTTTCTTACGGCTTTGAAAAGGCGAGTGATGCTTTTTCGGAATTAAGACCTGAGTGTAAACCTTTGACAATTTTAAATTACGAGACTATGCTCGATGTTGCTCTTGTTGAAAATTATATTTCACAATCCGATAAAAGGGCTTTATCTGAGTGGAGGCTTGACCCGTTTGCATGGGGAGAGAGGAATGGTTTTCTGCCAATAAAGTAGGTATTTAATTTTATTTTTTAATTTTGCTTCTTTTCGCTATGGTATTTTTTTTTGAAATGCTATATAATCATAGCCGGAGGATGACAAAAATGTTTTTTGATAATTATCCATTTGAAATTTCAAAATATGCAAGACCTCGCTATTTTAAAGGGCTTAGATCTGCACCGGCTATTTTATTGATTCATGGATTTACCGGCTCGCCTATGGAGCCTGCATGGCTTGGCAAACAATTGAATGATGCCGGATATACTGTTTATATTCCGCGTCTATCCGGTCATGGTACAAACAAAGCTGACTTTCTTGACAGCACTTGGAAGGATTGGCTCAGAACTGCATCGGAGGCATATCTTAATATTTCGGCAGAGCATGAAACAGTCTATGTTGGAGGGCATTCTATGGGAGGCCTTTTGGCAAGTTTGGTTGCGGCAAAGTTTAATCCTGAAAAGCTGTTACTGTTCGCACCGGCGTTTTTAGCTTCCGGTGGGCCGGTTTGGCTTTCGCCTTTTTTGAAGTTTTTTGTCAAAACATTGAAAAGCGAAAGTGAAAGTTTTTACAAAGAGCCTGAATTTATAAAAACCATGAGTGATTACATAGGCGTAAATTATGTTGCCAAGGTTGCGGATTTTTACAAATTGCAAAAACTTGCAAAAAAGAATTTAAGATATGTTAAGGCAGAAACATTTATTGTTCTTTCAAAAAATGATCAACAGGTTCCGATTACCGTGAAAGATTTTCTGGATAAAAATCTTAAAGCATCAAAAGAATATATGATTTTGGAAGAAAGCAGTCATAATGTAATAGACGATATGGACAGAGAGCCGGTTGCAAAACGGGTAATCGGTTTTTTGAAGACATAGGAAAAAGAGTCGATTGCAAAAGTTGAGTTACTTTTGTGAATGACTCCAAATAAATAAAGCATTTTTGCAAGTCTTAACGGCTTGTTAATTTTAAGGAGTTGATTTATGGATTTAAGGTACGCAGTTGATTTTACAAAGAAACTGATGAGTATTCACAGCCCAACAGGATACACCCACGAGGCTATGAATTTTTTGCAAAAAGAATTTGAGAGACTTGGCATTCCGGTAACAAAAACAGTAAAGGGTGCTGTATACGGTACAATCGAAGGCAAGAATACCGATAAAAGCAGAGTTATCACCGCCCATGTTGATACACTCGGTGCTATGGTCAGAGAAATAAAAAGCAACGGGTGGCTGAAGTTGATAAACATTGGCGGTTTTCCTTTTAACAACATTGAAGGCGAAAATATCTATGTTATCACCCGTGAAGGTAAATTGATAAGCGGTGTAGGGTTACCCGATAAAGCATCTGTTCATGTTTTCGATTCAATCGGCAAGAATGAGCGAACATTGGACAGTTTTGAAATGCGTCTCGATATTGAAACATCTTCAAAAGAAGAAACCCTTGCCGCCGGCATCAATGTAGGCGACTTTGTTGTTTTCGATCCTCGTACAGTTGAAACGGAAACAGGTTTTTTGAAATCCCGCTTTTTGGACGATAAGGCATGTGTTGCTATGCTCTTCGATGTCTGTCGCGAATTAAAAGAAAAGAACGAAAAGCCGGCTTATACCACACATTTTTTCATTGGCGATTATGAAGAAATTGGACACGGAATGTACGCCGCTCCTGAGGATACATTTGAATTGCTTGCAATTGATATTGGTACAGTTGGTGGCGGTCAGACTTCAGATGAGCATGCCGTAACTATTATGGCAAAAGACAGAAGCACCCCTTATGATTACATACTCAGGAAAAAACTTGAAGATTTGGCAATTGAAAACAAGTTAAACTATAAAACCGATGTAATGCACAACTACGGCTCAGATGCAAGCTCGTATATTAAAGCAGGTCGTGATATGAGATTTGGCTGTATGGGGCCGGGCGTACATGCAACGCACCACTATGAAAGAACACATCTTGATTCTTTTGAAAACACAATAAAGTTGCTGTATGCGTATGTGTTAGCTGAATAACACAAGCCCTTTTACCCCCGCTTTGAAAAAGCGGGGGGGGGTAATTATTTATAGAGCCAATCTGTTGTATCGTCTATTACTTTTTTGAAAACAAGGATGTGGATTGCTTCTTTTTGTTTTTCGGTGTATTCTTGCCACTTTGTATAATTATAATCATTGAGGATTTCTTTTTTTAGCTCCTGCTTGCCCGATTCAGCTTCTTTTGGGGTAAGTTTAGCCTGGGTTGCCAGAATATTGAAAATAAAATAACCTGTCATGGCGCGAATTAAGGGAACAGAAACTTTGTCGTATATTTCCAAAAATCTTTCGGCAGCCTTTTTATGCTCTTTTAGCATCTGTAAAGAAAAAGCCGTGTAAAAAACAATCCACTGGTCAGTGTTATTTCGCCGTGCCGCCAAGCCGCTTGTAAAGTCATAAAGAGATTGATACTTACCGCTTAAAAGTTTACCGCCGGCTAAGTTTGAAGCTATTTTTGCAAGATACTCGGGTTTATTGGCTCGAACCGTTGTTTCCAACCTTTCAAGCCCTGCAAAATCGCTTAAAAGCAACATGGTTTCCGAAAGCAATCGTACATTTTTAAATGACATTCTTTTTTTGCTAAAAACTTCGTCTTCCAAGTGTAAGCATACTGCCGTCCAATCTTCACTTTCAATGCTTTCAACTATTTTTCTGTTTTTAAAATACACTGCATTGAAAATAATTATTAAAACCAAAAATACGGGTATAAAGAAAAGGTATTTTTTACCCGTTATTTCCGAAAAAGCGGGATTAAGCACCGGAATAAAAAAAATGCTAACAAAAACTAATAATAAGACGATATTTAATATGATTACGAGTATTTTAAATTTCAAGAAAAACCCCTTGTACAAATATTTAAGGGCATTATATCACAGGAGAGAAAAAAAGTGAACACATATAACATAAAAGAAATAAAAGATTCTTCATTTTTCAGTGATAATGTCTACATAGACACTAAATTTCTTTTGCTTATTCCCGAAACACCGATGACGCCGGAATTGAAATCAATAATCTTGGATTGGGATTTTAATATGATTTCATCAAACGGTACCCCTCAGGCGAATTTTAAAATAACCGAAACCGAAAGTGCCACTGCTGAAAATGAGGCAAAAGACCCAATTGCCGGTGTTGCGGAAAAACAACGCGCCAATGAATCGCAGAAAAAACAACTGGAACAAATAGGCATTGTTGAAAAACAATACAAGGACTTTTTGATTTTTATCAAAAAAATTTATGATGGTCAAAGGCAGGGAATATCATTAAACCCTCGGCTTATATCCGACACGGCAAAAGAAATATGTGCCTTTGTCGGCAAAAACAAAAAGCTGGTTTTATGTATACCCGCAGAAAGATTTTCCGAAGTATTTAATTTTATAATAATTCATTCACTTCGCTCAACAATCTTTTCGGTAATCATCGGTTTGCAGTTAAAACTTTCATCATTCAAACTAATAGAGCTTGCAACGGCATGTTTAATACACGAAATCGGTATGACAAAAATACCGCCTGCAATATACATGAACAAAGGCGCATTAAAGCCGGAAGAAAAACAGCTCATGCTCGCTCACCCCGTTCTTTCTTATAATCTGGTTAAGGCGGCTTCATTTCCGTTGCAAGTTTGCCTGGGTTGTCTTGAACACCACGAGAGGGAAAACGGCTCAGGATACCCGCGCCGTCTGCACGGAAACAGAATATCGCTTTACGGCAAAATCATCGCAGTTGCATGCTCATTTGAAGCGGCAACCGGAGTGCGTCCTTATAAACAGGAGAGAAATTCATCAGACGCATTGATTGAGCTGATAAAAAACGAGCACAAACAATATGACGATAAAATCTTAAGGGCGATACTTTACTCGCTTTCGTTCTTTCCAATCGGTGCATTTGTCGTACTTTCGGACGGCAGAATGGCTCAAGTAGTCGATGTCAATCCCGATGACCCGCGCTACCCGATTGTGCAAGTCTACGGTGAAAGAAAAAAAGACGGTAGCCCGAATATTCTGGGAACAAGCAAAACCGGCATATCAATTACAAGAGCCGTCAATAAAGAAGAATTGCAAGCAATGAGACAAAACGAAGTTAAATAAATTTAGATTAAATATTTGGAGCTTAAGCTCTCTAACCCGACGGGCTTGCATAATCTTTCGCCCTTTACTTAAAAAATTTAATCGTTCGTTTTACGCTGTCGCTCCAACCGCCTCTTCTTAAAATTTAAGCGGACGAAAGGATAGACTAAGCCCGTCCACCACAGGTTAAGTGCTTTGACATATCGGGTGGGTTACGGGAAGGCTGGCAAAAAAACCACCCTGATATATCAATTCGTTTAACATTATTTTGCCTTCCGCCGTCTATCCTTTTAGTCGATTAAGTTTTTAAAAACAAAGCGGCTAAACTTAGACGCTGTTTAAAAAAAGAAGAAAAGACTAAAAGATTATGCGGCGGAAGCGGGTTGGCGTCAGCTTAATTTTGTTTTTTTTCATTGTGCAAAAACATAAATAATGCGACAGAAAAAATAATTGCGATACCTGTTAGACTCAGTGCATCGGGGAATTCGGAAAAGGCGATTAAACCTAAAATTGTGGAAAAAACAATTTGACTGTAATCGAATACCGAAATTGAGCGTGAAGGGGCGTAACCGTATGCTGTTGTAAGTGAGAATTGAGCAAGGGCACCTGCAACGCCTGCACTCAGCAGAAAGAAAAGTTGTGGCAGGCTCATCGGTTGATAGTAGACGGTTGCGAACGGCAGTAAAACTATGCTTGCAAACATTGAAAAAAAGAATACGATGAATTTGGAGTTTTCTTTTTTTAAGGAAAGGTGTCGGACACAAGTGTATGCCGCTCCCGCCAACATTCCGCCTGCCGCTCCTGCCAATGCGGTTAATACATGTTTTGTGTCTGATGTGCTGAAGCCGGGTTTTATTATTAGAACACTTGCGGCAAATGCAATCAGTATTGCGATGATTTGATACGGGCGTATTTTTTCTTTTAAGAAGATGAACGAAAAGATAATCGTAAAAAATGGCGCCAGTTTGATTAGTATAGTTGCATCTGCCAATGTGAGGTTTTGAATTGCATAGTAGTTGGCGATGATAGCCGTTGTTCCAAAGATTGCCCGCAAAAAAAAGAAGGGCAGGTTTTTTTTGTCGAATTTAAATCCGCTTTTCGTGCGCAGTAAAAGAATTGTGGCGACCACTGCGGCAACCGAATTTCTGAAAAAGGCTTTTTGCATTACGGGAAGGTCGCCTGCAAGTTTTACGAACAATGCCATTACGGCAAAAAAGAACGATGAAAGCATCAAAAAGATGATGCCTTTTTGTCGGGAAGATAGTCTCATAGTAATTCCTGCATGGTATTGAGGAAATTGCAAAAGCCGGATGAGTTTTGCAATTTCTTCTTAAAATAAACCAAAAAGCTCAATGAAATGAGCTTATTTTTAAGCTGTTTGCTAAGTAATTGACTTTTGCAAGCAACTCTATTATAATGCTTTTTGAATTTTAGTCAAGATGCACTGTATTAATGTCTTTACCACTTAAATTCTATTTCATTGCTGAATTCTTTTACATCAATGAATTTAAGTTTACCCGTAATAGTGTCGTATATTCCGAGCCTTTTGGGTACTCCCGGAACGTTTTCGACACTGTCGGCGATGTAAAGTTTTTCGTCTCGTTTTCCCAAAAATTGTTTTGCATTGTAAAATCCCGTAACTGTTTTAAGCAGAGTAAAATCCGGAAGCGAATAAACTTGCATTTTGGAATCGCCGAATTGAGTCGTACCAGTGGGTGAGTAGTTTTTGAAAAGGACATACAGTATATCCCCATCAATTATAATATCACCAAAAAGGATACGAATACCGCCTTGTCTCATTATTGTTATTTTTTTATAAATCTTTTTTATATCGAATTTATCGATGCATCTTAAATCATAATAATCTCCTTTCGGTCCGCTGTAATACCTACGGCAGTCAACAATGTAGTGTTTACCGACAGATATTTTTTGCATATTTTGTCCGCCAGACTTGGCTCCGGTTGTTTTTGCTCCCCATGAATCCCAATAAAGCTGCCGTTTGTAAAGACCGGTTTTGTTATAATACACTGTATTGTCTTCTGTGTCGATACAGAGGTTATAGGTATAGGCCGGAGGATTTAGTGTACATGAATTATCATAGTCCGAAATTTTGTCAGGATTACTACCAGAAGTGGAATCATTGTGACGAAAAAACAATCTGCCGTATTTATCAAATGCAAACTCATGTATACTTCTCGTATTTATAGAGCCTTTAAAAACAAGACCGTCTT
>PDOP01000005.1 GCA_002749205.1 Treponema sp. | reverse complement strand
CAGCGGAGGCTCCGGTTCGAATCCCCCTAACCAACATTGCTGACTTTTATAATTCGGAGAGAGGGGGATTCGAACCCCCGGAACCCGTTAGGGAACAACTCCTTAGCAGGGAGCCCGATTCGGCCGCTCTCGCATCTCTCCAGAGTTATTTCAACTGCTCATAAAAAGCAGCCTACTTACGGAGCAAGGGGGATTCGAACCCCCGGTACCTCTCAGCACAACGGTTTTCAAGACCGCCGCCTTCAACCACTCGGCCATCGCTCCAAAATAGTAGAGCCAATTTTATATTAAATCAACTTTTTTGTCAAGTAAGCAAAGAAGTTTTTTATAATTTTCTTAAATTATAAAACAACGAAATCAGTTCCGACAATTTACTGCCGACCTTTTTTGCTAAACCCGTCTACTCGGGGACTTGCCGATACAGTGTAATCCGATGTAATGCCCTTTTTCAAATAATGCCATGAAAGCCCTGCTATCATAGCGGCATTATCCGTACAATACTTCAATGACGGAAATATACAATGAATATCTTTTTCGCCGGCAAGTTTTTCTCGCAATAAAGAATTTGCTGCAACTCCCCCGCCTGCAACAATTGTTTTTAAGCCGGTATCTTTTACGGCTTTTAAAAGAGGTCGTAAAAGTATTTTTACTGCACGGGCTTGAAACGCCGCAGAAATATTTTCAGGGGTTTGTTCAAAATCAGCATTCCAGAATTTTTCAATTTGATTTATAACAGCTGTTTTTAATCCGGAATAGGAAACATCGTATTCATGACCGGCCTTGTGAATAACTGGCATCGGAAAAAGAGCAGCCTTAGGATTACCGTTTTTTGCCAGCCTATCAATAACAGCTCCACCCGGATATCCAAAGTCATAAAATTTAGCTACCTTGTCAAATGCCTCACCGGGTGCATCATCAATTGTAGTACCGAGAACTTCGATGTTATCAAAGGAATTGACTTTACAGATAATTGAATGTCCACCGGAAACCAATAATCCTAAATATGGATAATCAATATCGTGCTCAAGATGTGCTGCATAAATATGCCCCAACATGTGATTTACTGCAATATACGGTTTTCCTGTAACCCATGCAAGTGTTTTCGCAAATGTTAATCCTACCAACAATGACCCCATAAGTCCCGGTCGACTTGTAACACCTATACCGTCTATATCATCAAGTATTAAATCCGCCTGATTTAAAGCTTTTTTCACAACAGGCAAAATCCATTCGATATGTTTTCTGCCAGCAATTTCAGGGACTACACCTTTGTACTCTTCATGAAACGGTATTTGGGTCGCAACTACATTGCTGAGTATGTGTTTTCCGTCTTCAACAATGGCGCAAGCAGTTTCATCACATGAAGTTTCTATTCCAAGTATTTTCATTCAACCTATTCCTGTTTTACAATCCATTTGCTACTTCCGAAATAGTTGCAAGAGAAAATCCTGCGGCTTTTATATCGGGATACATCTGAGTCAATAATTCTGCAAGCTCTGTTGTAAAAACATGCCCTATCAAAATTGCATATCCGTTTTTTTCTGCAATTTTAAATCCTCTCTCTATTTGTGTTTTCATAGCAGTCTTCTCTTTTATATTGTCCAAAAACACAGCTCTTTCCCATATTACCATACCCATCTCCTTTGCGACACTTGGCACGACTGTCTTTGCAGTTGTGCGTGAATCTAAAAAGTAAATCCCCTCTTCTCTTGCAACTTCAAGAACTATCTTCATAAATGTTTTATTTTCTGTTATCAATGAACCTTCATGATTATTCAGTCCGGCTATCGGTGCAATCTCGGCAATATTAGCTTTCAATGTCTGTATAACCTCTTCTCTTGTCATTTCAGGTTTTAATGCGCCATAACCCGGATTAACACTTTCATCTATTGCCTGCATCGGCTGATGCAAAATTACTTCTTTACCGGCATCTCTTATTCGTCTTGCAGCTTCCGCTGAATGAGCTCTGCCGGGTAAAACCGCTATTACGCAATTAAACGGTAAATCCAAAAAAGCCTGCAATTGTTTTAAATTATGACCGGCATCATCAAACACAAATACAAGCACTCCTTTATGAGGCACGGGCGGAACGGGCTTTTCAGGCTTAGCCGTAACATCATTTTTTGTAACGGTCTTAGATACTTGAGCGGTTTTTTTTGGAGCGACAATCTTTGATGTCTCAACCGGCTTTGGTTTTTCTTCTGTTTTTGCGGGTTGAGGTTGTTTTTTTTCTTTTAAAGGCTGTTGTTGTAAGGTCTGTTCCGGTTTTGTATTAACTACAACAGGCTTTTCAGAAGAAACAACCGAAACATCATCTTTCAAAATTCTCTTTAATGTCGGCAAAACAAAAAAAGTCGTCAAAATTAAAATTACACAAACCGACAAAATACCGACACCGACTTTCAAGTAAGTTTTTTTTTCAGATTTGCTACTTCGATTTCGCTGACTCTTTGTGTTTGAAGACTGTTTTCTTGATTTTGATTTTACAGTACGACTTTTTGATTGAGAAGACCTTTTTGTAGTTGTGTTTTTTTTTGTGCTCTTTCTTTTTGTAAAACTCCCCTTACCATTTTCAGCCATAATGAAGAGAATATAACTAAAATATATTTTTGTCAATAGCTTTTTTAACTAAGGCTGTTTGAAATTATTAGGAAAAATGATTTTAAAATGCTCTAAAATTTCACACAACATAAATTTATATTAAACGCTGGACATTTTTTTTAATCGCTGTTATAATCTTGATGCTTTAGTTATATTTTGGAGGTAGCATGGAGATTATTTTAATTTATGCTGTAGTCATTTTAGTTATCTTTGTATTATTCAAAATGACTGTGGTTGTACCTGAAAAAGAGGCGTATGTAATCGAAAGTCTGGGTAAGTATACCCGAACTTTGGAAGCAGGATTTCATTTTTTGATCCCGTTCATTGATAAAATTGCGTACAAGCAAAATTTAAAAGAAGAGGCTATTGACGTAGACCCTCAAATCTGTATTACATCGGATAATGTTCAAATAAACGTTGACGGCATATTGTACTTAAAGATTTTTGACCCTGTAAAAGCCAGTTACGGAATTGATAACTACAGGTATGCTGTTGCACAGTTAGCAAAAACTACAATGAGAAGTGAGCTCGGTAAAATGGAGCTTGATAAAACTTTCAGTGGCAGAGAGCAAATAAATGATAACATCGTAAAAGTTTTAGATGAAGCTTCAGACAACTGGGGCATAAAGGTTAGCCGTTATGAAATTAGGGACATTCGCCCGACTGAAGAAATTCTTGCGGCGATGGAAAGCCAAATGCGTGCGGAGCGTGAAAAACGAGCCGATATTCTCACCAGTGAAGGCAACCGAGAATCGAGAATAAATGTTTCACTGGGACAGAAACAAAGCTCAATAAACGAAGCTATGGGTGAGCGCGAAAAGAAAATAAACATTGCAGAAGGTAAGGCAAAGGCAATTGAAATTACCAGTACCGCCACTGCGGAAGGATTGAAACTTATAGCAGAAGCTCTTTCAATACCGGGCGGAAAAACCGCAATGGGCATTCGATTAGCTGAAGATTATATTAAACAGTTTTCAGGAATTTTGGAATCAGGAAATATCGCAGTTTATCCTGAAGAAATTGCAAGTGTTGCAGGCATTACGGAAGTAATCAAAAATGCCGGCGTTAATCTGAAAAATTAAGGAGGCTGAATGTGTTTAAATTAATTCCTGTAGCTGTTTTAGCTGTTATCGTTATTGTCTCTTTTATTAAGTGCATACAAATTGTACCGAATAAAATCACCCGTATAGTAGAAAGACTTGGAAAATATAAATGCACACTTGACGCAGGGTTTCACTTTTTAATCCCTTTTATCGAAAAGGTGCGTTATGAGCAAACTTTAAAAGAGCAGGCAATAGATGTTCCTGCACAAGACTGCTTTACAAAAGACAATGTTCGTGTCAAAATTGACGGTATTCTTTATTTGCAGGTTTTTGATCCTGTAAAGGCAAGTTACGGAATAGTCAACTATAAATACGCAACTATTCTTTTGGCTCAAACAACAATGCGCTCAGTAGTTGGTGTTCTTGACTTGGACGATACATTTGAAGCACGCGAGCAAATAAATGCAAAGGTTGTTAAAGCATTGGATGAAGCTTCTGACCCATGGGGTGTAAAGGTGACGCGTTATGAAATTCAAAATATCACTGTTTCACCGTCTATTATGGACGCAATGGAAAACCAGATGAAAGCAGAGCGGGAAAAAAGAGCAGTAATTGCCCGCTCCGTTGGTGAAATGGAAACAATGATAAACCGTTCACGTGCTTCATACGAAGAAGCAAAAAATGTCAGTGAAGGCGAAAAAGAAAAAATGATTAACATCGCCGAAGGACAGGCTCGTGAAATAGTTGCAGTCGCCCAAGCCACTGCGGAAGGCATTCGCAAAGTTGCGGCTTCTACTGAATTACAAGGTGGTATGGATGCAGCGAAGTTATCAATTTCGGATAAATGGATTGAAGCATTAAAGAACCTGCAAAACAATTCAAAGGTTGTTATGACTGCTGACCTTACAAACATAAAAGAAATGACAACTAAAGCAGCAAAAGAAATGCTAGATACTATTGGAAACTAAACTATTGGAAACTAATTAAAAAACTTGTAAACTTTTGCAAGTCTTTTAATTATATAAACAGGAGGAATTTATGGATGTAAAATTAAAGGGTATAATACCTGCAATTTTATTCATCGTCTTGGGTGCAATGCTTTTAATTCACCCGGGTTCATTTTCGCAAACGATATTGTTTATCGCAGGTATCGCTTGTTTGGTTTATGCTGTTCTAAAAGGCATTAAATTCGCAAAAGAAAGAAACACTACTTCAATAGTGTTTGCTGTCGGGCTTTTAATTTTAGCGGCGATATTTTTTATAAAGCCTAAGTTTTTACAAAATTCAATCGGAATTTTTCTTGGACTGATTTTAATCGTAGTAGGTATATTCGTATTGAAAGATTCGTTCGTATCAACCGGTAACACAAGGCTCATCAATATTATTATAGGTGTATTGTTGACTGTCATTGGGCTTTTCAGCATTTTCAAGCCAAACGGTATAACGAGTTTACTTTCAATTGCTATGGGAATTGGGTTTATAGTAATCGGAATTAGAGAGTTACTGCCTGTCATAAAAAAATAAACCTTATATTCTTTACTTAAAAAAAGCATCACCTTATTGGTGATGCTTTTTTTATATTTATCTATGTTTAATCTGAAAACATTACGCTTAAAAAAATCTTAGTGTAGCGATGAGTTTTATGTTAAGCGCTCTTATAGATTGGGGGGTGGCGGAAAAAAATGCTAAATCAAAAATCATTCAATGCTTTTTATAAATTTCCTCACAGCATTTTTTGAAGCCAGGGGGATACACCCCCTCATGCTTTAAAAATTTAATCTATAAGCATGGACTTTTTTTTTGTTTTAGTGTATATTTTTTTTATGGGTCGATTTAGATTATATGTTGATTATTTTAAAGATAGATTGTTTCCAAAAAAAGAAAAGACGGTAGAAGAAGTTGACTTTGAGGAAGTGCCGATAGAAAGATGGGTTGCAGACTTTTCAAATCCGAAAACAGCGAGATTTGCCGAAGAAAGCGGAGACGGATATGTTGCCGGTTTTAAAGCAGAAGACGGTAAGTCTGTTTTTTATATTAAGGCAGTACGAAAACATATTTATGCTTGGACTGTAAATAAATTTTTTCGTTATAAAAATTTTGTTCTTGACGCTAAAATTATTATGCCGAAAGGATGTGCAGAAAGTTTCGGTGAAATAGAGGCAGGGCGAGCAGGGAATTGTGCAACAGGGATATTTTTTAGATACATCAATGATTCTACATTTTACGCTTTGTTGATTTCGGATTCAGGTTTTATTAGATTAGATGCAATGGCGAACGGAACGCCAATGCCGGTTCTGGGTTGGACAAAGCCGGCAGAAGAAATTAGAGGAAAATCTTTTTCGTTAAAAATTATTGCAATTGATTCTAAGTTGACTGTTCTTGTAAATGATAATTGGTTTTTTTCAACTGAAAATGATATTATTCAAGCCGCGGGTAAAACGGCATTTGCAGTTCAAAATTGGGATACTCTTGTTAATGCGGAGTTTTGTTTGGAGAGTTTTGGGATTGTTTCTGAGCCGATGTTAGTAGAAGCGGCAGACAGTGATGCAAATCAAAAGTCGGAAAACTCTGCGACAGCTCATATCAATTTGGCGAAAACTTATTTTGCAATGGGGCATTATGTTCCGGCATTGCTTGAATTAAAAACAGCGAATTCTATAACAGCTCCGACACAAGCAGACCATCTGTTGGCAGGCAGAATTTATTTTGCACAGAAAATGTATTCTGAAGCTGAGGAAGCGTTTATTAAAGCGTTGGAAGCAGGCAATAATGATGAGTCGACAGATGAGGCTTTAATCGAGCTTGGAGGAATATATTATCATAATGACGATTTTTCAAAGTTGGAAGATTTACTTAAACCGGTTGACACGGAAACTTTTAAGAGACTGCCTCTTTTGGCGAATTTAAAAGGGCATCTATTACATTCAAAAAGAGATTTTATAAAGGCGGCAGAGTTTTACGGCATGGCTTTTGAAAGTGCTCCTAATATTGGTGCCTTTGCGTATCACAAGGGTAATGAGCTTTTATCGGCAGAAAAAAAAGAAGAGGCAATAATCGCATATATTGAAGCAGGAAAGGCTTTCTTAAAAGCCGACCAATACAATGATTTGGCTAATGTAATTAACATACTTGAAAGACTTGCACCTGAGCAAAGCAATACTCTCATAATGACGGGGAAATTTTATTATGGTACAGAGCAGTACGAAAAAGCCCTGGAGTGTTTCGAAAAGCTGTGTAAAGACAATTCTGTTAGCGATGCAAGTGCTTGGTATCTTTACGGGCTTTTAGTAAAAGATAATGACAGCAAGTCGGCTTTAGATGCTTTTAAGAAAGCACACGAGCTGGAACCAAGCGAAGGGTTTTATTGCTTTAGACTTGCAGAGGCTGAATTCTTTAACGGTGATGACTGCAGCAAGACTTTAGAAAAAGCCCTGAGCCTTGATCCGGAAAATGCGTGGACACATAATCTTGCCTCATTAAAAGCAATAGATGAAGACGATTTAGATTTGGCAATGAAAGAAATTCAAATTGCAAGAAATATATTAGCCGAAGAAATAGATTTACTTGCTAACTATATTGAAATAAAACGGCTTCAAGGAAAACTAAATGAGTGTATTCCGCTATTTGATGTAGAAGCAGGTACTGCAGACAAAGCTGTTGAAACAAACAGGGCAGGCGGTTATCATGAGCTTGCAAATGCACTTTATGCCGATGAAGAATTTGAGCTCGCAGATGAATGGTATAATAAGGCATTAAAAATTTCGCCCAAAGATCCGCTATTACTTACAAATAAGGCACAAAACTGTTTGGAAATCGGGCTTTTAAACGAAGCTGACGACCTTTTGGTTAGAGCTTTGGATATTGATCCTTCTGTTGATATATACAGAACACTTGCCTATGTAGCGGCGGAAAAAGGTACATTTACCAGAGGTATCGCTGCGTTAAAAGAAGGGCTTGAAATTTTTAAGGATAACCCTGATATGCTTTTTGAGCTGGCAGTACTGCAAGACAATGTCGGGAATAAAACTGAGGCAAAAGACACTTTAATAGCTTTGATGGATATTGAAAAATCTGAAAGAGTGAAAGCTCTTGCTAAAAAAATTAGCGGGAAATAAACACTGCTTCTTAATTGATAATGGTGAATAAAATTAAAGGAAAAATAATGAAAGCGGTATAAAGGCATAACATGAATTTAAATATTTTTGCTTCACGGCTAACAGGAACTGCAGAAATACCTCCATCAAAAAGCCACAGCATTAGGGCAATTATTTTAGCAAGTTTTGCTGTCGGGAATTCGATAATACATAATGTATTAAACAGTAAAGACATAAATTCCGTTATAAATGCTATGAAACTTTTAGGCGTAAAGCTCATTCAAAAAAACTGCACAGACTCAAGTTTCACATTGGAAGTTATACCGCCAAAAAACGGGCTTATCACAAATTTAAGTAAATCGGACAGTGCAGAAAAAATCATAACCGTGGATGCGGGTAATTCAGGCTCAATGCTTTATTTTCTGGCTGTGATATTTTGTTTTATACCAAATAAGACTTTTGTGTTTACAGGAGATGCTTCATTATCGGCAAGACCGATTCAACCAATTATTGAAGTATACAAACAACTTGGAATAAGATATGAAACTAACAATAGCAATAATAAACCCTGCCTCCCTTTAACAATATTTACCGGTGATTACATAAATAAAAAGCAATTAGATAATTCATGTCTTAAACTAAACATGGACGGCATTTTTTCTCAAGTAGTCAGCGGGGTGTTTTTGGCGACAAGTATTTTTGGTTTTAAAACTCATATCAAACTTGCACAGGTTGGTGAAATGCCGTATCTTAAAATGACTTGTAATTGGGTTGAAGAACTTAATATAAAATTTAAAACAAAAAATTTTAATGACGGTATTTTTGAACTTGAAAACAAAAGCAGTATAAAATCATTTCGAAAAACAATACCTTCGGATTGGTCAAGTGCAAGTTTTTTAATTGCAGCATCGGTTATTACTAATTCACAAATAAACATAAAAAATTTAAATTATAATGACGGTCAAGGTGATGCCGAAATTATACGAATACTTAACCGAATGGGTGCAAATATTAAATTAGAAGATAATCTTTTAATAATAAAAAATGCAATAAAATTAAAAGGTATAACAATCGACTGTGCCGAAATACCCGACTTAGTTCCTTTACTTGCATTAATCGCATGTTTTGCAGATGGTAAAACAGAGCTTATAAATGCACAAATTTGCCGTTTTAAGGAATGCGACCGTTTGTCTGCTACTTGCAATGAATTAAAAAAGTTAGGAGCAAGTATTACGGAAAAACCTTCCTGCATTAGAATACACGGCAGAAAAACTTTAAAGCCGGCCTGTGTTGAAAGTTATAGTGATCACCGCATTGCCATGATGCTTGCTGTCGCAGGGCTTGCAATAAAAAGTGATGAGCCACTCGTTGTAAAAAACTTCGAGTGTTTCAATATTTCTTTTCCCAATTTTATTTCAACAATGAAAAAATTGGGCGCAAATTTTATTCGCTCTTAAAATAAAATTTAGAGCCAAAGGAGTTTTTAGATGAAATTTAACAGTGTTGTCATTAGAACAAAGGAAATGCAAAAATCCATTGATTTTTATGAAAAGGTTCTTGGATTTGAATTTGACTACATGATGTCTGCTTCACTTGGAAAACAAATTGCTTTTCTAAAAGACAAAAAAACAGGTATGAATTTAGAGTTAATCTTTAACGATAAAGCGGTTCATTTAAATGAAACAAGAATGTCTCTAACAATGGCGGTGGATCAAATTTCAGAGGCGGAAAAATATCTAAAAGAACATAATGTAAAAATTGTCTCTCCGCCGAGAACAGTTAAAGACGGTAAAAAAATCCTCACCGCAGTAGATCCAAGCGGTGTTGAAATTGACTTTATAGAATTTTAAAATATGTCAAATTAAGCTCATCACAATTCTGCCGGCTAACATTAAACCTGCTATAGCAGGCACCCATGGAACCGATGCCGGCGGGTTGTGGTGCATATCGGGGCTGTCAGGCGAATACAAAACATCTAATTTTTCCACCTGACAATCTCTGAGTGATTTTCTCATTACTCTGCATAAAGGGCAACCTGAAGTTTTGTATATATCTGCAAACCGAAAATTTGCCTCAACCCTGTTTCCACAACCCATTGCTGAAACAATGCTGATATTTTTTTTCTCACAAAAAGTTGCCAACCCTACTTTTAAGCGTATTGTATCAACAGCATCTAAAACATAATCTATATCAAATGAACTAAATATATCTTTGAAAATTTGCATTTCAGGTAAAACAAATTCGTTAAAACTGTACACTTTACACTCAGGATTTATGTCAGCAACTCTTTTTTCAAAAAGCGAAGTTTTAAACATGCCGATAGTTGAATGCAAGGCCAGTACATGCCTGTTTATATTTGTTTCATCTATAACATCATTATCCACCAGTATCAAATTACCAATACCGCTTCTTGCAAGGGCTTCCACAGCATAGCCACCAACACCGCCAAGACCAAAAACAGCCACAGTTTTATTAGCAAGATTTTTATAATACCCCCTGCCTAAAAGCAATTCTGTTCTTAAAAAAATTTCAGAAGACATTAGCGAATTTTAAACAGAATTGCAAACAGAACTATCGTAATTAAAAACTGCATAATCATAAATTTAATTAAAACCTGTGTAGGTGACCAATCTTTGTTTTTGCGCATGTGGTCGTGAAGAGGAAATCTTATAGAAGAAAAAATCTTAATTTTAAAAAACCTCAAAAGAACGACCTTCAATAATCCTGTACCACCATTGATAATAATAATTGCTGAAGTCATTAAAAGCAAAAAGGGATTTTTAGAAATAAGCACCATTACACCGATAAAAAAACCGAGAGCTCTTGAACCGGCATCTCCCATCAAAACCTTACTCGGAAAAGCATTATGCCATAAATATCCCATTAAAATACCGACTAAAGAAAAACTAATTACAGCCCAGGTTGCCCCTTCTTCAATATGCGGAACAAGCAAATATTCGGCAACATCTATATGTCCAAGTATAAAGTAAAATACAATGCCGAGAGCAAACAATGCCATCAATACAAGTGTAGCTGAAAGACCGTCAACACCGTCTGTGCAATTAGTAGTATTTATCGAAAACCAAAGAATTAAAACAGATACCAAAAAGAAAACAATCGGATGAATATGTACAGTATGACTGACAAATGGCAACCAAAACTCAACACTCTGCTTAAAATACGCATAAAACAAAACAACAGAAGTCAAAACAGCCAGCAATAAATCGAGAGAGCCTTTTAAGTACTCTCCCCACGACTTGGTAGACCTGTCGTCAAAAAAACCTGTCAGCATTACAACCCAGGTCAACGCCAAAACACAAAATTGCGTCAAAGTCAAGCTAACCAAAAAAAGCGACAACAATACAAACAATGTTATAAAAACAAAGCCTGCACCGGTAGGTTTCCCCATAGCCAACTCAGGATTAACAGTAAACTCACGGCCTCTGTCCTTAGGTAAAAAACTGTAAAACTTTGGTAAAAGAAAAACTGATAAACTAAATCCTAAAAAAACAGCGATGCCTATCAACACAACATAAGATTCAAGTAAGCGAAACGGCCCAAAATATGGCTGTAAAATTTTTGATAGATTGTAAAGCATTGTCAGAGTATACAACTATTTGTTTATTTTGACAAGGGTTTTATATTTATTTGTAAAGCTTACTCATAAAAACACCCCGAAAAAAAATCTAAAATCCGCTTCGTCCCTTAAAGCTCCTAAGAAGAGTCAACCTATCGGTGTATTCCAAATCACCGCCAACCGGAAGTCCCGCAGCCAAGCGTGTCAACTTTACATCTTTATCTTCCAACAACTTTTGAATATAAAGGGCTGTTGTATCGCCTTCAATTGTGGGGTTTGTAGCAAGTATGACTTCCTGTATGTTTTCTTTTTCTATCCGTATCAACAGCTCTCTGATTTTTAGTTGCTCAGGGCCAACTCCGTCAAGTGGTGCAATTACACCTCCTAAAACATGAAACAACCCGCGATATTCAGGAAGGCTGCTAATTGTATGAACATCTTGTGGACGCTCCACCACGCAGATTGTAGTTCTATCTCTGCTTATATCACTACAGAACTCACAATCAGATTCATCTCTGTCTGTAAATGAACCGCAAACCGGACAGCTGTGTATCATACTGTGAAGATTTGCAATACTGTTTGCCAGACTTTGAGCCTCACTTTTATCCCTGGACAATAAAAAATATGCAAGACGTGAAGCACTTTTTTTTCCAATACCCGGCAACCTCGAAAAACACTCCACTACTTCATCAATAGCTCTCATAAATTCATTCCGGGAAAACTGTCTTTTAAATTGCCCAACATGTTTTCTTTTAATATTTCCTGAAGCTTTGTAACCGCATCACTATGAGCCGCAATTATTAAATCTTGCAACATGGGAATATCTCTATTGTCTACCGCAATTGGATCTATCTGCAAGGATTGTATATTAAACTTTCCGTTTATAACAATTTTTACCAATCCCCCGCCTGAATTTCCTTCTGCAGAAAACTCGGCAAGTTTTTCTGTATTAAAATCACCTTTTAATTTGTTAATGTTATTGATTATATCAAAAGCATTAAAATTCATTTTATGTCTCCTTACTCTTTTTCTTTAATTAAATAATCGCTGACAATTTTACCGTGAAGGATTTCAGTTGCCTTTTGAACTTCAATCGGAATATCATTAGTCTGTTTAACCTGCGTTTCAACATTCTCTTTATACTCACAAAATTCTACAAAACAATGCTCGTCAAAAATCTCATGCACCCTTTTCATAACAACGGCTTTTTCTTTTTGCAACATTTCCAATTCAAAATTATTTTTTACAGGAATTATAATCTTGTTTTCTTCTTTTTGCCAAGGAGCCGTAGATTTCAACGCCATAGAAATCATACCATTCTTTGACGAAAGGTCTGAAACAATTTTTTCTTTCAGCTCGGAAAAATCACATCTGCGGACAGTTTCTGCTTGATTGGTATTATCAAGATTTATCTGTGTTTGTGAAATAAAACTGTCCGCATTATGAAAAGGGTGGTTTGTATCCTCACTGTTTGGGATCTGCTCAAAATCAGGCTTACCCTCATCTTGGATAGCCTTCATTTTTGCAAACGCATTTTTTATTGGATTAGGAACATGACCATCATCCGGTTTGTTTTCCTGTAATTTAACATTCGTATTTTGCGATTTTAAAAATTTTCGCATTTTAGTATATGCAATTTTTAAATCAGCAGGTGAAACATAATCACTTAGCCAAGCCAATCTTGAAACCGTAAGCTCAAGCTCATACCTCGGATTTACCGAAAAACGAATATCCTTAAACAGACTCAGCATCAAACTAAAAGCTCTTTCAACCTGTATTTCATTCCAACCTTGAACAACCTCAACAGGAAACCTGTCAGCCTGTTGCCCTAAAATTGCCTCTTTTGTAATGCCATACTTAACCATCATCAAACTTCTAAGATACTTTGTACAGTCAATTGTAAACTGCTCTACAGAAACACCGTTTTTAAGTATTTCATCGGTAATATGCAATGCCTCGTTCGCATTTTTATTTACGCAAGCTGAAAACAAAGAATTGATTGAATCAATACCCGTAAGACCGAGCTTATCCTGTATTTTTTCAAAAGTAATATGCCCGTCCGAAAAAGCCGCAACTTGGTCAAACAAAGTATATGAATCTCTAACACTTCCTGTAGCTTCTCTGGCAATCCAAAAAAGAGCTTCATCATCTGCATCTATACCCTGCTCTTTTGCAACAGCCTCAAGAGCGGTTTTCAATGTTTCTACATCCACAAGCTTAAAATTAAACTGCTGACATCGGCTTTTTATTGTGGCAGGCACTTTATGCAACTCTGTAGTTGCAAAAATAAAAATCACATAAGGCGGTGGCTCTTCAATTGTTTTCAGCAATGCGTTAAACGCACTTGTTGAGAGCATGTGAACTTCATCAATAATGTAAATTTTATACCTGCCGGAATTAGGCGGAAAAAGTATTTCATCTTTGATTTTACGCACATCATCAATACCCGTATTAGAGGCACCGTCAATTTCAATTACATCAAGATTTGCACCTGCCGTAATTTCTTCACAGTAATTACACTTACCGCAGGGATTCGGTGCAGGTCCTGACTCACAGTTTAATGCCTTTGCCAAAATTCTGGCAGAACTTGTTTTTCCGCAACCACGCGGCCCTGAAAACAAATAAGCTTGTGCAATTTTACCTGCCTCAATGGATTTTTGCAAAGTTGCCGCCACAAAATCCTGCCCCAAAAGCTCGGAGAATTTTTGTGGTCTTCTTCTAGTTGCTGTTACTTGATATTTCATAATAAAAGCATTATACAATAAAATTGAGTTTTAGAAAAGAGCAATCCCTTCAAAAAAGCATTCTAAAAAACCAACAGGCTTTTTAGAATGCAACTTGGAGGAGTTTATGAAATACAACAATTTTTAAATTAATTTATATGCTCTTTTGAAACAAAACTATCTTCAAAACCTTCTATTTTTTTTATATTCTTCAGCCAATATTCAGCTTCAGTTTTATTTGAAAAAGGCCCTACTCTAACTCTATGAACCAAACCCGCAATTGTTTGCTTCGTAAAAATCTCTGCCTTCATATTTTGGTCTTGTAAAACCTTCCTTGCATCCTCTGCATAAATCCTACTGGTAAGCGATGCCGTTTGAACCCAAAAAATATCGCGAGGAACTGATTTTTCGCCCGAAACAACTTTAGCCTTAGGCACATTTTTCCTTGCAACAGGTTTTTTCACAGTCTTTTTTGCAACAATCTTTTTAACACCCGAATCGGCAACGGGGGCTTTAGCCTCCTTTGATTTTTCGGCTTTATCATTCTCCGCTTTTTTTTCAGTTTCCTTTTCTTTATTTTCAGTCGGAATAATCTCAGCCGCCAACTCATCGGGCAAAGAGCCGTCAGTCTTAGGTGAAGAATCATCTAAACCTGAAATATCCAACCCGACAGATTCATCACCGCCGGTTACAATCGTAACATTATTATTTATATTAACAGGGGTATTGCCGTTTTCGGGATTGGGAATAGAGTCGGAATCGCGCACCCACGCATCAGGATCGATAGACGCTTGATTAGGTATCGATGAAGTATCATCAGTCAATCTATTCACAGGTTGCTCATTATTTCTTGAAGGAGAATACAACAACAACGCAATACCAAAAACAACTACAACAAAAGCCGTAATGGTCAAAATTACCCATAAAATTTTTTTCTGTTCCATAAAAGCCGTCCTTTTCTTCCTTTGAATAAATATCGGCATTATAAAAAAATTATTTATAAAAAAAAATATTTATAGATGTGAAATGTTGGGTATGTAAAACAATATTTTTCTTATTTTAAATCAACATTTCACATCTGCAACCCGCTCCCTCGCATAATTTTCCGCCCTCTTCTTTAAAAAATTTAATCGCCGTTTTACGCTCTCGCTCCAACCGGCTTTTCTTTAAAATCAATCGGACGGAAAAAAGACATCGGTCGCAACATCAGGCAAAACAAGCTGCATGAAATTCTATCCGTTTAACCTGATTTAGACGGGCGAAGTCTACACTTTTGCCCGATTAAACTTAAAAAGAAACAACCTTCGCCGGCAGAAGAAGCGTTGTTGATGTTTGTTCAGTAAAGGGCAAAAGGTTATGCGAGCCCGCAGGTTGGCGTAAGCTAAAAAAAAATTACTTTTCATTCCCTTGACTGCACCTTAAAAAGATATTATAATAGGCTCATGTCTGTTGATTTTGTTCATTTGCACACTCACACCGATTTTTCGATTTTAGACGGTGCGGCAAAAATTAAAAAGTTAGTTAAAAAAGCGAAGGATTTAGGACAAAAGGCTTTGGCAATTACTGACCACGGAAATATGTTCGGGGTTGTGGATTTTGAAAATGAATGCATTACGCAAGGAATTAAGCCGATTATCGGAAGTGAGTTTTACATTGCACCTGAAAGTCGTTTTGACAAAAAGGAAGTTGACGGCAGGCGTTATTATCATTTAATTCTACTGGCAAAGAATGAAACCGGTTACAGAAATTTGATGCGACTTTCATCTTTGAGTTATACGGAGGGTATGTATTACAAGCCCCGCATTGACGATGAAATTTTGGAAAAGTATTCAGAAGGACTGATTTGTTTAACGGCGTGTCTTGCGGGAAGGCTTCCGGTTTTATTGCTTGAAAACAAATTCGATGAAGCAGAAAAGCATTTAAAAAAATATCTTCGCATTTTTGGAGCCGACAATTTATTTATCGAATTGCAATACCACGGATTAGACAATCAAAAAAAAGTAAACCCGCTGTTAGTTTCAATCGCACGAAAATTGGGTATTCCGCTTGTCGCCACAAATGATGTCCATTATGTTGAACAGCAGGATTATATTGCTCATGATGTGTTAATGTGCATCGGAATGAAGAAAACCCGAAATGACCCCAACCGATTGAGGTTTGAAGGCTGCGAATTCTATTTAAAAAGTGCAGAGCAGATGGCATCGCTTTTTCCCGAATATCCCGAAGCTATTTTAAACACGGTGCGAATTGCACAAATGTGCGATTTGAAAATCCCTAAACCGGGTGCGTTACTGCCGGTTTACGAAATACCCTTGGACTTTTCGGCAAAAGAGGATTATATTCGCCACTTGGTTTTTGAAGGCCTAAAAACAAGATACGAAACAATAACAGATGAAATAAAAAAGCGGGCAGAATATGAGCTTGGTATAATTATAAAGTTGGACTTTGTCGGATACTATTTGATTGTTTGGGATTTTATCTATTGGGCAAAAGAGCGTAATATTCCTGTTGGACCGGGACGAGGCTCAGGGGCAGGCTCGATTATAGCTTATGCTTTAGGAATTACCGATATAGACCCGTTGAAATACAATCTCCTTTTTGAAAGGTTTTTGAATACTGAGCGTGTTTCCATGCCCGACTTTGATGTCGATTTCTGTTTTGAAAGAAGACAGGAAGTTATTGATTATGTTCGCCAAAAGTACGGTGATGCAAGTGTCGGGCAAATTATAACATTCGGTACATTAAAGGCAAAGGCTGTCATTAAAGATGTTGGAAGGGTTTTGGAAATCCCTTTAAGTGAAGTAAATGCCATCACTAAATTTATTCCCGACAAGCCCCCACACCCTGATGTCAAAAAGGTAACACTTGAAACTTCAATTAAGTATGTTCCTGAAATGCAGGAATTTGCAAATAATCCCGGTTACAAAGAGCTTTTTGAAATTGCAATGGAATTGGAGGATGTAAACCGAAATACAAGTTTACACGCCGCAGGTATTGTAATCGGTAAAACAGAGTTACCTGATTATGTGCCTGTCTATAAAGATTCTTCAACCGGAAAAGTTGCCACCCAGTTTACAATGGACAAACTTGAGGACTGTGGCTTGGTCAAAATGGACTTTTTGGGATTAAAAACTTTGACCTTAATAAAACACACTGAAGATTTAATAAGAGCCCGCGGCGGAGAATATTCCGATTTTTCGGTGGAAAATGCAAATGAGCATGATGAGCTTACTTTCAAGATGCTTTGCGATGGACACGCAGAGGCTGTGTTTCAGTTTGAAAGCGATGGCATGAAGAATATATTAAAAAGGGCCAAGCCTACCACAATATCGGATTTAATTGCATTAAATGCTTTGTACAGACCCGGCCCGATGCAGTTCATTGACCAGTTTATAAAATCAAAGCATGATCACTCACAAATCAAATATCCACACCCTTGTCTGGAGCCAATCTTAAAAGAAACATACGGAGTTATTGTTTATCAAGAACAGGTTATGCAGGTCGCTCAAAAAATAGCGGGATATTCGCTCGGTGCGGCAGATATGTTGCGAAGAGCCATGTCAAAGAAAAAAGCCGATGAAATGGCTAAACATTATGAAAAATTCATAAAAGGAGCTGTCGAAAGAAACTTCGATGCTAAAATAGCAGAAGAAATTTTTAACATACTTATCCCGTTTTCAAAGTACGGCTTTAACAAAAGTCATGCGGCGGCATATTCTGTGCTGGCTTACAGGACAGCATACTTAAAAGCACACTTCCCTGCGGAATTCTGGGCGGCAAACTTAACCAACGAAATTAATTCAACCGACAAATTAAACAATTATATATTAACGGTTAAAAAAAACGGATTAAAACTTATTCCGCCGGATATAAACAAATCAGAACCCGTTTTTTCGGTTTCCGGCGGTGATATTGTATTCGGCTTAATCGGAATTAAAGGCGTAGGAGAAGCCGCCGCAGAACAGATATCAAGAGAGCGAAATGAAAACGGTGAGTACACATCATTTATGAATTTAATCGAAAGAGTAAACCTGCAAACCGTAACAAAAAAAACGCTTGAAAATTTAATCAACGCCGGATGTTTCGACAATATTGATATGAACCGCCCGACACTTCTTACAAACCTTGAAGGAGCATATTCATACGCAGACAAAAAAAATAAAGAGCAAAACATGGGACAAGCAAGTTTGTTTGAATCCGCAGGAATAGATGAATACGCTAAATATGAATTTAAACAGATGCCCGATTGGCCACAGAGTGAAAAACTTCGAAAAGAAAAAGAATTAATGGGCTTTTACATTTCAGGGCACCCGCTTGAAAAATACAAAACCATAATTGAAAAATCCGCAAACCTTAATTTAGGCCATATTGAAAAGGCACAAAAAGACAAGATTTACACCATTACCGGAATGCTAACCGAAGTAAGTCCGTATACAACAAAAAAAGGGAATCCAATGGCGTTCGGGCAGTTTGAAGATTTAAACGGAACAATTAAACTATTGTTTTTTCCGAATGTATGGACTCAAAACAAAATCTTTGCCCTTCCTGAAACCGTTTGCGCTGTTACCGGTAAAATTGACACAAAGCACGGAGAGCCGTCTTTTTTAGTAGAAAAGATTATTCCTTTAACTGAGCTGAAAGAAAAGTCCATTTCGGAAGTTCATATCGAAATTGACAGCAAAATGGCTTCAGAACAGAATTTAAAAGATTTACAGAATATTTTATATGACAGTAGCGGAACCTGTAATGTCTTTGTCCATTTAAATCACACCATAAAAGGTTTTATAATACAAATACCTCAAAACATAAAAGTGCCGTCTGATGATAAATTTTTAAATAAACTGTCCATGCAAAATGGCGTAACAAATGTATGGAAAGAATAAAATTATGATAAATAAAATAAGGAGAAAATAATGTTGGGAAATATTTTTAGGGCCGTAGCAACGGCAATAAGCATTTACTCGTTGCTGTGTATTGTTAGGATTTTTATGTCGTGGATGCCGGAGATACTTCACACTTCGGTAGGTCGTTTTTTTAGAATGATATGTGATCCGTTTTTGGATATGTTCAGGAGCTTGCCCTTTACAAGAGTCGGCATTATGGATTTATCGCCAATATTCGCCATCGGCTCACTTTCGATTTTACAAATGATATTTGAAGAGCTTGGACGGGGAACACTACCAAGTGCAAGAAATATTGTAATGATGATTATAGCGATAATCTTTTCGTTCATAGGTTTTATGATAACCATATTGATAGTAATCGTGGTTGTGCGTTTGATATACGAGCTTTTAAACCGCTCCTCTTATTCACCATTCTGGCAATCCATTGACGGCTTTATCATGCCAATTGTAACACGGATATCAAGATTTTTTGCGCCTAAAAAAATGTTGTCGGTAACTGCAGGTTTAAGTATTTCTTTGGCAGTTCTGGTTATTATAAGAGTAGGTCTAAAATTTTTAATGATGTTCATACTTTAAAAAACATGCAGGCGGTTCCCGTGCTTCGATAAGCGGTTACCGTGCTTCGACAAGCTCAGTATCCGCCTGACGAGGGGCAGAATACCGGCGTTTTGAGCAAGTAGTTTAGCCTGATTTGGCGAGCACCGTTATCCTTTTGCTCGATTGTTTTTTAAGTAAAGGTGGTTGGAGCGAGAGCGGAAAACACCTCTTATTTTATTTTACAAAAAAGAGCAAAAGATTTAAGGTGCGAGCGGGTTGCCAAATAAAAATCATTTTGATTTTTATTTTGTAAAATTTAAAAATATAATTGAACAATCAAAAACGAATTATTTTTGCTTTATCGAGTTCCACCGGCTTATTCACAATTTCAATTACAGTTAGGTTTTCTATACTTGCAATATTTTTTCTTATCGCAGTTGCAATTTTGTTATCTATCGCTGTAAAGCAGTCGTCTAAAATTAGCAACTCAGGTTGCCCATCAATGCCCTTGCAAGTCCTATTCTTTGCATTTGTCCGCCTGAGACACCGCCTGAAATATTCATTTACAAAGCACTTTTGTTTATGATTGGTTTTTATTTCCTGAACGGCTTTTAATGATGCAGTAATATGTCCTGATGAAAATGATGCGGCGTTTAATTGCTTTTCCCGCCATTGCCCTATTTTAGAAAGCATAAATTTAAGAATAACTATATTCAAGATAATCAGTATAACCGTTGCAATCGTAAAAACAACGTTAATGGAAATCATAATTACCAATGTTATAACCGCAATAACAGCCGCTGTTACAAAGCGGGGAATATCCGTTGTTAATAAAAAACTTATTTCTTGAAGATCACTTCTAAACTTAAAAGCAGTTTCACCAATACCTTCATCTAAATTAAAATTTTTCGGACGAAGTAAAATTGATGATAGCATATTATCAATAAAAGCATTTCTAATTTTAATTCTAAACAGCCAGCTAAACATTAAAGTAATAAAGCCGAACAATAAAAGTACAAACCGAGCTGTCAATAAAATAAGTATTAACCAAATACCAAGAGGCACATCAATTTTATTTTCAAAAAATCAAAAAAACTGTTTATCGATAAAAGCCGGAAATAAGCCTGCCGTAAATTGAAATAAAAATGCTGAAATAAAAGCCGAAAAACAAAAATATGGATGTTTTTTTAGAAAAAACCAAGACACGGAAATAATGGATTGAGCTTCTTTTAATGGAGGAAATTGCAAAAGCCGGACGAGTTTTGTAATTTCTTCTTAAAATATATCAAAAAGCACAATGAAATAAGCTTATTTTTAAGGTGCTTGCTAAAGTAACCGACTTTTGCAAGTGGCTCATGTTGCTTGTCTCTTTTTATTCATTGATACCTTCCTCTTTTAATGCTGCACTTTTCCGTTTTTTACCGGCAATTGAATATCTGCATCTTTTAGCGTTTCTGTTCTATGCGCAATTAAAAATGCTGTTTTGTTTTTTATCAATTCATTAAAAGCTATTCTAAGTTTTTCTTCCTCTTGTTTATCAATTTTGGCAGTTGACTCGTCTAAAATAACAATTTTATTATTTTTTAAAAACAATCTTGCACAGGCTAAAAGCTGAGTTTCACCGCTTGAAAAATTACTGCCATCATCTTTGCAAACATAATCCAGTTTATCGGGTAATGCTTGAATACGCTCATACATTCCGACCTTTTTCAATGCCGAATTAATTTGCTCATCGCAAATATTTTCATCGAACATTCTGATATTTTCATGAATGCCGGCATAAAAAATTATGGCATTTTGACTTACATAACCAATATTTTCTTCAAGGCTTTTTTTGTCATTGCCCCGTTGATGCGTTTATTATCAGCCGTTACTTTTTCTGCTATATCCTTAATTTTGAATTGCCAATATTTTTTCATCTCTTTGGGGCTGTTTTTAGGTTTCTTTGATAAGTCTTTTAGTCCTTTACTTTTTTTGCGTCCCATCTCTTTCGCCATTTCCTTACTGTTTTTACGATAGTTTCAAATTTCCGTGCAGTAGCTTTATTGCCATGTTCTAGTGCATATACAATCATTTCTTTGCGAATAACAAAAGGGGCTTTACTGTTTTTGTAAAGTGTGTAATAATCCATATTGATGGTATCTGCTTTATTATTTTTTTTCTTTAATATATTTTGCCTAAATGTTACTACTTTTGCAATTTCCCCATTTATTTAAAAAATTCTTGATTTTTAAGAATTTATATGGTATAATATATAATGGTAGAGATGGATTAACAAACATTTTTCTGCCCAAAAGCTAATTTTACAATTTATGCGGCCTTTTTTTTCTTTATATGCGGAGGGAATTTATGAAAAATGAAAAAATCAACCTTTTATCAACACTTACTAACGACATTATCACCCATTGTATTTATTTTTTTGCAATGTTTGTTATGGCTTTTATTACAAAAGTAAAGTTCAGCCCATCGATATTATTCCACCCAATTAGTTTGGGGATGATTGCTTTTATGATTACTATGCCAATAATTAAGTATTTCACAATTTTAAAGACAATTCAAAACTATCAGGAAGACCTTAAAGCGGCACAAAAAAGCATTCCCAAGTTTCAGCGATTTTCACTTTTGGTGCCTGTTTTGGGCGGTAATCTATGGGCGGCGTTAATAGCTTTTTCGGGTATACTTCCCGAAGGCATAGAAAACATAAGATTGGTATTCTTTCTTTTTGCAACCGGCAGTATTTATTTGTTCTCACTGTTTTTCTACGCTAACATGAACATTCGTTTTGAAGCAAAACTTAAAAACATAAAACTGGCGGAAGTTCAGGAAGGTCTTTCAGTTACATTAAAAATAGGCTTGACAGGATTTTTTGCGATTATAGGTCTCGCTTTTATATTGATAGGCACTCTTGTTTATCACAGACACACGGATTTTACAAACCGCCAACTTCTTCTTAAAGTAATATTACCCATAACGGTCATTTCATTTATAATCGTATTTTTTGACCTGATGTGGTTTTCTTTAAGAGCTACAACAAAACGAATTATATCCGCAAAAGAGTTTATCGACTTTATTTCACAAGGCGATTACAGAATAGACGACCTTCCGATTGAAAGCCGTGATGAAGCGGCTTATATGATACAGGCTTTAAACGGATTTTTACATACCAACACGGATATAATAAGAGCAATAGAAAAAAGCAGCGATGGAAGTGCAGCACTTGGCGAAAAACTTGCCGACACAACAACTGAAACAAACAGTACGGTAAAGCGAATCCGTGAAAACATTCAGCAGGTTTACAGCATGATAGAAAAACAAGGCACGGAAATTATAGAAACACAATCGTCAATTTCACAAATTATTCAAAACCTCGAAGCACTGGACAAAAACATTGAAACGCAATCAAGCACGGTCATTCAGTCGAGTGCATCAATAGAAGAAATGGTTGCAAACACTTCTTCCATCGATTCAATTTTAAAAAACAACTCAAACTCTATTACAGAGCTGGAAGCAAAAACCCGAAGCATAATGACCGTTGCGGAAAACTCCGCAGAGCTTTCCCGTAAAATAGCAAGTGCCTCAGGAAGTTTGATTGAAACCAGCACCGTAATTCAAGGCATAGCAAGCCAGACGAACCTGCTCGCTATGAATGCGGCGATAGAAGCAGCCCATGCAGGCGATGCCGGAAAAGGCTTTGCGGTTGTTGCGGACGAAATCAGAAAACTTTCCGAGCAATCCAGTTTACAGGCAAAGCAAATCGGCCAAGTACTGAACGGATTAAAAAGCGAAATCGACAGCATAGCCGCATCTTCAAAAGAAATGCAGTCTCAATTTACCGAAATCTTCAAACTAACCGAAACCGTAAAAAACGAAGAGCAGGTAATTACAAACGCCATGGTTCAGCAAACTCAAGGCAGCGAAGAAGTTCTAAAAGGCATAAAAAACATAACCGAAATCACAGGCAAAGTTAAAACAAGCTCTCAAGAAATGCTTTCGGGAAGCAACGCTGTAACCGGCGCAATGGAAAACTTAGCCCGCTCAGCCGAGCAAATCGACTACAGCACAAAAGATATTCTTGAAGGTGCGAACCAAATCAAATCCACAATCGAATCAATCACGGAAATCAGCGCCGAAAACAAAGCCGGCTTAAAAAAATTGACCGACATTGTAAGCCAAATAAAACTATAAAAGTTTTGTAGCAACCCGCGCCCGCCTTAAATCTTTTGTTTTTTACTGAAAAAAATTTAATCAGCGTCTCACATTGTGAGCCGCTTTGAGTACTTGTAAAAAGTAATGAACTTTTTACAAGTAGCTCTAACACCGGTGGACAGAACGTCCACCTAAAGTAAACAAGGGTAATAATTACACAGGACGGGTGATTATTACCCTCCGATAGGGATGTCTTAAGAAATATCGTGATAACGGCGGGCTTTACATCAGGCTAACCAAAATTGCATATCAGGTCAGGATTTTTATCTTAACTTCACGCAGGCTTAAGCTATTGAAAATATTCGGGCTTTCAATTATACTTTTTTTTAACTATGAATACAAATTTGAAAAGCGAAAATTTAAATGAGCGCGGTGCAGGCATATTGATGCACATTACTTGCCTGCCTTCAAAATACGGAATTGGCACATTCGGAAATGCCGCAATTAAATTTATTGATTTTCTTTCTCAAGCAGGTTTTAAATATTGGCAGGTTTTACCATTGGGTCCGACAGGTTACGGTGATTCGCCATATCAGTGTTTTTCGTCATTTGCCGGAAACCCGTACTTAATTGATTTAACCATTCTTAAAAACGAAGGGTTTTTAACCGCCGAAGATTTAGCCGATGCGGATTTTGGCAATTCACCCGATAAAGTTGATTTTGGAAAGCTATATCAAAACCGCTTTTCTGTTTTGCGAAAAGCATTTATAAAAAGCGAGCGATCCGAAATAAACGAATTTTTTAACACAAAAGCAAAACACTTTAAATCTGGTATTGAAGACTACGCCCTTTTTGCCGCAATGAAAACGCACAACCGAGCCCCTTGGTATGAGCAGGAAAAAGCCGTTAAATTTCGCGACACAGTTGAAACAGAAAAATTTAAAATAAAACATTTTTCTGAAATTGAATTTCACAAATTCGTGCAATGGCTTTTTTTGAAGCAATGGTTTGCGTTAAAAGAATATGCAAACAGTAAGGGCGTTCGAATAATCGGGGATTTACCTATCTACAGTGCACACGACAGTGCGGATTGTTGGGTACAACCCGAATGTTTTCTCTTCGATGAAAACCGAATGCCGACTTTTGTCGGAGGCTGCCCTCCCGATTATTTCAGTGCTGACGGGCAGTTATGGGGTAACCCCTTGTATAATTGGCGATATATGGAAGAAACAAACCAAGAATGGTGGCTAAAACGCATTTCATGCAATCTGCAATTATTCGATTATTTGCGACTTGACCACTTCAGGGGGTTTGAATCATTTTGGGCTATACCTTCAGGCGATTTAACTGCAAAAAACGGCTCGTGGAAAAAAGGGCCGGGTATTTCGTTTTTTAAGAGCTTAGAAAAAAAATTGGGGCACCTCCCTGTAATTGCCGAAGACTTAGGCTTGTTAGACGATGCTGTGCTAAAATTAAGAGATAACACAGGATACCCGGGCATGAAAGTTTTGCAGTTTGCATTTAATCCGAATGCCGAAAGCGAATATTTACCGCATAATTTTACTACAACCAATTGTGTTGCATATACAGGCACACATGATAATTCGACAATGCAAGGTTGGCTTAACTATGCAGATAAGCAGGAAATAGAATTCGCATTAAAATATCTAAACATAAAAAACAAAGATGAGTTTTCATTTGCCTGTATTCAAAGTATTGTTGCAAGCATTGCCAAAATCGCAATTGCCCCTGTGCAGGATTTTTTAAATTTAGACGATAAGGCTCGTATGAATCACCCGTCTAAAACGGGAGGTTGGGTTTGGCGAATGACTGAAGCCCAATTTGCGGATTTACAAAAACAGACCTTTATAATACGCGATATGCTGAAAACTTACGGGCGCATTTAGTTTGGTGGTTAAATAAAAACCGGGGCTTTGCTTCGTTAAACTTAAAAGAACACCGGACAGTAGCAGAGAAAAATCATTTTTTGATTTTTCTCGTCAACTCGTTTAGCGCGTGCGTGGACGGGCGAAGTCTATCCTTTTTTTTGCCCCGATTATTTTCATTGGCAATTTTCGCAAGAAACATTGCTTGAAAAAAATTTTAAGAAGCAAAAAAAAGATTATGCTCGCCCGTCGGGTTACAGAGCGTTAGCGACAAATTTATGAAAATGTCTTTTATATTTTTGTTGTTTATGTTATTATCATGAGCCATGAATTTAGAAAATGAGTTAAACCCCGAACAATTAAAGGCTGTCGAGTCAATTGACGGGGCAGTGTTGATTATTGCAGGTGCGGGCTCGGGAAAGACGCGGGTTATTACTTTTAGAATTGCAAATATGTTGTCGCACGGTATTCCGCAGTCGCATATTTTGGCGTTGACTTTTACGAATAAGGCCGCACGAGAGATGCGTGATAGGGTGAAAGATTTAACCGGATTGAAGTTGCAAAATTTGAATGTAAGTACTTTTCACGCTTTTGGTGTGCAGGTTTTGCGTGAGCATATTCAAGAGCTCGGCTGGCGTGCGAATTTCAGTATTTACGATGAGACGGATAAAAATCAGTTGATTAAAGATTGCGCGCGCGAATTAAAATTTTCGCAAGATGCTTTAGATGTTTATAAAATCAGCAGTTTGTTTTCGCAAATTAAGACGGGTATAAAAACTTGGGACAATTCACAGGTGATTTACAAAGAGCTTTATAATGAGTATCAGTCCTGTTTGAAGTTGTATAATGCAGTTGACTTTGATGATTTGATTGTGCTTCCAATCAGGCTTTTTCAAAATCACCCGGATGTGTTGGAGCAGTATCGGCAAAGGTTCAAATATGTTATGGTCGATGAATTTCAGGATACAAGTATTCAACAATACAATTTTATGAAGCTCATTGCCGATAAAAACATTTGCGTTGTAGGAGATGATGACCAGTCAATTTATTCTTGGCGCGGTGCCAATTTTGAAAATATTAAAATGTTTGAGCGAGACTTTCCAAATTTGCTTGAAATAAAATTGGAGCAAAACTATCGCTCCACTGAAACAATTCTCGCCGCCGCAAACGGTGTTATTGCAAACAATACAAACCGAAAAGAAAAAGCACTCTGGTCGGGAAACGGCTCGGGTAAACCAATTCAAATTTTTATTCCCGAAAATGAAACTGCCGAAGCGGATTTTATTGCAGAAAGCATTTTAACCGAAAGGCTTCACGGTAACCGAAGTTATTCCGATTTCGGCGTTCTGCTTAGAACAAACAGTTTAACCCGTCCGTTAGAAGAATCTTTTTTGGAGTCAAACATTCCTTATAGAATGTCAGGCGGCACAAGTTTTTTTCAGCGCAAAGAAATAAAAGATGTTATCAGTTATTTACGCGTAATAGCAAATCCTGATGATGATGTAAATCTTTTGCGAATTATAAACACTCCCCGCCGTGGTATCGGTAAAAAAACTATTGAGCTTATTTCGGAAATTGCAACCGAAAACAATTGCACACTCAGATTTGCAATCAATAAACTTCTGCATACATCAGATAAAACCGTCCGCGAAAAAAGCTTGTCGGATCTTGTCGCTTTTACGGAGTTAATTACAGATGAGCGTAAAAAACTTTTATCGGGAAGCGGGCTTGCACAAAAGGTTCGCAAACTTGTTGAGTCAATTAAATATTTTGATTATCTTAATCAGGAATATCAAAAAAACGAAAAAGCCGCACGGTTTAAGTTTTTAAATATCGAGCATTTAATTCAATCGATTGACGAATGGGAGAAAAACCCCGACACCCTAAACCCGACACTTTATAATTATCTTAATCGTATTACATTATTAAGCAGAGATGATATGAGTAAAGAGGATAAAGGAGAGGTCAATATCATGACAATCCACGCATCGAAGGGCTTAGAGTTTCCCGTGGTTTTCATCGCAGGTGTCGAAGAAGATATAATTCCTCATGCCCGCAGTTTAGAAGAATCAGAATCCAACATTGAAGAGGAGCGGCGGCTTTTTTATGTTGCAATTACCCGTGCTCAGGATAAACTTTATTTAACCAGTTGCAGGACGCGAAACAAAATGAAGATGAGCGTAGAATGCGAACCCTCCCGCTTCATTCAAGAAATTCCCGTTGAGCTGGTAACTTATCATGAGCCTGATATTAAAAGCAAGCAAGAAAACATTGCCGATATGTTTGAAGCTATGAAACAAAAGTTTTCAAGCTCGTAATTGAAATTGCCACAAGCGATTTTGAAAATTGTTTTTTCGGTTAGATTTAACATGATTTAATGCGTATACTTGATTTTTTGCAAATTTTGCGGTAAACTCTTTTTAAGGTGGGATAAAATGAATAATCAGCATTTAATTAAGCAAAACAGGGATACTATAGATAATATGGCACCTTGGTCGCAAGAACTTTCAATTAAGTACTGCTCCAAAACAACAAACCTGTATTTAGTTCACGGTAACATAAGAGATTTTTTGCCACACAAAATAGATGCGGGACAGTTTATGTTTGTCCGAATTCAAGACTACATTGCCGAAGTAATTTTTGGAAACAAAGACATAATTATTTTTTATAATAAGTCAACCGGCATTTCTTTTTGTTTAAAAGAAGTTCGCAAAGATTATATAAATACTATGAGCAAACTTTTCCCCAATGAAGATCCAAAAAATTTCTTTTCCCGAAATCCGTTTGAAGCATTTAGATTTTTGGAAACATACTTTATGCAAAAAATCGGGCATAACTTACGAATTATTTTAATCATCGATTATGCCGAAGCAGTTGTTCCCGCCGCAGAAATCAGTAAACTTGATGAAGTAGACCGGTATTCTTTTGTTACATTTCATAAATGGTCTCACGACCCAAAATTCACAGACGAAGACATTTCCATAATTATGCTTACGGAAAATTTGAACGATGTAAACTGCCGGCTTGTCGCTTCTCCGACAACCGTAAAAATAGAAATACCATTGCCCGATGAAGAAACAAGAACCAACTATTTAAGATCAATTAAAAACAAAAAAGATAAAGACTTAGACCTGATATTGGACAGAGGTGTTTGCGTGGAAGCCTTGGGAAAACTTTCATCGGGGCTGAATTTATTTAACTTAAAACAATTGATTGGCGAAGCATTTCAAGATGAGAAGCCGATAACGATAGACTACTTAACTCAAAAAAAACGCAAAATGATTGAAGCCGAAGCGGCCGGGCTTTTGGAATTTGTTTTAACACAGCACAACCTTGATTACATTGCAGGTCACGAATTCGTAAAAAAGCGATTTAAACTGGCGGCAAAGGCATTAAAAACAGGGCGTATTGAAGTTATGCCAATGGGTTATCTAATCGCAGGGCCTATTGGCACGGGAAAAACATTCATGGTTTCCGCATTTGCAAACGAAATTGGTGTTCCAATGGTCAAACTGAAAAACCTGCAATCAAGATGGAAAGACTCCGCAGAATCCGGCTTGGAAAAAATACTTACAATCCTAAAAGCAATGTCGCCTGTAGCGGTAATGATTGATGAGGCCGATATGATTTTAGCCGGCGGGCGGGGAAAAGATGCCCCTACTGAAAACGCAGGACTTGTCGCACAATTAATTAACTTCATGGGCAATACCGAATACAGGGGAAAAATCATCTGGTTTTTAATCACATCCCGCCCCGACTTAATACCTATTGACCTAAAACGACAAGGACGTGCAGAAGAACATCTTGCATTATTTTACCCGCAAAACACCAATGAAAAAATTGAGCTTTTCAAAACATTGCAAAAAAAACTCAGAATTAAAGGCAGCGAAGTTGACTTTGCAAAAATTGTTCGCTCGATTAAATTTTCAGTATCCGGTGCAGACATTGAATCAATACTAGTCCGTGCCAGAATGCAGGCATCATCGGAAAACCGAGTTATGATTACAACAAAAGACTTACTGGCAACAATCGCCGATTTTATACCGCCTACCTACCCATACGAAATAGAGTTGCAAAACATAGTTGCCGCACTTGAATGCACCAGCAAAGAAATGCTTCCCGATGAGCTGAGCAAAAAAGGCAGAACAGAGCTTCTAAACGAAATGCTTGAACTAAAACAGCTGATGGGCGAAAAATAAAAAAAGCATTTTGTAAAAATTTAATTTTTACAAAATGCCCGTTAATCTTCAATCAAGAAGTGCAATTTACTCAAATCTACATTTTAATAATGGTACCTGTTTTGCCTTCAATACCGTCTTTTGCTTTTTCCAACAAAGTAATTAACGCAAAACCGCCTTTTTTGTTTTCCGCAAAACTCATCGCGGCTTCAACTTTAGGCAACATTGAGCCAGGCGCAAAATGCCCCTCAGCGATTAACTCTTTTGCCCTGTCAACAGAAATCTCTGACAGCCACTCCTGATTTGGCTTATTAAAATTAACAGCAACCTTTTCAACAGCAGTCAAAATAATCAAACAATCCGCATCCAAATCTTCAGCAAGTTTTGCACTTGCGAAATCCTTATCGATAACGGCAGGAATTGTCTTTAAAAAATTGCCATCCTTTACCACTGGAATACCGCCGCCACCACAAGTGATGACAACCTGCCCTGCATTTGAAAGGGCTCTTACAGTTTCAATTTCTGCAATTTCAACAGGCTTTGGAGACGCAACAACCTTGCGATACCCCCTTCCTGCATCCTCTACAACAGGCTCACCCTTGGCAATAAGCTCATCGGCTTCTTCCTTACTCATAAAACTGCCAATAGGCTTTGTTGGCTTTTTAAAAGCCGGATCATTTTTATCGACAACAACCTGAGTAACAATCGTACTGACCGGTTTTTTAATACCCCTGTCCAAAAGCTCCTGCCTTATAGCAGCCTGCAAATCAGATCCGATATAACCCTGGCTCATTGCAACAGACACAGCCAAATCCGCCGGCGAAGTTGCAGGATTTGCTTTATGATGCTCGGACATCGCAATATGAATCATGCCAACCTGCGGGCCGTTACCGTGCGAAATAATCACCTCATTTCCTTCCTCAACCAAATCAGCAATAGGCTTCGCAGTCAACTTAACAGCCTTTCGTTGCTCTTCCAAATTTTTACCCAACGCATTTCCGCCCAACGCAATTACAATCCTTTTTCCCATAATTTCTACTCCAAACTAATCTAAAATAAAAGAAACCGAATTCTAATATTTTATAAAAAAAAAATCAAGCCATAAATTCAAATTTATTTTAGCTTCAGTAAATTTAACTAAAAAGAAATCACACATTTTGTGTGATTTCTCTGCAACCCGCTCCCGCCGCATAATCTTTTGCTCTTTTTTGCAAAATAAGCGGTGTTTTCCGCTGTCGCTCCAACCACCTTTACTTAAAAAAACAATCGAGCAAAAGGATAGACGGCGCTCGCCACAACAGTATTTGAGCGAAATGAAAGCACTCCGGATTTCTTTTTTTACCCCGCTTTTAAATCAAAAAAAAATCAAAAAAATATTTAAAATTCCTGTTGAATATTATATAAAATTTTATTATAATGAACAGGCACAGGGTATTAAAAAATAAAAGATATTACTTTAATCGTAAAGTTAATTATAAAAGTCGACTTAAACATATTTTAAAAATTTACCCGCCGCTTACACATAGAAATAAACTTATGGGAGGATATATTTATGAAGATAAAAACAAAATTTCTAGGGCTGTTAATTCCGCTTTTTGTTATAGTTTTTCTTTTTTTAATGCTTTTTTTCGGTATATGGAGTTCTAAAATATTAGAAAAAAATGTACAGGAAAAAATGATTTTAACCGCCAAACATGCAAGTGCTCAAATTTGGCTCAATCTGGTACAGGCAACCAACACACTTGAATCCGTAAACGCTGCATTGGATTTTAATTCAAGAGAATACACCAATCTTAAAACTTCACTTGAAAATGTAACCCAAACCAATCCTGCGTTTCAAGATGTATATTATGCCTACAGCGATGCAACATTTATAGACGGCTCAGGCTGGGTACCCGACAGCGATTGGAATGCTTTAGCACGACCATGGTATATTGGAGCCGAAAAAACCGAAGGCTTTTTTGCATCTGAAATTTATATTTCCGGTGCCACAAATGAGCCAACAATAGCACTTGCAAAAGCAAATAGAATCAACGGTAAGCTGAAAGGCGTTATAGCAATAGACTTTAGTTTAAGTCAGCTAAAAGAAATACTTGAAGAAGAAATTTTTGCCTATTCGGGAACAAAGGCATCGATAATCACCGGTAAAGGCGGCTTTGTTGTAGACAACGACTATACCGCAAAACAAAACATCTTTGAAATAGAAGACGGAAAATTTGCCGACTTCGGAAAAAAGCTGCTTTCAAAAAATAAAGAATTTTTTGAATACAATATCAACGGCAAAGATTGTTATTGTATTACGCAACCTGTAACCAATACAAACTGGAGGTATGTTCTTACTGTTCCGGTAGATGAAGTTATGGCACCTGTTCATAAAATGCTTTTTGCTTTTTTTACATCTTGTGCCATAGCAATTTTTATTATACTCACAGTTTTATATATTCTGGTCAAAAAAATTACACACCCGATTATCAAGGTAGTTGCACATTTAAAAAACATAGCACACGGAGACGGAGACTTAACTGTAAGATTGCCGGTAACGGGAAGAGATGAAATATCAGACCTGTCAAACTATTTTAATCAAACAATCAAAAAAATCGGGCTTTCCATAAAATCTGTTTTAAATAATACCGAAAATATGTCCACGGCAGGTCAGGAGCTTTCAACCAATATGGACGAAACAGCAAGCTCCGTAAACCAAATAAGTGCAAATATTCGAGGAGTAAAAGACCAGATTATAAACCAAACCACCAGCGTAACCGAAACATCGGCAACAATGGAGCAGATTACCCGCTCCATCAACCAACTTAACAGCGGTATAACCCGACAAGCGATAAGTATAAAAGATCTGGTAGATGTTATCACTGTAAGTGAACAAACAAGCGATAATTCCAAAAAAGTTCTTACCAAGAACACAGAGCTTATTAGCAAGCTGGTAGAAGAATCCTCGAAAGGAAAAGATGTTATAACTATTTCCGGTAAAGAGGTAGAAAAAATCACCGAAGAATCGGGAAGTCTTTTGGAGGCAACGGCAATCATACAAAACATTGCAAGCCAGACAAATCTTTTGGCTATGAATGCGGCAATCGAGGCAGCCCACGCAGGAGATTCCGGCAAAGGTTTTGCCGTTGTTGCCGATGAAATCCGTAAACTTGCCGAAGAGTCAAGTGTACAAGGTAAGGTTATCACAGCCACACTGAAAAATCTGCGTAGCGAAATTGAGACTGTTTCACAGTCGTCTAAAAACATCAATGAAACCTTTACTTCTATTTTCGAGAAGGTAAGCGATGTAAAAGCTATGAACGATGAAATGATGGAAATACTGACAGCCAGAAGGCAACAAAGCTCGTCTTTACTTTCGCTCGTAAAAAATGTCAATGCCGTAACCAGTGAAGTAAAACAAGGCTCGCAAGAAATGCTAAGCGGCAGTGAACAAGTTGCAATCGAAATGAGAACGCTTGATGAGCTTTCACAAGCCATAAACAACAGTATGAATGAAATGGCTGCCGGAGCCAGACAAATAGCGAATGCTGTGCAGGAAGTAACCGACTTAACGCATAAAAATAAAGACAGCATCAAAAGTCTTTCAGATGAGGTTTCTAAATTTAGGGTATAAGCGTAAAATTTAGAAGAAAACCGGAGTGAAGGCAAATACGCTTAACCTGATGTAAAGCTCGCCGATATCCTTTTGTTTGATTATATTTAGCGGCAAAAGCGGCTTACTATTAAGTAAGACGCTGATTGTTCCAATTCAGAAAAAAACAAAAGATTTAAGGCGAGCGCGGGTTGCAAGAGCTGTGAAATGTTGGAATTAAAAAAAATGCTTTTGTTTTAAGCTGTAGCATTTCACAGCTCAAATATTTTTAAAAATACGAAGGGTTGTCTAAATATGCCCACATACCCATAAATCCTTCCATATATCCCATTT
This sequence comes from Treponema sp., assembly GCA_002749205.1. GTDB lineage: Bacteria > Spirochaetota > Spirochaetia > Treponematales > Treponemataceae > Treponema_B. Next base: position 7,002 of record PDOP01000005.1, on the reverse strand, counting down.
TTCGCCTTTTTGCATAAAGCCTAAAAAAGAGGACATTTTTGTCTTTCTCGAAGGTTGCACGCTTAAACTCAACATAGTCGTTGGGCAGAAAGCCAACTTCGTCTGCAGTGCTTCCGGGAATGATTGATTTTATTCTGTAGGTATGTCGTTTGCCGGCACTTTCAAGGCGCATTCCAAGTAGGGGGAGTAATGAGCGATATCCGGAATCTGTTCGATAGACGGTTTCGCCGGGCATTTTTGGACGTTTTTGCAACATAACGAACCATTCTCTTGTTTTGTATTTATTGTCTTTGTTTTTTTCAAAACCTTTGAGTTTAACAAGCGTTCCGACATTTTCCCTTAAAAAGAGGTCTTGCAGGTCATGCAATTTTTCAATTCGTATGCCGTTGTAATGTGTTATGATTGCGTTTTCGGGTATGTTAGCTTGATGAGCCGCCCCCAACGGAAGAATATAGTCTACCATGATGCCTTTTACATCATCAAGCTCTTGTATTTCCGAAGGCATCAATGTATGTCCGAGTGCTCCTATCCAGCCGTGCATCACCTCTCCGCCACGAAACATTTTAGGCAAAGATATTTTTAAAAGTTCAACAGGAATGGCGAAGTTTAATCCTTCATTTTGTTCAACACCCGCAAATACAACAGCTTGTACATTTCCGAATTCGTCTATAAGCGGTCCGCCTGAATTGCCGTGATTAATTGCGGCATCGATTTGCAGTATGCTGCCTAATGAAAGCAGTCTTCGGTTTTTTGCCGATACTATTCCCGATGTGAGTGTTTTTTCAAGTCCGGCAGGAGAGCCGATTGCATATACTTTACTTCCGACACTGAGGTCTTCTGATGTACCCAGCCGAAAAACCGTTTCGGGAATGAGTTCGGTTTTTAATAAGGCAAGGTCTAATATCGGATCCCATCCGACTACTTTTGCGGATATTCTGCGATTTGGGTCAATCGGGTCTTTTATGTAAACTTGCGAAAATCCTTCGTATTCGGGGTCTACTTCGCTTTGTATTACATGATAATTTGTGATAAAGTATCCTTTTTTGTCGATAAAAAAACCTGAGCCGAGTATTTTATCCGAAAAAGCAATCCCCTTTTCAACTTTCATTCCTTTATCAACCCAGACTGTTAATGTTCCTTTCAGTAACCGCTCAAAGACGGCTGTTTTATTTTCCACGCCGGCATTATGTTGCGGTTTGTTTTTTAGGTTGGCAAGTACAGTGTTATCAAGTCTTTGCCAAGAGTGCATTTGCTGTTGATAGATTTTGGTTTCCGTCCAGTTACCGGGGCTTGTGCCCACGGATGCAAGAGATTTAAAATATATCAATGCAGAATACCAATCTTTCTTTGTAATAGCCTCTTGAAATGATTCTATGGTTGAATTAACGGCTAATTTATAGAGTTTTTCAACAGCGGAATATCCGTTGGTTTTGTTTTGTAAAACTTTTGCTTTTACCAATGCTTTTACAGGTTCTTTATTCTTTACAAAACCTTCCGCCACAGATACTTCGTATAAAACTGCAGATTCGCTGGAATAGTTTACCGGTTTCGGCACAGGTTTTGGAGTACCGGCACATGATAGGAATAATGAGGAAAAAAATATTAAAAAAGAGCTAATTTTCCAAAATGTCCGCAAAAATAAATCCTCCCGATCTTGTAGCAAAAATATTTATACCGTTAATTCGTACATTGTATGAAACAACCGGAATATTGGTTTGGTTAAAAACTTTCATTATTTCTTTTGCAAATAATTCACTGTTAGACGGTATTTGGGCTAACCAAAAAAACGGCAAGTCGTCTTCTTTGATTATTTCACTTGTATTGTTCATATATGTTACGGATTGAGGTATTTGAGACGCATAGTTTACCGTTACAGGCTTGAGGGTTTTCGGGTGGAGCCATTCAGTCTGAGCTGTACCGTTAGGATACTCTGTATATCGAATTTCCCAATGCGAATCTTCATTGCTGTCCCATGTTTTTTTTACGGTTCCATCATGCTCATACTTTTCAGTATATTCATAAAGTTTATTTTTATTAAGGTCTATTGAAATGGTTTCAAGTTCTCCCTTTTTAGAATATACCTCTTGTGTTTCAAAAAATCCGTCCATATCACGGTCTATGTTTTTTAAGGCGATAAATCCGTTTTTGAAATTAGCCAATGCTTGAATTTTACCGTCTAAAACTGTTTCAGCAGAAATAGGAATCCCTTTATTCAGATACACTCTGTCTGCTCCTGCGGTATATAAAGGATTTTTACTTTCAATGTAAGAAGCAGAGTATAATAATTCACCTGTAGTCAAACTAGAAATATTAGGTTTTAGCATTAAAGTAAAAAAATTGGAGTAATCTTTTTTTTCGGAAATATCAAAAAAAATCGTTTTCAACTCAATAGGGGCCCATTCCAAATCAAGCGGACGCATAACATAAAGTTTATTCTCAAAATTGACGGATTTAACTGTAGGGTAATCATCATATTTTACTTTTACTCCGTTTTTTTTTGATAGTACCTGTACGGGTATTCCAAAATTGCAGTCTATAATATAATCCGAATATCCGTCTTGGTTTGAATCGAAACTCGCAATTTTAGGTCTGCCGTCCTTAAAAAATACAATAGAATTAAGCACACCATCACTTTCTGAGTCGTAAAATATGCAATCAGAATATTTTGCAAGTTTTTCCGATATTATTGTTCGCGATTCATATAAGCCGATAATTTTAGTAAGCTCGTAAAGATGGTCAGCATATAATGCTTTTACTTTTAGACTTTTGCCCGTATTTGGATCCTTACAAATAGATTTCATATTAAAAAATTCATTTACGGCTGTTTTTTCGTCAATAATGCCATATTTAAGAGACAAGACTAATGCGTAGGAGCGAACAAACAAGTCTTTCGGATTATAAGATTTTGTAAAAGGTCTGTACATTTCACGATAAATTTTAAGTCTTCGTTTTATTTCTGCTTCGTCTGTTTCAAATGGCGCAGAAAAAACAAAAAATGACGGGTCTTCTTCTTCCCAAATATACAGGCGGGATAAAATTTTCATTGCCAAATTAAGGTTTACATTTCCGACCGTTTTACTTTTTTCTGCCATTAAAAATAGTTTTGGAAATCGTGCATCAAATGACCATTTATCAAGGCTTTCAGAAATAACCCTTCTGGCATCAGCCCATTTTTTCAATCCATAAAATGAAGTTGCCTTAATATAGTCAATGTCGGCGGTAACAAATGGCAGTCTGCTCGCAATATTTAAAGCTTCTTTGTATCTGTGGGTATTGGCATATATAGTTGCACATAGCAACAAAGCATTATTTCGGTCGTACAGTCTCCAATTCATTCCATCAGCACATGCAAATTCCACACGCTCCAATTGTTCAGCAGAAGGGTAATTTAATTCCTTGTAACACAATGCCTCAATATAGGCAAAATCCGCCAATGTAGCATCATATACTCCACCTAATTGGGCCTGAAAAAGTGCTGTTTTCCATTGTCTTTTTTCATAAGCGACTGAAGCCTTTTCTAAACAATTTAAAGCGGCAACTCTATTTACACCTGTTAAGGAATCAACCGAGTCCGGTTTTGAAGCAAATGCTAAAGCAGAAAATCCTAAAAAAGCTAAAACAATAAAACACCTTAATACTGACTTATTCACTAAAATTACCTCAACTGTCGGAAAATTTTATACGGTTCTTACCTCCTACAGAGGCACCGTAAATACCAAAAACTATTCCGTTTCTTTCTATTATCGGCAATAATACCCTATTTCGTGAATTCAGCTTAAACTCATTTATCAGCTTTTTTACAGTCTTAAACTTTCCTTGTTCGATTTCTATCCTGTCACCATTACGCACGGAGCGAATATAAAACGGCAACCGAAAAGGGCCAAACAAACCACAGGAATTATTTGCATCCGAAATATAAACCAACCCCTTATCGGTATTTGATGCTGAAATCACTTGAATTATACCCAAAGGATACTCAAAAACACCTTTTTTTTCAACCCATAGCGAATAACCTATTTTATAATTATCCGAAGGGCTCGTTTTATAAATAGTCAAATATTCAGTATTGGAAAAAACACCTAAGTTACCACTCTCTATTTTTTGATTGGTTTTTATTTGTATCGCTTGTTTTAGGAAACTATGTGATAATCGCATCTTAAAACCCAACAAATTAAACCCTTTCAGCAAAACACGCAACTTTAAGGCTTTATCAAGCGAAAAAAATAATTCAGATGAAAATTTTAAACAATCTTCAGTTTTTACAAATGCGTTACTCAATGCTGTATTAAGGTCATAATCTTTACCCGGATTTTGTGATAACAATTTTTTAAGTAATTCATTTTCTGCAAAATCAAAATCCAATTTTACATTTTCGATTGTTTTATCGATGCCTGATTTCCAATTCGGAAAAGTTTCCTCAAGAGCAGGAATTAGAAAAAGTCTAATTCTGTTCCGCAAATAATCGGGTAAACTGTTTGTTGAATCATTGCAATATTCGATATTTCTGCTTTTTAAGTAAGATATTATTTCATGGCGAGATACATTCAACAATGGACGGATATATTTACCCCTCCGTGCAGGAATTCCCAAAAGGCTTTTACCGGTGCCGCCTTGAAATACCCGCATCAGAACTGTTTCATAAAAATCGTCTTGAGTATGTGCCGTTGCAATAAATTCTGCACCGATATTGTTTGCAATTCGCTCAAAGCATTCATACCGCAAGTCTCGTGCAGCCGCTTCAATTCCGCATTTATTCTGTTTTGAATACTCTGAAATACCTTTAATATCTTCAACATAACACGGCACATCTAGTTTGTTACAAAGCTCCACCACAAAATTTACATCGTGCAAATTTTCCTCAACGGAACGAATATGATGATTTACGGTAACAACCGAAAAATTACAGGATAACTTGGAGTTTAATTCAAAAAGAGAACAAAGCATTGCAACCGAATCGGCACCACCTGAAACAGCCAGAAGCACCCGTTTAGGCGATGCTTCCTCTAAAGCGGGAAAAAACAAACAGAAATTCTTCAATATTTTTTCACAAAACGCTTCTTTGCAACACATTTATTAAAATAATTTACAAAAGATAAAATAAAACTATTTAGGTGTAAAACAAGAGCTTACACCTAAATATAAATTATTCGGTAGCAACTTCTTCAGTAGCGGGTGCTTCTGCGACAGATTCTTCATCGCTTTCTTCGGAAGTTTCTACAACAGTTGTAGCCGCAAATTTAATAGTTGCAATAACCTGATCTTGTGCAGTCAGAACTTTAACCGCATCCGATAAATTTAAATCGCTTACATGCAAACTTTGATTTACATCCAAATCGTCAACATTTACAACAATTTTTGGAGGTAAGTCTTTTGGAAGACAAACGACATCAATAGTAGTAGCCCCTGTTTCAAGAATACCGCCATTTCTAACACCAACAGGAGAGCCTTCCAATTTCAAGCCAACCTTTGTATTGATTTCTTTTCCGGGCTCAACAGCATAAAGATCTACATGATTGATTATATCACGGCGTATATCATACTGAAAGTCCTTAATAAAAACCTGATATTCTTCATTATTGTCAAGCTTTACCTGAACAATAGTACTATCTGTAATTGACTTAAATAATTTCACAAAATCTTTAGAATCTACATCAATTGGAATTGACTTACCCTTATTGTCATACATAACACCCGGAGTTCTACCTTCGGCACGGCACATTTTTGCGGCAACTTTACCGAAACTATTACGAAGTTTGGCGTTTAATACTTTTTGTTCCATAATTTTTTGCTCCTCGTTTTTCCAATTGTTTTGATAGTTAAGACCATAATGAAATCTTTTTTATCCAACAATTGTGAACATTGAAACTTAAATATAACAAGTTTCTAAAACTGGGACGGCAGGATTCGAACCTACGGAATGGCGGCACCAAAAGCCGCTGGCTTACCACTTGCCGACGTCCCAATGAATTCGGTTTTACATATCTACTACACAGTAAATACAAAAGGTTTGCAAAACTTCCAAATCTGTCCCAACTCCTCACAAGCTTTTTTTACAAGCTCTGATTTGGATAACGGAAACAGTCCGAAAACCGATGAGCCCGAACCGCTCATCAAGGCAAAATCAGCACCGGCTGAAAGCAGAGCAGATTTTGCCTGCAAAACCTCACTATGTTTTTCAAACAGAACTTCTTCAAAATCATTTACAAAGCACCATTTGGAAAAATCCAACTTATACTGCTCGGCAAGAAACCCGTCAGGGCTCTTTTTAAAGCAATTTCCATGACACCTGTTACGCTTATCCAGCAAGCTATAGGCTTCTGCACTCGAGCTATGCACATCAGGAAAAATAAGCACGCCCAAACAATCCAATCTGGCATCAATGGGCGAAAATACCTCACCTCGACCCGAAACTACTGCCACCGGCTCTTGCAAAAAAAAGGGACAGTCACTGCCTATCTGCAAAGCCAAAGGCTGCATTTCAGATAGGGACAACCCTGCACCGGTTAAAATATTAAGCGCCTTAAGCAACTCAACAGCATCGGAAGAACCTCCGCCTAACCCTGCACCAACAGGAATACCTTTTACCAGCGAAACATTAACACCACCCGAAAAACCGGTTGTCGCCTTAAAAAGCTCAAAAGCCCTACGCAATGTGTTTTCGACAGGAAGCTCAAAATTCGGACAATGTACCGAAAAACCACTTGGCACAAGCCTGACCAAAAGTGAATCAGCAATGGAAATACGCTGAAAAACACTCTCAATCTCATGATAACCGTCTTTCCGCTTCCCCAAAACTCGCAAATGCAAATTAATCTTCGCATAAGCAGGCAAAAAAACAGAATGTTCTGTCATGTTCAAAACATTATACACAAAACAAAAAAATTGTCAATGCTAAAATTAAAAAATGTCTTTAACCTGTGATAATTTCACCCCTAAGATTAACCAATGAAAATTTCACCCCCAAAGTGAAAAATATATTATTATAGGAGAATGAATTATATC
>PDOP01000004.1 GCA_002749205.1 Treponema sp. | reverse complement strand
TGATATAATTCATTCTCCTATAATAATATATTTTTCACTTTGGGGGTGAAATTTTCATTGGTTAATCTTAGGGGTGAAATTATCACAGGTTAAAGACACGATTTAATTCTCCTCTTTTCAAAAGAGCAAAACTGTGGTATTATATAGTAGTATTGTATAATAAACGAAAAGTCAGACGAGTTTTAAAACTGCTGTTAGTCGGAGGAATTATGTTTGTTTCAGTTGTAATTGACCCGGGCGGAAAAGAAAGCTCCGCCAATTTGAGCGAAGTCTTGGCATCACATGGATTTGAAAGGGTGCAACGAGCTTGCTGGGAATCCGCTGTTGTAAATGACTCAAGTTTGCAAAAATTAAAACAAGATGTTGACAGAGTTACCGACTATTATGATGTTGTGCGAATGTATCAATTTCCGGTTGACGGCGTATTCGCAGTAACAACACTCTACAAAAAAAAATGGCGGCGCGTTGTAATACGACCGCCTGCAAGCAAATAAAAAGTAATCTTCTAAAGTTATTTTAACCTTACATTCAATTCTATGATTTCAATTTCAGGAATTGTGGTTAAGAATTTGGAAAATTTTGTATAACCTAAATTCCTTACATTAAAGTCGGGGTGGTTTTCTTTTATCTGTTTATTCAATTCTCCCATGTTAATCATATTACCCTTTGAGGCTTTTAATATCTTCTTAATTTCTGCAACTAACATAGCAGGAGAAAGTTTTCGGCTCTCTTTAAGTTGTGCAAAAATACTTGTTTTTGTTCTTATTAAATCAATAGCTTGGATACTGTTTAAAAAGGTGGAAAGTTTTGAATACCCGTAATTTCTGACATCGAATTCAGGAAACTTTTTTAAAAGATGATTACCTAAAACTGCAATATCCATTCCCTTTTCTTCATCTACTTCATATCCCTCATAACCTTCATCGAGTATTTTTTGAATTGCCAGACTTATAGTCCTTTCATCTGTCATGCCGGGGTCAATTGATTTTCCGCTCTGTGCTTTATGCGGAGTTTCGTCTGTTTCGGCAAAAATATCCAGATACTTAAAAATACTGCACGCAGATGTAAAGGCTTTAGGGGTTTTATGCTCGCCCATTCCAATTACAAACATTCCCGATTCACGCAACCGAGCCGCTAATCTTGTAAAATCGCTGTCGCTTGAAACCAGACAAAAGCCTTCAACCGTTTGTGTGTATAATATATCCATAGCATCTATAATCATCGCGGAGTCTGTAGAGTTTTTTCCTCGCGTATAGCTGTATTGCTGAATTGGTGAAATAGATGCCGACAGCAAAACTTCCTTCCAGTTGCTCGTATGTCCGCTTGTCCAATCACCGTAAATTCTTTTGTAAGTAATGTTTCCGTATTTAGATACCTCATCTAAAATTGAAGTAATATATTTAGACGAAACATTATCCGAATCAATTAAAACTGCAATTCTCTTTTCTTTTTCCATTTTATCCCTCCGTTTGAATATACATGTTTTTCAATACAAAAACAAGAGGGAGCCACTTGCAAAAGTCGGTTCGTTTTACAATTTCCTCGAGGTTCTCTTGTTTTTGTTACAAAGAAAACTTGCACAAGCGATTGTAGGAACACAAGCCCTTTTTATCAAAAAAGGGCTTGTGGATCCATTTTGCACATAACCGATGTGCAAAATTAGCCGAAGCGATAGCAAAGTTCCGTAATTGAGCGGTTTTTAAGACTGTGGTGTCAGCTTATAAATTTTATAAAAATTAATTTCAGTCTTAAAAATGTGCCCTAAAAATTCATACCATATTGACAAAAAGTGCTTTTTTTTTTATTATACTGTGATGTTGACATGTAAAGAATTACGAGATAAATATATTGATTTTTTCAAAAGCAAGGAGCATCAGGAAATTCAAGGGAAGTCTTTAATACCTGAAAATGACCCCACCGTGCTTTTCACAACAGCGGGCATGCATCCTTTGGTGCCGTATTTAATGGGTGAAGAGCATCCTGCGGGTAAGCGTTTGACGGATTATCAAAAATGTGTGCGTACCGGCGATATTGATGAAGTCGGTGATGCTTCTCATTTAACTTTTTTCGAGATGCTTGGAAACTGGTCATTGGGGGATTATTTCAAAGAGGATTCCATAAAGTGGAGTTTTGAGTTTTTAACCTCGAAGCAGTATTTGGGCATTCCGGCAGAAAAACTTTCAGTTACTGTTTTTGAAGGCGATTGTGAAGTTTCGCGTGATGAAGAGTCGGCGGATATTTGGCATGGTTTGGGCATTCCCCGTGAGCGAATTCACTTTTTACCCAGAAAAGATAACTGGTGGGGGCCGGCAGGACAAACAGGACCTTGCGGGCCGGATACGGAGATTTTTTTTGATACGGGTAAAAAGGCATGCGGAACAGAATGTAAGCCGGGTTGTAACTGCGGAAAATATTTTGAAATTTGGAACAATGTTTTTATGCAGTACCATAAAAACTCGGACGGCTCGTATTCAGCGTTGGAGCGAAAATGTGTTGATACCGGCATGGGAGTTGAAAGAACGGTTGCGATGCTTAACGGTATGTCGTCCGTTTATGAAATTGATCTTTTCCGTCCAATTTTTAAGCGTATTGAAGAGCTGGCGAACACATCAGGCAATGAAACATCAACAGATGATATAAAAGTGTCAAGCCGAATTATTACAGACCATCTTAGAGCCGCTTGCTTTATGTTAGGTGAGCCGAGGGCTGTGCTGCCTTCAAATCTGGGTGCAGGATATGTATTAAGGAGATTGATAAGAAGAGCCGTAAGGCATGCCAAAAAAATGGGGCTTCCCGAAAACGCTCTTGAAGATATTGCAGACATTATAATAGAACAAAATGCAGAGCTTTATCCTGAGATTAAAGAAAACAAAGACTTTATCATTAAAGAGCTTAAATCCGAAAAAAACAAATTTCTTGACGCATTAAAAAAAGGTGAAGCCGAATACGAAAAAATGCTTCCTAATCTGTTGAAAAACCCTAAAAAAATTATTCCCGGCAGGTTGGCTTTTAGACTGTATGACACTTTCGGCTTTCCGGTAGAGCTTACGGAGGAATTAGCAAAAGAAGCAGGATTATCGGTCGACAGAGAAGGGTTTGATATTGCGTTTAAAAAGCATCAAGAGCTGTCTCGTGCCGGCAGTGAGCAGGTATTTAAAGGCGGGCTTGCAGACCATTCTGAAATGACAACGGCTTACCATACCGCTACACATCTTTTGCATCAGGCTTTGAGGATTGTATTGGGAACGCATGTAGAGCAAAAAGGCTCCAATATAACAGCCGAAAGGTTAAGGTTTGATTTTACGCACCCTTCGGCAATGACGGCAGAAGAAAAAGCCGAAGTTGAACGAATTGTCAATGAGCAGATACGGGCGGATTTGCCTGTTTCGATGACTACCATGCCTTTGGAAGAAGCAAAAAAGGCCGGAGCAATGGCTCTTTTTGGAGAAAAATACGAGGATATCGTAAAAGTTTATAAAATAGGCGATTTTTCGTTTGAAGTTTGCGGAGGTCCGCATGTAGAAAACACAGGCTGTTTGGGACGGTTCAAAATAAAAAAAGAGCAGTCTTCATCTGCAGGTGTCAGGAGAATACGGGGAATTTTGGAAAGGTAAGCAAAATTCGAATTTTGCAAGTGGCTCAAATTTATGAGTAACTTTATTCTTCATTTTTTGTTGTATTTTTGTAACTGCTTGAGCAGTTATATTTATTATATTTGCATTTTAATGCTGATAGAGGGGTAATAATGAAAAGATTTTTTGTAAGTTTCTTTTTTGTTTTTGTTACAATGGTTACCGGTTTTGCCCAGACGGATTTACAGGTCATTGCCGAAGTAAACTTAACCAAAAAAGAACCGATTACTATCGGTCAATTAAAGGACTTTGTAAAACGAATAGAAAAAGCGGATGGAAAGAAAACTCCCGCACAAAGAAAAGACATTCTTGATGGCTTAATAAATCAGAAGTTGCTTCTTCAATTTGCACAAAAACAGGGAATAAAGGTTGCCGATTCACAGATAAATGAGCGTATTAACAATGTACTTTCACAGATGGTAGGAAGACCCATAACGGAAGCCGAATTTTCAAACCTGTTAAGAAAAGAAAAGGGTATGAGCTTTGACGATTATATGAAAAATCAAAGCGGAATGACAGTTAACGAATATAAAGAATTTCTTCGTGAAAACCTTATTATTCAAAATTGTATTTATCAAAACAATAAAAAAACAATTGATGCCGCTGTTCCGACAGATCCCGAAATCAAAAAAGCTTTTGCCAATAATAAGCATAACTTTGTAAGACCTTCGGCAGCCTCCCTGTTTTTGGTGGTTGTTCAAAAAGAAGGAAAAACAGCCAAAGAAAAAGCACTAATCGAAAAATTACACGCAAGGCTGAAAGCGGCTCCAAATCAAACAGATTCTGTGTTAAAAGAAGCACAGTCCAAAAAAGCCGGTTTTTTTGCTGCATCAATGTATGTATATAATACCGAGCAGTCTGCGGCTCAGATGGGTATAACTTTGGAGCAATTATCTGAAGTTTTTGACAGTCCTGTTAATACAGTATCCAATGTGGTTGAAATGGCCGATAACTTCCAGTTTTTTGTAATAAAAGCAAAATCTGAAGCAAAACTTTTAGAGCTGAATGATAAAGTAGACCCAAGCCAGGATATGACTGTGTATCAGTTAGTAAAAGGTCAATTGACCATGCAAAAGCAACAAGTAGCACTGGAAGAAGCTACTCGCAATCTTGTGAATGAGTTAAAGGTTTCAAAAAACTACAAACTTGTAAAAAGCGATTCCGAGTTACTAAAACTCCTTGCTTGGTAGAGCTTTCCAAAATGAATATCAGTCGTAGGCGTGCAAGAATTCTTGTTATGCAGGGCTTGTACGCCTGGGAAGTTTCCGGTATGCCGGTAGAAGAGCTCTTGGAATTTTCTTGGATAAAAAAAGAAAAGCGAGAAAAATTACAGCCCGCTGATTTATCCTTTCCCCGCCTTTTACTTGCAGGAACAATTGAAAATATAGAAGCCGTTGACAAACGCATTTGTGAGAATTTGCATAATTGGAAATTTGAAGATTTAAATATTACAGATAAATCAATTTTAAGGTTCAGCACATACTCACTCCTTTTTCAAAAGGAAATCCTTCCTTCTATTGTTATTGACGAAGCTATAAGCATCGCAAAAGATTACGGCACCGATGATTCATTTAAGTTTATAAATGCAATTCTCGATAGTGTAAATAAACAGGAAACCGTAAATGAATAGAAAGCCAATCGGAAAACATAAAAATGTAAGAAACTCTACTGTTTTGCTTTTTATAATGCTCGCCTTAATACTCACCTTTGTTTTTGCTTCATGCTCTGAAGAAAAGCGGGCAGCAAAGTTTTCCAAACAATTGGTTGAAGCAGATAGACAAATTCAAGATAACACCCGTGATTCTGCATTAAAATTTTTAAGCAAATTACGAAGACGGGCAAAACTGCCAAAAGAGTTTTTAAGTATTGCCAAGAGGGAAGCAAAACTAAAGAAAGAAGACAACGCCATTAAAACCTTAAAAAAAGGTTGGAAAAAACAGCAAGCAAGCGAAATAGCGGCATATTTGGTTTTTCTTCTGAATAAAAACGGAAAACTTGACGAAGCCTTAAAATACACACCAAACTTAGTCAATACTATTTATTCATCAGTCGGAATTGAAGCCGTCTTAAACTCAAATAAAGAAAAAGAAAAAAAATCGTTTGATTATGAATTTTCAATCAGTGCATACAGAGCCACCAATGACCAAGGCTTCTTGGTAAATGCCGCGCTGGGTTATGCCCGAGAGGGAAAACTTGCCGAAGCCTTAAATATACGAAATTACATCAATGATAATGTAAGTACAAAAAATCCGTATTTTTGGGCATTGCTGGCTTTTGATTTAGGCGAGTTTTCTGTTGTATTTGACGAGCTTGATTATTCTCTTGTTGATTCAGACCTTTTTGCACAAGAAAACGAAGAGCTTTCAGTCATGGCAAGAAAACATATTCTACTGGCGGCAGATGCCTGCTTCGGCTTAGGCGACTACGAAATGGCAAATGCCAACTGGCAAATGTATGTCGACAGATTTCCCGAAAACACACCTATGGTATTGTATAATTTGGCTCTCACAGCACCTAATTCCAGACAAAAAAGCGAAAAACTCCACGAATGTATAACACGCTTTCCTGCCTTTTACCCTGCCGCAGCTCTTTATACGCGAGATTATCTGAACTTCCAAAAAACCGCCCAAAGCGACAGTGTAACCGACTATCTTATCGACAAAGATTTTTATTCGATTCAAATGGAAGAAGAATATTTTAACAATCCCGAATTCCCTGAAAAACCTGATGAATTGTTAAAAAAATCTATGAAGCTCCAAAATGCTGACCCACGATTTGCCCTTGAACTGTTTCGATATAATTCTAAATTCGAAACTTCCATTGCCAGAAAAACCGGAGAGATTTGGAAACTGCTTGAAGCCTACCCTGACAGTCAAGAAGTGAAAAATTACGCTAAATGGTATTTTTCAAAACAAGGCGATTTCGACACCTGCTTTTCAATCGGAAAAACAGGCAGTAAAACTCAAGACAGTTTTTACACGGCCTTACAGGCAAGCATCACGGGAAACACGGCAACAGCACTGGAAGGCTATGAAAAAGCCAAAGATGACCCGACTATGACCTGTGCCGCAAATATAAACTACGCTTGCACCCAATACCTTCTTGGAAACTCAACCCTAGCCCTCGAAAGCTACTTGACCGCACTCGAAGTGGCGGAAACACAATCCGAAAAAAGCAAAATCAACTATCGAATTGCAGAAGTCTTTGTCGCACAGGGTAATTATGAGCGCGCAAAAAAAATGCTCAAAGCAGCCCTGATAATCGACAGCGAAAATTATGACGCTCGAGCTTTATTAAACGATTTAGAAAATTCAAACTAAAATTTATGTGGGGGTGTCTCCCCCTCGCTTCAAAACAAACTTGTTGCTGTGCAACAAGTTTGTTTTTACGCTACCCCCCAAAGTAAAATGAGCGTGCAACATAAAACTTAAACGATACACTAAGTAAAAACGCTTACATATTGCTTTATTTAAAATCCTGTTTTTTTTATATAAAACACTTAGCCTGATTTTAAGCCCGCCGTTATCACGATATTTCTTAAGACATCCTAATCAGAGGGTAATAATCACCCGTTCTGTGTAATTATTACCCTTGTTTACTTTAGGTAGACATCCTGTCCACCGGTGTTAAAGCTACTTATAAAAAAGTTCATTACTTTTTTATAAGTAGCTCTAAGCGACTCACGAAAGTGAGACGCTGATTATACCATACAGAAAAAAACAAAATATTTAAGGCGGTGCCTGTCGAGAGCTTTAGCGACATATTTAAAGACCTCGAGGTGCTTTCGCGGGATCTATGGGTTTGTTTTTTTCGTAAACCATGAAGTATAGTTTTGCGGGTCTGAGTATGCCGTCCGATGATAGTGTGCCGATTTTTTTGCCCAGTGGAATTTTGTCTCCGATTTTGACGGTAACTTGGTTTAGTCCGCCGTAGACATATATGTGTTTGGTTTTTCCTTTTATGAAGACGACATTGCCGTATCCGCGATAAGGGCCGGAGGAGACGACTTTTCCTGATGCGATTGCTTTTACGCCTTCGTTGTCGCTTCCTTCGATTGCAACTCCGTAAATTTTGCCGGATATGTAAGAAACCTTTTTTGCGGCAATCGGCCAAAGTAAGTTTGTGTCACCTTTTTTTGTTGAATATTTATGTAAGTCTGCCGGCGGTTTTACATTTATTTTTTTTGCAGGCTTGAAGTTTTCATCGGCAAGGATTTTTGTCTCGGAAGGGATTTTGAGAACTTTGCCCGGTTTGAGGGTATAGTTTTCAGTTAAGCCGTTTATTTTTAGAAGGTCAGCTCCTTTAATTCCGAACTTTTTTGCAATGCCGTAGAGGGTGTCGCCTTTTTTTGCGATATAGTTTTGAAATTCAGATGTATTTATTTTGTTCTCGGATACAGTCCGTTTTACAGAAGGTATTTTTAAGACCTGCCCTACTTTTATAACGGATTTTTCCGTTAAACCGTTCAAGTTCAATATTTGGGCTCGCTTGACGCCGAATTTTTTTGCAATACCGTAAATTGTGTCGCCTTTTTGGATTTTATATTTTTTTATAGCCGTTGAAGAATTTTCTTTTACGGGAATGTATAATTTTTGACCTGTTTTTATTTTTGAAGCATCTTTGATTTTATTGTGTTTCAGTATTTCATTCATTGGAATATTATACTGTTTGCTTAATGAGTACACTGTTTCGCCTTTTTTTATAATATGCACAATATCGGAAGTATATGCAGAATTTACCGCCGATAAAGAAAAAATTAAAATAGCGAGCATTATTTTGAATTTTTTATACATAGTCTGCTACTGTATCGGATAAAACACCTTGAAATTCAAGTACTATTTTGAGTATTTTAATGTGCCGTTTGATTTCACCCATTCGTTTATTATAAGGCTAATTCAAATATAAAATCAACAGTCCCGAATTTTACCTTAGGAATGAGCGGATGTGAATATTCCAGTCCAATGGTAGCTCTTCCACTTATATCAACGGTTATATTTAAATACACGGCTTGCAAATAACTAGGCTTTTCAGCTTTATTTAGAAATAACAATACGGATTTGTACCCTGTGTCTATATTGAATCTATTATAGCAAACGGGAAGCCATAAACTCGTTTTTTGAATTTCTACACTTAAAATTCTGATAGCTGTATCAAGTCCGAATGCACCTGTCATTTTATCCGGTCTTATACTTAAAGGCATTTTTGCATACGCATTCATTTTTGGCATGTAAGAATTCACTGTTAAAATTCCGGGTGTGCCTGTCAGCGCATAATTCCCTCTTAATGGGTTAAAAAGAATATTGTATGCAAGGAGTCCTGAAAGTTTAACTGTTAGCGGAACCTCAGGTGTTTTGAATGTTGCCGATGTTTGAACTTGATACCCTGATTTTTTGTTCTGAAGATGATGTGCAAAGGCGTGGTTTGTCGCAATTTTAAAGCCGTGTATGTCTTCGGCAAAAACAGGATAACCCAATCTTACTTTTCGTACAATATCTGCATATTCAATATCGAAATCAAAACCAATAACTGTTTCAGTGTGTTTTTGTTTATAGATGTTTTTCATATCTTTTTTGCATAACGCAAACCAATCAAAATTTACATTAGTTTTTATTTTCAATGAATTTTGGCGTGTGCCTTCAAATACTTCGGCTTCATTTCCTAATCCGAATCCTGTTTTATGAATGTCATGGTTTTTGCCGTGTATAAATTGTTCTCGTACTGAAAGAGTTGTTTTTGTTTTTCCAACAGAAACGGCACCCTGAAAATCAAAATTTACAAAAAACGGTTTGGGCATTATTCCGCCTGAAAAAGAATAGCTAAGACGCTCTATAGGGTCGGCAGATGTAAATGTCAATCCGTATATGTGTTTTGCAAAATCAGTAAATGAAGGGGCAGGCAAAAAATAAGGCGAAACTGACGGAACCCACATTTTCATAATAGGGTTGTATTTTTTTGGTTTTAATATTTCGAGATTAGGCCTTTTACTTTTCGGTTTATCGGTATTGGTAAAATCAATAAGTTTTACAGAATCTTTTTCAAGCTCATCGGAATTTATTTTACAGAGTTTGTGATAGGTTGCATGTATCCCGACCACTGCAAAAAGCTCTTTGGGATTTTGGCTGTTGTTGTAAGCTACGGGGTAGAATGTGCCGCCTGAGACTTCTTTTTTTAATATTCTAAACTCTTGTGTGTCAATATTATATGTTGCCATTTTACAAAGAGAGGCTGTATTAGTCCATGAAAAAGTAAGCAATGTTTGACCGTTAATCGTATTTGATTGTAAATTGCTTATTGCCTGCATTTTTTGAGTAAGCTCTAGTTTTTTGATCTTCATTGTTTTGGGATTTATAAAAAGTATATCCCTGTTTATGCCGTTTGCGGTAATAAAAGCAAATCCTTCTTTACCCGCATTTACAACATTGTATAAAGCAGTGTACGGAAGACCCGGCCCCGCTTCAAAGAGCACTTTTTTTTCGTCTGTATTTCTGTTTATTAAAACAAGGTTTGAAAACTGACTGTTTACTTCAACCCCGCAAATAGAAGAAGAATCATTTGAAAAACAGGCATATCTAAGCGAAAAGTATTTTTCAGGCAAAAATTTTCGTTTGATCAAATCATACAGTAACACTCTACTTTTTTCGGTACCCTTATTATCCGCAAAATCCGAAATAGCCAAAAGATTTCCATCTTGCGAAAAAGACATGGCGTAAACAAGCGGGGCGGTTCTAATTGAAAAGAGCTTTTCTTTGTTGTTGTTAAAAACAATGATTTTATCTTTATTTGCATCAGATATAGCAAAACCCTTTATTGAAGAAGCCATTGATGTATATATTGAAGTGTAATCTTTTTTTTCAAACAAAGTTTTTTCAGGGCTGACATTTTTTGGAAACGGAATGGTCATAATAAAGTCGTCCCATGCAGTGGTTAATTTTTTTCCAAAATGCTTTTTAAAGCTTGCCCTTGAAAAAGACTTCATCGTACCATTCCAAATTTCTGCATATTTTTTCATACCGTAAACATCTTGCAAAAATTTAGAAAACGCCCCGCCATAAACATATCCCCAAAACCCTGCGGGATAAGTGTCTCTAAAATCAGAGGCATCAGACCAAGAAGGACTTGTGCCGTCAATGCGGTTTTGTGTAAACTGATGTATAATTCGCGGGTCGTTTAATCTGCCCTCTTTTTCAAGGCTCTCAAATGAAACGGTAACCCCTTCGCGCATTGCAAGCGGTGCGAGGATTGCAGAAAGCCTGATAGAAACAGCGTGTGTAAACTCGTGATAAAAAACTTTAAGTAAAACATCTGTTTGATTTCCAAGCATACCGTCAGTTGGGGTTGTATCAAAAATAACAATATGCGGATAAGGTGACATTGCATAATATCCGTTTAGATTCTCTATAGCCGGTTTAAAATAGACAGGCATCTTATCCTTGAAAGGTTTTACTTCAAGTCGGGTAAAGATATCCGTTGCATAGGTATCGGCATATTCTGCAAGTAAAGCCGCAGACTTACTTGAAACTTCTGCATCGTAGATAATTTGAAAGTACTTAGTGTCGACAACTTGCAAATCTGTCGCATAAAAATTTAAACAAATCCAAAAAGCAAAAAAAACTGCAATAAATCGTTTCATGCTAAAATTATACATTAAGATAAAAAAAAATCAAGACGGAAATATCATATTTTCCCCTTTATCAAAAATTGATGGACTAAATTATTTGACTGATTTTTACTGACTAAGCCTTTCTAAGCCTTTTTTTGCCTCTGTATAATTTGGAGATAGTTTCAATGCTCTTGAATAGGCTTCTATTGCACCTGTTTTATAATTTTCTGCTTCGCGTACACTTCCTAATTTGAACCACCACAGAGGTAAATTCGGTTCAAGGCTTACAGCGGCAGTATATGCTATATCCGCCTTTGCAAACTGTTTGCGAATTCTATAAATTTCACCTTGAAAAAAATATGCCACACTCGCACGATCCGTTCGAGGGTTCAAACTTATGTATTTTTGCATCTGTCTTAATGATTCATTCATATTGTTTACATAGAAGTAGGCTTCTCCCAAGGTTTCAATAATTCGGGGGTCTTCTTTTATCTGCAAGGCTTTATTACAAATAGCAATTGTTTCGTTATACTTATGCAGTCTGAATAAAGACCATGTATAAACTGCATAAGAATCCAGGTTATTGGGGTTTTGCCTTAATTCCTCTGAGCATATTTCCACCGCTTTGTTGTATTCTTCTTTTGCTTCAGCTTTTCGATTAACAGTATCCATTTTTCTGCCTTTTAAGTAATGGCTCAATGCGTCAGGTTTATTTTGTGCAAATACAACAGAAAAACAGCAAAAAACTAATATCATAAAAACAGATTTTTTCATTCTTTCAATCCTTGAACACCTATATATGATGCTTTTAATAATTTTCTTCGCAAGTATATCATAAAAGCAAATAAAGATAAAGTAAGAAAAATGAAAAATCAAACTAGTTTTGTAATTTCTTTTTATAATTCATAAAAAAGCAGAATGGAATTAGTTTTTTAAAATATTAAAATGGCAGAAAAGAATTTTTATCTTCACCGCCTTCTATAAATACTATAACTTTATTCGGCAAACAGGCTATCCAGCTGTTTGGTTTACTGATAGACATGGAATTTACGCAAGTTTTATTCGGACAAGGCGAGCTTATAACACTTATACTTCCGCCCTTAATTTCAACTACGGTCTTACCCACGGCGCCTGAAATGTTGACCGTTATGTCTTTATTCAAGGGATAAACCCAAACTCCAAGCGGTGATTTTATTTTTACATAAAGCGAATCGTTTTTTTTGTTAAAAGCATATTTCGCCGTAAATATAATTGCAATGATTAAACCTGCAATAAAAATAAAATCTAACGGGCGGGTATTTTTTAAAAACTTAAAACTCATAGCCTGTATATTTTTTTTGTTTCAATTTCCAATAATTTACGGTTTAATACCCCCTTTAAGCCGGTTTCAAAAAATTTGGAAAGATAGTCTTTTTGTTTTATTGTTTCTTCATAGCCGAATTCTACCTGTCTGTGAATTGCCGTAAAGTCAAAACTTGCTCTATTGTTTTGTAATTTTAACCATGCAGAAGGGTAATCCTTTTCTCTTAATTCATGTTTTGCAAAAATGCAATCAAGAGTTCGCATAACCACTGATAGCGTATTTTTATAATCATCATGATTTTCCGAATTTTTAAAATCCGAAAGTGTTACAGCCAAAATGTTTTTAAAGCCTTTTTTACGGGCAATCCAAACCGGTGTGTTATGTGCCATGCTCCCGTCTATATACAGATGCTCCCCATTTACAAAAGGCGCAAAAAATGCAGGATATGAGCTGGTTGCTCTAAAAGCACTTGCCAAGGTTCCGGACTCAATTATAACTTCTTCTCCTGTGTGTAAATCCAATGCGTTGCAGGCAAAAGGGATATCCAAGTGTTCAAATGAATGATAGTTTGAAAGCCTTGAAAAAAGCATTAAGGCCTCTTCACCGTCATCTAAGCCGGGTGAAGAAAATAAATTTTTCAAAACTGTTCTGATTTGAAGCAACTTATTCAAACCGTTTAAATTAATCATTTTGCCGCCGGCAATATATTTTGTTACATCAAAATCTTTGCCCATGAAATTTTCTAATTCAGGTACTAAGGTGCCTGAAGCGTATAGACCGCCTACAATTGCACCCATAGAGCAACCGACAATTAAATTCGGTTTAGGAAATTGTAATTCCTCAAAAGCTCGCAACATGCCAATATAAGCTATTCCTTTTGCTCCGCCACCCGATAAAACTAAAGCCCATTTCATAATGGCATTATATAATATTTTTTTTGATTTTTCCAGTAGTTTTTAGAAATTCCCAAGGCAAGTGCAGATAAATATTTTCTACACTTGCCTTTTAAAAGGAATCAATGCTTTCCATAATATTGAAAAGTCATAAAAGGAGGTGTATGCCGGATGTTTAGTATTAGTATTTTCAAAAAAAAAGTTACATTCCGACAATGCCGTCGGACAGGATTGAACTGTCGACACAAGGATTTTCAGTCCTTTGCTCTACCAACTGAGCTACAACGGCTTAAAATTACGAAAATGATTATATATTGAATCCTTAAAATTGTCAAGCCTTTTTATTAATTTTTTTAAAAAATTTTAATATCAATGTCTAAGCAATAAAGCAAGGTATAAAAGCCAAAAGGCCTTTATACCTCGTTTTTCTATTCAGCTTTTTTTTCCTTTTTTCTATTGAGGAAATTAATTGGAGCCGTAAAAATAAACCCTACACCGCAAATGATAAACGAAACTATTATTCCAAACATTCTTTCGACAATTCCTGCAAATGGTTTTGAAACAGCAGTTGAAGATTGTAAGACTAATTGCATTAAATTATATTTTTTGCGAATATCACTTTGATCATATAATGTGAATAAGCTGATTGCATAATAGGTCATACTGACTGCACTTAATATTCCGCTGATGGATAAAATTATAAGCAATTCTATAAATTGGGGCTTAAATACAACCAGCAACAATAATCCTCCGACTAGGAATATACCGACTGTCGATATTTTTTTCAGGTTGTTTTTGACTACGGGGATATTTATCAATAAAGAGCCGATTACACCGCCGAAAGATAATGCACTGATTAGTATTGAATAATGAAATGCTGTTGAATTCAGTGTATTTAAAATATACGAAAGGGTTAATAACGAAGCGGCTCCACCAAAAAAAGAAATAAACGCAGAGCCTACAAATATAAATGTTTTATTGGTTAAACCTTTTGATTTTGCCGTTTCTGTACTTGTTTCAGTTTGGTTTAAGGGTTTATATTGTTTCGACAAAAATAAAATTATTAAAGCCGGCAAAATATATACTACGGCAGTAATTAAATACATATTATTCGGTGTAGTTTTATCTGCAATCAAGCCTGCCATTAAGGAGGCAACAATGACTACTGCAGTGTTTATTGACCTGGAAATGCTTTGTCTCATCGGCATTTCTTCATTTGTGGTTATGACTTTTAAAAACTCTGCACGATAAGCTTCAAGGACGGCAAAGAAAATAGAAAACACCGAAAATAAAAGCAACACAGGTATAAATTGATTACCAATGAAAAATAACGATAATGCGAATAAACCTGCAAGTATTTCCCCTATAAAAAACAGCAATCTAAATGTACATTTAATTGTATAATGCTTGTTTATAAAAAAGGCAAACACCTGAGCAAAAACAGCCACCATGGGAAAAAGAGAGGCTAAAAGCAAATTTCCCAATTCGCGGTATTTAAAAATAGCCATTGCTGTCGCAAGAAAGCAACTTCCAAAAGAAGATAAAAAATCGCATGTAAGCAATATTTTAAATTCTCTTCCGGTTTTGACAGTACTTTGTGAAGTATTCATCATAGATCTCCTTTAGATATGTTTTTTGACAGTTAGTACCTAACGCAGCGGTTTCAAACTGACAACCACCCATACAAACAGGAAAAAAAGAACATTTAAAACAAGATTTTGGTGGGATATATTTTAAGCGTTCATAGTATTCCTGAAATTTTTCTGAAAATTTTTTTTCCACCCTTTTAATATTACCAACAAAGCCTCCACAAGTATATATGTTACCATACATATCAAGATAAAAAGCACTCTCTTTTGAATGTCTAGGGCAAGGTGCATATACAGGCGGAGATATTGGTATAGGATAATTATTTTCACTTATTTTATGCCAAGCGGTTTTTAATACAGATGCTCTATCTTTTAAAGTTTTAGCAACTGTACAATTGAGGCAACCAACAACAGGGGCAATATAAATATTTGTTTTTTCAGAATCTATAATTTTTTTAGGTACAGAAGAGAGTAATTCATCAAAATAATCAATATTGTCATTGTCTATATTTATACGTAAAGTAATCTCTACATCCAAATTAAGCGCTATGAGTAAATTATCAATTATCATTTTCCATGAAGATTTTTTATTTTTGCAAGGTCGACGAATGTCATGAATTTGTTGAGGTCCATCTATGGTTATTTGAAAATGTTTTATTCCAATATTAAAAAGTTGTTCTAAGACAGGCAAAGTTAAAAGAGTTCCATTGGTAATTACTAAATATTTTATATTTATCTTGGATTCATTTAAATCGTTTGTAATTTTTAGAATGTTTTCTAAAGAAAGTAATGGTTCGCCTCCAAAAAAAGTTAAAGTTAAACTTTCACTTTTATTTCTTTTATAAATATCTAAAATAAAATTTACTATTTTTTTTATATCGATATTTTTAGTTAAAAGAAATGATTGGTCTAAATTTTCAAAGCAATATTTACATTCACAATTACAGTTATAATTCATAACAAGCATAATATTTAGATGTGAAGCTGAATACTTTAAATCCATGTACCATTCAAAAATTTCATTTAATTCATTATCAGTTTTAGAGATAAAGCCTAAATTTAATAATTCAGTATCTTGTGTATTTAACATAAACTTTTTGACTTTATCTACATCATTTTCATCAAAACTTATTGAATTAAAATATCTCGTGTTATAAACATAAACTCTATTTTCTCTTAGTTGATATTCATTATATTTTGAAAGATACATTTATACTCCTAATTACAATTTCCTCAGCTAATTGATTCGGGTTATATTTACACTACCTCTAATCGAACGAACTATTTCCGGTTTATCTTTATATTTTATAATACCTGTACCGGATATATCAATATCTAATTTTTCTTTCGCATAAACTTCTGCATATCCTGATCCGTACCAAGAAAGATATACTTTTTCTGTTTCTAAGGTTGAAGCGTATAAATTAGCAGTACCTGAGCTTGAGTATTTTAAAATATTTGTTTTTCCCTGCAATAAAAATTTACCGGTACCGTTTTGTGATGCTTCAATTTTTTTAAATAATACATTTTCAAGGTTAATATTAGAAGTGCCTGATTGAAATACAATAAGCGTATCGTCCGGGGCATTAAAGTCTTTGATAAAAACTGAACAACCGCCATAAACTATACACTTACTTATTTTAGGCATTGTAACAACAATTTTACATTCTGTTAAGTTTTTAACCGAAGTATTTTTTATTTTCAAAGTATCTTGTATTTTATCTATTGACAAATATTTATCCATGTTCTTATCTTCAGAAACTTGAATTTGAAATTGATTTCCAAAAATAACTTCAACTGTCATATCTCCCGATAATTCTATTTTTTTAAAATCTTTTTCTTCAAAACAGCGCATTTCAATATCTCCCCTATCAAATTTTACTTTAAAACAACTAATAAACAAAAGTTCCGAAAATATACATAAAGCTAAAATAAAAAAAATATCCGGCAAAATTCTATTCTTCATCTGACATAATCATTTCAAATAATATTATTTTTTTTTGTTTCTAATATAAAACTTCGATAAAACCCCCTCCCAATTTTAGATGGGAGAGGGGTTCTTAATTTCTAACTTCTATTTACCTCCACCTGTAGGATTAGATTGACCGTTTCCACCTTGGAAGCAACCACAGTAAAAACAAAAAGTCTTTTCAGCCAAAGAATTTGCCTTATGACTGACCAGTTCCACTCGATACTTTAAAGATCGAACTTTTTCATTAGACGATTTCATATTAACCTCCAGTCTATTAAGATTACTTAAATTATATCACAGCACTAGTTAGTTGTCAAGCATAAAATAAATAATTATTTAAAATATTGATTTAAAAGGCAATCAAGGGAACGAAAAATAATTTTTTTAGCTGACGCCAACCTGCGGGCTCGCATAAAGGTTGTTTCTTTTTAAGTTTAATCGGGCAAAAGTGTAGACTTCGCCCGTCTAAATCAGGTTAAACGGATAGAATTTCTTGTTAGGTTTTCTGCTTTTTTATGTATCGAGAGAATACCGGCGTGTTATGAGAAAAATCACTAACAAGTGATTTTTCTCATGCAGTGTATTTTGCCTGATGTTGCGACCGATGTCTTTTTTCCGTCCGATTGATTTTAAATAAAAGCCGGTTGGAGCGAGAGCGTAAAACGGCGATTAAATTTTTTAAAGAAGAGGGCGGAAAATTATGCGAGGGAGCGGGTTGCAGATGTGAAATGTTGGGTATGTAAAACAATGTTTTTGTTATTTTACCTGACAACATTTCACATCTATAAATAGAGTCGCTTGCAAAACTCGTCTGACTTTTTCAATTTCTACTATTTTTTTCTATTTTCTTCTATTTTTTTTTTTAAAGTTCTAAAGTTTAATACCCTTTTTGCCGAAAAAATGATTGGAGATCGTCTGATTTCCCGCAAAACAAGGATGATTTGCGAATTTCATTATTCCAAGGAGGAATATCTCATGATTATTAATCACAACATGAGTGCTATGTTCGCACAACGAACACAGGGGCTTACCAATAGGAATATTGGTAAAGACATTGAAAAGCTTTCAAGCGGTTTAAGAATTAACCGTGCAGGTGATGATGCTTCAGGTTTGGCTGTTTCAGAAAAAATGAGAAGCCAGATTAGAGGTCTGAATCAGGCTTCAGCGAATGCTTCAAACGGTATCAATTTCATTCAGGTAGCAGAGGCTTACTTACAGGAAACAACTGATATTATGCAGAGAATCCGTGAGCTTGCTGTTCAGGGTGCTAACGGTATCTATTCGGCTGAAGACAGACTCTACATCCAAGTTGAAGTTTCACAGCTCGTAGCGGAAGTTGACAGAATTGCCAGCTCAGCTCAATTCAACGGTATGAATATGTTGACAGGTCGTTTTGCTCGCGAAACAGGTGAAAATTCTGTTACGGCATCTATGTGGTTCCACATCGGTGCAAACATGGATCAAAGGATGCGTGTTTATATTGGAACTATGACATCAGGTGCGCTCGGAATCAGAAATCTTGGCTCAGAAGAGATTATGACTATTGCTACTCCTGCGGAAGCAAACAGAAGTATCGGTATGATTGATGAAGGTTTGAAAATCATCAATAAGCAAAGAGCCGATCTCGGTGGTTACCAAAACAGAATGGAAATGACTGTTGTTGGTATTGACATTGCGGCAGAAAATCTTCAAGCTGCAGAGTCAAGAATTCGTGATACTGATATGGCTAAGCAAATGGTTGAGTACACAAAGAATCAAATTCTTTCTCAAACAGGAACAGCTATGTTGGCACAGGCTAATTCAAACAGCCAGTTGGTTTTATCTCTTCTTAGATAAAATCGCTTTATAGCACCTTGCAAAAATTGCTAAAAGGTGTTATAATCAATGTGGTGGCGAGTAGAGTTTTAATGGTTTTCTGCTCGCTAATCCAAAGTTCTTTAAAAAAAACCTAAATGAAGCCCTGTATGCACAGTGTTGCCGGTGGTTTTTACAAGCTGTCGGCAATACTGTTGCAATTACAAGAAAATGAAATGGCGCATTTCAATTTTCAAGTAAAAGCATACAGTAAAATTGAATCGGCAAGGATGCCGAGATACAAGACTTCAGGAGGGTCATTATGATTATAAATCACAATATGAGTGCACTTTTTGCTCAGCGTTATGAAGGCATCTCAGACCACAAAATGGTTAAGGATATTGAAAAGTTATCCAGTGGTATGAGAATTAACCGAGCAGGAGACGATGCTTCAGGCTTGGCTGTTTCAGAAAAAATGAGAAGCCAAATCCGTGGTTTGAACCAAGCAGGCAGAAATATTCAAAACGGTGTTTCTTTTATTCAGGCAACTGAAGGATACCTACAGGAAACTACGGATATTATGCAGCGTATTAGGGAGCTCGCTGTACAAGCCGCTAACGGTATCTATTCTGCAGAAGACAGAATGCAACTTCAAGTTGAGATTTCTCAACTTGTAGATGAGGTTGACAGAATTGCCAGCCATGCACAATTCAATGGAATGAATATGCTGACCGGTAGATTTGCTAAGGACGGAGGTCCTGAGATAATGCAATTGCATGTAGGAGCAAACATGGATCAAAATGAAAGAATTTACATTGGAACCATGACAGCAACTGCACTCGGAATTATGGGACAATCACAAGGTGGCGAAGATGCTATGGTGTCTGTTTCGTCCGTTGAAAATGCGAATATGGCTTTAGGCTCTGTTGATAGTGCGCTTACTTTAATAAATAGTCAGCGAGCTGATCTTGGTGCCTATCAAAACAGATTCGAGATGGCTTACAACGGTGTTACAGTTGCGGCTGAAAACCTTCAAGCTGCAGAATCAAGAATCAGAGACACTGATATGGCTCATGCCGTTGTTGAATTCACTCGTGATCAGATTTTATCACAAACTTCAACAGCTATGTTGGCACAGGCTAATACTAAATCGCAGTCGGTTCTTAGGCTTCTTCAATAGAGATGAGGATCTTTTAGAGGAAAACTACTTTCTGAGCGGTATATCTGTGCAGGAAAATCTTAATTCTGAAAATAAATCAGAATAAACAAAGAGAAATCTGGATGTCTTCTCTTTGACTGTGGTTTTCCAAATGACTTGGAAGACAGAGTTGCGCCCTTTGTCTTCCTTTTTTTGAAAATATAGGGAAGTGAGGTGCTTTTTAAAAGTCAAATGAATTTTAAAAAACACTGCCAAAATGTATCATAAAAGCTGAGCTTGTTAATAGCTACGGCTCAAATGTTGTCAAGGAGGACAAATTTATTCAAGGAGGAACCGTTTTAATGGAAGTAACAGGTGTTAGTGCAATATCCAAAACACTTTCTCACGCCGGTAGAAGCCGGTTTACAGGTCAAAAGAGTATCCGTCTGCCGGGTCAGTCTAAGCAGGCAAAGTTAGTACTCAATAAAGCGTCCGTACAAGCCGAAGACCTAGATGAGATTCATAAAAAAATATCAGCGGCGATGCAAGAAATACAGAAACTTGGAGAAACTTTTAGTCGAAAGCTGAAATTTTCTGTGAACAAAGATATAAACAAGGTTGTTGTAAAGGTAATTGATGCAACTACTGACAAGGTTATAAGAGAAATTCCTGCAGAGGAAGTTCAAAAGCTGCAAACAAGAATGCGTGAAACATTTGGCTTATTGTTTGATGAAAAAGCTTAACCTGTAACAAAGGTCTTTAGTTTGTTTCTGCCACGGAGTATTAAATGTCTGATATGAGCATTCCGGGTATTTCCGGTAATTATGATAAATACATAGACTCTTTAATGAAGGTAGAGCGTATTCCGCGGGATAATGTTGCCAAAGACTTAGAAAAATTTGAGCTTCAAAAAAATTCATGGAGACAAATCAATCGACTATCTTCTGACTTACGAAAGGCATCTAATGATTTATACTCTTTTAATAATCCTTTTGCCGAAAAAATTGTAAGCTCTACAAATGAAAGAGCTGTTACAGCCACTGCAAAACGAGATGCAAAGGAGCAGTCTTTTAAAATTAAGGTAAATGCAATTGCAAACTCGGATAGTTTTTTAACATCGGAAATAGACAAGGACTTAAATATACCTGAAGGTAAATACACATTTCTTGTCGGAGAAAAAACCATATCGTTTAATTGGCGTGGAGGAAGGTACAGGGATTTCATCGAGCTTATAAACCGGCGAGGCAAAGATATTTTAAGAGTTACTGAGGTAAAGACAACATCTGAAACGACAAATTTACTGTTTAAATCTGAAATTTCCGGTGCAAAAAACAGGCTAAAATTTGCAGATGATGCTCTTAATTTTGCGTTGCAACATAATTTGATTAAAAAAAATGATACAGGCTCAGTATCAGTCGATAAAACAGCCGTAACAGCAAGACCGCAAAGCTCTGAAACCATCAACTTTTCAAAAACAGTAAAAGCTGCCGAAGGGAACATTATGGAAATAGAAGTTTCCGTAATGCAGCAAGATGATACCCAAGTAAATAATAACCACAGCGATACTTCGCAACCTGTCTTTGAAAGATTGGGAGCAATTTCATACAAAGGAATTACACTTACAAATGAGGAATCGGAAACAGGGGCTACAATGCCAATTGAAAATCAACCAAATATAGAAGCCCCACCCTCACCTACCGTGAAAAATATGAATGTACTTTCGCTAAAATCCGCAAGAGGAGTTTTAATACCTGCACCGCCTATAAGCAATTCTGACGGTAAACAGATTATTGAAATCAACTTAGCGGAATACGGTGATGTAAAAGGCTTGGTTATAAATAATGCAAATTCAGGAATGTCTGTTTCTATTGACAACATAAGAATTTACGATCCAAAAGCAAGCGGAGAATATGTTCCCGTAACACCCGTATCAATCGCACAGGATGCCGAAATTGAATTTGAAGGTATAAAAATAAAGCGAGAGACAAATAAAATAGACGACTTAATACCGGGAATTACATTAAACATACATGACCAAACCGATAAAAAAGAAAGCATTGATGTAAAGCCGGATACGGAGCTTGTAAAAAACACGATTATAGAATTTGTAGGTAAATATAACCGACTTCTTGCAGAGATAAATATTTTAACTCAAAACAAACCCGAAATAATTGAAGAGCTTACATATTTTACTCCCGAAGAAAAAGAAAATGCTCAAACCATACTTGGTCTTATGTTTGGCGATTCTACTTTGAATGGGCTTAAAAACAGACTTCGCTCACAAACTTCAGATGTATATAAAGCATCTGAATCTTCAACAATAATTATGCTGTCGAATATGGGAATTTCAACAAATGCCGGAACAGGCGGAGGAATTGAAACATCAAGGCTTAGAGGCTATTTGGAAATTGACGAAAAAAAATTAGACGAGGCAATAAAAAATAATCTTAATGAAGTTCGAAGCTTTTTTGGGTTTGACTCTAACGAAGACATACTTATTGATTCAGGATTAGCTTTTAACTTTTACACTCAAATCGGGCCTTATGTCGAGCGTGGAGGTATCTTTGGAACACGAATAGACAGCTTAGGAAGGAAAATCGCTTCAACAGAAAAGAAAATAGAAGACTACGATAAACGATTAGCAAAAAAAGAAGCAGAATTAAAATATAAATATGCAGAAATGGAAGGCACTCTAAAAGACCTTGAAGAGCAGTCAAATAAAATAAAGGGATTCGCAAAACCATCCGGAGATTAAAAGAAAGTGATAAAAATAGCTATAAACGGTGAAAAACTTGACTTCAAAATTGAAAACGAAAAGACAATAGGCGATGTAATGGGTGAAGTAGAAGAATTCTGCAACAGTCAAAACAATACGGTTTTTTCGATTTTCAGTAACGAACGGGAAATCAAGGGCGAAGAAATAGATAAGCTTTTCGCTCTTCCCGTAACTGAAGAATTATCAATTGAACTATTTACAAAATCCGGTGATGACATTAAAGAACAAGTCATGGAAATCGGCAAAGACTTAACCGACATATCAATGTCCCTTGAAGAAATACCCGTGAAAATGCAAACAGGCGATGACGCTTTTGCAATTTCAGTCATTGAAAAGTTTTCTCAAAAATTTGTACAGCTTTGTCGGTATCTATCGCTACATAAAATATCAGGCATATCCGTTGAAACAAAAATTGACGGTCAAGCAGTACAAGACTACCAAAAAGAAATCTCTGAACTCTTAACCGATATAACAACGGCTTTGGAAGAAAAAGATATTATATCTGTCGGCGATATTGCCGAATATGAACTTAGCCCCCTTGCAAAAAAACTGGGGAACGGACTGATTTCACTATAAAGTTGAGGTAATAAATGCTTATTTCTGAAATTAAAAACATTGAAAGATTAAACGATTTTGTATACTACCGTCAAAACTTCGCCGGTGTAGCGGTATACAATATTGCCGGTATGGAAAAAAATGCCAAAATTAAATTTACAATTGAAGAGTCTGCGGTTGGAGAAAAAAACATATCCGTAGTTCTTGTAGACAATATTGACTGGCCTGTACTGCAAGTTATGATGGAAATAAAAAACATCATAAAATCACTTATAAAAAGTAACGAATTACCACTGTTGGAAAACTGGGATCAAAAATAAGCATACAGATGAAAATAAACAAAGCCCAAACCAGAACAGCATCAACTGAATCTGAAATGATATGCATTGGAAAAAAAATCGGAAAAATACTGAAAGCAGGCGATGTTGTTACATTGGACGGAACACTCGGAGCCGGAAAAACATGTTTAACAAAAGGAATAGCTTTAGGACTTGACATAACAGAAACAATTACAAGCCCTACATTTACAATCATTTCAGAATACGATAAAGGAAGATTACATTTATATCACATTGATGTATACCGATTGGAATGTGCAAATGACTTTTGGGACATAGGCGGCGATGAAATGCTTTTTGGCACAGGAGTATGTATAATCGAGTGGGCAGAAAAAATTGAAGAAGCCATACCTGAAAAGGCAATCAAAATACACATCGAAATAAATAAAGACGGCTCGAGAAAACTCTCGATAACAAACGCACCCGAAAACTTAACCTGAAAACTAAAGGATAAAAAATGAACATTATTTCGATTGACACAATAACAAACCAAATCTCGATTACGGCAGAAGGCCCAAACGGAACATACACAAACGCTTTTTCGCCAAAAACTCGTCGCCACACAGAAAGCATTATTCCGATGATGAGCGACGCTGTAGAGCAAGCAGGATTTCAGGCAAACGAAACAGAAATTGTAATCTGTGCCGAAGGGCCGGGAACATTTACAGGACTTCGCTCGGCATACGCAACGGCAAAAGCAATAAACTTAAAAACAAACGCAAAACTAATTCCCGTTCCCACACTCGAATGTATGGCGCAAATGTTCAACAGCCAAGATAATGCCTGGTGCGACAACTTACTCACTTTAATAGATGCAAAACGAAACCGCTTTTACGGACAACTCTTTAACAAAAAAATCGCCAAAACAGACACCCTAGACGAGCCAATAGAAACTTTTTTAAAATTATGCGATTTAAATAAACCCTGCATTTTTTTGGGCAGAGGAATTATGCAAATACAAGAGCGCGTCAAACACGAATTCAATGCCCCCGTAATTTTCATCGAAGAAAAAAGCGTATTCTCACTCAGTATGCTCAACTTTTTTCACCAAAACAAAGAGCAACTTTTAACAAAAACCGTCAACGATTACTGCGCACCGGTTTACATTAGAAAAAGCGATGCAGAAAAACCACAAAAATAATTTAAAGCGAATTTTTACATTGCGAGTTTTAAATTCACCGCTTAAATTTTAAGTTTTAATTCACGCAATGTAAAAAACGGGCTATCCGTTCTTAATTTTAATCCCTCTTCTTTTTAAAATAAATATCGTTTTCCGTTACACTTACAACCGATATTACTTGCATTAACAATCGGCATTAAAATTCCACTTCTATCCCTTTCGCAGTTTTAAAAGTCGCAAGTTTGCAAAATTACAGACGAAATTAAAAACAATAATTTTAATCTTACAAAAATAAACACATCATAAAATACACTGAATGAAAATATTTCAAACAGGGTAAACAATTTGTCTAATCGTTTAAAAGCTCCTCACGCCACTTTGCCAAATTGTCAAGCTCGTCTTCGGGCAGTTTTGGAAACTCAGGATTAAGGTCTTTAAATTTTTCAACAAGAATTTCTGAAACCAAATATCGTGAAAACCATTTTTGGTCAGCAGGAATTATATACCATGGAGATTTTTCCGTTGAAGTTTTTTGTAAAACTTTTTCGTACGCATCTTGGTAATCATTCCAATACTTTCTCTCGTGTATATCCGCACTAGAAAACTTCCAGTTTTTTTCAGGCTCATCAATTCTTGAAAGAAGCCTTTCCCTCTGCTCATCTTTTGAAAGATGCAAGAAAAATTTAACAATATGAATACCGTTTTCATGCAGGTAACTTTCGTAATTGCGAATTTGTTCGTAACGGTCATTCCATATACCGTCATGCTTCATCGAATCGGGAAGTTTTTGGTTTTTAACCAAATCATGTACTCTCGCAATAATTACATCTTCATAATGCGAGCGATTAAAAACCGTAACACAGCCTCGAGAGGGTGCATGTTTATGAATGCGCCAAAGATAATCATGAGACATTTCAACACCGGACGGAGCTTTAAAAGATGCAACATACATACCTTGCGGATTTAAAGAAGTCATAACATGTTTAATCACGCCGTCTTTTCCGGCAGTATCCATAGCCTGAAAAACAACAATTAAACCTTTTTTCCCTTCCGCATACAATTTGCTTTGATAGTCTGTCATCTTTTTTAAATTTTCAGGCATAAGTATAGATTTAACTTCACCTTTATTCAAATCTTCTTCACACCGTGTCGAAAAATATTTTAACTTAATATCATCACCGGCAAAATATTTTTTTATTTTCATTTTACATAATTCCTATACTGATTAACTTTTTAAAAGTCGCAAGACTTTTAAAAAGTTAATTTATTTATTTATTTTAGTTTATACCTTATGGTCGAAAACTCTTTACCTTCTCGAACAAATTTAAACCAAACTTCACCTTTTGCTTTTGCAAGCTCAGCGTAAAACTCTCTTAAATTTGACACAGACTTATCGTTTACGGAAACAACTACATCGGCATT
This sequence comes from Treponema sp., assembly GCA_002749205.1. Classification (GTDB taxonomy): domain Bacteria; phylum Spirochaetota; class Spirochaetia; order Treponematales; family Treponemataceae; genus Treponema_B. Next base: position 38,447 of record PDOP01000004.1, on the reverse strand, counting down.
TTTAAGCCCCATTAACACAGCCGGTGTTTTTGTTTGAATATTGGTAACCAAAACACCATTAAGTTTTTTATCGAGTTTTAATTGTTCTCGAATTTTAGGTGTTATTGTATAAGCAACAAATCCCGGCCATAATTTTGCATAATCCGAAACAATATTTTCTTCTCTGGATTCTATTTTTACTTCAATTTCTTTTTTCTGTCCGTTGCGTATCACTTTAAAACTTGCTTTTTCGCCAATAGTCAAATCTCCGACATTACGAACCAACTCATCATAAGATTCAACAGGTTTTCCGTTGAGCTCGATTATAAAATCGCCCGCTTGCATTCCGCCTTTAATCGCAGGGGAATCCAAAAAAATCTGAGCAACCAAAGTGCCTTTTTGGTCTTTAAGCCCAAGGCTCTGTACATCTTCCGGCGTTATAGGAGTCAGCTGAACACCCAACCAGCCGTACTTAACCTCACCGTATTCAATAAAGTCGTCTACCGCACGCTTTACATTGTTTATGGGAATGGAAAAACCCAAACCTTGCGAGCCGCCGCTTGAAGAAGCTATCCAGTTGTTTATACCGATAACTTCGCCGTAAATATTTACAAGCGGGCCTCCTGAGTTACCTTGATTGATAGCAGCATCGGTTTGAAAAAAATCATTTATGTTATTTTCATTAGGGCCTCCCGAGCGACCTAAGGCACTTATCATTCCGCTTGTAATAGAAGAAACATACCCCATCGGAGAGCCTACTGCAAAAACAGGATCGCCGACTTGAACCGTATTTGAGTCGCCCATTTTGGCAACCTGTAAATCCTTATTTGATTCGAAACTGACCAACGCTATATCTTTTCGCTTATCTGTACCTACAAGCTCGCCTTTAATTTTTTCGCCGGTATTAAGGATAATCGTTATATCGCTTGCATTTCCCGTTACATGCTGATTAGTTAAAACATAATATTTTTTTCCGCTTTGTTTTACGATAAAACCCGAGCCCAGTCCTTCCTGCTTATATTCCCGTTTATTCCCCTCAGGTGAGTCCGGCTGATTAAAAAAGAACCATGGAAAGTTTTGTCCGCCATTATCGACTACCCTCGTTTCAATTACATCAACGGTAACAACTGACGGCAAAATATACGCCGCTAACTCACGATTTGCTTTTTGCAGTTTTTCCAAAAAACCAATTGAATCACCGCTGATTTTGCCGTCCACTCCCGTATCCGCATAGGCAGTTAAAGTGTTTGCACTTCCGGGGTCGCTTGAGCATCTTGCGGCAAGCAAAATAAAACAGGTTAAACAAACAGATATAACAGCCGCAAAAGCAGTAATTTTACTTTTCGATTTTTGCATATCCTTCTCCTTGTCGAAAATTATATCAAAAATGAGGCATCTGTGCAACTCAAATTTATATATTTAAAAAATAAAACAATAATCAAAGTTACAACCTTTAGCCTTAAACTGCAACAGAGTTTAAAGCAGTTTAAAAAAACTGCAACAGGATTTAAAGCAGTATTCCGGCCTGAAAGGAAATGGGTTTAACCTGATTTTGAAAGTGCCGATATCCTTTCGCTCGATTAAAAAGCACAAATAAGGCGGTTGACCGGAGGGAAAACGCCTTTTAATACAATTTAAGAAAAGAGCGAAAGATACAAGGCACTTGAGGGTTGGAAGCATGAAATGTTGCAATTTTCTCTATCATTTTCTTGATTAGAACCTCTGCAACATTTCATTGCTTCAAATTTATTTTTATAAACTCATTTTTGTTATTGTAAAGTATTTTAAAATATGATAGTATGCGGTATGAAAATTACAAAAAATACTACAGTAGAATTTGAGTATGTACTCAAAGATGAGAATGGGATCGTTTTGGACTCCACAGATGATGGAAGTGCAAATTATGTTCACGGATACGGTATAATTCTTCCGGGTCTTGAAGCGAAGTTTGAAGGCATGGAAGAGGGGGCGGAATTTCAATTGACTCTTCCGCCTGAGGAAGGTTACGGCGAAGCTTCGGAGGCAATGATTTTTGAAGTTGAGCGCTCGCTTTTTCCCGAAGATGTTAAGATTGAAATCGGTATGCAGTTTGAGTCAGGTGACAGTGGGCATCTGGTGCGTATTAAAGAAATTAAAGAAGATAAGGTTATCGTAGATGCCAATCACCCTATGGCAGGGAAAACTTTAAATTTTGATGTTAAGGTTTTGGGTGTCAGAAAAAGTACCGAAGAAGAGATAAACAATATTCTCAGTATGATTGCTCATTCTTCTTGCGATTGCGGTTGCTCTTCGGATAGCTGTGGATCTTCTTGCTCGGGGTGCGGTCCTTCTTGCTGAGATTAAAAAAAAACAATGCAAACCTGCTTTCATTTTTTGCGGGTTTGTGTTTTTTCCTTTCCGCAATTGAACTTTTAGTTCCGAAGCCTTTGCCTTTTTTCAGACTGGGGCTTGCGAATTTGGCTGTTATTTTAGCAACCAATATTCTGCCCCTTGCTTTGTTTTTGCTTTTGCTTATAATAAAGGTTCTGGGGCAGGGTTTAATTTCGGGAACGCTTTTTTCTTACGTTTTTTTCTTTTCGTTGGCGGGGACTTTTTCGTCCGGTTTGGTAATGTATGCTCTTAAGTTTGTGCCAAAAAAAACGATTTCATATATCGGTATAAGCTGTGCAGGTGCCGCTTTTTCCGGTGTGGTGCAATTATTTCTTTCGTATGTTTTTATTTTTGGTGAATCAACTTTTTATTTTGCACCTTTGTTTTTATTGTTGGGTTTGATTACTTCGTTTTTTTTAGGTGTGTTTGTAAATGCCTTTGTGTTAAAATCAAGTTGGTATAAAGCAGTGGTTGAAAACAAGTTTAACTTTTCTTTTGGTTCTTCTTGTAACTCTTCCATATTAAAATCATTAAATGTTCATAAAAAAGATATATCAAACGAAACAAATGGATTGAGGAAATTGCAAAAGCCGGATGAGTTTTGCAATTTTACAACCGGCTCAGATACTTGCAAAAGTAACCGACTTTTGCAAGCAGCTCGATTATATCGCTCCGCTCGGTTTAGAATTTTTGTTGGAACATTTTTGTTGGCCGGTCTATTTTTGATAAACAACCTTGAAGTTAAAGCTCTTCTTTTTTCTGCAACTTTAATTTTATGCTTGAGTGAAAAGATTAAATTAAGAGTGTTAAATATTTTGATGTTTGCCTTTTTTATAGTTTTGTTCAATTTGTTTAATCCGAGCGGTAAAGTACTTTTTGAATTTATCGGGTTTGATATAACATCAGTTGCATTAAACACCGGCATTGAAAAATTTTTAATTTTTGAAACATTATTGTTTATATCAAAATGGGTACTGAATTGCAAGATGTCTTTAAGCGGTAATTTGGGAAATTTAATTTCCAATGCACTTTTTATTTTTAAGGTCTTTTCAGATTCAAAAAGTAAAATAGATAAAAAAAATATAATTTTAAGTCTCGATAAAATACTTATTAAGAATACTTGTATGGAAATTAAATCAAGATGATCAATACTATTATGTCAGTAAAACCGGTTGCAAGTAAGTCAATGCAAAAAATAAAAAAGTCTCTTTTTTATTTTTTATTTGTTTGTTTTATTTCGGTTACATTTGTTTCATGTAAGCCAAAACAGCAAAGTGAATTTGTGCTTGGTACATTCTGTTTAATCAAAGTCGAATATCACAAAAATGCTGAAGCTGCTTTAAAAAAAGCTTTTGAGCGTCTTTATGAAATTGACGGTATTTTCAATGCCAATACGGATACTTCAGAGCTTGCCGATATAAATAAAACCGCATTCAAAAAACCGGTTAAAGTGTCAGATGAGCTTTACAGTGTTTTAAGTACAGCCTGTGAATTTGCCCAAAAAACCAATTCCGCATTTAATCCTGCAATGGGTAAGATTATAAAGCTGTGGAACATAGGTTTCGATAATGCGAGCGTACCTGATGATTTTCAAATTAAAGAGAACCTTAAATATGCTGTTTACCAAAACATTGAATTAAAACACGGTTATGTGTTTTTAAAAGATGAGCGGACAAAAATAGATTTAGGTGCAATTGTAAAAGGGTTTGCGGCAGATGAAGTGGCTAAAATTTTAAGAGAAGAAGGAATTAAAAATGCTATTATAAATTTGGGCGGCAATGTTTATGCTATAGGTAATAAAAAAACAAGCGGCTCAAAAAAAACAAAATGGAAAATAGGAATACGCTCGCCATTTAAAAAAAATGCAGATTTGGCTTTTGTGCTTACACTTGAAAATCAGACGGTTGTTACCTCAGGAACTTATGAGCGGTTTTTTGAAAGTAACGGAAAAAAGTATCATCACATTTTGGACAGTCAAACAGGTTATCCTGTAGAAAATAATTTGGTTTCGGTAACAATTATTTCGGATAAATCAATAATCGCCGATGCACTTTCAACTTCGTGTTTTGCATTGGGATACGAAAAAAGTTTGGACTTACTTAAAGGCTTTTCAAATACTGAAGCTGTTTTTATTTTCAAAGACGGCTCGTATAAAATCACAGATGAAAAACTTCAAATTAAAATAGAATCAAAAGAGAATTAGCATTTCGTGCTTTTGGCTATTCTCCGGTTTTAATGCAATTTAGTTTTTACCCAATGTTTTATTATTATATTTAAATTATCTACTTTAAATCCAAGTTGCTCCACTTCCTGCTTTGCATTTGACTCTTGCCAATTTTGATACGGGTTATCATAGTTTCGCTCCAAAAACACATAGATTATGTTTTCGGCCATATTCTGCTCAGATTTAAACATGGAGGGTTTATGTCCCGAAGAATGTTCCAAAATATATCTTATGGAATGTCTGATACTTTTGAAAAAAACATCTTTATATGCAACATAGGTTTTTCCGGTTGCTCTTTTTATCATCTGCTCAATGGAGCGTGTTTTTCTTGTGTCTATATAGCCTGTTTTTTGAGGAATAAAAATATTTGGTTTTTTAACAGTTGGGCTTTTTGGGGCTCCTCTTTTTGAAGCCGATTTTTTTGAAGCAGTAAGCCGTTTACGCTTTTCTAAAGTTGCAAGCCTTTTCTTTTCTTGAATCTTTTTGGCAAACTTTTTTTCTTCTGCATTTTTTTCAGACTGTTTGTTTTGCAAAGCCCGTTGTGCTTGTTTTGCCAGATTTTTTTTACGCAATTCTTCCTGCTTTGCTTTTTCTTTTGCTTTTCTTTTTATTTCCCTGTCTTTGGCTTTTTCTGCAAGCCTTGCTTCAACTGCAAGTTTTCTTGCTTTTTCTTCTTTTTCTCTTTGAATTTTTACAAGATTTCTTGCCTCAAGTTTCTTTTTCTGTATCTGCTCTTTTTGTGTTTGCTTTTGTAACGAAGGCTTCTTAGGCGATAAAGATTTTGGTTTTGGTAATTCGGATTGTGAAGAGGATTTTTTTAATGCACCCCGCTTTTGCGATTCCAAAAAGGCTCTTTGTTGGTCTGCATATTTTTTTGCGTTAGACGACATTGTTTTGGATGCGGTTTTTCGCCATTGTGCTTCTTCCCGTTTTAGCTGAGCATATTTTTCTTGAGATTTTTTCTTTTCGTCCATAGAAATTTTAGAAAGTTTTTCGGCATTAGTCGAAAAATCTTTCTTGGAAGCTACAGACTTTGTAGAAGATGTCTTACTTGCCGGTTTTGTTTTAGCAGACGATACCGCAGCCTTTGGGTTTTGACGCTTGGAAGTATCTGTAATCAAAAGCGGAGGTGCTTTTACTATAAGACGTTTTCGCTCAGGGAGTAATGACAAGCCTGTTTTATCCGGAGCTGTAAGCAAGCTCTGTTTTACTTTCAGCCAATTTTGATGCAGATATACATCTCCGCTTATGCTGTAATAATAACCTGAAACAACATTGGATAAAACCGAATGCAAAATTTCATCATCTTGCCAATTTCTGACTCTTGCAGTTTTTATAGTCATAAAAATACTGTAATGCTCTGTTTTATACTTTCGACTATACATTAAAACCAAATTTTCAAACACACCGTCAAATACATGGTGCCAATATTTAATAAGATAGCCTATAACTTTATCTTCAACCCTCTGAATTCCCGAAGGCAACAAAATTGCGTCTTTTTGATCTTTTGTAAAATTTATTTTTGAAAAGTCAAAAACAGGTTTAGGCGCAAACTTTTGCCTTTCTCTTTCCAAGCGTTTATTCTCGGCTTGCTCAGTACGAAAAGCCCTCACTGAAGACAGGCTGTCGGTTACATACAGGCGAATAAGCTCAGCGGCTTCACGCATTTCTTTTACCCTAAAGCCGATAATATTTGCAAGACGGGCGTATTTTTCTGTTTGTCCGATAGCAACAAAGCGATCTTTCGACATAGATGAAACTAAACTCTCGCAGGCTTGAATAATCCCAAAAACATCGTTTTTTTCAAGCGGGATTGTTTTGTCTGTTATATATTCTATTACACGCTTAAACTGCTCTATTGTTTTCATTGCCAGATTCGACAGATTCTCCGTCAACAAAATACCGAAACGGGAATCTTTTGACCTGTAGAAAGATAGAAGCTGCACCCTCATTTCATCATCAGGGTATTTTTTTCTGAGGCGTGAATTATACAAAGCGATAGCATCAGACATTCGCCCCAATTTTCTAAGTTCAAAATATCTTTCTATATCAAAGTCTTCAGTCAAACTTAATTGCGGATAAACTTCTTTTAATACTTGCTCTTCAATTTCTGAAATTATTTTCATAATATTATCCAATTACCAATCCAGTTCAAAGATTATATCATAATATTTAAAATTTTTCCAGCCTTTTAAAAAAAAAATCAAAAAGGAGGGGGAGGCTCCCCCTAGCTCCGAAAAAAAGCCTTTTTTTTTAATTTGATTATGTCAAATCTTCTTTTTCTGTCAGATTTGACTTTTGCATTAAATTAACAAGGCTTTTGTTTCTCCGCTACCCCCCAAAGTAAACTGAGCGCTCCACATAAAAAGGCGGGATAAAAAATCAGCGAAAAACACCGGATGCAAACTTAAGTTATTCTTTTGAGTTTTATGTCGCACGATAATTTACGATGGGGGGGAGCGTAAAAACAAATGTATCGCTTAAATTTTATCTTTAGTTGCGCTTGACGAGAGGAAAACGCAACAGGAAAAAAACAATATAGATACATTTTTTTGAAGCGAGGGGGATACCCCCCTCATAAAAATTTAATTGCTTTTTTTTAAAAAAGATGACTTTAGGTTTGTTGAAAAAAATAATAAAAAAAGATATAATTCAGTCAATTTTAAGGAGGAAAAATGGCTGACGAATTTTCATACGAAATTATTAAAAATCACGGTGTACTTTCAACCTCAAAAAGCGGTTGGGCACTTGAGCTAAACTCTGTTTCATGGAACGGAAGAGAGGCGAAATTTGATATTAGAAGCTGGGCACCCGATCACAAAAAAATGGGAAAAGGGATTACATTGACAAAAGAAGAAATCTTAAAACTAAAAGATTTACTTAATTCACTGAACTAGATTAATTCAATAGAGTAAAAATGAAAAGTTAGAAGCGTATAAATTTATGCGAAACCATCAGCTCATGGTTTTGTTTTCTTTTTATTGGTAGAGATTAAAACCTCTGCGGCAAAATTTATAAATCCGGCTTTTTGCTTACCGGTACATTAGGAGACTTTATGAAAAAGATACTTGCTGTTTTAGGACTTGCCGTCATCACACCGGCAGTAAATGCAGATGAGCCTGTAATGCCACTGAAGAAGGTTACACTATTTTCTTCGGGCGTGGCTTATTATGAGCATAATGGAAATGTAGACAATTCAAAAACATTTGACTTTTCGTTTTCGCCGGCACAGATAAACGATGTGTTAAAGTCAATTGCCGTTCACGATGCGGGGGCAGATGAAATTTTGCTTAAGTACGATTCAAGCGATACACTTGAAAAAACTTTGCAAAGTTTGAGTGTTGACTTGTCGGAAAAACCAACCATTGTCGATATACTGAAAGCACAAGTGGGCTCAGAAATTACTGCCAACACATCCGAAGAAATCACAGGCAGGATTTTAAGCGTAGATACAATATCAGATAAAGATACCGGCAAATCCGTTTTATCATTGATGACTGAAGGCGGAATTACTTTAATAGACATAAGCAGTATGAAAAATTTTGCATTTACGGACAGCAAAAAAAATGCAGACCTAAAGCGGGCTTTAAACTTAATATTAAATCTTTCAGGCGAAAAACAAAAAAAACTCAAATTAGAGCTAAATGGCAAAAAAAGTCGTCCCGTAAAAATATCATACGTTATGGAAGCACCGGTCTGGAAAATGAGCTATAGACTTGATATGGGTAACAAAGAAGCTATTTTTCAGGCATGGGCTATTATAGATAATTCAACAAACTTCGACTGGAATAATATTGAATTAAATCTTGTAACAGGCAGGCCTGTTTCTTTTAGACAGAACCTGTTTGAACCTTATTACGCATACAGACCGGAGTTACCTCTTTCGATAGAAGGGGCTGCAGAGCTTGAAATGTACGACTCCTCTGTTGGGGAGCCGGAATATGAAGAGCTTTATGAAGATGCGGCACCCGCGATGAAAATGGCACCAAGTAGAGGAAACGATTTCGCAAATGCCTCAAAAGCATTTTCGGCAAAATCAAGTACGGTCGCAGGAGAGCGTTTTATTTTTACACCGGCAAAACCTGTTACGCTTGAAAGACAAAAAAGCATGATGCTTCCTCTTAAGGTTTTGGTTATGCCTGCGAAAAAGTTGTCTGTATTTTCCAACATACCGTACGGCCAATTCGTAAATCCAAAACTCTGCATAGAGCTGACAAATGAGTCAGGATTTAATCTTCCGGCAGGGCCTATTACCATTTCAGACAACGGGTATGCCGGCGATTCACTTATTAAGTTTTTGCCCAAGAATGAAAAAAGACTTATTTCCTACGGAGATGACCTTTTAATGCAAGCAAGCAGTATACGAAAAAACACCAACTCTATTAAAAATGTGAAAATAAATAACGGAGTAATGACCTTAGAAAAATCACATATTTATGAAACGGTATATACGATAAAAAATCAAGGTGAAAAAACAAAAAAAATTGTAATCGAGCATAATTTTAATCACAATGCAAAACTTTTTCAAACACCTGAACCAACGGAAAAAACACCAAATCTTTATCGCTTTACAATGGATATACCTGCAGGTAAAACAATTACCTACCCTGTTAAAGAAAATCAAATAATATCGTCCGTTACATATCTGACAAATTTTAATAATAGCCAACTTATCGGATACAGCACAAATTCAGAAATGCCAACTCGTGCCAAAAATGTATTCAAAAATATCATTGCCGAAAAGAAAAAAGTAAATGATGCTCAAGAGCGCTTAAAACACTTAATTTCAAGCAAACAAGAACTTGAAAATGAACAAGAGCGAACCCGTAAAAATATGGAAGCATTGGGAAGTACGCGTAATTCAGAATCTTTCTACGAAAAGCTGCTGACCATAGAAGAAAAAATATCCAAGATGAACGATGAAATATCCGAAGCCGAAGAATACTATAAAAAGCAACAGGAGAACTACAGCACTTTCTTACAAAAAGTAAAGCTGTAATAATATCTCGACAGGCTCGATACACCGTATCTCGGCAAGCGGGTGCTGAGCCTGTCGAAGCACTATAACCGCTTGCCGAAGTAATGTTTCACTTATGATAAATTCTCAAAAATAAATATATTTAATTTTCAAAAGACAGTTGACATTTATTGCTAAAAATAGTATACTAGCAACATAGAGTACGGAGGTGATATACAAGTAACTATGAAAAAAATATCTATAATAGTATATTTTATTATTTTATTTAGTATCTGCAACATAAGTATTTTTGCGGAAGATTTAGAGTACAAAAACATTCTTAAATTCAGGTTAAAAAATGACGAGCTTTTTTCTACTTTAAAAAATGATTTGAAAATTGCAGAAAACAATGTTAAAAAAACAAAGTTAAATTCGTATTTTTCAATTGACTTAACAACCGGAAAAATTACGATGCTACTTGAACCGGATAAAACAAAATCGCAATTTTCAATGAAACCGGGTGCATCGCTTTCGGTGCCTATCGCCAACAATTTGGGTGTAAAAGCATCATTTCCCTATAAATCGTTAAATGCCGGTGATATTATAAATACAGAAAAAAAATTTAGTATGTTTTTTGATATTTACAGTCAAACAAGGAACAGTATCAAATTACAAATAAGTCAATCAGAAAGAATTTTACAAACAGCAGATAAGCGCTATCAATTAAGAAAACAACTGATTGAAAAAAAACTTCTTACAGAAATTAAAAAACTCTTTGGCGAATATTCAGCTTTGCTTACAAAAGAAATGGCAGTTACCCGAGCCAATTTAAACTACAAGAAGACTCAGGCACAAGGATACGGTGAGCAATCAATAAAAATGCGAACAGCAAAAATGTCATTGATGCAAAGTGAGCGGGAATTAAAACAAGCAGAATATTCGTTCAATGTTTTAGCAAAAGCTTTTTTAGACTCCTGCGGGATTAAAGACAAACCTGCAGATTTAAATAATAAAATTTTAGAGCTTGCCAAAACAATTCCGCAAAGAGAATTGATTTCGACAGAAGGTTTAACCGAAAGCAACTATGTCATGTTAATCAATGCAGAAAAAGATTTTCAAAATGAGCTGATAAAAAATAAAATAAATCTGAACACTTTTTCTGCAAAAGTGGATACAACATTTTCGCTTACAAAAACCGAAAACAAAAAAAAGAAATCTTCAAATTCCGAATCTAAAAATATTACAAGCGGAGTGTCTATGTCATTTCCGGGTTGTACGCTGTATACAGGTATCAATGTTCCAATTAAAAACAACAAGAAGCCGAAATTGGAATTGAGTTTTTCTCTTAACCCGTTAAAAATTTATGATTATGTTTTAATGAAAAAAAACACAAAACTTAGTGAAGCAAATGCTTTAATCGAATTAAACAGTAAAAAACACAATTTTGAAAACGAATTTAAAACATTCGTTATTGAAAAAGAAAAAATTGAATGGGAGAAAAGAGAATACAATGAAGAAGTAGAGCTGTATCGTAAAAACGCCATAGACCATGTAAATTGGTTTAAGCAAGGTGTAATCAGCAAATGGGAAAATTCACAAGCTGACTTAGAATACAAGCAAGCAGTTTTACGAGCCGCCAATGCCAATATTGATGCCGGAATATTCAATGTCAATATTAAAGAAGCATTCAATATAAATGAAAGTGCAAATCAAACACAAAACTCACAAACAAAGGAGAAAAAATAAAATGCAGCGAAAGAAAAAAAAGCGAACAGGATTATGGATATTTTTAGGGATTATAGCTGTTTTAATCATACTGACTTTTATTACTTCAAGAAAGAAAAAAACAACAGAAGGTTTTGTTGCCACATCGGTTGTTAAAAAAGAAGTTATAAAAAATCAAATTCAAATTTCAGGACATATTGAAGCGGCACAGGAACAATTACTCCAATCGCCCGGAGAAGGAATTGTAAAAACCGTTAATGTAAAAGAAGGCGATACCGTAAAAAAAGGGGATTTACTTTTTTCACTTGACTCTGCCCAGCAAGAAATTCAAGTTGCAAGGCAAGAGCTTTCAATTTTGCAGGAAAAAATAAACGGAAGCTCAAAACGATTAAACCTGATGATAAGAGAGTTAAATCTACTAAAAAAACAGTTACGCGACAGAAGCGTATACGCAAAATTTGACGGAATAGTTGCAATGTTTTCATTAACAGAGGGAGAGTATGCGATACCGAAAACCGAATTTGGAACTGTAATCGACAGAAGTTTCTTAAAATCAACCGTAAATGTTTCTGAAATAGATGCTTATAAACTGAAAGTAGGACAAAAAGTTTTACTTGAATTTACTGCATTGCCAAATGTAGAAATAGAAGGAAAAATTACTGCATATCCTTCAATTGCAAAAGTTACACAAGGTAAAGGAAACACTGTTGTTGAAGCCAAACTGATGATAGAAAACCCTCGACCTGAGATTCTTCCGGGCTATTCATTTAACGGAAAAATTATTGTAGGCGAAGATGAAATTGTCCTACTTGCAGAGCAAAACTCTATTTTTTACGATAAGGGCAAGCCATACGTAAAAAAAATGCTGGAAGATAAAACTACTGAAAGAATTGATATTGAAGTAGAGCCTTATATTCAAGGCTTTGTAAAAATAATTTCGGGGGATATAAAAGAGAAAGACATTCTAAAACAAAACACTTCGGATATGGGTGGTTTCTAATGACAAATACCATTATCAGTTTGAAAAATGTTGTCAAAACTTTTGTGATGGGTGAAGTGGCTGTTCATGCGCTTGCCGGAGTTTCATTTGACATATATGAGTCAGAGTTTGTTTCAATCATGGGGCAATCGGGCTCGGGAAAATCTACCTGTATGAATATGATAGGCTGTCTTGACAGACCGACATCAGGAGAGATTTATGTCAATGGTATACAAACAGGAACAATGTCAGAAAAAGATTTGGCATATTTGCGAAATAAAACAGTCGGGTTTGTATTTCAGCAATATTATCTTTTGCCGGGTCTGACAGTTCTCGAAAATGTAATGCTTCCATTGAGGTATCAAGGATGTGCAATTTCAGAAAGAAAAGAAAAAGCAAAAGAAGTATTAAGCAATGTCGGACTGTCAGACAGGTTAAAACATAAACCAAGCGAATTATCAGGCGGGCAAAAGCAAAGAGTTGCAATTGCCAGAGCCTTAGTAACCAAACCAAAAATCATCTTAGCAGATGAGCCTACAGGTGCATTGGATTCAGAAACAGGTCATTCGGTGCTTGACCTTTTTTTGAAAATCAACAGTAAGGGAACAGCTGTGATTGTTGTAACCCACGATGAACAAATAGGCTCCCTGGCACCGAGAAAAATTAAGCTAAAAGACGGTTTGGTTATAGAAGACAGCTTTAAAAAAACAGAGAGGTAATAATACATTATGATAGAAGATTTTTGGAATGCCCTACAGAATTTTAGAACAAACAAAATGCGCACAATACTTTCTTTACTCGGTATTATTATAGGTGTTACATCAGTTGTTATAATTACAACACTGGGACATTCTTTGGAAGAAAGCATAGCAGGCGAATTCACTGAATACAATATGAATCTTTTAAAAGTAAGAACTCAAGCAAATTTGGAATCACTGAATAATGGAGTCCATGAACCATTAGTTAAGTTTGATGATGAATTTAGAAATAATCTTTTAAAACGAGTACCTAAAATTAAAAATGTATTTTTAGTCTCAAGCATGTATAAAGACATTTCACGAAGACGCGTAAATATTGGAAGCAAGAATATTGAACCTGCTCCGCCTAATCGACTTAAAGACTTGAAAGTAGAAATAGATTATGGCCGGTTTTTCAATACATCAGACCACCTAAATGCCGCATATAAAGTAATTATCGGCAGTAAAGTCGCATTGGAATTATTTCCTGAAGGTAATGCAGTAGGTAAAAAAATTTCAGTAAAACGAAGAGTCGGTAGAAATTATGAAAACATAATGTTTGAAGTAGTCGGTGTTTTAACAGAAGGGGAAAAATGGTTTGTAAGAACTTTAGACACACTTTATATTCCTGCCAGCACATATAAAAAGCTAAAAGGAGGACGGGGTGAAGATTGTTGGGACATTGAAGTAATAGCTTATAATCCCAACGATATAGAATTCATCAAAAATGAAATAAAAAAAATCGCTAAAGAAGCCGCTCCGCCCAGCAATTACAGAGCTGTATACATTTCCTCGGCAAAAAGTCAATTAGACCAAATGCACAAAGTACTTGGGATGGTGCAGGTTGTCATAGTGGCAATTGCAAGTATTTCTCTATTAGTCGGTGGTATAGGAATTATGAACATAATGCTTGTAACGGTTACGGAGCGTAAAAAAGAAATAGGAATTAGAAAAGCACTCGGGGCAACAAACAGAGCCATTCAAATGCAGTTTTTAGTTGAATCGGCAACACTGACATTGACAGGCGGTGTAATTGGTGTTACTTTTGGAATCTTAATCAGTAGGTTGCTTTTTAGCGGAATTGTACCGTTTCCCGATGAGCTGAAATTTCACTTTAACCCCACAGGAACAATTATAGCATTTACCGTAAGCGTTTTTATCGGAGTTTTCTTTGGCTTACATCCGGCAATAAAAGCATCAAAGCTTGATCCTGTTGTTGCCCTTAGTGAATAAACCCGATAACACGAACAGCATCGAAAAACAATCTGTATTCCTAAAATGACAGTTTATTTTAATATAAGTTACAAAACACCTTTGAGTTTTAAACTTCCGGTAAAGCAGAAAACCGGCGTAAATAGCAATAAAATAGCGTTTTCCGGGCGGGCGAAGTCTACACTTTTTGTTGCTCGTTTAATTAAGAAAAGGCAGTCGCCGGCAGAAGAATGCCGTTTGTGTTAAAAAGAAAAAACAAAAAGGTTATGCGAGCCCGCGGGGTGAGAAATAAAAATATAAGAATTTAGAAAAGCTCACCTTTTAGATTTTTAATGCCCAGATGTTTATACGCCTTTTCTGTAACAATTCGACCGCGAGAAGTGCGTTGGAGCAGTCCTTTTTGAATGAGGTAAGGCTCGTAGTAATCTTCAAGAGTGTCCTGTGTTTCGCCAATTGAAATTGCAAGAGTTTCTGCCCCGACAGGCCCGCCTGAATAGTTTTCGACAATCGATTTTAGGATTTGTCTGTCGTATTCTTCAAGACCGAGCTCGTCTACTTTTAGCCGTTCAAGTCCGTATTTAACCGTTTCTGCCGTAATTGACGGCTCGCCTGCAACTTGGGCAAAGTCACGAATACGGCGAAGTAAACGGTTTGCAATTCGCGGCGTACCTCTGGAGCATGAGGCTAGCAATGATGCGGCATCTTCCGTGATTTCGGCATTCAATATGCTTGCGGAGCGTTTTATGATGTACGAGAGGTCTCTATCCGTGTAAAAATTCAATTGCAAGATTATCCCAAATCTGGTCGCAAGCGGTGTTGAAACCACGCCTGCTCGAGTAGTCGCCCCAACCAGGGTAAAAGGAGGTACGGGAATTCTGACAGTTCTGGCTGAAGGCCCCTGCCCTATTACCCAGTCAAGCTCATAATCTTCCATGGCTATATAAAGCATTTCTTGAATTGCAGGTTTTAGACGGTGTATTTCGTCAATAAAAAACACACTTTTTTCGGTAAGGGTTGTTAAAATTCCGACCAAGTCTTTCGGCTTTTCCAATGCCGGTGCCGATGTTGCTTTTAATTCAACACCAAGCTCGTTAGCAGTAATTTGTGCAAGAGTTGTTTTACCCAAACCGGGCGGACCAATCAAAAAAACATGGTCAAGACTTTCGCCACGAGTTTTTGAGGCTCTGATATAAATATCCAGATTTGCTTTGTTGTCATCTTGCCCCAGAAAGTCTTTCAAACGCTGAGGCCTTAACGGCTTATCATTCTCATCGCCTTGTATTCGCTGTGGATTAACCGGACTTTCCGAAGCAACAGTTTTTTTTGTCAATTTTTAATTATCGGAATCAGAGTCGGAATCTTTGTCATCAGTAGAATCAGATGCATCTTCAATAATAGCACCGTTATTTTCCGATGAATCTGAATCGGTTCCGCTGTCTGCGTCTTTCCACCACTCTTTCGAGTTTTCAATCTGTTGGTCTTGAATATCACTCTCAAAATCAGCATCTTTTGAGCGAGTTGACAACCCCAACAGTATGGTAAGGGCAAAAAATACAATAACCCCTATCTGTGTTATTTTTGTTAAAATATTGGAAGATCTTGCACCAAAAGCAGAATTTGAACTTCCCGCAAATAAACCGCCTATGCTGTCGCCTTCTTCATTCTGTACCAACACCAACAAAACTATAATAAAACAAGTAATGATAAAAAGCACCAAAAGCGCCGTTGATAAAATAGTCATTTTTTACTCCAGTTTATTTATTGCAACCATCTAAATCTATAGTTTTAAATGCTACATACTTACCATAGAGAGTGATTATACAATAAAATCAAGACTTATTCAAGCACTAATTAGAAAAAAAACAAAAAAAAGCCCCCACAAAATAAAGCGTCCGTGAAGGCTTTTTTTAATTTAAAGCAAAAACTATTTTCTGTTTTGACGGAAAATAACTCTCTTTCTCACTCTGGTAAAGTCCTCATCGATATTAGCGGCTTCAAGGTCTTCAACTTCCACTCTGGAAAATTTATGGTCAACCTTATATCTTGAAATAAACTCATACATTATCTTCTCTGTTACCTTTTCATCAAAAGAATCTGTTTTCTCTTCGTATATCATGTAGAATTCCGCCCAGAATTCAGACTCGTATATCTTGGTAACATAGATATGTGCGTTAGGTCTGTCTTTTACTTCAAATTTTTCGGTAGTAGGCTGTGGAACAGCAAACGCAAAAACAACAGTCAAAGCAACAAGTGCAGACACCAATAAGATTTTTTTCTTCATAATAAAACTCCTTATAATCCAAGTAATCTATAATTCACACGGCATTTTCGCCGATACAGAATCAAGAATTAAACAACGCTATGGGGGCAAAGGTTTCAGCTTTTAAAGCGGCACCTCCAATAAGCCCTCCGTCAATATTTTCCTTCGCCAATAAATCTGCCGCATTCTCGGGCTTCATCGACCCGCCGTATTGAATAACAACATCACAAGCGGCTTTTTCGCCGTAAATATCAGCAACGACCTTTCTGATATGAGCATGTATTTCATCGGCATCATCGGGTGTGGCAGTTTTACCGGTGCCTATTGCCCAAACAGGCTCGTACGCAATAGTAATCTTTTTAAAATCATCTTGCGACACGTCTTTAAGACCGGCACGAGTTTGATTTTCACAAACTTCTTCCGCCTTTCCGGCCTCTCTTTCTTCCAACAACTCGCCGACACAAAGAATTACTTCCAGCCCATGCTTGAGTGCCAAACGCAATTTTTTGTTTATCGTCTCATCAGACTCACCGTAAATATGCCTTCGCTCCGAATGCCCTAAAATTACAACCTGCACACCGCTTTCTTTTAGTTGCACCACAGAAACCTCTCCCGTATGAGCTCCCTTTTCCTCCGTACTCATATTCTGCGCACCAAGCAAAACATTAGACCCCCCTACCACCTTTGAAACGGCATCTAAAGCGATAAAAGACGGAGCAATCATATACTTATTCTTCCCGCCGGCAACAGCCTTCACAACCTCTCCTGCAAGCTCGGTTGCTTGCGAAACAGTTTTATTCATCTTCCAATTTCCGGCAATAAAAATCTTTTTCATCAGTACCTCCATGAACATAATACATTGATTTGAAAATTTTGTCAAATACTTTTTATAAAATCTTCAACCGATTAAATAATTTATGTGCAACGCTATCGCTTTTGCTTACCAACCGACCGGCTCGCATAATCTTTTTTGAGCTTCTTATATTTTAATCGGGATTTTCCGCTGTCGCTACAACTCCCTCTCCTTCTGTTTTCTGCTCAAAAAAGGATAGACATCGCCGGTTAAAATCAGGTTAAACAAAATGCCTTTAACTCAAGTATTGCCTGCTTTAAATATCCCCCCCCTCCCCACATCAACTTGAAAACCTATCTATCTTGTGTTATAATCGCTGAAGTTGTAAAATATAAACTAAAAAGTATATAAATAAGGAAGATTAGATATGACAGACAGACAGACAGACAGACAAGGCTTAGGCTTTTAGCACTTTTCTTTTTTTTCTTGACGCTTTCAAGTTGCAATATGGAGCTTGAAAACCCGAATGCCCTTACCCTAACCCTTTCGCCGGAAAGAAGCATTACCGAAGGTCATGTGGCTGTAACAGACCTGGGGCAGGGTTTTGACATAGAGCTAAAGCTCATGAACACTGTTTGCACATACATCGCAAGGGCTAAAAGCATTATAATAGAGCCTTATACAAACAGCGTAATTACCCTCGAAATAGAAGAAATAAAGCCTCATATTATACTTCCGGCAAAAAAAACAGGCTCGGCTCCAAGCATTACCTGTACTTTCTTTGCCGTTGCAAACCCTGAAAAAAAAGACGGTCTTGTTTTTAAAGGCTCTATAGATGCTAGCGGTATACATGAGTTTGCATTTGATAAATACGGCAGATTGTTTTTTCTTCACGCTACTTCCGGTTTTTCCAATCCTGTACTTTCGACCTATGATAATTCAGTTACACTAAATTCTACACACTTTAAAAAAAACTTATTTATTGACACTGAAGACAATACAGTGTATTACGGTAGTGATTCTCTTTACAAGCGGGCTCTTTTTTGGGATTCATGGGGAACAGAAGAAACTTCAGTCCGAATTGGTCCAAATGATAAAAGAAAAATATCTGTCGGTAAACACTACATTGTTACCAGTGATACGATATATACTACAGAGTATTATTATTATTTAAGATGCATCGATAAATTCGATATGACCAATGTTGTAAAAAAAATAAAAATATCTAAACAAGGAGCTTATTTTTATCCCTATGTTTTGGATATAATAGTTGATGGCGATATACTGTATGTAATTATAAAAAATTATAGTACGAGTTTAAAGTGGTCAAAACTGTATGTTTATTCACTTCCCGATTTCAAGCTTCTTAAAACGGTTACGGGTTTTTACAGTGCGATACAGTTTTTGGGTAAGCGAGACGGGAAAATTTACATAGCCGATAAACATTCAAATACTGCAATACCGAAAAGGCTCGGAATATACGACACTCTTACGGGTAAACTTAAATTCATTGATGTAAAAGAATTCAGCAATGAAATAGAATTTGCATGGTGATAATGAGATTAAACGCTTATTGTATACACAAGTCGAAAAATAAAAATCCCGTTCTATTTGAGCGGGATTTTTAGTCGGAGCTTTTGATACGCCGGCGGGCTTTGCCCGCAACGCCCAAATTTAAAGCTGTTATTGATTTTTTTTAATCCGCCGGATAACAATAGGCAATAAAGCCAAAATCAAATCAATAACAAACAGCAAAGCGTAATATTTCTGCCCAATATCAGTAAACCAAAGAGCATACACCGATAAAGCTAAAAGTATAATGTAGTATAAAACCAAAAAAGACCTTTTCATAATACTCATTCTACAAAATTTTATGATTAAATTCAAGTTGTAAATTCTGTATACAAACCTTTAAAAGGGGCATTCCGCCCCGTTTTCGAAATTAAGCTACATAGGCTTCAAATTCTTTTATAGCAGAAGAATCTCGTAATTGTATCAATGCCCTTTTTTCAATTTGGCGAATTCTTTCTTTTGTCAAATCGAAAATATGGCCGACTTCTTTCAAAGACAACTGAGGATAGCCGCTAAGTCCAAACCTGTAACGAAGAATTTCGGCTTCTCGTTCTGCAAGATGTTCCAATAAGCCTTCTATTTCATCACGCAAATAACTTGTCATGGCAAAATCATCGGGTTGAACATTTTTGGTATCACTCATATAGTCCCCGACACTTGTAAAATCATCATCAAAAACAGGAGCATCAAAAGAAATAGGAGAGCGAGCCGCATCCATAATTGTCTTTACAACATTTGCATCCATATTCAATATATCCGCCACGCTGTCAATTTCCTGTCGTTCACTTTGGCTACCGTCCAAAGTTGTTTTTGTCTTTTCAATTTGAATAAGCTCATTGGCTCTGTTCAATGGAAGCCTAATCAATCTGGACTTTTCCGAAATAGCCTTCAAAATGGCTTGTTTTATCCACCAGACAGCATACGAAATAAAGCGATAGCCTTTTGACGGGTCAAATCTTTCTGCGGCATTCATAAGCCCGATATTACCCTCGCTGATGAGGTCGGTCAACTCCAAACCTTGATTTTGATACTTTTTGGCCACACTTACCACAAACCTAAGATTTGCCGTAACCAACTTATTAGTGGCATCAAAATCTCCGTTTAGCGCTTTCATTCCCAGCTCATATTCTTCTTCTTGTGTCAAAAGCGGTATGTCATTGATTTGCTTTAAGTAAACTGATGTAATATATGAATCATTCTTTTTTGTTTTTTTTATCATTCTGTACCTCCCAAGTACTAAAACTACTTAATTGAAAAACCAATTTTTAGGTTTTAACACTATTTATACAGCAAATTCTATACCAATTTCTAAAAACATTAAGAAAACAGCAAAAAATAACCAAAATTTTTTAAAAAATCCTCTTTTTCAATTAAATTCACCGATTATAAAACAAAAAACTTCATTTTTTTGCTTCAAACCACTTGCCTTGAAGGCTTTTTTTGATTATATTATAGCCATGGAAAGCATGCCTGTATTAAATTGACACAGTTGTGCTTAAACCATTAAAATAAGTGTCAAAATGACACAGTTCTAATCTAAAGAGGAGGTCAGCATGAAAGTACGACCGTTAGCAGACAGGGTCTTAGTAAAACCTGAGGCTGTTGAAGAAAAAACAGCAGGAGGCATCTACATTCCGGCAACTGCACAAGAAAAAACACAGAATGCAGTAGTAATCGCCATCGGAGATGACAAAGAAAAGATCAAGGTTACAGTTGGGGATAAGATTATCCACGACAAATACGCCGGTACCCAAATTCAAATTAACGGAGAGGATCATCTGATACTAAAAGCAAGCGATATTATTGCAGCAATTGAATAAAATCGCTTAACAGGCATTCGGGCAACCGAATGCTTTTTTTATTTAAATCACTACAACAAATCAAGCAAAAAATAATTAGGGAAACTGCATAGCTTTTTTAAAAGCTATAAAGCAAGATGTATTTTCAACCTAAAAATTAAATTTTTCCAAAATAACCGAATTTTCGCTGAAATTCAAAACAGTAATACCGCCGCTTTCAGGCTTAAAATATCTGTGCAAATCAAAATTTCCAAAAGCCCAAGCCAACGCCATAATAATAGTTCCGTAATGTGTAACAACAAGACAGTCTTCAGCGCTTGCTTTTAGAGTTTCCATAAAATCTGCAACACGAGAAAAATGCTCAAAGGCGCTTTCTCCGGCGGGCGGAGCAAAGTTTTTATCCCCTGAAAGCCATACAGAAGCCTCTTTTGGAAACTCAGCTTCAACTTGAGCAAATGTCTTGCCCGTAAAATCGCCAAAATCAAATTCCTTTATGCGATCGTCAAGCATAAAATCGGAAAAGCCCAGAATTTGTGCAGTTCGAACAGCCCTTATTGCAGGACTGACATAAATCCTGTCAAAATAAAAGTCAGCCAAACGAGGTTTTACAGCCAAAAGCTCTTCAGCACCTTCTTCACTCAAGCAGGCATCATCGCCACTGAAAACCTTATTATCGTTATCACAAGTCCTTCCATGCCTGACAAAAACAACCCTCATAGCACACCTCTGTTTACAATTGTCTTACTTCAATACTTCCACTCGGGCAAATTTTCAGGTGGCCAAGCCGGAACTCTTTTATCGGACACTTTTATTCTGTATGTACAAACATCTGCACCATTAGCTTCTGTGTTTTCCCTGTGCAACTCTAAACCAACCGAGTTGAACATCGGGAAGTCTCCTAAGCAAATATACTTTATATAATTCTCGCTACCCAGCTCTTTATAATACTTACATATACCGCATGATTTTAAATCAAAAGACATATCATAATCGCTGTCTTCAACAACTCGAGTTATCCATGCAGCTTCATGTTTTTCATATTTTGCTTTTTTATCTACCGCTTTTTGGATAAATTTTTTACCGGCTTTTGTTTTTACAAAAAACTTTATAAATGTTTTTACTAAAAAGCCTCTGTCCTTAAATAAAAGCTCAAACATATTATAAATGATTTCACCGATTTCTCTCTCTTTCAAACCATATTTTTCCAATACATTTATATACGAAAGAATTATTACACTACCTACAATATTTGCAGTATTCTTATTTTCAAAACCGCCAATATAAGGTGTGTTTGGAAAAAGTTTTGTGTATTCATTTTTAGCCATTAGAGTAATTTTGGCAATTTCTGCTTTTGAAAAACGACTTTTTAAAACCTTTTTAAAATGCTTCGTAAGAACACTAAAATATTTAAGCATCTTTTTTTGATGCTTTAAATAATATTGCTTATTCATTTCCATAAACAACCCTCATAGCACATCACTATATGCACTCCTCCAAGGTCTGCAAAACTGCCGATATACTCTAATGCTCAATATTCTTTAATGCTATTAAATTTGGTGCAGAATCCTCGCCTTCTTTTTCAGCAAATTCTTTAAGCAAGGCTTTTGCCTTTGACGAAATCTTGGTGGGAATTTGAACCATCATCTTTACATACATATCGCCGGCATAACCGTCACGCGGCGTAATCCCTGCTCCCTTTATACGCAACAGTTTACCTGTCTGAGTACCGGCGGGAATTTTAAGCTTCAACTTTTTTTCGTCAAGCGTTTTTATGGTAATTTCCGCTCCCAAACTTGCTTGTGTAATCGAAAAAGGAACAGCACAATAAAGATCATTTCCCTGTCTTTCAAAATAAGGATGTGATTGCACAAAAACAAATACAAATAAATCCCCGTAACCACCGCCGTTACTTCCGGCATTTCCCTGCTTAGGAATGGTTATACGGCGACCGTCTTCAATACCTGCGGGTATTGTAACAATGATTTTCTGCTTTTTTCTTTCAAGACCTGAGCCACTGCATGCCTTACAAGGCTTTTCTATTATTGTACCTTCACCACGACACCTTTGACAAGTTGAAGCAATCGAAAAAAAGCCGGTACTTCGCCTTACCTGTCCGGTTCCCTTACAATCAGGACACATAGCCCTGCCGGAGTTGCCGTTCTCACTGCCACTGCCCTTACATACATGACAAACTTCTTCACGAGTATAAGAAAGCTCTTCTTTTTTTCCGAAAGCGGCATCATTCAAAGTAATCTTTAAATCATATCTCAAATTTGCTCCGCGATTAGAGCCTCTCCTGCCGGAGCGAGCTGTACTTGAAGAAAAACCGCCTCCTGCAAAACTTCCAAAAATATTATCGAAAATATCTCCGAAACCGCCTCCAAAAATATCTTCAAAACCTTTAAATGCCGATGGGTCAAAACCGGTATTCATACCTTCCAAACCTTGGAAGCCATACTGGTCATACAGACTTCGCTTTTTTTCATCTATCAGCACTTCATACGCTTCTGTCGCTTCTTTAAACTTTTCTTCAGCGTCTTTATTGCCCTGATTTCTGTCAGGGTGATACTTTATAGCAAGTTTCCTATAAGCTTTCTTAATTTCATCGCTAGATGCATTTTTGGTAACATTTAAAACTTCGTAATAATCTCTTTTTCCGGCCACAGCGGTCTCCCAATATAAAGTATCAAAATCAAAGGCAGGAATGAAAACCCGCCTTTAACTGTTTAGCTTTAGAGCCAATTGCAAACAGCAAAAGGCTCTTAAAACTTATTCTTTGTCGTCATCATTGACAACTTCATAATCAACATCATCTGCCGAGCCGTGTGTTCCGGCATCCTGAGTCTGACCTGCATCAGAAGCACCTTGCCCGTCAGCACCTGCAGCAGCTTGATTTTTATACATTTCTTCGGCAATCTTATAAGAAGCCTGTTGCAATGCTTCAGTCTTGGCTTTAATTTGTTCAATGTTATCGCCTTCAAGCTCTTTTTTCAAATCAGCAATTGCATCTTCAATTTTTTGCTTTTCGGCGGCATCAATTTTATCGCCCATTTCTTTTATTGTTTTTTCTGCAGAATAAACCATAGAATCGGCATTATTTCTTGTTTCAACCTTTTCTCTTTCTGCCTTATCGCTTTCGGCATTAGCCTCCGCTTCCTTGACCATTCTTTCAATTTCGCTTTCGCTTAAACCGCTGGAGCTTTCAATTCTAATATGTTGCTCCTTACCCGTTCCCAGATCTTTTGCGGAAACATGTACAATGCCGTTTGCATCGATATCAAAGGTTACCTCAATCTGAGGTACACCTCTCGGTGCGGCAGGAATACCTACAAGGTCAAAATTACCCAGTGTCCTGTTTTGGCTCGCCATTCCTCTTTCACCCTGCAATACATGAATTGAAACAGCTGTCTGTCCGTCAGCGGCAGTAGAGAATACCTGACTCTTTCGTGTAGGTATTGTCGTATTTCGATTGATAAGAGGAGTAAAAACACCTCCCATAGTTTCAATTCCCAAAGAAAGCGGAGTAACATCAAGCAACAATACATCTTTAACATCACCGCCTAAAATTCCGCCTTGAATTGCCGCACCGATTGCCACAGCCTCATCGGGGTTTACACCCTTTGAGCCGTCCTTACCAAACAACTCTTTGATAATCTGTGCAACCTTTGGCATTCTCGTAGAGCCGCCAACCAACAATATATCGTCAATATCACCTGCACTGATACCGGCATCTTTCAATGCTTTTCTGCATGGCTCCTTTGTTCTTTCAAACAAATCATCACACATTTTTTCAAAATCAGCACGGCTCAAAGTCCTCTGTAAGTGCTTAGGACCGTTTGCATCGGCTGTAATAAACGGCAGATTTATATCCGTAGAAACGCGTGAAGAAAGCTCAATTTTTGCTTTTTCTGCGGCTTCTCTTAAACGCTGCAAAGCCATTCTGTCTTTGGAAAGATCTATACCATCACTGTTTTTAAATTCGGTTACAAGCCAGTCAACAATTCTTGCATCAAAATCATCACCGCCTAAATGTGTATCACCGTTAGTTGACTTTACTTCAAAAACACCGTCTCCAAGCTCCAAAATGGAAATATCGAAAGTACCGCCACCAAGGTCATAAACAGCAATAGTTTTATCCTTTTTTGAATCCTTATTAAACCCGAAAGCCAGTGAAGCGGCAGTAGGCTCGTTGATAATTCGCTTTACTTCAAGACCTGCAATTCGTCCGGCATCTTTTGTAGCCTGACGCTGAGCATCGTTAAAATAAGCGGGAACTGTAATAACAGCTTCCGTCACCGTTTCGCCCAAATAGTCTTCAGCAGTCTTCTTCATTTTCTGCAAAGTAAAAGCAGAAATCTCTTGGGTGGAATAAAGTTTGCCGTCAATATCAATTCTGACTTCCTCACCCTGTGAAACGACCTTATAAGGCACTCGCTTTACTTCTTCGGATAATTCGCTGTACCTGTGTCCGATGAACCTCTTTACCGAATAAACAGTTTTATCCGGATTTGTAATCATCTGGTTCTTCGCAGGCTGCCCCACAATTTTTTCACTCTGCGATGTAAACGCAACAATTGAAGGTGTTGTTCTTCCACCCTCCGAATTCTGGATAACGACAGGCTCACCGCCTTCCATTACTGCAACACATGAATTTGTCGTTCCCAAGTCAATACCAATGATTTTTCCCATTTTTATCTCCTAATAATAATATTACAAATATAAGCCATAACAAGCCTATAGGTTTTTAACATTCTTTTTCTGTATTTTTTTCTTCTTCGGTATCCGTTTTTTTTGCTTCGGCAGGCATCAAAACCATAACCTTGGAGCTTCTTAAAACTTTATCTTTTAATTTATACCCTTTTTGCAATTCTTCACCTACAGTCGCGACCTTAACATCGGGCGAAGGATTCATTGCCACGGCTTCATGTATGTTAGGGTCAAAAACCTCGCCCTTCGCAGGATAATAGACCAACCCGTAATCATTCTGCAACATGGCCTCAAGCTGAGTTTTAATCATCTTTACGCCGTCTTCAAAGGCCGCAAACTTAGAATCGCCCTTTTCATCGGTATCTTTGATACCCGTAGAAACAGCCCTGTCAAAATTGTCCAAAATTACCAGCAAATCACCCAAGAGCTTTGAATTGGCATAAGTTACCGCCTCCTGCTTTTCCTTAATCATTCGCTTTCTGTAATTTTCAAAATCGGCAGCCTTACGCAAATACGCACCCTCAAGCTCTTTGCACTTTTCATTCAAACATGAAATCTGCTCCGTCAAATCAGGCTCCTTATCGCATTCTTCCGGTTTTTCTGCCTCAACCACATCACCATTTTCAGAAACAACCTCTGTTTCAAAAACCGCTTCTGTTTCAGGGACAGACTTTTTTTCACTGTCAAGCACTGTCTCCTTTTCCACACTTTCCTGTGTTTCTTCATCAACCTTGTTTTTTGCCATATTTTCCTCGAACTGTTATCTTTCTAACTGTCTATAAATTACTAATTACAAAAAAAAGGGTCAATACCTAAAATAAAAAAAATTAAAAAATTTATTTAAAGGGGGTGTATCCCCCTAAACTCCGGCTCTTTGGATTTAGACTTACAAGTCTAAATCCAAGATCCTCCGCTACCCCCCAAACTAAAACATCGCTACACATAAAACTCCTCGCTCCACTACAGGCGGGATTTAAGCAGGCATTCCTGCCTGATTATGCAAATTCGGTTAACCTGATTTGGACAGTCGCCGGTATCCTTTTTGCCGATTAAACTTAAAAAAAAGACCTTTGACCGGCAGGGAAAAGAGTCGATTAAAAATTTAAAAAAAGGCAAAAAGATTTAAGGCGACTGTCGGGTTGCAAGCGAGCGTTATTACGCTCGCTTTTAATTTATGAATCGTTTTTGAATAATCTGTACCACAACAAAAGCACTTTATACCACATAAATCTAAAAATGTTAAACAGTCGAAACGGGTTTTTTAAAACTTTTGGAAGATAGTCAAGGCCGGATTTGAACAGACCGGCTGAGGGTTTGTTTTTGGTTTTTGAAAAGATGTCGATGATGTTTGATTCGCGAAGGAATATGCCCGATTTGAAGTTTCCTTTGTTTCGGTATGCCCATTTTCTTCCGCCTGATATGCCGTTTCCGACAATTGTTATTGCAGGCTCGGCTTTTGATATTGCGGTGATAATGTCAGGCTCGATGGTTTTTGAGTGGTAGCCGGTAAATCGACCGACCAGCTTGATTCCAGGGAAGGTGCTTCTAACATTTTTTTCGGCTTTGAAGAGGCTTTTTTGGCGACCGCCCAGTATGTAAAGCGATTTATAATGCGAGTCAATGACATTCAAGAATTCAATTACGACATCGAAGGTTTGTCTGCGAACCGGTACGGGTTTCTTTAAGAATTTGACACCGCTTATGATGCTTTTTGAAATCGGCAAAACCAGTCCTGCGTCCATAACCATATCTCGGAATTCGCAATTATAGCGGGCGTTGAGTAAGTCCCATATATTTAAAAACACCACTTGCTGAGGGGTTTCTTTTGCCAGTAAATTCATTACTGTTTCTTCGACATCTTCCGGTTTTAAAATATCGATTGGTATTCCAAGTAAGGTTATTCTTTCAGTTGCCATGTTTTCTCCTCAGTTAAAAGTGTTTGTAACGCCGCTATGCCGTAAAGGGCGGCAGTTTCGGCTCTAAGTACATTCGTGTTAAAATGACAGGCGATAAAGCCGTTTGTTTTTAGCAAGTTTTCTTCGTTTTCGCTTATACCGCCTTCGGCTCCTATAGCCATTATAACAATATCGCCGGTTTTGGCAATAATTTGATGTAAACTTTTTTGTTTTACATCTTTTTCCGTAAACATAATCTTTATTGCCGGTTTTTCTTGAATTATTTCTTCAATTTTGGTTAAGGCGATTTGTAGGCTTGTTGCAGGTAAGACTTTGGTATCTACCGACGAGCCTGATTGTTGTCTTGCTTCTCGCACAATTCTGCTCCGCCTTTCAAGTTTTATGCTGTTTTCATTTTTGACAACAGAGAATTCTCCGTAAACGGGGATAATATAGCTTACACCGGTTTCAGTTGCCTGTCTTATTACAGCATCGGTTTTAGTGCCTTTTATAAGCCATTGCAGTAAAATTATGCAAGGCAGTTTTGGGCTTGAATTTTTGTGTTCGCAGGTTTCAATTGTTGTATTTTCAATCACGGTAAGGGTAACGGTTTTTGCACTTTTGTCTATTTCCGTGATCTTCGCTTTGACATTGGTTTGAGCTTTTGCGTTTGAGGCAATATTTAATACATCTCCCAAACGACTTCGCCTCACGGTAATAAGGTAGTTATAGTCCTTACCTCTTACCGTGATTTTACGGCGGTTGTTATTGTCAATGTCTATGTTTGAAACAATAAACTGCTTCATTAGCCGATTACTTTGATTCCTTTTCCTGCTCTGCAGTTTTTTGCAACTCAGCGACTGTTTTTGTTGACTTTGACAGTTTGTTTACATTTTTTGTCATAAGCAGTTCCACTGCCGCTTTTAATTGTACATCAAAGTCTATATCAACAATATCGTTTTGTCTGTATCTGTCAACTTCAGTTTTTATTAGTATCTCCAAAATTGGCAGGTTAATCGGATAATCTTTTTGCAAGACTTTGGCAAAATTGTGTATGTCAGCTTTTGTAATATTTGAGTTTGCATTATTTTTTGAAAATTCTTCAAGTTTTTTGCTTTCATATAGCTCTATGACATAGTCTTCTTCAGCTTCTCCAACCGTAGGTACATCAACTTCATAATCCGGCGGAATGCCAATTTTGTTGATATTTGCATCACTTGGGGTATAGTATTTGGCTATTGTCATCTTAAAGCCTTCTTCTTTATTCAAATTATATATCATCTGAACAGAGCCTTTTCCAAAAGTTGTTTTGCCTACAAGATATGCCCGCTTATGATCTTTTAAGGCACCTGCAACAATTTCAGAAGCACTTGCAGAGCCTCCGTTTATCAAAATCACGACAGGTGTTTTTTTTGGTATTTTTGCAACATATTTATTCACCGAGAATTCTCTGTTTTCACTTGCAATTCGTGATTTTGTCGAAACAACAATACCTTTATCAAGAAAAAGGCTTGCCACATCAACAGCACTTGTAATAAGACCGCCGGGGTTGTTTCGTAAATCAAAGACAAGTTTTTTACAGCCTTTTGACTGCAATTCCGTAAAAGCATCGGTAATTCTCGGCATTGAGTTCGGGTTGAATTGTATCAGTTTTATATACCCTATTTTGTTGGGCAACATAGTGTATTTTACGGTTGGAATTTCAATTTTGGCTCTTACGATTGTCAGTTCGAAATTCAAGTTTTTTCCCCTGAGAACACGAATGGTAACAGGAGTTCCAACCTTACCTCGTAAAACCGAAAGTACTTTATCCATTGTCATTTCATCGGTAGGCTCTGAATTTATTTCCGTAATATAGTCTCCGGATCTTAATCCCGCTTTCGAGCCGGGTGTTCCGTCAATAGGACTCATCACTTCAACATAAGCAGGTTTTTCCGGTTTTGAAACTGCCGGCTTGGTAATTGTAACGCCTATTCCTCCGAATGTACCTTTTGTTGTGTCTTCCAAATCAATGCCCAAACGAGAGTCAGTTTCCACATACAGCGTATAAGGGTCATCCAGGGAATTAAGCATTCCCTCCATTGCGCCTTTGTACAAAACATTCGAGTCTATTTCGTCTACATAATATTCTTGCAAAAATTTATAAACATTTTGCAAGTTTTTCATGTTTTTATCTGCTGCCGGCTTGTTGGTATTGCCATCGGGGACTTCATCAACAGCTCCATTTGCAAAGATAGCCGGCGCTCCAAACGAAAAAAACAGCAATACAACTGCCAAAACAGAAGTTATTATCCAAGTTTTTTTTGCACTCATAAAAATATTCCCCCTTAGCAAAAATTACAAATACCTTTATAAAAACTAAAACAGGCTTGAATTAAAACAAGCCAAAAAAGGCAACTCAACAATAAATTGAATTGCCTTCAAATAGCACAGACACTTGCAAAAGTAGGTTGCTTTTGCAATTTCCTCATTATACTAAAATTTCGATATTACGGCTTTTTTTACCAATTGTCATCCATATCGTCAGCATCATGCGAAACAATATCATACAAGTCGGTTACTGCGCGCAGGTCATCAAAATATATATAGTAATTACCATAAGACTCGGCTAAATCGCAGTTAATTTTGAAACCTACTATTTTCAAGCCGTAGTGCTTTCCATAATGTGTGTTCCTCTGAACTATACCGGAAAGACCTGCGGCACCCTGAGGCGGTATTGCTACTGTCATCAATTTCCAACCGGAGTGATTAAGTTTGCCGACATAAAGCTCAAATCTTTTTCCGAAATAATCTTCGACAATCAAATTGATTTCGTGTGGAATGCTTCTTCCTACTACCCAAAAGCTGACAGTTTTTGCAATACCTTCAACAGGCAATGGTTTAACTGCAGAAATAATAAAAGAATTCATACCTCGGCGATAAAAAGAAACTTTAGTTCCGAGAACCATGTTGTCAGGAATATCCAAACCCTCTTCATCTTCAATCGGTTTTTTGCCCAATGGGCCACCGTCAAAAAGTCTCCATTTAACAAAGCCTTCATCACTTGACATTTCAACTTCCCAAGAGCCTTCAACTTCATATTTATCTACAGAAACTTCTTTTAATCTGATTTCGGCTGAAGTAACTCCAATTTTGGTAGGATCAGCAGTATCTATTGCCGCAAAGTCTTCTTCTGTATCGGCTTCTTGTGCAAAAACAAATCCTAAGCTAAAAAGTACAATAAGAATTGTAAAAAATCTTTTTTTCATTTATTTTCCCCCTTCTTCAGATTCTGTTTCTTCAAACTTGGCATCAACAAGCTCATATCCGTCATAAGAGTCAACAAAAACATCTGTTAATGCTTTCAGCTCGTCAACGAAGAAATAAAAGTTATCAACCTTTTCCGTAGGTTTTGTTCTTATTCTAAAACAGACAAAAGAAAATTTATTGCTTGTACCGACATATCTTGATTTTTGCTTAATATTTGTAGGTATCTTAATTCCCAGGTTTTCCCAACCTTTAAAGTTAAGCCAACCAACAGGTAATGGATGAACTCTACCTTCAATATCTCTTACGAGAATCTCCAGAGAGTATAAATAATCAGCACCCCAAACCCACATGTCAAGTCTTGAAATTATACCTTTAAACGGAATCTCGTATCTTTTTCCGTCTTTTACAGGATATATATCAAAGTAATTATCACCCATTCGGTTAAACTTTATTTGAACTCCGAGATACTGTTTTGAACCTTCTTCCTTAGCATCGGGATACATAACTTCCAATGTTCGTGGCATTCCGTCAAATGTCTTTACAATAGGAAAGCCTTCGGTTACAAACTTGCTGGCTCCAACTTTCCATGTCCACTCAACCCCGCTGTCCGTGTCAAAAGAATCAACTATATACGTTTGATAGTTTTTATCGCCTTCCTGTGCAGAGACAGGGAAAACAAGAAAAGACATCAGCAGTATAAAGCACATAACAACCAAACTACCTTGTTTCATTATAAAACTCCTTTTTTTCTGTTAATCAGAATACACCTAAATTCACTCTAGCATTAAAAAGCCCGATTGGTCAACCTGTAACAGTTGAAAACGAAACTTATTAAAAACTCGCAAGGTTATTATCGGCAGAATTTCTAATTTCTATAAAAGATTTTAGCATAAATTTTAAATTATATCAATGTTTTTAAAAAAATTTGTCTTTAAACAAGGATACTGCAAGTGTTTTGATGACAATTTTTTGATTACAATTTTAATGAATTTAAGCTAAACTCAGAATTATTATGTAGACACAATTTATGAATTATGCTAAACTTTTTTTCAAGATTAAGGATACCAAAAAATTGTCAGGGTATCCTGTGAATTTTTCTAACATTAGGAGGAAAATTATGGAAAAATTTGAGTACCTTGCTAAGTATGGCTATGAGCAACTGGTGTATTTTTACGATGAAACCACAGGTCTAAAAGGAATAACATGTATTCATGATACAACCTTAGGCCCTGCACTTGGCGGAACCCGATTGTGGAATTATTCAAATGAGGAAGATGCAGTTTTGGACGTTTTGCGTCTTGCTCGAGGTATGACTTACAAAGCAGCTGCTGCAGGATTAAATCTTGGTGGTGGAAAAACGGTACTGATAGGGGATCCTAAAAAAGTAAAAGGTGAAGCATATTTCCGTGCACTGGGTAGATATGTACAAAGCTTGAATGGTCGGTATATTACAGCTGAAGATGTAAATACTACAACTAAGGATTTAAGCTATGTAAATATGGAAACAGATCATGTAGTAGGCTTGGCAGGAAAATCCGGTAATCCTTCTCCTGTTACGGCAAAGGGCGTTTTCCATGGCGTAAGAGCTTCATTGATGGATGCTTTCGGTAATGATGATATTTCTAAGTATTCTTTTGCGGTTCAAGGTGCAGGTCAAACAGGTTATTTCTTGATTAACTATCTGCTTGAAGCCGGCGCAAAGAAGATATACTTTACGGAAATTAACGAAAGCCACATCGAAAGAATGAAAAAAGAGCACCCTGAAGTTGAATATGTTAAACCTGATGACATTTATAGCAGAGATGTTGATGTATTTTCTCCATGTGCTTTGGGAGCAACTTTAAATGACGATACAATTCCTTTAATCAAAGCAAAGGTTATCGCAGGCAGTGCAAACAATGTTTTGAAAGATGAAGACAAGCACGGCGATATGATAAAAAACAAAGGTATTGTATATGCTCCTGACTTTGTTATAAACGGTGGCGGGTTAATCAATGTTTACCACGAAATTATCGGGTATGACAGAGACGCCGCATTAAGCGATGTAGAAAAAATTTACGACAGATTGCTTGAAATTTTCGGTATTGCAAAATCTGAAAATGTAAACAATCAAAAAGCCGCAAAAATATTTGCAGACAAAAGAATTAACGCATTAAAAGAAGTTAGAAGTAACTTCATTAAACGCTAGACATTAAGGGGGCTTAAAAGCCCCCTTTTACAATTAAACAATCATTATGAAACGAATCACTATTATAACAGGACATTACGGAAGCGGTAAAACCGAGTTTAGCATAAATCTGGCGTTGAAAAAAAAACCTGACATGCTCATTGATTTGGATATTGTAAATCCTTATTTTCGCTCTCGAGAAGTAAAAGACTTGCTTGAAAAAGAAGGTATTCAAACAATCGGGTCTACATTAAAAAGCTCACTGGGAAGTGATCTCCCCTATGTTTCCGGTGAAATGTATGTACCTTTCAGGAACAAAGAAATAAGCGCAATTATAGACTTAGGCGGTAATGATGTGGGAGCTACACTCATCAGGCAGTTTGTTGACGAAATCAAAACCGATGAGGTAGACCTGTTGTCGGTGGTTAATGTATATAGACCGGAGACAGCCTGTGTTTCCGATATTATTAAGATGATAAAAAGCATAGAGGGGAAAGGCGGACTAAAGGTTACCGGTTTGGTAAACAACAGTAATTTGCTCAGTTTAACAAAAACCGAAGATGTACTTGCAAGTTATGATGTGCTTAGAGAGGTTGAGAAACAATTGTCTATACCGGTTCTTTATACAACTGTACATAAAAACTTGCTTCCGATTGAAAGTTACTCAAGCTCAGATGAGCAGGTTCCAATAAATCTGTTTTTGCGAAAAGACTGGATGAAGTAAGACGAAATTAAGCTAATATAAGTCGCCTGAGATTGAGTGTGATGTCTTTGGATTTTTTTCAATGCTTTTGGTTAAGGAAGACTGCAAGTGTTAAAAAGCGAAAGGGATAGAAGCGGAATTTTAATGCCGTTTGTAAAAGCAATAGCAGTGGTTGAAGTGGAGCGGAAAACACTGCTGCATATCGAAAGAAAAGGCATTAAAATTGGAGCGGATAGCCCGTTTTTTGCATTGCGTAAAATAACCGCTTTCTATTATACTTATTTCAAATCGCAATGCAAAAATTCGCCATAAATAATTTAAAATTAAAGCCCCTGTATTGTAGACATTATAATTAAAGTATGTTAGAATTCATTGATTTAATTGAAAATGGGTTTTATGTAGCATGTCTTTTGATGTGTATATCATATTAAGAAGCTGTAGTGGCTAAGTCATTACAGATAAGGAGAGGTAAAATGGCAAAAGGGATTGTTGAGTTCGATTATCCTATGTGCAAGGGTTGCGCCGTATGTACGAGTGTCTGCCCAAAGCGTATTCTGAAGTTGGACACCGCTCGGATGAATAATAAAGGGTATAACCTTATTACAAATATAAATCCGGACGAGTGTATCGGTTGTGGTTTCTGTGCGCAAATGTGCCCGGATTCGGTAATTACAGTAAAACGCAAACAGGAGTAGAACATGGCGAAAGTATTATTAAAAGGAAATGAAGCAATTGCAATGGCTGCAATAAAGGCAGGTTGCGATGCTTTTTTTGGGTATCCTATTACACCCCAGAATGAGGTTCCTGAGTATTTATCAAAACATATGGAAAAAGAGGGGCGTGTTTTTGTGCAAGCAGAGTCTGAAGTTGCGGCTATCAATTTCGTGTACGGAGCCGCCGGTGCAGGTGCAAGAGTTATGACCAGCTCTTCTTCACCGGGTATTGCATTGAAGCAAGAGGGTATCACTTATATTGCAGGCGCAGAGTTGCCTGCTGTTATTGTAAATGTTATGCGCGGTGGTCCCGGATTGGGCGGAATTCAACCGGCACAGTCAGACTACAATCAGATTACTCGCGGTGGCGGTAACGGCGATTATAATGTTATTGCTTATGTTCCGGAAACACTGCAAGAGATGGTAAATGTTATCAAAGAGTCATTTGATGTAGCAGATGTGTACAGAAACCCTGTTATGATTGGTGTTGACGGTTTGATTGGGCAGATGATGGAGCCTGTGGATTTGGATATTGATGTTCCAAAACGGGAGCTTCCCCCAAAAGATTGGGCAACTACGGGTAAAAACGGCAGAGGACATAAAAATATTGTAAACTCGCTTTATTTGGATCCGAGCGATCTTGAAAAGCATGTTCACAAATTGATGAAAAAATACGAAATCATCAAAGAAAAGGAGCAAAGATACGAGCTTGTTAATATGGACAATGCGGAAGTTGTAATTGTTGCTTACGGCTCTATGGCAAGAATTTGCCGAAGTTCCATCGATATTCTAAAAGAGCAGGGTGTAAATGTTGGTATGATAAGACCTATTTCTATTTGGCCTTATCCTGTAAAGGCTTTTGAAAACCTGCCTTCTACAGTAAAACGGTTTTTATGTGCAGAGTTGTCCGCAGGTCAGATGATTGATGATGTAAGACTTGCGGTTAATGGCAGATTCCCTGTAGACTTTTTCGGACGAACGGGCGGTATGTTGCCTGAGCCTGAAGAAATTGTCGACAAAATTCTTGAAATGAGAAAGGAGAATGCATAACATGGAAAAAATTATATATCAAAAATCAAAGGGTCTTACGGACAAGACTATGACATACTGTCCGGGCTGTACGCATGGTATGATTCATAAGCTGGTTGCCGAAACAATGGAAGAGTTGGATATTATAGAAAAAGCCGTTGGTATTGCCAGTGTAGGCTGCTCGGTTATGTCTTATGAATTTTTTAATTGCGATATGCAACAAGCGGCTCACGGTCGTGCTTGTGCCGTAGCTTCAGGTATCAAAAGAGTAAGCCCTGAGAGTGTTGTATTTACATATCAAGGAGACGGCGACCTTGCATCAATCGGTATTGCAGAAACATTGCATGCCGCTCACCGTGGCGAAAACATTACCGTAATTTTCGTAAACAACGCTATTTACGGAATGACAGGCGGACAGATGGCTCCAACCACTTTGATTGGACAGAAAACAACAACATCGCCTTTCGGTCGAGAACAAAGAACAACAGGTTTGCCTTTAAGAATTTCAGAAATTATGGCTCAAGTTCCCGGAGCGGCTTATATTGAGCGCGTTTCGGCACATGATCCAAAGCATTTGCGACTTGCAAAAAAGGCTGTTAAAAAAGCTTTTGAATATCAACTTGCGGGTAAAGGCTTTTCGTTGGTTGAATTTATCGGAACATGTCCGGTAAACTGGGGTATTCCACCGGTAGAAGCGTTGGCATGGGCAAAAGACAATATGATACCTTACTATCCATTGGGTATTTATAAAGATTTAGGAGCAGAAGCATGATGAATGAAAAATTAATTGTAGCAGGCTTTGGCGGACAGGGGGTCATGACCCTTGGACAGATGTTGTGTTATGCCGCAAACAATAATGATTTAAATACACTTTGGTATCCTTCTTACGGCCCTGAAACTCGAGGCGGTACGGCAAACTGCTCCGTATTGGTTTCGGATAAGCCTATTACTTCGCCGGTTATTTCTTCGCCGGACAGCGTTATTGTTTTAAACTTGCCGTCATTGGCTAAATTCATGCCTAAACTAAAAAAAGGCGGAAGGTTATTTTATAATTCATCCCTAATTGAGACAAAGGAATTCAGAGACGATGTGGAAGTATACGCAGTACCTGTAAACGACATTGCATCAAAACTCGGCAATTTAAAAGTTGCCAACATTGTAATGTTGGGTGCGTATTTGGCAGTTACTAAATTGTTTACCAAAGATGAAATAGAAAAAGTTCTTAACAAGGCATTTGGAGAAAGGAAAAAACACCTTATTCCAATAAACCTTGAAGCGCTTGAAGAAGGTAAGAAATATTTAGTAGAGCAAGGAAAGGTATAATGATTAAAGAACTAAAGCAGCTGTTACCGCTTGCAAAAGGTAAGAAAGGACAGACGCTTGCAGTTGTTGAAGCACAGGATGAGCCTGTGCTTCAGGCTGTAATGCAGGCAAAAAAAGAAGGCATTGCCGATGTGCTTTTATTCGGCAAAAAAGAAGAAATTGAAGCCATTCTTGATGAAATGAAAGAAGACAAGAGCTTGGTTACAATAATCGATGCTCGAGATCCTGATGAATCTTCAATGTTGGC
The DNA here is from genome assembly GCA_002749205.1 of Treponema sp. Classification (GTDB taxonomy): domain Bacteria; phylum Spirochaetota; class Spirochaetia; order Treponematales; family Treponemataceae; genus Treponema_B. Next base: position 1,807 of record PDOP01000004.1, on the reverse strand, counting down.
ATTAAAAGCAATTCGTGAAAAAAAAGCCACTGTTTTAATGAAAGGCTTACTGGACACAAAAGTATTACTCAAACATGTTTTGAACAAAGAATACGGAGCAAGAAAGTCTCCGCTTTTAAGCCATGTCGGATTGCTGGAATTCCCAACTTTGGACAGACTACTATTTGTAACAGACGGAGCAATGAATATTACCGTATCTGTAGAGCAGAAAAAAGATATTATTCACAATGTTTTACCGCTTTGTAAATCTTTGGGAATTAAAAAACCAAAAGTAGCAATTGTATCGGCAGTAGAAAAAGTAAACCCAAAAATGCAATCAACCGTTGATGCCGAAGAACTAACAAACGCCTCGAAAAACGGCGAATTCGGTAATGCGCTTGTAGAAGGACCTTTCGCAATTGACAACATTGTTTCAATGGAATCGGTTAAACACAAAGGCATTAAAAGCGAAGTTGCAGGAAAAGCAGATGTATTGGTATTCCCGAATATTGAATCGGGCAATGTATTTTACAAAACCGGAGTATTCTTGGCAGGTGCAAAAGTTGCAGGCATCATCTTAGGAGCTGCATGCCCGATTGTTCTGACGAGCCGTGCCGATGACGCAATTTCAAAGCTATACTCTATATCATTAGCGGTGGTACACAGTGATGAAAACTAAATATTTGATTATGAATCCGGGCTCAACATCAACTAAGTTGGCCCTTTTTGAAGACGAAACGCAAGTACATGAACACACTATTCGACACGATGAATCGGAAATAGCACAATTCAAAACAATTCCGGAGCAAAAAGATTTCAGAAAAAAACTGATACTCGACTTTCTTTCGGAAAACAATATTGAATTAGAATCAATCGACTGTTTTGTCGGACGGGGCGGTCTTTTACACCCGCTGGTAGGCGGAACCTACAATGTAAACGAAAAAATGCTGGCAGACCTTGCAAGCGAAGAATTCGGAAGCCATGCCTCCAACTTAGGGGCGAGTCTGGCAGACGAGCTTGCAAAAATCAACGGCAAAAAAGCATTTATTGTAGACCCAGTTTGTGTTGACGAGCTTGAAGATATTGCCCGCATAAGCGGATTAAAAGAAATCGACAGAGTCAGCATCTTTCACGCCTTAAACCAAAAAGCAATTGCTTACCGACACAGCGAAATTGTGGGAAAACCCTACGATAAACTAAAACTGATTGTCGCTCATCTTGGTGGCGGTATTTCTGTCGGCTATCACCGCAACGGCAGAGTTGTCGATGTCAATAACGCATTAAACGGCGAAGGCCCGTTCTCACCTGAGCGATCGGGAAGTTTACCCGTTGCATCATTGGTTGAAATGTGCTTTTCCGGCGAATACACAAAAAAAGAAATCCTGAAAAAAATCACCGGCTTGGGCGGACTCATGTCTTACCTGAACACAAGTAGCGGAATAAAAATAATGGAGCAAATCAATGCAGGCGATGCAAAAACAAAAGCCTACTACGATGCGATGATATATCAAATTATAAAAGAAATCGGCTCGCTTTACTTTGCAGCTAAAGGTGAAATTGACGGAGTGCTTATTACCGGAGGTCTTTCCTACGGCGAATACCTGGTCAACGAAATCAAAAGCTACATTCAAAAAATCGTACCTGTTTATGTGTATCCGGGCGAAGACGAAATGACAGCTCTGATGCAAGGTGCAAAAAGAGTAATCGAAGGAAAAGAAGAAGCTAAAACCTATACTTAGGGCGAATTTTTGCATTGCGTTTTGACAATAGCTCTCAATAAAATAGCGATATTTTACGCAATGCAAAAACCGTGCTATCCGCTTTAATT
>PDOP01000003.1 GCA_002749205.1 Treponema sp. | reverse complement strand
GCTCGCAATGGTGTATAACATATATATAAACACAATAGTGTTTATACTCCCATATTTGATGAATAAGTTCTATTGTGTTTATATATTACATAATAGATCTTATGCAGTTATTATATACGGTGTTTGCTGTGCTGTCAAGGTTTGGTTTTAGAAAATCTGTTTTTTTCGTCTAAGTTTTATGTCGCACGATAAGTTACGACGGGGGGTAGTGTAGGATTTTGTCGATTTTCATGTTGTTTTCAAAAATTGCAAGTTATGTTAATCGAATAAATCGGTAAAAGCCGAAGCGAGGGGGCTTCCCGAGCCTGTCGAGATGCAGTAACCGCCTGCCGAGGGATGGTTCCCCCTCATTATCAATTATGTTTTTTTTGATTCTGCTACAGCCATCTTGTCGCAGAGTTCGTTGTATTCATTGTTGTTATGAGCTTTTACCCAAAGCCATTGTGGATTTATTTGGTTTGCAAGGCAGTCCAATGATTGCCATAGTTCTTGGTTTTTCACGGGTTTTTTTTGTGAGGTGCGCCAGTTGTTTTTTTTCCAGTTATGTATCCAGTCTGAAATACCTTGTTGTACATATTTTGAATCGGTGTAGACTTTAGGAGCTTTGTTTGAAGTTGGTATATCGTTTGCCAGCAAAAATTCAAAGGCTTTTATTACCGCCGTTAGTTCCATTTTGTTGTTGGTTGTGTTTTTTTCGCCGCCTGATTTTTTTGCTGTCAGTTCTCCGTCAATTATGACTACAAATGCCCAACCGCCCGGACCGGGGTTTCCCGAGCATGCACCGTCAGTGTAGATGTCGATATTTTTATAAGTCATTCTCCCTCCTTTATTTGCATAAAAATTTTTTATATGCTTTTTGTATTGTTTTCATAGTGAGTTCCCAACCCATGCACGGGTCTGTGATTGACCTTCCAAAATGCTCAGGAATGTTATGATTACTTGGGTGTGTGTTGCCGTCTTGCAAAAAACTTTCGAGCATAATGCCTCTTATGCTTTCAGCAATTTTGGAATTAGCTGTTTGTTTTGTTTCTAAAACAGACATAAAAACATTCGGTTGATTTTCAGGTTTTTTTTGCGAATTATCGTGTGAGCAGTCAATTATAATTGCCGGCGGAATATTATGTTTTTGCAAAAGGTTGTGTGCTTTTTGAATTTCAAAGGGGCCGAAATTACTGCCATTGCTCCCACCCCTCAAGACGATATGTGCATCTTCATTTCCGGTAGTGTGCATTACCGCCGAAAGACCGTCTGCGGTGATACCGATAAAGCCGTGCGGTTTGTTTGCCGAAACAACGGCATTAACGGCAGAAAGCATATCTCCGTCTGTGGCATTTTTAAAACCGACAGGCATTGAAAGGCCGGAAGCAAGCTCTCTGTGTATTTGGCTTTCTGAAGTTCTGGCTCCTACCGATGCCCAGCTGACCATATCTGCAATGTACTGCGGAACAATGGGATCTAAAAATTCTGTTGCAACAGGAATGCCGAGTTTGTTTATTTCGATTAAAATTTTTCTTGCTTTTTCAAGCCCGGACGGTATATTGATTACATCATTTTTATCGGGGTCTACAATTAAACCGCGCCAGCCTAAAACCGTGCGGGGTTTTTCAAAATAAACGCGCATTACAAAAAAGAATTTGTCCGCAAATTTATTTTGCAATTCGGCGAGCCTTTTTGCAAATTCAATGCTTGCTTTTTCGTCATGTGTAGAGCATGGCCCGACTATAATTAAAAAGCGATTATCTTCTTTATGAAGAATGTTGCGGATTGCTTTTCTTGCGTAAACAACATTAGCGTAAACATCATTATCAGCAGGCATTTTTTCCAACAGGCGTACAGGTGTCAATAAAGGCTGTATGCGATTAAGTCTGCGGTTATTTACTTGCTTGTGAACATTTATCAATTCCACTTATACATTACCTAGATAAAAAATCTTGCGTCTTTATCTATTATTAAATCCGAAATATAACCGGCAATGTAAGTTCCCGTAATAGTCGTAACAGTGTTGATAACTAAAGCAACCGCTTCAATAAAGAATACAGCAGGCTTCAATATTAAATATCCGGCTTCAAATCCGCTTCCGTAAAGCATACAAATTCCTGCGATGGCAATATAGGCTCCTCTTTGAGGAAACATTCCCAAAAAGAAAGAAAAGAATGTGGAAATAAACACAAGCCACAACATACCTGAAATCCCCATCTGTTGACTTGAATACGACATAAAAATCACCATAAAGCTGATTGTCAAAACCATCGCAGTTCCGGCTTTTGCAAACACGGATAATAACGGTGTTGCAACATTTGAAATTCTTCTTCGCACTCCAAGGCTTTCGTGTACATGTCTTATGGTTACAGGTAAAGTTGCGTTTGCATCGCCTGTAAAAAAAGCTATCAACATCGGAGCCAAACTTGCATACAGTATTTTATACGGGTTTACATCTTTGCAGAAAATTTTAATAATCAAAGGGTATACACCGGCAACTATGATTATCATGTCGATTAAAAGCAGGAAAATAAAGTCCGTAAAAAAATTAGAAGCTAACATTGTTCTAAACCTGAACATCCAATATGCGGAAACAGCGACTACACAAAGCGCAAAAAAATCTACAAAAAAAGCCATAACCGCATAAGCAACTCTGGAAAAAGAATCAAATATATTAAGTCCCGGTTTTGAAAACTGTTTTTCGACTGCCGAAAATCCCATACCCGCAAAACCGCCAAAAATACACAGTGGCATAATAAAAGAGCCGTCAACCAAAGCCGAAAAAGCACTTGACGGAAACAACCTCAAAAAGAAATTTTTTATTCCCGGCACGGGTATCTCCGTACTCTTTTCGATAAAAATAGGTATTCTTGATGGTCTTGCAATCCATAACGAAAGCATTCCGATTAACGACAGCAAAAGAGCCGCCCCTACGGTAAAGCAGATAAAAAACAAAAACAGCTTGCCCAATCTCTTTGTATCACGCAAATTAAATATACCGATTGTCAAACCAAAAAACACAACCGGATAAAGAGCATATCGTCCAATCTGAATGGAAATCTCCGAAATCGCCTGTACTGCATTATTAAAAACAGCGTTGTCAAAACCTGAAACAAACGCAAAAATTAAACCAATCGCCACGGCAATAATATATTTTAACCAAATTTTCATAAAGGCTATTTTATACCAAGAAAGAAAAATCGTCAACGGCATAGACCATAAAGATTTAAATAATCAGGGCGAATTTTTGCATTGCGTTTTTATAATATAATAGAAGAGAAAATGTTTTTTTTCTCGCAATGCAAAAAACGGGCTATTCGCATGCTACGCTATCGCTCCGACTAAAATTGCGGCTTATAATTAACGCCGCAATTTTATTTGGCGTATGTGTTTTTTAAAAACACATACGCCACACCTACTATCCCTTTCGCAGAAAAACCGGCTTAAGGTGAAAGCAAATTTACAGGCAATGAACTTAGCCTGATTTTAAGCCCGAAGTCTATCCTTTTGCCCGATTGTTAAAAAAAGAAAAGCCGGCTCAATATGAGACGGCGATTTTGTTTTAAAGCAAAGGGCAAAAGATTATGCGAGGGCGAGGAGTTGGAACGCAAAAGCCGACTTTTAAGTCGGCGTTGCACTTATTTAATTGCCTTAGTAAGCAATTGTACGGAATCGGTTTTTTCCCAAGTAAAAATAGGTCTGCCAAAATGTCCGTAATTTGAAGTTTTTTGATAAATTGGTTTTTTTAAATCCAGTTTTTTGATAATTCCGTCCGGTGAAAGGTCGAATACTTCGGCAACGGCTTTTTCGATTTTGCTTTCAGGAACTTTTGCGGTTCCAAATGAATCAACTCGAATTGAAACCGGAAACGGCACTCCTATTGCATAAGCCAATTGTACTTCGCATCTGTCGGCAAGCTCGCTTGCAACAATATTTTTGGCGATGTATCTTGCCATATATGCTGCCGAGCGGTCAACTTTGGTTGGGTCTTTGCCCGAAAAAGCTCCGCCACCGTGTCGTCCCATTCCGCCGTAGGTGTCAACAATAATTTTTCTGCCGGTTAATCCTGTATCTCCGTGCGGGCCGCCTGTTACAAATCTGCCTGTCGGGTTTATAAAATATTTTGTTTTAGAGTCTATCAGGTCGAATTCAGAAATGCCGGGTTTGATAATTTCTGTGATGATAGAGTCTTTTAGCTCTCCGTGTTTTATTCCCGGGTCATGTTGATGTGAAACAACAATTGTATCAATTCTTGCCGGTTTGTGTCCTTCATATTCAACCGTTACTTGCGCTTTTGCATCAGGTCTGAGCCAGGGCAGATGTTGAGATTTTCGCACTTCAGCGGCTTTAATTAAAATTTTATGCGCTAGGGTGATGGGTGCCGGCATCAGCTCGGGTGTTTCACGACAGGCAAACCCGAACATTAAGCCTTGGTCGCCTGCTCCGGTTTTTCCTGTAAATTCGTCCAATCCTTTTCCGTCAACTCCTTGTGCAATATCAGGCGACTGCGAATGAATCATATTTAAAACCGCCATTGAGTTGTAATCCAAACCGTAATCGGCATTTACATAGCCAATGTCTCGGGCAACGGTTCTGGCGACTTCCAAAACATCTACAAATGTGCTTGTTGTAATTTCGCCACCAATTAAAACAAGTCCCGTTGAAGTAAATACTTCGCAGGCGACTCGGCTTTTATTGTCATCTCGCAAGCAGGCATCTAAAACCGCATCTGAAATTTGGTCGCATATTTTATCGGGATGGCCTTCGCCAACAGATTCCGATGTAAAAATCTTTCTTTCCATAAAGAGCTCCTTGAACGATTTAAAATGTATATTAAAAAAACAGTTCTGTCAAGTATTGAGCCGCTTGCAACACTCGTCTGCCTTTTGTAAATTTCTTATTATTTAAACGGTATTACGGAAATTGGGTAGGGGCAGAGATTAAGAAATCCCAACATGAAGACATTACATTTAGCCTGATTTTAAGCCGGACGGTATCCTTTTCTTCCGCTTATAAAAAAAGAAGAGAAGGCTCCATAGAGACTGCTATGGAGACTTTGATTATATAATTCTGTAAAGGAAGAAAGATTTAAGTCCGGCGTGGGTTGCTTGAGGAAAATGTTTGTCGCACTTCATTTTTGAAGTCGCAACAAACATTTTCTAAATTTTAAGTTTTATATTTTGGCTTTGAAAAATCCCAAGTAAGCTTTATACGCCATGTATAAGTCGGCTTTACTGATTAACTCGTGTGGTGCGTGCATCGAAAGAACGGCAGGACCGCAGTCAACTACTTCTGTTCCGTATTTTGCGAGTATGTATGCGATAGTACCGCCACCGCCTGCATCAATTTTTCCGAGTTCGGCTGTTTGCCATGTAACGGAATTGTCTTCAAAGATTTTTCTTACCTTTTGCAGGAACTCTGCATTTGCATCATTCGAGCCGCCTTTTCCGCGAGAGCCTGTGTATTTGTTAATGCAAACACCGTTACCGATATAAGCGGAGTTCATTTTTTCAAACACAGAATCGAATGCAGGGTCGAAACCGGCGGATACATCTGCAGAAAGCATTTGTGAGTTTGCAAGACATCTGCGTAAATCTATATCTCGATATTTTGGGTCAATCGCAAGAAGCTCGGCAATCATATTTTCAAAATACAGTGCCTGCATTCCGGTATTGCCCACCGAGCCGATTTCTTCTTTGTCGGCAAACAACGCGACCGCAGTGGTTTCAGGGTTTTCAATTTTCATAATCGCCTCAAGTGAGGTAAACGCACAAGATCTGTCATCATGCCCGTGTCCGATAACCAGCGAGCTGTCAAAACCTCCGTGTCTTGCTTTTCCTGCAGGCACGATTTCAAGTTCGGCAACTCGGAAGTCTTCTTCTGTAATTCCGTATTTTTGATTTAAAAGTTTAAGAACGTTTTTCTTGACGGCGTCTTTTGCTTCATCTTTTGCTTCTTTGTCGCCATCTTTTTTGCGAGCCGGTTTTTGACTTCCGATAATGACATTAAGCTGCTCGCCCGTAATTCCGTCCGCCAGTTTTTCTTGAAGCTGTTTTTGTGAAAGGTGAATTAAGAGGTCGTTTATAAAAAGAACAGGCTCATTAGGATCTTCACCAAAACAGACTTCGACCTTTTTGCCTTCTTTAGTAAAAATTACGCCGTGAATTGCAAGCGGAATTGCCGTCCATTGATATTTTTTAACTCCGCCGTAATAATGCGTTTTTAAAAAAGCCATATTATTCTGTTCATATACGGGCATCTGCTTTAAGTCAAGCCTTGGACTGTCAATATGCGAGCCGATGATATTAAGCCCTTCTTTTAAGTCCTTACCCAAAACGGCAAGAATAACCGACTTGTCTTTATTGTTCAAATAAACCTTAGTTCCCTGCTTGGCTTCACCTTTTTTAACAACATCGCAAAGTGGTACAAATCCGTTTGCTTCCGCTCTCTTGATAATTGCCTTACAACATTCTCTTTCGGTTTTGCCGTTATTCAAAAAGTCAATGTAATCGTCAGATAACTTCTGTAATTCTTTAAGCTCTGACTCATTCAAATTTTCCCAAGCTGTTTTAGCTTCGTAAGTTAAATCCATAAAAATCCTCCAAAATGAACTTTCAAAATTATACACTAAAACTAACTTTTATTAAAGACTAAAATAACATGAATTCAAAATTTTAAATCTTTATTTTGGGCGTTGCGGTTTGAATAAAAGTTTGAGCGTTTGCAAAAGTCGAAAATAAAAAACTGACGATATTTTATGCAGTTTTTTATTATAACTACGCTATCGCTTCGACTAATTTTGCACAGCGATACTGTGCAAAATGGATTTTTTAGCTAAGTTTTTAAAAAACTTAGCTAAAATTGCTCCGGCACCTAACGCATAAAGCTTTCAGTCAAAATTTAAAACTTACGTATAAAACTTCTAATTAACAAACTGGACAAATTTTTATAAATGTGTTATATTTTACCTGCAAGCTTGTATAGCTTGAATATATTTCTATTTTTAGGTGGTATTTATGAGTAAAAATCTTAAATCCAAAATTTTCGGAATTGCTGTTTTGGCAACTTTATTGATTGTTTCTTTGCTTGCTTGTTCAAAAGAAGCACAAGGTGTAATGAATAAAGACAAGCCATTAGTGTTCTTTAACCGACAGCCTTCCGACCCTACAACCGGTAAAATTGATATGACATCAATGAACTGGAATGACAAAACTTACTATGTAGGTTTTGATGCCGCAGCCGGTGGCGAAGTACAAGGCAACTTAATTAAAAACTTTTTAGAAAGTGCTGACCCTTCGCTCGACAGAAACGGTGATGGTATAATCGGTTATGTATTGTGTATTGGTGATGTTGGACATAACGATTCAAATGCGCGAACGGAAGGTATTCGAAAAGCCTTAGGTACATGGGCAGGTTCAACAGATCCAACCAATGTACAGGAAGGCTCAATTACTATCGGCGGAAAGACATTCAAAGTTGTTGAGCTGGAAGGCAAAGCTATGACAGGAACAGACGGTTCTACTTGGAATGCAAATGCCGCTACTGAAGCAATGGGTGGCTGGGCAACTAAATTTGCCGACAACATCGACTTGGTTGTTTCCAATAATGACGGTATGGCTATGGGTTGTTTGCAGGCTTCAAACTATCCTGCAGGTGTGCCTATTTTTGGTTACGATGCAAATGCTGATGCAATTGAAGCTATCGGAAGCGGAAAACTCACCGGTACTGTTTCTCAAAATGTTGACGCACAGGCAACTGCAACCTTGCAGGTTTTAAGAAACTTGCTCGATGGTCTTACAGGCGAAGAAGTATACACAAGCGGTATTACAAAAAAAGACCAATACGGCAACAAAATCTCCGCACCTGTTGAATATTGGGCAGATGTAAAAGCTGTTATGGCAACCAACTCAGGTGTTACAAAAGACAACTGGAAGGATTACACAAGCGGTACTCGCGACTCAGGAATTAAACAAACTACTGCTGAAAAGAAAAGAGTACTTTTGACGATTTACAATTCAGGTGATAACTTCTTGTCATCATCTTATCTGCCTGCTTTGAAATATTATTCTAAGCTGTTGAATATTGAACTAACTATTGTTCAAGGAGACGGACAGAATGAATCAAGTTGTTTGGACAAATTTACTAACTTGAACAGCTTTGATGCTTTTGCCGTAAACATGGTTAAGACCAACTCAGGGCCTGACTATACGGACAAATTGAAATACTAAACTGTATTTAACTTACCAATGGTGGTTTTTAAACCGCCATTGGTTGCGTTATAATAGTAGGAAAACTGTTTTTATGGACAATACCGTTCTTGAAATAAAAAAATTATCAAAATCATTTGGCAAAAACAGAGTTATAGATTCCGTAGATCTAACTGTAAAGAGAGGCTCTGTAGTTGGCTTGATGGGTGAAAACGGTGCAGGTAAGTCTACACTTATGAAATGCCTTTTTGGAATATATAAACGAGATGAAGGATATATTTCAATTTTGGGAAATCCCGTTGAATTTAAAAGTCCAAGAGAAGCATTGGAAAGCGGTGTTGCGATGGTTCATCAAGAGCTTAATCTTTGTTTAGACAGAACAGTTGCAGACAACCTTTTTTTGGGGCGCTATCCGACAAAATTTGGCATAGTTGATGAAGCTAAAATATACGAAGCCAGTAATAACTTATTTTCAAAATTAAAAATTAGTGTAAACCCAAAAAGCCTTATGCGACCGATGTCTGTATCTCAAAAACAGATGGTAGAAATAGCAAAGGCTGTTTCCTACGATGCCAAACTGATTGTTTTAGACGAGCCGACTTCTTCGCTCACGGAAAGGGAAGTTAAAAAGCTGTTTTCAATAATCAGGGATTTAACAAAAGAAGGCGTATCATTTATTTATATTTCGCATAAACTGGACGAGATTTTTGAAATATGTGATGAAATTGCCGTTTTGCGAGATGGTAATATGGTGTTATCAAAACCATTGGAAAATACTAGTATGGACGAGCTTGTGTCTGCAATGGTAGGTCGCTCATTGAATAAACGCTTTCCCGATGTAGATAATGTTCCGGGAAATTCATTTTTAGAAGTAAAAAACCTCACAACCAAACACGAACCGGTGATAAAAGATGTCTCTTTTTCGGTTAGAAAGGGCGAAATATTTGGTTTATACGGTTTGGTTGGTGCAGGAAGAAGTGAATTACTTGAAGCATTGTTTGGTGTTAGAGCTGTTTCTACAGGAACTGTGGCTTTAGGCGGGAAAAAACTATACTTCAAATGCAGTAAAGATGCAATGAATTACGGTTTTGCTTTGTTGACAGAAGAGCGAAAACTTGACGGTATGTTTCCACGGGCTACTATCGAGTTCAATACTACAATTGCCAATATGGATTCATATAAAACATTTGGAATTCTTTCAAAAAGAAAAAGTAGAGATGCCGCCGGAAGACAGGTTGAACAGATGCACACAAAATGTGTTTCAACCGAACAATTGATAACAACACTCAGTGGCGGTAATCAACAAAAAGTAATCATCGGAAAATGGATGGAGCGCTCTCCTGAAATATTTTTGATGGACGAGCCTACTCGAGGTATAGATGTCGGGGCAAAATATGAAATCTATCAACTTATTATGAAAATGGCAAAAGCCGGCAAAACCATTATTGTTGTTTCAAGTGAAATGCCTGAAATATTGGGAATTACAAATCGCATTGCTGTAATGTCAAATCACAGGTTAGCAGGAATTGTAAATACGAAAGAAACAGACCAAGAAACATTGTTACGGCTTTCGGCAAAATATTTGTAAACGAGGAAATATAGAGTAATAAAAAGGAGCAGTTGAATGGCTGAAAAAGAAACTAAGGACATCATTGAAGAAAAAAAGAAATTTGAGGAATACACCGCAAAGCTTAATGAATACCGGGAACATGGTGCAGATGTAATTTTAGCTGAAAAGACTCATATTGAAGCTGTAAAGAAAAACCGACTTTTAACGGAAACCGAAAAAAAAGATTTAATTTCTGAAAGTAATCAAAAAATAACAGAAGCCAAAAAAGTTGTAGAAGCACATAAAGAAGAAGAAAGTAAACTTGTAAAAGAAGCTATAAAATTTTCTAATGATATTTTTGAAAACGATATTAAAAACATCATACAAACCGAAAACAACAAAATAGCTTCATTCAAATCTGAATATAAACAAAAAATTGCTGACATAAAAAAAGAGGGGCAAGAAAAAAAAGCTAACATAGAGCAGATGCGTAAATCTGCTGAAACGGCAATTGATAAGCAATCTTTTGAAATTGAATTGAAAAAAAACCAACAAGAACAAAAAGCCTTACTGTTCAGTGCTAAAAATAAATTTGAAAATTTAGTTCAATCATCTAAGGATGTCAAAAGACAAGCCTTTGTTGATCATGTTCAACAGAATATTGCTTTACGAAACGGTAAAACAAATATTCGTGAAAACATTGTTCTTTCATTCCACGAATACATTTATAAGTTTAAGCTTTCTACTTTTTTACTTAATAACGGTCTTTACATTGCGCTTGCAATTTTCTTTGTAATTTGTGTAATACTGGCTCCTCTTTCCGGCAGTGGAAACCTTTTAACCCTTTCCAATATTTTTACAATTCTTGAGCAAACATCTACAAGAATGTTTTATGCCCTGGGTGTTGCTGGAATTATCCTGCTTTCAGGAACTGATTTAAGCATAGGAAGAATGGTTGCACTGGGAGCGGTTATAACAGGGTTGATTTTACACCCCGGTATGAATATTGTTACATTATTCGGTCTCGGTCCTTGGGATTTTTCGGCAATGCCTGTAATTCTCAAACTTTCGTTAGCACTTACTCTTTCAATAGTGCTATGCTCTTTGTTCAGTGCATTTGCAGGATACTTTTCTGCACGTTTGAAAATACATCCTTTTATTTCAACACTTGCCACACAGTTAATGATATACGGACTTTTGTTTTTTGGTACAAGCGGCACACCTGTTGGCTCTATTAACTCTGAAATAAAAGATATGCTAGGTGGCCGCTGGGTTTTGGGTTTTTTCAACGGGCAGTTAATCACTTTGCCTAAACTAATAGTTCCGGCTATAATTGCAATCATTATAGCATGGTTTATTTGGAACAAAACTACTTTCGGAAAAAATATGTACGCTGTTGGCGGTAACCCTGAAGCTGCAAGTGTAAGCGGTATAAGCGTATTCAAAGTTACGATGATGACTTTTATAATGGCAGGAATTTTTTACGGTGTTGGCTCTTTCTTTGAAGCATTCCGTGCAAATGCAAGTGCCGGAACAGGGCAAGGTTATGAGCTTGATGCAATTGCAGCTTGTGTTGTTGGAGGAATTTCCTTCAAGGGCGGTATCGGAAAAATCAGTGGTGCTGTTTTGGGTGTCATTATTTTTACGAGTTTAACATACTGTCTTACCTTTTTAAGTATTGACACAAACTTACAGTTTGTATTTAAAGGCTTTATCATAATCATTGCTGTTGCTCTTGATAGTGTAAAATACATTCAGAAAAAATAATGACTGATGAGCAGTGGGGACATTTTTTAGAAGTTCGCGAGAATTTAAAAACAAAATGCACTGAATATTCAAAGTGTTGCGGAAAAGATTTGTGCATACTCCAAAAAGAGCTTGCTGTTGAAGGCGGCTCTCCGGAATATTCTGTTGAAAATTCTTTTGTGTACAATGTATCTCTCGATAGTGTTGTACCAACAGATAAAATAAATTATATTATTGTTGGAGACAATCCGGGCAAAGATGAACAGCTAAACAAAAACCGGTGTTATTTAGTCGGGCATTCAGGAAAACTTGCCGAAAGTTTTTTTAATAAAAATTCGTTTTTAAAAACAGATTTTAGAAAAAATGTTATTATACTCAATAAAACGCCTTTACACACGGCGAAAACGGCACAATTAAAACAGCTTATTAACAAATACGAAAAATTACCCAAAGACAGTTATCAAAAAAATCAGTTGCGGCAAATTTTTTATGACTCTCAAGTTTTTTTTGCAAATGCTGCTTTCAAATTACAACAGGCTTTTAACTGCGAGCTTTGGATTGTCGGTTACAGCGAATTAAAAAGCCGAAAAGTTTTTGAAAAATATGCAAATTGTATTTATAATCTATATTCAAACTTACCTGAGGCTAAACAAAAAATTTACTTATTTCAACATTTTTCTATGAATCGATTTAGCATTGACCTGAAAAAAAATTATCAATCTCAACTTTCTTTAAAAGAGAACTTAAACAAAATAGGCACAAAACACCGTCAAGATATTTTAGGCTTTTAAATTTTTATAAGTTTTAGATTTTTATCAACCTCTTGCATTGAATTTTTATTTTCTTTTCCAAGTTTTGCAATTTCCGAAACAGATTTTAAAATTTCTTTCGAGCCGTTTGTCATTTCTGTTAAACTTTCTCTAATTTTTTCGGACGAATTTGAAAGAGTTGTCATTTCTTGTTTTATTTTATTACTTCCAATACGCATTTCACTTGAGCCGTTTTTTATTTCCTGTGTTATTTCGGTTATTTCTTTTATGGAATGTAAAACTTGATCACCACCGGTGCTTTGTTCCCTAATTGCATTCATTATTACGCTTTCTTGATTTCTTACCGTCATGGTAACATCAAACATTTTATTAAACTTTTCTTTTACATTTTCTGTTCCTTTTGCGACACTGTCAATATCGCTTTTTAGTGATTTTAACACAGAAGATATTTGCTTACCTTGAGACCCTGATTCTTCCGCTAACTTTCGTATTTCGTCTGCGACAACTGCAAAACCTTTGCCTGCATCGCCTGCGTGGGCTGCTTCAATTGCGGCATTCATAGCCAATAAGTTTGTTTGAGATGAGATGTTTTCTATAACGCTACTTGCTTCAAGCAATCCTTCAGAGGCAATTGAAATTCTGTCAACAATTTCAGCTGTGTTTTCCAAAGTTTGTCCGGCATCATTTGCTTCCAGCTCTAATTTATTGATATTGTCTGAGTTGACTTTTAATATTTTTGAAACGGAGCGTATATTTGCAACCATTTCTTCTATGGCACTTGCAGATTCAACAATTGTGCTTGAATGTGAGTCTATATTATTATCAAGTAGCTCTATATTTTTTACAATTTTTTCTGTGGTGCTTTGTGCTTCTAAAACTCCCGATATTTGATTTACCATACTGTTATTTATGGCCTCTATTTTTTCTATTATACTTTTTACGGTCTGACTTGTATTGTCGGTGTTTTTAACAAGTATCTCTGCAATTTCAGATGAATTTTCAACAGTGTTAAATAACAATTTATAAAAACTTGTTGTTTCATTTACAAAGCTCTTAAAACTTGTTAAAAGTTTTCCAAATTCATCTCGTGATGAAATTTTTACATCCAAGTTTGTAAAATCTTTTTTTGACAATAACTCTAATTTTTCAGCCAAAAGCGCAACTTGTTTTTTAATTGAGCGTACCATTAGTACAATGCCTAAACTTACGAAAGGAACGATTACCAATACTATGGGCATTGTATTTGTAAAAAAAATTCTTGAATTGCTTTTCATGGAATTAGCATCATCGAGATAAGGCATAACCGCCAAAAACATAACACCGATTACCGTAAATATTATCATCAAGTAGAGCTTTACCGATATTTGTGAAGTTTTTAAATTTTCATTCATTGCCATCGGAATTGAAGATGAGACTTTTTCAAGCTTTTGAAAAAAGAGAAAACCTATTGATTGGCCGATTAGTATTTGAGCCCCTACGGTTGCCAAAAAGAATATAATTAATAGGTTTGTGTTATTCATAAAGTTTAGCTCTAAAGCAAAAATAAACGCAATAATAATTGAAATAAAAAAAGGCAACAATAATGTTTCCATTTTTGTCATGCGTATTATATTTCGTGCTTTTTTATAATCTTCATCACAATTTAAAAGACAATTTCTGTAATTAATATATTTTAACACAGGTACTATAGTTAATATTGCAATGACAACTACAAATGTTAAACTAGTCGCTACATTGTCTAAAACATCATCTTCAGCACCGCCAATTGAGCATAATGTACTTAGTACAAAAGCACCCATAACCCAACTTAAATGAGCCATTAAATCCCACATCAATAATGAAATCGGCGCTTTCTTTTCTTGTTTCATAATAGGTTTCTCCTTTTAACTTTAAATATAACCGGTTTATAATATATTCAAAATACAAAACAAGCAGTAAGTATAAATTTCCAATATTGCTCGTATTGTTTTTACTTGTGATTTTTTCGGGGGGGGGGGGTAACCTTTATGCAACTTTTTGAGGTTTCGTTAACCGTGTTTAGAGTAGAGATTTTTTTTGTGGTTGTAAAACTACACCCTCTCATACTAAAATTATAACAGTCAAAGATATTATTGTCAAGGTTTGTTATAAAATTTACCTATCTTAACGGAATTTACATTGTAACAAACAAGTAAAGACGCGAAAGTGATTGTAACGATTTGTTCCGACTTTAAAAAAAAGTCGGAACGAAGATCCATTTTGCCCTCTAATTTCGAGGGCAAAATTAGCCGAAGCGATAGCGTAGTCGTGAAATGAACGGTTTTTGTATTGGCAGTAAATTCATTCCATTTGGAAATAAACAGTCCCCAATACAAAAATTCGCCCTGAAAAAATTTGTTACACTATGTTATGGGTAGGAATATCTTTATACCTTAAATTTGCGCACTTCATTAGAAAGGTCTTTTATACTTTCTTTATTCCGGTGCGTAAGTTCATTTACTTCTTGAATGGCATTATTTATTTGTACAGCACCATTAGCCATTTCGTTCATACTATTGGTGATAATACGAGTAAGTTCGTCTAGTTTTTGCATTTCTTCAGCTACTTGTTCGCCACCATGCAGCATTTCCGCAGAACCGTTTTTTACTTCTCCTGTAATTGCGTTTATGTCTTTAAGAGCTGTTAAGATTTCTTGACTTCCTCTTTCCTGTTCTTGCATGGCTTGTACGATATTTTCTATTTGCTCAAGTGTCTGTTTTACGAGCCTTACAACTTCATCTAAACCGGCTTCAGCATTTTTTCCATTGTCAACGATTGTTTTAATTATTTCTGTTGTTTCTTTTATCGTTATGGCAATTGCCTTACCTTGTACGCTAGACTCTTCTGCCAGTTTTCTAATTTCATCGGCAACAACGGCAAAGCCTTTTCCCGTATCCCCTGCGTGGGCCGCTTCAATTGCTGCATTCATAGCGAGTAAGTTTGTTTGAGCTGCAATGTTTTGAATTACAGATGCGGCTTCAAGAAGATTAGAAGATTTTTCTCCAACCTTTGCAATTTCAGTATTTGCAGCTTGAGCTTCGTCTTTAGCTATAACAGTCTTTTCATTCAAGGTGTGCACAATATTATTTTCATTTTTGAGCAGTTCTGCAATTGAAGCAATATTGACTATCATTTCTTCAATGGATGATGATGACTGGGTGACGTTTGTAGCTTGTATTTCTATACTTTTATTTAATTGATGAATAGTACGGATTATTTCTTCTATTGTTGCAGAAGTTTCAGTTACGCCTGTACTTTGATTTAAAACTTGTCCCTTTACACCTTCAATATTTGCATTGATTTGATTTATAGAGCTTGCAGTTTCGGTCATGTTGCCTGAAAGGTTTTGTCCTATTTTTTCCATTTCTTCCGACTTTCCTAAAACGCCTTTAAATGATATTCCTATATTTTCTATAGTAGTATTTAAATATCGTGAAAGGTCGGTTATTTCATCATTGCCTTTTATTGGAAGGCGAACGGTAAAATCTCCTTTTGAGATTTTTTCCAACGCTCCAGTCATAAGCGTCAGCGGTTTGCCTACCATTATTTTTACCAAAATATTTAGAATAATAATGATAATGAGAACCATACATAAAGATATAATAATACTTCCAATGACGGCTTTTTTTGCAGGCTCTGTTATAAGGCTCAGGTCGGTTACAGAAATAAATACCCATTTTTCATCAAGCCCTTTGAGTGTAATCGGTACAAAACTATAGCGAACTTTGCCACCAAGGTTTTTTGAAAATTCTGTTGCTTCACTTACCTCTCCATTTTGAACTTTTTTAAAGTATTCTTTAAATTCAGGATTGGTTTTAAATTGATTTTTAAGTACTTGCATGCTGTCAATTCCATTTGCAACAACGGTTCCATCTGCTGCACATAATAATTTAAAATTCCGTGCTGTCGTACCTTTGAATTTTTCTGTTTTGTTTTGTATTGAAGTTACATCAAGATTAGTGCAATACACTCCTATTGCCTTTCCGTCTAAGAAAATAGGGGCTGCAAGTGTTACAAGTATTTTACCGTCAAATTCAAATGGTGGAATGACAACTAATTTTTGATGCTTCATCGGTTCGACATACCAGGCATCTTCTTGATTGTCATATAGTTCATCAACTATTCTAATGGTAATTCCTGCTTTTGTTTTTTGCGTGTATAAACTGAATCGTCCATCGGCTTCGTAAAAGCCGTCATTTGCAAATGCTGAATCGTTGTTATCAAATTGGTTTGCATCAAAAATAATTCCCATACTGGCAAGTACTTCATTTCGGCTCAGAAAATCTTTCATGAGGGCTTTTATTTTTTCACGGCTCCGCAGTTCTTCGGTTAAGGCTAATTGACTTTGTACAATGGTGTCCCAATCTCGATAGGTTTGATAAGCGATTGCAAACATTTCTTCTACATCACCGGCGAGAATTTTATTTTGGGCACTCATCATTTCGGTGTATTCAGAAATTGCAAAGTTGTAATCAGCAATTCCATCGTACGCTGCTTTTCCCATTGAAATGGCAAATAAAATAAGGGTTATAGCAATGCCCAGTTTAAAACTTAAGCCTCTTTTTTTACGCCTTACTTTTTCTTTTTTTATTTGTGTTTTTTTATTATACATATATCTAACACTCTCCTTATAAGATAATTTTTTGGGGAATGTTTAAGCAAAGATTAGCTTTAAAACATTACCATAACTAATATATATATTATTAGTTTTAAAGCGAAGACAAGCATCGAACCCTCTAGCAGAATCGATTTTGTATTCTTCATAATATACAATTGAGTTTTCATAGATTACTATTTGCAACTTTTGTTGCGTTAAAAATATTTTAAAACGGCTGTTTGTCGCCTTATTTAGAAAATGAAAGTAAATATGAGTAAGGCAAAAGTAGTTGACCTTTAAGAGTAATTTATAAGCCGGCAGATTTTTAATAGTAGCCGGAATTAGTTTTAAATTATGAAATTTTAAACTTGAGTCGGCTAATAACGATGCAGCTTGATTTAATTCGTTAAAATTTTCTCGTATGGGGGGGGGGGTAACACTTATACAATTTAAAACTAATATTGTTTTTACAATCTGAGAGAAAAATTTGTGAAACATATAAGGGTGTCTTTTTATAATCACTTATAAATTATAATATATCGACAGCCATTTGTCAAGGTGTGTCTTTAATCGGTGTCTTCTAATTTTATCTTAACGAAATTTACATTATAACAAACAAGTAGAAACGCGAAAGTGATTGTAACGATTTGTTCCGACTTTTAAAAAAAAGTCGGAACAAAGATCCATTTTGCCCTCTAATTTCGAGGGCAAAATTAGCCGAAGCGAAAGCGTAGTCGTGAAATGAGCGGTTTTTGTATTGGGAGTAAATTCATTCCACATGGAAATAAACATTCCCAATACAAAAATTCGCCCTGAAGAAATTGTTACAAACTCTTTAAGAATTTCTTTGCTGTTTTATTTTTTCGATTGCATATTCAAGAGCTTGCTCGTACATTTTTTCAGGAGGCTCTTTTATAAAACCTTCATTCATCAACATCTTCGTTGCATTTCGGCTTTCATTAATTTCAGTCTTTGCTTTTTCGTACGCTTCTTCCCAAGTCATGTTCACGCGTGCAAGACCTTCTTTAATTGCCTGCATTGCAACATCGGCGGCTTCAACCGCAAACACTTCTTCGTCTTGCATTGTAACAACAATATTATCCGGCGTAATTCCCTTCTTTTCGGAATAATCGGCGATAGAGTGAGCGCATCGAATAGCCATACCGTCTGAAATTTTTCGACTGCGCACCAAAAGCGCACCTTTCAAAATTCCGGGAAAGCAAACCGAATTATTTATCTGGTTCGGGAAATCCCCCCGTCCTGTTCCCACAATAAAAGCGCCGGCTTCTTTTGCTTCATGCGGCCATATTTCAGGAATAGGATTTGCACAAGTAAAGACAACAGCCTTTTCATTCATTTTTGCAATCTGCTCTTTTTTTACGGTACCCGGACCCGGCTTTGAAAGTGCAATCAAAATATCTGCACCGACAATAGCCTCATCGAATGTTTTAACTTTGTCGGGATTGGTTTCGCGACATATTTCCCATTTACGATAAAAACGGGGGTCGTTTTTTATGTCCTCTCTGTCAGAGTGCAAACCACCGCGAGAATCACAGACAATCATTTTTTTCGGATTTCCGCCGTCAGCCAAAATGAGCCGGGCAATCGTTGTATTCGATGCACCGGCGCCGAGTAAAACAATTTTACAGTCTTCGAGTTTTTTTCCGGCGAGCTTCAAACCGTTTAACAAACCTGCGAGTGTAATGCAAGCCGTACCTTGAGCATCATCATGCCAAACAGGAATTTCGCAAACCTCGCGCAAAGTATCCAAAACCTTAAAACACTCCGGTTGCTGAATGTCCTCTAAATTTACAGCCCCTACGGACGGCTCCAACATTCTGACAAAATCGATAATCTTGTCAGGAGAATGAGTACCGCTCGGTAAGTCGTATTTTTTTTCCTCATCAGGACGTACGCGCGAATCAATACAAAGCGGATACGCATCAACACCGCCTAAATATTTCATGAGCATACATTTACCTTCCATAACGCCTAATCCGCCGGGCGGTGTACAATTACCGTCTCCCAACACTCTCGTTGAATCACTGACAACAGCAACGAGATTGCCTTTTGAAACCAGCGAATAGGAAACATCATTGTCATCACGAATTGCAGTTGACACCGCCGAAATACCCGGAGTGTACCAAGCACCGAACCAATTAAAGCCGTAAATCCCGCACTTGGGCAACGTCTGCAACTTACCGCCGTAAAAATTATGCGTTAAAAGCGAAAGTTTTTTCAAAAAAAATGTCTTCGCCAAAGCCTTCTCGTCAGCAGAAAAATCTTGCGGAAAGGCTTCTGTAATAGAGTTCAAAGTTTTATCAATTTTCATAAAAAAATTATATCATAACAAAATTAAAAGTTCAACAACTTAAAAAAAAGAAATTTATATAAAGCGAGGATAAATCCTCGCTTTTAAAACCCCCGACCGCCGCATAATCTTTTGTTTTTTTCTTAAATAAATATAAGCAGCGTCTCACTTTCGTGAGCCGCTTTTTCTTAAAAAATGAGCAAACAAAAGGATAGACAGCGGTCGTTAAAATCAGGTTAAACAAATTTGACATTGAAAAAAATCACTTTGTGATTTTTTTCAAGCGCACGCCGGTTTTCTGTCCCTCGACAGGCTCGGGAGCCGCTTGTCGAATTAAGGTAATTTTTTCCGTGTAACTAAATTTTTAAATGGGGTTTTAGTGTTTGAGGAAATTGCAAAAGTCAGGAGTTTTCTTTTTAAAATTTACCAAAAGCGTAATGAAAGTGGCTCAATTTTATACTCCGCCTCTATTGTAGAAATTTCATTTTTGTTGTAAAATATATCACCTATGGAAGAAAAACAAAAAGGCAGTGAAAGTAAAATTGAACTTTTATCCAAAACAGGGCTTTTTTCAGGTTGGAATAATGATGAGCTTGGCGAGGTTTTGCAATTTTCGGAAAATCGTAAAATCGATGAAGGCGAAACAATTTACGCTTCCGACACAAAACCGGAAGGATTTTACTTAATTTTATCCGGCTCGGTTGGAGTATACAGCTCTGTCGAAGAAACCATTTTAGCGGAATTTATCACAGGCGATATTTTCGGGGATTTTGAATTTATGACAGGCAAAAACAGGACAGCAACCGCCAAAGCGGAAAAGTCTTGTGAAATTTTAGTGTTTCCGAAAAAAGGTCAAACGCTTGACGGTATTTTAAACGAAAATCCTGAGCTCTATGCAAAATTCCTTAAAGCGTTTTTGTTGGTAATCGCAGGCAGAACCCGAGCCGCAACAGGTCTTTTAAAAGAAAACTCTCCTGTAACGCGTGAGCTTAAAAAGCAGCTTTACAGCGACAAATTAACCGGTGTTTACAATAAAACCTACCTTGAAGAAAACCTTCAAAAATTATTGATAGAGCCAACTTCATTGATTATGATGAAGCCGGATAACTTTAAAGATATAAACGATACTTTCGGACACGAAATAGGTGATGAAACACTCGTGTTTTTATCGAAGTTAGCCACACATTCATTGTCAAGTAAGTCTACCCTTGTGCGATACGCCGGTAATGAATTCGCAGTAATTACACCCGGACAAAATAGAGATGAAGCTTATGAGTTTGCAAAAAAAATACAAGAGTTTATTCACAAAACGGATATTTCGCCCGTTACAAACGACCCAAATTTTTTCGTTAAGCTTAGTTTAGGTATTGCAATGTATCCTGAGCATTCAGAAAATGCAAACGAGCTTATAGAATTATGCGTAAACCTCCCGCTTGTAGGCAGAAAACGGGGCGGTAAATGTATTTTGTTTGCGGAGGATGCTGAATGACAGAGAGAAAAAAGCAATGGCTTGATACGCTAAGACCGTCTAAACTGTTTTGCGATTTAACAGATGATGAATTATACTATTTTGTCAGTAAAATGTATTACTGCGAATTTGAAGAAGACATGGCGTTGGTGTATGAAGGCGAGCTGGGAAATGAGCTTTATATAATCCTTGAAGGCAGTGTTTTGATTTCAATTATGTCCGAAGATGAGCGTATCGATTTAGCGAAAATTGGTGCCGGAAATTTTTTCGGCGAAATGTCCATGTTGGAACAAGAGCCCCGCTCGGCAACATGCTCGGCATTAAGCTTGGTAAAATGCTTGGCACTCAAATCAAGATACTTTACCGAAATGATAAGTGATGCTCCTATTGTTACGGCAAAGGTATTAAACAATATGCTTGAAATAACTTCTGCCAGACTATTATCTACCGACAGCTTTTTAACCCAAGTTATTCAGTGGGGTGCTGAAGCCAAAAATCGTGCAATCACGGATGCCTTCACAGGTTTGTTTAACAGGCGTTATCTTGACGACTCACTGGAAATGATAATTTCAAGTTGTCTGCGTGATAAAATAGGTTTAAGTTTTGCAATGGTTGATATTGACCACTTCGGCACACTCAATAAAGAATATGGCACTAAATTTTGCGATAATATGCTATTGCGGATAGTAGAAGTTTTTAAGGAGCCGTTTGACGATGATGATATTCTAATTCGTTACGGTGGCGATGAATTCTGTTTTATAATTCGAGGGCCTGTTCAGAGGGCTGTAGAGCAATGCAGTCAAGTATGCAAAAAAGTCAACGCCTTAAAGTTTTCTGAATATCCGGCACTTACTATTTCATGCTCCATTGGTATCGCCGAATACAAGACCGGAATAAACACAGCCGAATTTATGAAACTCGCCGATACCGCATTATACGATGCAAAAGAAGCCGGCAGAAACAGAGTTTCGACAAATGTAAATTAAAATCCGACACGGGAAGAAAAACAGAAAACCGGCGAGATTAAGCTTTATCGTTTATCGGTTTGTGGCGACCGAAGTCTATCCTTTCCGTTGATTTAGATTTTAAGAAAAGGCGGCTTCTTTTAATAGAAGACGCCGATTATACTTTAAGTAAAAACGGAAAGATTATGCGAGGGAGCGGGTTGGGGCTTGAAAAGCCCACTTGATTTTTTTCTTTTATTTTGCTAAACTTGAATTTATGACGGTTTTATTGTTTTTGACTTTTGTTGCAGCAGTTTGTTTTTACCTCGTTTCGGTTAAGGAAAGCTCTCTTTCTGTTGGTGCTTATATTTTGGGTTTGGCTTTGGGTTTGGTGTCGATTGTGATTTTGAAATTTGTTTCTTTTGATGCAATGTCAATATCTGCTAACTTTTGGGTTCAGACTTTTAGATTTTTTTTGACATTTTTTTTATTGCCTGCGTTAATAAGTTTGCCTTTGTTTTTTTTGATTTCGTTTTCGCTGTCGGAAGAGACGGTCGAGGCAAGTCCCGCCCATATTTTTGGAGTGTTTACTGTAATATTTTTTTCGGCAATGTTCCGCTCGAAAGGCGTTCCTAATTACGGCCTTTTTATTTTACTTACAATGTTGTATACCGGCACCGTGTTTTTGTTTTATTCATTGCTGCAATTATGCTGTTCGTTTGTACCGGCGATGGTCGCATTTTTCATTGCTTTATTGGGATTTTTAGGCGTTTGCTTTTTAGCATCAACGGCACTTTCAAGCCGGTACTTTTCGTTTTCATCGATGACATACTTCATCATTGCCTTGTCCGTTTTGGGTGCAGGTGTAGCGGGTGCATATGTTATAAATCAAGTCAGAGGTTAAACTTTTATTCAACCGTTACGGATTTTGCTAAGTTTCTTGGTTTGTCCACATCGGCGCCTCGCTCCAAAGCAACATGATACGAAAGCAGTTGTATCGGAATCGTAAAGACAATCGGAGCAAGCATTTTACAATTGTTCTCGATTTTTATGATTGTCATTTCATCTGAATTTAAAAGCGCTGAATCCGTTAATGCAATCACTTTTCCTTTTCGAGCTACAATTTCCTGAATGTTAGATTTAACTTTTTCAAAAAGATTGTCATCGGGTACAATAGCACAAACAGGCATGTTTTCATCTACAAGAGCAAGCGGACCGTGTTTAAGCTCGCCGGCAGGATACCCCTCGGCGTGAATATAGCTTATTTCTTTTAATTTTAAAGCCCCCTCCAACGCAATGGGATATTCTATTCCCCGTCCTATATAAAGAGCATTTGCAGACTGTGCCAATTTTTTGGCAAGCACCTTTATTTGAGGCTCGGAATTTAAAGCAAGTCTGACTGTCTTTGGTAAACTTTTTAACTCATCTGCAAATTTCGAAATCTCGGGTGGTTTAATATGACCTTTAACCAAGGCAATGCTGACCGCCAATGAAAATAAGGATACAAGTTGCGTTGTAAAGCCTTTTGTAGATGCCACACCGATTTCCATTCCGGCCTTTGTGTAAAACACGAGCGAGCTTTCTCTGGGCAAACTGCTTTCAGGAACATTGCAAATCGAAAGACTGTGTTTACAACCCATACGCCGAGAATGCTTTAACGCCTCCATTGTGTCCAGAGTTTCACCTGACTGCGAAATTGTTACAACCAGCGTTTTATTGCTGCTTACCGAATCACGGTATCTGTATTCTCCCGAGGTTTCTACACTGCACCGTATTTTAGCAATTTTTTCGATCCAATAGCGAGCAACCAATCCGGCATGATACGAGCTGCCGCATGCAAGTATTTTTATTTCCGAAATCTCTTTGAATATTGATTCGGCTTTTTCGCCAAATACTCTTGCTTCAAAGTTTTTTTCCAGTATATCCTTGATTGTATTTTCAACGGCTTCAGGCTGCTCATAAATTTCTTTTTGCATATAATGATTAAAACCATTAAGCTCAAAAGGATTTGCTGTTACACTTGAAAGATGTATTTCTCTTTCAACAGGTTTATTTTCAACATCCGTAATTTCGACTAATTTACCTGCCTTCAAAAAAGCTGCGTCTCCGTCTTTTAGAAAAATCACTTTTTTTGTAATGCCGACCAATGCAGAAGCGTCAGATGCAATAAATGCCTCATCTTCACTAATTCCCAACAAAAGCGGACAGCCCATTCTGACGGCAACAAGCTCATCAGGTTTGTCAGCGGCAATTACACCAATCGCATAACTGCCTCGAAATCGCGAACAAGCCGTTTTCACAGCCGAAAACAAATCCGCATTTTTTTTATATTCAACGCAAACAGAATGAGCAATTACCTCCGTGTCGGTTTCAGATGCAAAAACACACCCCAAATCTTTAAGACGCAGGCGCTCTTCTTCATAATTTTCGATAATCCCGTTATGAACAACAGCAATTAAATCTTCAACAACATGAGGATGTGCATTCTTCTCAGTTACCTCACCGTGAGTAGCCCATCTGGTATGTCCGATTCCTGTACGTCCTAAAACATTATCCGCCTCAGCCTCCGACTTCATTTTTTCAACTCGCCCGACTCTCCTAATTCGCTTCAACGCTTTATCGCCGTTAATTACCGCAATTCCTGACGAATCATATCCGCGATATTCAAGTCGCTGTAGCCCTTGCGTTAAAAATTCCGTTATATTATCTTCCTGTCGAATACCGCCAACAATACCGCACATAAAAACCTCCACACCTTCAATTTTAAATAATAAAGTAGAAATAAATATTAGAAATAAGTATATAGTAATTTTAAATAAAAATCAATATCAACCCGCGCCCGACTTAAATCTTTCGCTCTTTCCTTAAAAATATAAATAGACGCTTTTCCCTCCGCTCAAAGGTCTTTTTGCTTTTTATAATCGAGCGAAAGGATACCGTCGGGCTTTACATCGGGTTAAGTGTATTGTTTTTTAGGCCGGTTTTTTGTTAAAAACCACACCACTTAGAGACAGAATTAACCTGAAATCATTTTCAAGCGATATAAAAACAAAGCACCAACAATTCCGGCGATAACGGCAAGAAGAATTATCAAGCGCAATATAAGAGATGACCAAGTGCTTCCAAGCGAATCTTTCCACTTTTCTGATGATGTTTTATTTGCTTCAAGATTATATAAATCGACAGCTTTCTTTTGCTCTTCACCTTCAAGCAAATCAGGAAGCGTAAGTTTCTTATGATGCAAAAAACAGTCAAGAGCCAAAAAGTCTTTTGGAATAGGCATTTCTTCCGAATCAGGTGATAACTTTTTTGTACTGCGGTAAAGTAAGACAGTGCTGTCATTTTTATAGCTGTCAACACCCCTAAATTTTGCAACCACCTTAGGTGAGTTTTCCGTATTACCCAAGCGAATTGTATAAGCCGTTGCTGTTTTTTGCCCAAATCTTGACAAAGCACTGACAACGCTTTCTTGTTTTATAATCGAAAAAACACCAACCCGCCCTTTTTTTAAAAGCGAAGCAATACGAAACGGCTCTATAAAACGCATAATAGCTCTTACGAAAGCGAAAAGTAAAAGGCCTATAAAAATAAAAGAAAATAAACCTTCACCATGACTTGTTTCAATTGTAACATTAAAGGCTAAAAAAATAAGCAAACTGCCTATTCCTAAAATAACAATAATGCTAAAAAACCAAGCGACAGCACCTCGTGCAAGTACAATCCTTGGAAATGAAAATGGACGCGGAATATTCATGTGATTTAAATAATTGTTTCTTGTTTCTGTCTCCATATATACAGTATACAGTAGAAACCGGTGCTCTGTCAAGCTGTCGCATTAAATCATGTTAAATTTAACTGAAAAAAATCACTGCACACCTTTGTCATTGACATCGTAAATTTTTTTAAAAAAATTATATTGTGCAGTTTGCTTTTTTTCTGCCCTTACTTTTGGATTTATTTGCTTGCTGTGGTTTTTTGTTTTATTATTGCTTTACAGTGAAAATGGAGAGAATAAATATGGTAAAAATCCTAAAAGTTGTGATGAAACCAAGGAACATACTGAATTCAACGGTGTAAAAGAAGACGTTAAGAAAGCAGAAGATAAAAAAACAAAAGACGATAACGAAATCACTGAAAATGCATATCAAACATTTAAAGAAGATTTATTAGATAAGTTTTTCCAGCAAATCTGATTTAGTTTGGAACCTTTAAATAATCCTGAGTACCCGGTATTTTTACTCGTACTAGATCTGTCTCCATATTGGATTTGGAACCGGTTCATTGCCGGTGTCTAATCAAGAATGGCATTGTCCATTTTTTGAAGCTGCTTTTACAAGTGTTCAAATACCTGTGGACAGGATGTCCACCTAAAGTAAACAAGGGTAATAATCACCCGGAATGGGTGATTATTACCCTCTGATTAGGATGTCTTAAGAAATATCGTGGATAGACTGCAGGAGTAAAATCAGGTTAAGCGAAATGAATTTAAACGCCGGTATTCTGCTTTAACCCCACATAGTCGAAAAAGCAGTCTTTAAAATATGAGGAACTGTAATTTGAAATTAAAAATCACACAGGAGTCGCCTAAGTCTTTCCACTTTCTATTTTTTCATTTTAACTCTAACAGTTGTACCATAGCCGAGTTTAGATTTAATTTCTATTTTGCAGTTTATGCTATCCGCTATTTTCTTTGCAAGATATAAACCGATTCCTGTCGCCTTTTGCATATTTTTCCCGTTTTGTCCGCAATAGCCTTTGTCAAAAACTTTTGGCAAATCACTCGCAGAAATACCGGTTCCGTTATCTTTTATGACTATAGAATTGGTATTTTCTACGAAAACAGTAATTTCAGGTGCCTTTTGATTTAAGCAAGAATACTTTAATGCATTTGAAATAATTTGTTCTATCATGGTTTCAAATAAAATCGAGTCAGTGATAATAGAAAGATTAACAGGCTTGTAATTTAAAACTATATTTTTGTAAATAAAAAAACAGCGATACTTTCTAAAAATGTTTTGAAGGGCGGTATCAATGCTAAACTCTGCAAAATCCAAATCTGAATTTTTAGTTTGCAACTTTAAATAATGCAAAGCCATCTGAGTATAACTATCTATGCTAAGCAAAGCTTTTCTCATTTGAAAATCATCGCCAGTTTTATTTTTTTGCAAAAGTAAGTCCATAGCTGCTATCGGCGTTTTAATTTGATGTAACCACAACATAAAGTATTCTTCTTGTTCAAGTATAAGTTCTCGATGTTGTGCATCTGCCTTCTGAGCATTTCTCAACAACTTTTGCAATTTTAAAAGCGCAATATTTTCAATTAACGAAAAGTCGTGTTTATCAAAATGATTATCAAATTCAAGGTTATTTAATATATAAATAAATTTATTAACTCTTTTATAAAAAAACAAAAAGCGTATTAGAAAAAACACAAGCAATAAAGAAATATTGAGAATACTAGTATAAATGAAAATATCTGATTTTACATCAATTAAAAACAGAATAAATAATTGTAACAAAATTAAGACTACAGGAAATAAAAAAGCTTTCTGTTCACGCAGAAAGGCTCGAAAAATTATTTTTAAATCTAGTTTTTCTATTTTAATTTCCATCTTTAACTTCCGTGATTTTTATTTAACTTGTAGCCAAAGCCTTTTTTGTTTTCTATAAAATTAAAAAG
>PDOP01000046.1 GCA_002749205.1 Treponema sp. | reverse complement strand
TTGAAAAGCTCTTTTTTGAAGATGCCAAATCAGCTTGATAAACCAGGAGTGAAATTTTCACTGGCAAATTTCATGCTTTTTAGGGTGAAATTTTCATTGTTCATTGACATTGTCTACGGGTAAATTTAAAACCTGTTATTTATTTGGGCGAATTTTTGCATTGCGTTTTTAAAATAAAAGCGTAAGCAACTGCATTTTTTTACGCAATGCAAAAAACGGGCTATCCGCTCTTAATTTTAATGCAAGCATTAAAATTCCGCTTCTATCCCTTTCGCGGCTAAAAACTTGCCACTTTTAAAAAATCAAAGCACTGCAAATATCTATGGAATAAATCCGGCAATTTAAAACTAAATTTAACCGCTGTACTTTTTAACACAAAGCGTTAAGACTAAAAGAAAACCGGAGTGTAAGAGAAAAATCAGTTTTGATTTTTCTCTTAAAACGCTTAACCTGATTTGGACGGCGCAGTCTATCTTTTTGCTCGATTAAAATAATTAAGTAAAGCCGGCTTAACTTAAGACGGCGATTAAATCAAAAAACAAAGAGCAAAAAATTATGCAAGCCGTCGGGTTGGCGTAGAGCCACTTGCAAAAGTCGAGTAACTTTAGCAATTTCCTCAGTAAATTATCTTAAAAAACACCTTGAAATAAAGAATGGTTTCTGATATAATCCCGCACTATGAGTATTTTTATAAAAATTTTTGAAATGGTGGGGAGCCTTGGGTTGATACTTTACGGTATGACACTTATGAGCGAAGGTATCCAAAAAAGCGCCAGTGCCAGATTACATAATACGCTGAAATTTATGACTAAAAACCGCTGTCTTGCGGCATTGACGGGGCTTTTGGTAACGGCGATTATTCAGTCATCAAGTGCCACAAGTGTTATGACTATTTCGTTTGTCAACGCAGGTATGTTGACACTTTCGCAATCAATCGGCGTAATTTTCGGCGCAAATGTCGGTACTACGATTACAGCTTGGATTGTAACTCTGATTGGCTTTAAATTCGATATAGGACTTATTGCAATACCAGCATTCGGTGTGGGATATTTTCTGACCTTTTTTAAAAAGCTGAAAAAAGAAACACTCGGCGAAGCATTGATGGGTTTTGCTCTGCTTTTCTTGGGACTTGAAATTTTATCCGGTATATCACCCGAATTGCGTCAGGCAGATTTCGGATTTCTCTCGGTCGTTGCAGGACACGGGTTTATTACCGCCATGTCAGGTTTGCTTTTCGGTTTGATTATTACAACCATTCTGCATTCATCCAGTGCCACTACGGCAATTATTATAACTACGGCTCTTTCGGGAGTTATAGGTTGGCAGTTCGCCGCTACTGCTGTTTTGGGAAGTAATATCGGTTCAACAATTGATGCGGTTTTGGCTTCGATTAACTCAAAGTTAAGCGCAAGACGGGTTGCCGCCGTCCATGTTCTTTTCAATGTATTTGGCTCGATTATAGCACTTATTTTCTTAAATCCGTTCATGTATTTAATCGACAGCATAGTTCCAGGCGGTCCGAGTTTGAGCAATATAGGTACCCGTATTGCTATTTTTCATACAATGTTTAATTTAATCAATACTATAATTTCGTTGCCTTTTGTCAAGCAAATTGAATATCTTGTTACAAAACTGATTAAACAAAAACCCGATTCAATTGACGATGATGATGTTTATACACTTAACTTTAAAACTTCCGGTGTTAAAGAAAATGCGGAAGCCTATGTTATGCGAGCCGAAGCGGAAATTGTAAAAATGTCAAATGTTGTGCGTAAAATGTTTGATATTATACAACTGTATTTTTCGGAAGAAAACACGGCTAAAACATCGTCAAAATTGATGAAAAAACTTCTAAAAAAAGAAAATTACGCAGACCAAATGCACGAAGAAATTTCCGCATATTTAATTCAAACATCACAGTTATCGCTGTCAGACCGCTCAGCAAACAACACAAGAATTATGCTTGGCATTGTTGACGATATAGAAAACATTACAGACCAGATTTTTGAGTTGGGTATTTTTATCAATAGAAGTATAGAAAAGAAAATATCCCTCATAGATGACGATATGAAAAAACTGTTGGTATATATCGATAAAGTCGATAAGTTCATTCAATTTATTCACGACAACTTAAACAAACCTATTGATTCCAACCAATTAGTTATTGCAAAAGAAATGGAAGACTCCATCGATGAAATGCGTTTAGACTTAAAACGCTTGGCTCGCAAAAGATTGGAAAAAGGCGCAAATGTTAAAGCAGAGCTTTTATATATCGATATGGTGCGAAAACTTGAAAAAATCGGCGATTATTCATTCAGCATTTCACTTGCACTTTCCAAGAAAGCTTAATGTCAGCTGTTATAATAAAAGTGTTTTATCAAATACAGACTGTAAAGAACTATAATCTTATCCGCCGTTCCTCCGGTTGAAAGATTGTTTGCAACACAAAAATCGTTCAGCTCTTTTATTTCTTCCGGAGTATTTGCTTTTTTTGCCATTTTCCGTATTTCCTCAAGTTTTTTATAACCGCCTCGTTTTATTGTGGTCGTATCGTGTGTGTCAAAAATTATTTTAAGTATTATTTTTTCCATCGGTGTTTTATTTTCAAGCATTGGCAAATATGTTTTAAAATGATTTTCAAAACCGTTTAATGCTTCACCGCGTATTCCATACTCGCCGTATTTATTAAAACTTTCAAGCGAAACTTCGGAGCATTTTAAATTTTTAAAATCTTCCGACAGGGGTTTACAAAAATCTGCAATCGTATTCGATAATTTTGAAAAATCATCACACAGCAAAACACAGGCGTTTAATATTAAAAGCAAAAATAATGCCCCTTTATATGTGTTTACGCTATTAGTCAGGTTAAATATTTTTGCTTCAAATACTTTTCCGTATTCCCGCAATGAAAAAAAGTTTTCTATATGGTTTTGCTTTAACTCCATTACAGCTTTTTTGATAATCGGAAAACACTGTAACATCATCAAAAAATTCATATCCGAATGAGAACCTGAACTGTTCACGGTAACACACCCAAAGCCGAGCGGTCTGCATAACTCTTCAAGTAATGCCGCCGTGCTGATATTTGCAAGCACAACAGTTTTATTTTCGTTTACTGCATTTTGAAACATAGCTTTATAGACTTTGTTATCTATAAATTCTAAAACATCACAGAGTTTATGCGTTCTATTCCTGACACATAAAACCGCATCATTATCACATAAAAAGCATTTTCTCGGCAATATATTAAAATCAGCACGGCTGTATATTTTAAAATTTGTTCTTACATCAATATCAGCAAGTCGCCCAAGCGCATGAGTATCTTCACAATTCGTGGTAATTGTTTTTATTTCTTTCGCATTCATTTTTGAAGCAATAAAAAAAATTAACCCCTCACTTGTCATTGTACTGTGAATGGATTCAACGTCCAATAATTTAATCACTTCCAGAAAAATTGTATACGCAATTAAATGCGACTCAATAGTATTTTTATGTGCACCCGGATAATTTGATTTAACGGTTACAAGAGTAATATCTTGATGCTTTTTAAGTAAATTATTTTCAAACGCATCACGATCTTCTCTGTCTTGCAATAATTTATTCAATGTTGTTTTCATATTTCCGCTTTATTCATTCACTTTATTCTTTAAAAAATCGTATGTAATATCAGAAACAAAACCTTTAATTCCTTCAAGACTATTTTCCTTAAATGCTTTACGAACTGCAGTGGCATTTACAAAAATATTATTTTCCTGTAATCTGGGAATTATCTTTACTTCGCATTTTGGGGGTAATATTTTTGCAAGTGTTTCATTGTAAATTGCAGTACTTTCATCCAATGGCTCTGCTCCCAAAAATCTTGTTTTAATATTAAAATACGGAACAAAGTATTTTAAAAACATTTTTGCATCTATAATTGCATGCTCCTTATTGATTAATTTTTCTTCTTTCAAAAAATAAGACGGGAATGTAGCGTTGCTTATAAGTAAATCAGTAGAAGGAAGAACCGCAACATTTTTTAAGTCTCGAGTATTTTGTTTTATAAGCATTAGCCTTTCATCAAACGAAAAAAAACTTGAATCAGACTGTACTGCAAAAACAAACAGAAAATCAACCTCTTTCAATGCAGAGTCAATCAAAAACCTGTGACCGTTTGTAAAAGGGTTTGCATTCATTACAATTGCACCGATTTTACTGTCAGAAAAATTATAAACTGTTTTAGAGTATAAATCATTCAATATATCTTCAGGTGTTTTTTTACCTCGAAAAAGCAAAACTGAATTTTCGGCCTCTGCCAAAATTGTAAATTGAATGCTTTGAAAAAATTTCATCGCCGTTTTTTTTGTATAAACAAAAAAATTGTGATATCCTTCTTTATAGCCGTCTTCTAAAACAGCTGAAATAATTTTTTCAAACAGCCCCATGGCTCTATAGCTTTCTTTAATTGCAAAGCATTTTAGTATATTACCTGTACGGCCGCCTGTTGCAACAATGTTTTCATATTCATCAAATCCTGCAAAACATATCTCAAGATTATCCAACTCCAAATCTTGCTCCAGCAAAAAAGAAGTCAACAATCGTTTTTGTTGAGGAATTAATAAGTTTATTTTTTCTATATTCATTGTTAGTAATTATATCTTAATTTAATTTTTTTTGCAATCTAAAAATATTCATAAAAACAAATCAATTATTAAAAAACCTATTTTTCATCTTTTAATTCTATTTTAATTGACGGCTTTCCGTTTAACAAAACTTTAAGCTCGCCTTGATTTTTACAATTTAACACCTTATTAAGTAAGTCATTTAAATTAACACTTGCCCTGTTTAATCCCGAAAGCTCACTTTTAGAAAAAGCAGACAATACATATCCGGCAATATCCGCATTTTCAAATTGAGGTTTACCGATACCAATTTTGAGTCTCCAAAAATCAGGCGTACCAAGTGCAGCCTTAATTGAGCGAAGCCCGTTATGACCGCCTAATCCTCCTGCCCACTTCAAGCTAATTGTGGCAGGCTTTATTTCAAGCTCATCATGAACAACAAGAATATTCTCACATTTTAGCTTAAAAAACTTTGCAAGCTCACCAACACTCTCACCTGAAAGATTCATGTAAGTATGAGGCTTTAAAAAATGCAAACTTTCAGTTGAATCTGCAGGGTGTACACACTTTGCATATTCCCCTCTGAATTTATTCTGCCATGATAACCTTGACCAAATATCCAATTCAGGCAAAACAACCCATGCAGCATTGTGCCGAGTATTCTCATATTTTTTTCCGTAATTTCCCAAAAACGCTATAAGCTTAATCATTTCAATTCCTGTGTATCAATTACAATCGTAACCGGCCCGTCATTTTGAATATCCACCAACATTGACGCACCGAACTTTCCTGTAACAACATTCTTTCCAAGTTTTTCCGAAAATACATTTATAAATTTTTCATAAAGTGGAACGGCAACATCAGGTCGTGCAGCTAAATTAAAAGACGGACGATTCCCCTTTTTTATATCCGCACATAAAGTAAACTGACTGATAACCAAAACATCACCTTGCACATCCAATACAGACAGATTCATCTTACCGTCCGCATCTGAAAATATCCGCATCTTAACTATTTTTTCTGCCAGCCTAACAGCATCGTTTTCAGTATCATTATACGAAATTCCCAAAAGCACAACCAACCCTGCCCCTATTGACTTTTTCGCATTCCCTTCAATCACAACGCTGCCTGACACAACTCTTTGAATTACAGCTTTCATTTCAAATGCAGTTTAATAAACTTAATAAAACCTGTCAAGCCTTTTTTTATTTTTTGAAGGAGGGGGTGTCTCCCCCTCGCTTGTCAATGACCAATGAAAATTTCACCCTAAAAAGCATGAAATTTGCCAGTGAAAATTTCACTCCTGGTTTATCAAGCTGATTTAGCATCTTCAAAAAAG
>PDOP01000002.1 GCA_002749205.1 Treponema sp. | reverse complement strand
TGCAGAATGTAGCATTGATTATGATAAAGATTCTCAAATCACAAAAGATTTTTACGCTACGGTTCAAAATAAATTTCATTTTGCTATATCAGGACATACTGCAAGCGAAATAATATATGAACAGGCTGATGCTGAAAAGGAATTTATGGGTTTGAAAACTTGGAAAAATTCTCCTGACGGACGCATCTTAAAATCCGATACAAATATTGCAAAAAATTATTTAACTGAAAAAGAAATAAAAAAACTAGAGCGAACTGTTTCAAGTTTTTTTGATTATATCGAAAATATTATTGAAAATCGAAGAGTTTTTACCATGCAAGAATTTGCGGAAAGCGTTAATAAATTTTTATCATTTAATGAATATAAAATTCTCGTGGGAAAGGGAAAAATATCAGCAATTCAAGCAAAAGAGAAAGCATATTGTGAGTATGATAAATTTAACAAAACACAAGATATCAAATCCGATTTTGATGAAATGATAAAAAAGTTAGCTAAAGAATAAGGTTACTTAAGCACTGGGTATAACATGGTATAAAGAGCATGTGTCTTTGTTTTTCTACCGGAAAAATTGCAGACTTTGGCTAACTTTTAAAGAAAGCACTGCTTTTTACCCCCGGTTCGTTAAGAACAAGGTTTAATAAGATTCCTTACTCCAAGTTTGAAAATATGGAAACTATTCCTCAAACAATTACCGGTCTTGCCGAAGAAATTTATTCAGG
Organism: Treponema sp.; assembly: GCA_002749205.1. GTDB lineage: Bacteria > Spirochaetota > Spirochaetia > Treponematales > Treponemataceae > Treponema_B. Next base: position 28,164 of record PDOP01000002.1, on the reverse strand, counting down.
CAATAATGAACAAATCATATTATTGCTCACCTTCTCATCCTACAAAAACAATCCATCTGATGGTTATTTACAACGCCTATCGCCTGTAAGTATGCGTATATAATAGTTGAGCCGACAAAAGTCATGCCTCTGTTTTTTAAGTCTTTTGAAATACTATCGGACAATTCTGTTTTTGTCGGAGTGTTATTGTAATTTTCAAAATTATTTTTTATAACTTTATTATCGGTAAATGACCAAATATAATTTGAAAAACTGCCAAGCTCTTTTTGAATATTCAAAAAAACTTTTGCGTTGTTAATTGCAGAATTAATTTTTAATTTATTTCTTATAATTCCTGAATTGCTTAAAAGTTCTTGTATTTTAGAATTTTGATACTTAGATATTTTTTTTGGATTAAAATTGTCAAAAGCCTTTCTGTAATTTTCTCTTTTTTTTAATACTGTCTGCCAAGAAAGCCCTGCTTGCGCGCCTTCGAGAATTAGCATTTCAAACAATTTATTATCGTTAAAACATGGCACACCCCATTCATTGTCGTGATAATGTACAGATAAAGAGCTGTCTAATTTAACCCAAGAGCAACGGTTTTTCATATTTTACAGGCTTTAAAGTCATTATTTCCTTTATCCGGTAAAGGGGTGTTCTTAATTTCAAGATTTAAAAGTCGTTTTTTCACGGGTAACCCGCCCCCGTACCCTCCTAATTCGCCGCTACTTGCGATAATTCTATGGCAAGGCACTATTAACGCAAGGGCATTTGCTCCATTCGCTGAGGCAACCGCACGAGTGGCTTTGGGGTTATTTATTCTTTTTGCAATATCTAAATATGTTGCAGTTTCACCGTAGTTTATTTTTAACAATTCATTCCAAACTTGTTTTTGAAAATCGGAGCCAAGTAACAAAACAGGAATTTTAAATTTCTTTCTGCAACCCTGCAAATACTCATCAACTTGCTTTTTGGCTTCTGCAATTATTTCATCTTCTCTTTCAAGAAAATCGCATTTAAGATAATTCTTTATTCGCTTGTCTACAGTTGGACGCATTTTACGATAGCGAAAATCCAAAAGGCATAACTTATTTTCATAAGAGCCTATTATTAACTCACCTATTTTTGTTTTATAATATGTTGTGTTTATTTTAGTTGACATAAGCATCCAAAAGAATTGAAGTATAAAAAAGTGTTTGACCGCAATGAAATGAGCTTATTTTTAAGCCAATTGCTAAAGTTACTCTACTTTTGCAATTGGCTCAAACACTTTTTTTTAAAAACTGATTAAACTATTTTATAAAAAATCTTAAAACAAAAACCACAAATAAAATCCAAGTTACGACAGATATATCTTTGAATTTTCCTGTCAGGGCTTTTACCAAAACATAAGTCAACACACCGTAAACAATACCTTCTGCAATACTGTAAGTAAACGGTATCATTACGATTGTAATAAAAGCAGGAAGTCCTTCTGTCGGATCTTTGAAATTAATACCTGCAACTGCGGCAATCATAAGTGAGCCTACAATAATTAAAGCAGGGGCCGTAGCCGAAACAGGCACCAATAAAAAGAAAGGCGAGAAAATCAACGCAACAAAAAACAGAATACCTGTTGTAACGGAAGTCAACCCTGTGCGACCACCGGCTGCAACACCTGCAGAGCTTTCAATATAACTTGTTACGGTAGATGTACCCAATAAAGCACCGATTGTTGTTCCAAGCGCATCGGCAAGGAATGCCTGCTTAACTTTTGGTATTTCCCCGTTCTTGTCCGTAAGCCCTGCCTGTGTAGTAACACCTACAAGAGTACCGACAGTATCGAAAATATCCACAAACAAAAATGAAAAGAACACCGTAAAAAACTTCAACGAAAAAATATGCGAAAAATCCAAATTCATAAAAATAGGAGCCTCAGGTAAACTAATCGGAGACCAGCCTGCCCAGCCGTCCATTGGCACAGTAAGCCCCATTGGAATACCTATAATGGTTGTTGCGATAATACCCAACAAAATTGCACCCGGTATTTTCAGCGCAAAAAGACTTGCAGTAATAATTAAACCGATTAACGCCAACAAAGCATGCCCTTGACTTACATCGCCAAGCGCAACCATAGTTGCAGGATTAGGTACAATAATACCTGCACCTTTCATGCCAATAAGCGTAATAAAAATACCGATACCGGCAGCAGTCGCTTTTTTCAAATTGTCGGGAATTGACTTAATAATCGTTTCGCGAACATTAAAAAACGAAAGAACCATAAACAACAGACCTTCCAAAAAGACTGCTGTCAGAGCAACCGCAGGCGAATACTTCATACCCATTACAACGGTGAATGTAAAAAACGCATTTAACCCCATACCCGGCGCAAGAGCAATCGGCAAGTTTGCCATCAGCCCCATAAAAATTGAAGCTACACCGGCGGCAATTGCAGTCGCCGTAAACACCCCGCCAATACTCAAACCGGCTTTCGACAAAATATCGGGATTGACAGCCAAAATATACGCCATTGCCAAAAAAGTGGTCGCACCCGCAATTAACTCCTTGCGAACTGTCGCCCCCTTCTCTTCTAACTTAAAAAACTTTTCCATGAAAGCAACCTCCAAAAATAAAAAACAATTATATCAACAATTCATAAATTTTTCAAGATAAAAATTTCTAACCTTTTTAAATTTATGCTACGCTTTGCTCAAGCAAAGCTTAAGCACTCAACAGGCGCCCGCCTTAAATCTTTTGCTCTTTTTTGATAAAATATAATCGACTCTTCTCCTTCCTGTCGAAGGTCTTTTCTTTTGAATTAAATCGAGCAAAAGGATAACGGCGGGCTTAAAATCAGGTTAAAATTAAAACACAATACTTAAAGTTTATTTCGTAAAATAAACAAGAACACCTGAGTGCTTTGCTTTATCGATTGCGTTTTCATGGCGAGCGCAGTCTATCCTTTCGCTCGTTTTTTTAATAAAGAAGAGGGGGCTTCTCTTACAAAGAAAGACACCGATTATAATAATAAAGTAAAGAGCGAAAGATTATGCTGCGGGAGCGGGTTGCAAAAGCATGACAATGCTTTTATTTAAAATTAAGATTCGATAAAATATAAGTTTGATTTTATTGGTTGTATAATCTTTTTTTTTGGGTTATAATGCGTTTATGAATGAGGCGGTGTTAAAAGATATTTTGCAGTCGGTGGCAGACGGGTCGGTTGATGTTAATTCGGCGTTTGCAAAGTTGAAAGATTTGCCGTTTGCGGATTTGGGATTTGCAAAGGTGGATTATCATCGTGAAGTGCGCAACGGTTTTCCTGAGGTTATTTATTGTGAAGGAAAGTCTGATGAGCATTTGCGTAAAATTGTCCGCTCGATGTTAGATCATAATGTTAAGAATATTTTGGCAACGCGCGTTTGTAAAGAAGCGTTTACGGCAATTAAGAGTGTAGCGGAAAATGCCGTCTATCATAAATTAGCCCGAATTGCCACTGTATCGTTTGAGCCTTTTTCGGTTTCAGGCGGAAGCATTGCGGTTTGTTCCGGCGGTACTGCGGATTTTTCGGTTGCCGAAGAAGCTGCTTTAACGGCGGAGTTTTTTGGAAATAAAGTTCAGCGTTTTTATGATGTCGGGGTTGCGGGGATACACCGACTTTTCGATAAAATCGATGAGCTTAGAAATGCAAATGTGGTTATTGCTGTTGCCGGCATGGAAGGTGCATTGGCAAGTGTGGTCGGCGGCTTGGTGGATAAACCCGTGATTGCCGTTCCGACAAGTGTCGGGTACGGAACAAGTTTTGGCGGAATAACTGCGTTGCTTGCGATGCTTAATTCATGTGCTTCGGGCATCAGCGTTGTTAATATTGATAACGGTTTTGGTGCAGGCTATCTTGCAGGAATGATAAATAAAATAAATCTTTAATTCGAGGTTAATAAAATGGTTTTATATTTTGATTGTTTTTCGGGGATAAGCGGAAATATGGCAATTGGTGCAATGCTTGAACTTGGTGTGGATTTTGAACAACTGAAAGCGCAGCTGTCTAAATTAAATATTACCGAAGAATACGAGCTGATTATGAAAAAGACGGAAAAATGCGGTATTGGCGGAACTTATTTTAATGTAAAACTTTCTCATGAACATTCGCACCATCATGAACACGAGTATGCACATCATCATGCTCATAGAGGGCTTACCGATATTTACAAAATTATTGATGAAAGCAAACTAAGCGATGAAGTAAAGAATTTGAGTAAAAAGATATTTCAGTTTGTAGCTGATGCCGAAAGTAAAATTCACAATAAAAGTTTTGATGAGTTGCATTTTCATGAAGTCGGTGCAGTTGATTCAATTATTGATATTGTCGGAAATGCAATTTGTCTGGATATATTAAAGCCGGAAAAAATACTGGCAAGTCCGACAGCAGTCGGCTCGGGATTTGTAGATTGTGCACACGGAAAAATGCCGGTACCCGCACCGGCGACTGCTGAAATTATAAAACAAGCAAAAATACCCGTTTACGCAGGGCAGGTTAAATCCGAGCTTACAACTCCAACCGGTGCGGCAATTCTGGCGGCAACCGTGAGTGAGTTTTGTGAGCTTCCAAACACAAAAATTGACAATATCGCTTATGGGGCAGGAACCCGTAATTTTGATGTTCCGAATTTACTCAGAATTTATTCGCTTGCAAAATCTTCTGACGAAGCGGTTTTAAAAAAAAAAGCATAACTGAAATAACTTTTCAAGTTGACGATATGACAGGCGAAGAGCTGGGCTTTTTAAGCGAGAGGCTTTTTTTAGTCGGAGCTATTGATGTATATTTTTCGCCAATACAGATGAAAAAAAACCGCCCTGCATATTTGGTTTCTATTTTATTAAAAAAGGCCGACTTTGATGCAATCAGTAAGATTATTTTTATTCATTCGTCAACAATTGGGTTTAAGGTAAAAGAAGTCAGCCGAGTTGAAATGGAGCGCAAAATTGTTTCAAAAAATACTTCTTTTGGGAGCATAAAGATAAAAGAATGCTCGTGGAAGGGTATTAAAAAAAGCAGTTTTGAATACGAAGACTTAAAACGAATTGCAGTTGAAAATAAAATGAGCATAGAGAAAGTAAAAAACGCTTTAATGAAGATTTTGGATAATTAAGTGCAGGGCTTCAAGGAGGGTGAGGTTATTACAAAAAGTCTTTGTATTGTTAATCAAAAAAAAGAGAGACTTAACTCATTGATAAGCGATTATTTACAAAGCGGTTTGGTTTTGGCTCTTTCAGGCGGTGTTGACAGTACATTGCTTTTAGCCTTGATTTCTCGGCAAAGGCAAAAACAAAATGCTGTTGCCGTAACCTTTGCAACCCCGCTTTATCCTAAAGAAGAAATTTCAATTGCAAAAAACATGGCATTAAAATACGGCATAGAGCATAATATCATTCCCTTTATCAAAGACCTTCCTGATGAGCTTTTGACTAATTCAAAGGCTCGTTGTTATCATTGCAAAAAAGCAATGTTTTTAAAGGCAAAAAATTTTGCAGAGCAAAAAGGATTGGCTACGATAATTGACGGCACCAATGCAGACGACTTAAAAGTTTACAGACCCGGTAAACAGGCATTAGATGAGCTTGGGGTTTTAAGTCCTCTTGCAATTACAGGGTTTTCAAAAACCGAAATACGAAAATATGCAGATGAGCTTCATCTAAAAACGGCAAAACGACCGTCAACACCTTGCCTTGCAACAAGATTACCTTATGATACAAAACTTGATTTCAGGCTTTTGGAAAAGATAAATAGGGGAGAATGTTTTTTGAGTAAACTTGGTTTTGAAATAATTCGTCTTCGATTTCACGAGCCTGTACTTCGCATTGAAATTGAAAAAAGTCGTTTTGCCGAATTTATATCTCAAAGCGAAAAAATTACGGTGGAATTAAAGAAGCTGGGATTCAAGTATATTACATTGGATATGTCCGGTTTTAAGTCCGGCGGATTCGATGAGTAGTGAAGCCTTAAAAAACCATTGTTTGACTTTTGCAAGTGTTTGCTTAGCAAAAATTTATTTAAAATGCTGGTTTTTTTTTATTTGATATGTTATACTGAGCCACTTGCAAAAGTGGAGTAATTTTAGCAAGTGCCTCTAATAAGCTCATTTCATTGTGCTTTTTGGTATGTTTTGGAAGAAATTGCAAAACTCGTCCGGCTTTTGCAATTTCCTCTACTTTCGCTTGTTATTTTGAGGAGTGGTAAATGAAGTCTTTTTTTAAATTGTCGCCGGTTTTTTTGCTTGCGGGTCTGATGATTATTTCAAATGTTGAAAAATTTAAAGAAGCATGTGGCTTTAGTTTGGATATTCTGATTATTGCCCCGATAGCTGTTATATATGCTATCTTTGTTGCAATGATAACCGAGAAGTTTAAGTTTAAAGATATTCTTAACGCAGGAATTGATAATGTTAAAGAAATGCAGCTGGTATTTTTTATTTTGATGTTGGCTTATGCACTTGCAGATTCTTTCATGTACACAGGTGTCGGCGCATCAATTATAAATCTGAGCTTAAAATTCGGGCTTTCGGCTCGCACGGTAGCGGTTGTTTCATTTTTGGTATGCTCTGCCCTCTCGGTTGCAACCGGAACATCATGGGGAACATTTGCCGCTTGTGCACCAATTTTTTTGTGGATGACCCATATTTTAGACGGTAATATCATGATTTCGATTGCGGCAATTGCGGGAGGCTCCTGCTTTGGAGATAATCTTGGGTTGATTTCCGATGCTACAGTCGTAAGTTCCGGTATTCACAATGTAAGGGTAACGGACAGGATTAAAAGCCAGGGGCTTTGGTCGCTTTTATGTTTGTTTTTGGCAAGTATTGTTTTTCTTTTAGTAAGCGCAAGCATGCCTTCAACTTCAGTTGAAGCCTATACCGCTATAGAGGCTATTCCTGATGAGGTTTGGGTTACATTGCAGGAAAAAAAGCCCGTTGCAGTAGATTTGTTAAATCAAGTTAAACACGGTGTTCCTTTTTACATGGTGATACCCATGCTTGTGGTTATCGGAACGGCTCTTGCAGGTGTTTCAACTTTAGTCTGTCTTTCACTTGGAATTCTGACTTGCTTGGTTTTAGGCTCAATAGCAGGGACTGTTTCCGGTGTTCTTGACTTTTTGGATATAATTATGGGCGGTTTTGTCGGAGCCGGCTCGTGGGTTATTGTTATGATGATGTGGGTTGCGGCTTTTGGCGGAATTATGGCAAAAATGGACGCTTTCAGGCCGCTTGAAAAATTGGCGATTAAGTTTTCGCGTAATGTTAGACATCTTATGTTTTGGAACGGTGCGATTTCAATTTTGGGAAATGCCGCACTAGCCGATGAAATGGCACAAATTGTAACTATCGGACCTATTATACGGGATATTACGGAAAAAAATGTAGAGGGCGATGAAGAGTCAAAATACAGCTTGAGTTTGCGTAATGCAACATTTTCATCGGCGCTAGGAATATTCGGCTCGCAGTTAATTCCCTGGCATGTTTATTTAAGCTACTTTGTCGGTGTTGCAGGTGCTGTTTATCCGCTGTACAAGTTTTCTCAGATGGAGCTTATTAAATACAACTTTATGGCTCATATTTCAGTGGCAACATTATTGCTGTTTACCCTTTTACCGATAGACAAATTCATACCCGGATTTAAAATTGCAACAGAGCCTCATGCTCGTTTACACAAGGAGTAAAAATGGCAGGCAAAAGGAATTCAAAGCAAATGATAACCTGGCATTGCGGAAGTTGCGGTAAGGTTTTTCAGGCTAAGGCGGGAAAAAATCCTGAAGCACACAGTCGCCCGATTGACGATAACTCTTTAATCGGATTTGGCGCAAAATTTTTGCAGTCAATTCTTAATGCAAAAAACCCGAGCTGTCCTGACTGCGGAAGCAAAACTGTTTATAATGATTGGGATATTCGCAGAAAATAAAAAAAAAGCCATCGGCTTTGCTTAATTTCAAGCAAAACTGATGGCTATTGTTTTTAAGGCATTATAGCCCGTGTTAGGTTATACTAAAAGCATTGTCTTAATGTCGAACTTGCAACCTGTGTCCACATCTTTCCTTTCGCGATCCTTTAATGCGATAATTTTAACTACGTTTTGCTCAGGCGTAAGATATAAAACAACATCTAAATCGTCTATAAAGTCTTCAAGTGAAGCGGCTATATTAGCATCTCTGACATCTGCTCTTGCTGTAAACCAAATTGAAAAGCCTTCTTCTTTTGCAAAATCTCTTATCTTTTTTATTGCACCGTGTGAGGCTTTTGAAAAATCAAAATCATCAACCATTAATGCGTTTGGTTTAGATCCGCCCTCACACAGTGCTTTAACTGTTTTCATGATTTGCTCAGCGAGAACCGTATCTTGATTGAAGTTAAGAATTACCCTGTTGGCAAGCATTTTTGATTTTATTTCTTCGGCGTTTTCAAGGTTTTTCTTTTTTGACAATTCATCATACATGTCGCTATACCATGTAACGGCATAATCAACATGCTGACTAAACGAAATGTGGAAAACTCTTTGTTCCTGTAGAAGCTCATCAAGACCGAGCTGAACAAGCATAGAAGTTTTTCCAACGCCTTTTTTCGAAGTAACAACACCAAGCTCTCCGGCTTTTAAACCGCCACCAAGAGCTTTTTCAAAATCCCTGACAGGACTTTTTTCAACTAAATCTTTTTTTATCATTGGGCACCTCCTATTTATGCTCAGCGGCACGCTTTGCTTCGTACTCTTTTATAAGCTCCTCAGAAATACTTTGTGGAGCCTTACCGTATTTTTCAAAAACCATAGAATATTCCGCCTTACCTTGAGTAGATGAGCGTAATATTGTAGAAAAGCCAAACATTTCACTGAGAGGAACTTCGGCATCTACTTTTGTAAATGCGTCATCTTCGGAGGAAGAAACAATAATTCCTCGTCGCTGATTTATTAAGCTGAATATATTTCCCTGGAATTCTTGTGGACCTTCAACCGAAACCTTCATGATAGGCTCAAGAATTGTCGGTTTCGCTTTTTTATATGCCTCTCTAAACGCACCGATTGCCGCCAACTGAAATGCCATATCCGAAGAGTCAACAGGGTGAGACTGTCCGTCATTGATTGTTACTTTAACACCGACAATTGGGAAGCCGATTAAAGAGCCTTTTTGAATAGCTTGTTTAAAGCCTTTATCACAAGCAGGGATATATTCGGTTGGGATAGCACCGCCTTTTATGTTATTTACAAACATGTAATCTTCTTCGGTAATAGGCTCGACAAAACCTGCAACCCTACCAAACTGACCGGAACCACCGGACTGCTTTTTATGGGTGTAGTTAAATTCACCGCGCTCTGTAATAGCCTCTCTGTATGCAACCTGCGGCATACCTGTTTCAACCTCACATTTGTATTCTCGCTTCATTCTTTCGATATACACTTCTAAGTGAAGCTCACCCATTCCCTGAATGATAGTTTCGTTAGATTCAGCATCAACATAGCTTCGGAAAGTAGGGTCTTCTTTTGTAAACCTGTTTAAAGCCTTTGACATCTGGTCTGCCGACTTTTTGTCTTTTGGGTTTACTGAAAGCGAAATAACGGGATCGGGAACAAACATCGAAGTCATTGCATAATTTAAATCAGGGTCACAGAAAGTATCGCCTGAGGCACAATCAACACCGAAAAGAGCAACAACATCGCCCGGCCCTGCCGTGGTTATATCTTCCATTTCAGCCGAGTTCATTCTGATAAGTCGTCCGACCTTAAACTTCTTTTTCGAGCGGGTATTGTAAAGGTCGCCGCCTTTTTTGATAGTTCCCTGATAAACACGCACATAAGTCAACTGCCCGTACTTACCGTCTTCAAGTTTAAAGCCCAAAGAAACAACAGGATCATCTTCGCCACAACCTAAAATAACTTCTTTTTCGTCTTGATTTAAATCCAATGCAACATTCTTTACTTCGGACGGATTAGGCAGATAATAAGTAACGGCATCTAAAAGGGGTTGAATACCCTTATTCTTATAAGCCGAGCCTAAGAATACAGGAACAAACTGCTCATCTAAAGTACCCTTTCTAACAGCATCACGAATCATTTCAACCGTTTCGGTGCCTTCCAAAAATGCTTCAGCTAGCTCGTCCGAAAACATTGAAGCCGCATCGACCATCTCTTCGCGGTACTTTTGAGCATCATCTAAAAGATGCGAAGGAATTTCTGCAATTCTAACCTCCATTCCGTTATCGCCCTCGAAATACATAGCCTGCATTGTAACAAGGTCTATAACACCTTCAAGTTTATCTTCAAGACCGATTGGAAGCTGCATCATATAAGCATTAAGCCCGAGCTTTTCGCGAAGTTGCATACGAACCTTCAGCGGATTTGCACCGGTTCTGTCGCATTTATTGACAAAAGCTATACGAGGTACATGATACCTTTTTAACTGCCTGTCAACAGTAATTGACTGAGACTGAACCCCGCCTACAGAGCATAAAACCAAAATAGCTCCGTCAAGAACACGCAAAGACCTTTCAACCTCAATCGTAAAGTCAACGTGTCCGGGAGTATCAATTACATTCATAGTGTAATCTTTCCACTTTACCTGCGTGGAAGCCGATTGAATTGTAATACCTCTTTCTCTCTCAAGATCCATATTATCCATAACGGCACCGACACCGTCCTTACCTCTAACTTCGTGAATAGCATGAATCCTATCGCAATAAAACAAAATTCTCTCTGAAAGAGTCGTTTTGCCGGAATCGATGTGAGCACTGATTCCAATATTCCTCATTTTCAAAATTGCGTCTGACATAAAAAACCTCAATTAAATGTACTTGTGGAAAACCACCCGCACGGATTATATACAAAAAGACGAAAAACTTCAAGGGGTATTTTAAAATATACAAAAATTTATAAATTGCAAATAATATTGAAATTTTGCTGACGCCACCCCTCGCCCGCCTTAAATCTTTCTGCCTTTGCTTACGGACAGGAAGTCGGTTTTTCTCACGGCAACCCGACTATACTGAGAAAACAATCGGCAGAAAGGATACCGGCGGGCTTCCAATTCAGGTTAAACGTATTTGATAAATCTTGCAGGATTTCTGCCAAACTTCCCGAATTAAAATCAGGAAAATCCTTGCGCAAGCGATTGAAGGAATGCGAGCGGGTTTTTAAAAACCCGCGAAGCAAATAAAATTATCGCAATAATTTTTGCGATAATTTTAGTCGAAGCGATAGCGTAGTTCCGTAATTGAGCGGTTTTTAAGGTTGTGAATTTAATCTTTACTTTTGTGTGTTTTTCGGATTCAGCCTTAAAAATGCGCTTTTTATTTAAAATACATTTGTTTTATGTGTGCCATTTTTGAAAATCCTGTGTATCTTTTTTTATGGAGGTATTTATGAAAATTCAAAATTGGAAAATATGCCTTTTGATTATCGGCATTATTGTTTTGATCATCGGGTGTAACGGGTTTGCATTACAGCCGGGTTTTGTAACAATTCTCGGTGATGAGGGAGGTCAGGTAAAGATACTTGATGTCCGGCAGGAAGAGGATAACAGTATAGAGATTGTGTTTTCGCATTCGGTAAAGGATGTTCGCTCAAAGGTTTTTTATTCGGATTCTCAAGTAAATTCGGAAGGTGAGCCGCTTTCGCAAATTGGACACAAATTGGAAAAAATTGCAGATGACGGGCAAGAGGTGAAATACAGATGCACTATATTCGACCAAATTGAAATCGGGAAGGAGTTTAAGTTTGAAGGAGATTTAAAAACAAAGAGCAATGTGAATTTGGAGTTTAACTTTTTATTCAAGGGGCAAAATCATAATCCGGCGGCTTTGGAAATTACCGAATATAAACCTATTTATTCCAAAAGTGTTAAAAAACCGGTTCCTGAGTTTATCGAATTTAAGGTGAAGAAGTCGGGAAATCTTAGCGGCTTGAAAATATTGTCTGTGGGAAGCAGTAAGGCTGCGGATTATACTTTTCCTGCCGCCGAAGTTAGTGCGGGCGAAATTGTTGTTGTGCATTTACGGTATTTTCAAAATGAGGCTGATTTAATTCGAGATGAAACAAAAACAGGGGTTATTTCAGGGGGCGATTTTGCCTGTCCAACAGCCAGAGACTTTTGGGCAAATTTCGGGAAAAATCCTGCACAGCGAAAAACAAACATTGTTTTGGTTACAACACCTACAGATGATATTCAAGACTGTTTGGCTTATGTGCATGAGAAAAGCATCAGTAACGGTGAGATTGATTGGACTGAAGAGCAAAAGGCTATGGTAAACAAGGCTGTTAATGCGGGGTTTGAAAGCATGGTTGAATCTCCCGTGCAGGAAAATGTAACTGCGAGTGTGTCGATGAGTAAGTTTAATTTTTCGGGTATTGTTTGGCGGCTATGCGGGAAAAAAGGACAAAGACCGATTAGCATGGGGAAGGCAAATCAATAAGGGCTTAGAATGACTGTTATTCACTTATTAGGGCGGATAAAAACATTTTTACGAAATACATATTCTGAATTAGTTTGTCCGCAAACCTGTGCGATTTGCGGTGAGGCGTCAAAGCAGGGAATTTCAATTTGTAAAAATTGTATTCAAAATTTTTTGCGTAAAAACATGAATCTGATAATTTCAGAGCCGGAACAATTTTGTCAAATTTGCGGACAAAGATTGATTTCGGAAACAAAGATATGCAGGCAATGCAAAGACAGGATTAATAGTGAAGAAGAAAGATATTATGATAAGGTGTATACTTTGTTTCCGTATCTCGGGGACGGTCATAAATTAGTGTCGGAATGGAAGAGTGTCGGTTTGCGGGGGTATTCGCAGTTGTTTGCCATGTTGGCTGTCGAGTTTATTTCGATGGCTCCTGAATTGCAGAATACGGTTATTATTCCGGTGCCTGCGAGGCCGAAAAAAATCAGGCAAAAGGGTTGGGATCAAATTGACGATCTTGCAAACAGTTTAAAAATGTTTCCTGAAGTGAAAATATGCAAGTGGTTGAAGCGGTATGATTCATTGCCGCAAAAATCCGTTTCTCAGTCTTTGCGGAAGTCGAATCTGGAGGGTAAATTTTATGTTCCGAAAAAGAATGCCGGGAAAATACCCGAGAGGGCTGTTTTAATCGATGATGTAAGAACAACGGGTTCAACAATTTCTGAGTGTGCAAAAACCTTAAAGCAACATAATTGCAAAACCGTGTACGGGTTGTGTTTGTTTTCGGATTAGAGTTTGCCGGCGGTTTTACAGAGCGGGAAGCATTGCAGAATACCGGCGTGCATGATAAAAATCACTTTAGTGATTTTTTTCTTTCATTTCGTTTAACCTGATTTTGCGACCTTAGTCTTTTTTTCGTCCGATTGTTTTTTAAGAAGAGGCGGCTTCTCTTGAAAGAAAGACGCCGATTATGTATATAAGTAAAGGATGAAAAATTATGCAAGGGAGCGGGTTGGAGGCAAAGTATTTTGAACTACTTTTTACAAGTAGCTCAAAATACTTTGCGCAAATTTTTAAATATTGTGATTAAAAATTACTCGTAAAAATTATTATTTTAGGGCTTGCGTTTTTTTTGAAATTATGGTAGAATTGCGGAAAGAACATTTGTTATCCTTAATTTGTCGGGAGTCGTTCATACGGCTCTTTTTTTATAGGCGGAGAATTATGAAGCGGGTTCAAAAAAATGATAGTCCGCATTTTGAGGAAAGTAAGGCACTGATTGAAGGGCTTGGTTATAAGGTTGTTGATTATTCATTGGCTCGGTTAAAGACCGGCTGGAAGGTTAGTGTTGTTATTTTTTCGGAAAATGGTGTTGGAATTGATGATTGTGTTAATGTTCACAGAACTTTGAAGCAAAGGCTGGAAGTTTTGTTGGACTCACAGGATGTTGACATGGAGGTTAGCTCTCCGGGTGTAAAGAGGGTTATAAAAAAGACTTCGGAGTTTGAGGCTTTTGTCGGTCAGGAGGTTTCGGTTTGGGATTTGTCTTGTACCGATTGGGTTGAAGGTTGTTTGACAGAAAGCTCGGATTCCGGTGTTACTTTGGATAAAGCAGGCAGTAAAGTTTTTATTCCTTTTGAGAATGTAAAAAAAGCTAAATTAAGTAAGTAGGAGTTTTACAATGTCAAATATGCTTAGTGAACAAATAAGAAAGTATGCTCAAGAAAAGGGTTTTGACGATGATGTTGTGATAAATATTATAAAACAATCGTTGAAAACGGCTTATAACAGGCAGTACGGTATTGACAGTAATGTTGACTTCATTGAAGACGAGGGTGAAGTTTATATGGTGTCAAATAAAACTATCGTTGAGAAAGTACAAAATCCTGTTTTGGAAATCAGTTTGGAAGACGCTCAAAAGCTTAACCCTGAAAGTGAAATTGGAGATGAGCTTTCTGTTGAAGAAGATCCTACGCAGTTTAATTTCGCCGCAATTCAGGCCGGCAAGCAACGGGTGTTACAGTCTTTGCGTGAAATGCAGAAAGATACTATTTATTCCGAGTATGTATCAAAAGTCGGTGAAATTATTATCGGGTACTATCACAGAGAAAAGAACGGCAATATTTATGTTGATCTTGGTAAGGTAGAAGGTATTTTGCCTAAGAGGTTTCAATCTCCGAGAGATCAGTTTGGCAGAAATGCCGCAGCCGGTGATGAAAACAGGATTAAGGCTCTGGTAAAAGAAGTAAAAAAACACAAGCAGTCTAATTTAGTTCAGCTTGTTCTTTCTCGAACAGATTCTGAATTTGTGCAAAGAATTTTGGAGCTTGAGGTTCCTGAAATTTATAACGGCGTTATTGAGGTTAAAAAGATTGTTCGAGATGCAGGAAACAGAACCAAGGTTGCAGTAGAATCAACAAGATCGGATATTGACCCTGTTGGTTCGTGTGTCGGCCCAAAAGGTTCCAGGATACAGGTAATTATTCGTGAGCTTGATGGTGAAAAAATTGATGTTATAGAATATTCCGATGACCCTAAAACATATATTGCAAATGCGCTTTCGCCGGCTGAGGTTGATGAGGTTATTATTTTAGATAATGAAAAACGCTCTGCTTTGGCTATTGTTTCTGACACGCAACTTTCGTTGGCAATAGGTAAACAGGGGTTGAATGTCAGGCTTGCAAACAGATTGGTAGACTGGAATATAGATGTAAAAACTGAAGAGCAGTTTAAGGAAATGGATGTTTACTATGATGCAAGAAAGGCCGCTGAAGGGTTGTTTAATGATGATTCGTTTGAGGCTATTTCGGCTGTTTCGGAGTTGCCGGGTATAAGTGATGAAATAGTTGCTGTTTTGGAAAAAAATGAAATTTACGAGATTGAACAGCTTTTGGATATGAGTGAAAATCAGATTGCCGATTTATCGGAAATGACTGAAGAAATGACTTCCGAGTTGTTGAGGATTATTAGTGATGCACTGGAAGTTATTGATGAGCCTGAGGCTTTTGATGATAATGCTGAAGAAGGTGTGCAAGAGGATGAAAATTCTGAAGCTGATGTTGAGGAAATTGTAGATGAAGATGGCGATGAAGAATATTATGAATGCCCTGAGTGTAGCCATCCGGTTACTATAGATATGGAAAATTGTCCGAATTGCGGTATTGGATTAAGTTTTGAATTTGAAGATGAAGATGAAATTATTGAAGACTAGATTGAGGGTATATGGCAGAAAAAGAACTTGAACAAGAGAAAAAACCCAAAAACTTTTTAAGAAAAGGTAAGGGAAAAGAAAAAGAATCCACAGAGGAATCAAAACAAGTCAATGATAATGGTGTTATCGCTAAAAAAGAGCCTGTGAAAGTAAAGAAAAAGGCTGTTGTTAAGGTTAAAAAGAAACCGGCTAGGTCTAAACCTGTTGATAAAGGTGTTGCTTCCGGTTCAAGTAATGTACCAAAAAGAACAATGCCTTCTAAACAGGGTAAAGATAAAGCTATTGGTACAAGTCGACACTCAACGGAAAAGCCAAAGAGGGATATGGGTGTCGGCAGTATTTTTCAGGAAAGACCAAATGTAAAAGCCGGTAATCTTGCTGATCAATCAAAGAAAAATCGCAGTGGTGGTAATTTAGGCAGGAGAGGTTATAATAATGATCGCAATAGCGGTCAGAATAGAGGTAAACAAGGCTTTTCCGGTTATAATAATCGGAATGACGGAAACAGAGCCGGTGGCTACAGAGGACAAGGTTCCGGTAACAGAGGCGGACAACAGGGGCGTTCTCAGTTTGGTAACAAAAGGCCTCCACAAGCGGCGCCGGTAACTCCTCCGGGTCAAGGAAAAGGAAGCGCTTCTAAGCGAGTTCAAAAGGGAAAGAAGCAGATATATGCAAAGCGACAACAGGAGCAAAAAGAGTTTTTTGATTCGCAAGCATTTCATAAAAAGAAAAAAGCAATAGAAAAGGTAAATACTGTACCTGCAAGTGTTGAAATGCTGGAAACTATAACTGTTTCAGATCTTGCCAAAAAAATGAATTTAAAAGCATCTACGCTTATTGCTAAACTGATGGGCATGGGCATGATGGTTACTATGAACCAGTCGATTGATTATGATACGGCCGCGATACTTGCATCTGAGTATAATTGTGATGTAAAACTGGTAAGCCTTTATGATGAAACTGTTATAAAAACTGAAAGTGATGAAGGAATTGAATTGATTTCAAGGGCTCCTGTTGTTACCATTATGGGGCATGTTGATCACGGTAAAACTAAAACTCTTGATGCTATTAGAAGCTCTAATGTTGTGGATGGTGAGTTTGGGGGTATTACTCAGCATATTGGTGCATATATGGTGAATACACCTGGTGGAAGTATTACATTCCTTGATACGCCCGGTCATGAAGCTTTTACGATGATGCGTGCCAGAGGGGCAGCTCTTACTGATATTGTTGTTTTGGTTGTTGCCGCCGATGACGGGGTTATGCCTCAGACAATAGAAGCCATAAATCATGCGAAAGATGCTGAAGTTCCAATTATTGTTGCAATAAATAAGGTGGATAAGCCTGAGGCAAATCCTGAGAAGGTTATGTCCAGATTGTCGGAGTTGGGGCTTATGCCTGAGGACTGGGGTGGAGATACGATGTATGTTCATATTTCTGCTTTGCAGAAAACAGGTATTGATACTTTGCTTGAAACAATAATATTGCAAGCTGAGGTTTTGGAGCTTAAAGCAAATTTTGAATGCAAAGCAGAAGGTAAGGTTATAGAGTCCCGTATAGATCACGGACGAGGTATTGTTGCGACTATACTTGTTCAGAGAGGTTTGCTTAAAACAGGTGATCCGTATGTTGCAGGAATTTATTCAGGGCGCGTGCGTGCTATATTTAATGATAAAGGTGCTAGAATAGATACTGCAGAGCCAAGTATGCCGGTTGAAATTCTGGGGCTTGAAGGTATGCCTAATGCAGGTGATCCTTTTCAAGTTACAGCAACAGAAAAAGAAGCAAGGCAGTTTTCTGAAAAGAGGCAAGAGCTTAAACGATTTGAAGCTTCTCAGAATGTCAGAAAAGTTACTTTGGACAATCTGTATGAAACGATACATGACGGTGATGTGTTGGTGTTGAAAGTTATTATTAAAGGTGACGTGCAAGGGTCGGTTGAGGCTTTGAAGCAATCTCTTGAAAAGCTATCAACTCCTGAAATACGCCTTAATGTAATTCATGCTTCTGCGGGTGCAATCAATGATTCTGATGTTATGTTGGCTGTGGCTGATACTAATGCTATTATTATTGGGTTTAATGTTAGACCGACCCCGCAGGCCAGAGCTTTGGCAGAACAGGAAAAGATCGATATTAGAAAGTATACGATAATTTATGAAGCGGTTGAAGAAATGAGGCTTGCGATGGAAGGTATGCTTTCGCCTGAGATTAAAGAAAAAGTTGTCGGTATGGTGGAAGTTAGAGATGTCTTCAAAGTGCCTAAGGTAGGAAAAATAGCCGGTTGTTATGTAAATGAGGGTACGGTTAAGCGTAATTCAAGTGTTCATATTATTCGCGATGGAATTGTCGTGTTTTCGGGAAAATTGGCTTCATTGCGTAGGTTTAAAGATGATGCAAAAGAAGTTAATGCCGGATATGAATGCGGTATTGGCATACAGGACTTCAATGATATTCAAGTGGGCGATCAACTTGAAGTTATTGACACAATTGAAATAGCCAGAAAGTTGAGTGATACTCAAGTAAAGTCTAAAAAACCTGCAGAGGGCGGTTCTGATGAGTGAGTTTAGAACTTCCAGGGTTGGTGAGCAAATTCGTGAAGAAATTTCAACTATGATTATGACGGGTAAGATTAAAGATTCGCGTGTTTCTTCTTTTCTGTCAGTTAATAGTGTGGTTGTCTCTTCGGATTTATCTCATGCTAAGGTTTATGTTTCGAGTTTTATGGACGAGCATAAAACCAAACAGGGGGTTAGAGGGCTTGAGAATGCAGGCGGTTTTATTCGAACGATGCTTTCTAAAAAAATGCATATTAGGAAATTTCCTGAGCTTAAATTTTTTTACGATAAAAACATGAAAGCAGGGTTTGATATGATAAAAAAACTTGATGCACTTGAAATTTCGCCTGCTACGGAAGAAGACGGCTCTGCTGAAGGTTAGGTGTTGAAGTTGCTGAAAAAGCCTTTAGATGGAGCAATATTGCCTTTTGTAAAATTTTCAGGGATAACGAGTTTTGGAGCATTAAATCAAATAAAAAAAGCTCTCAATACAAGGAAAGTTGGGCATACAGGAACACTTGACAGTTTTGCCGATGGGTTGTTGGTTGCTGTTGTAGGAAGATATACTAAATTGGCTTCTTATATAACTGGCTGTGATAAAGAGTATTTGGCTGTTTTTAAATTTGGCGAAGAAACCGATACTCTTGACCCGAGTGGAGTTGTGATTAAGCGGGGTAAATTACCTAATTATCAGGCATTGATGGATATTGTTCCAAATTTTGTAGGTAAGCAAAGTCAAATTCCACCAAATTATTCTGCAGTGCATTTTAACGGGAGACGCTCTTCTGATTTAATGCGTAGTGGCGAAAAGGTTGAATTACAGGCTAGAGAAATTGAAATTTTTAGCATCGATGTTTTGGAGGTTAATACAACTGAAAATCAAGACATAGCAAAAAATCCTTTTGTGGAGGAAGTAATGCTAAAAATTTCTTGTTCAAAGGGCACTTATATTAGAGCTTTGGCTCGGGATATGGCGTTAGCTTGCGGAAGTTTTGCTTTTGTTTCAAAGTTGCGAAGAACAAGAGTCGGTAATTTTAATCTTGCTGATGCTGTCGGGGCAAGGATGTTGCCTGAATTTTCAGTTGACAATTATGTTGATGTTGATACCGGAATTGAAAGTAATGAAATTATTGCAGGCTGTGTATCTTTTTCAGAAAGCATTGCAAAAACAGTTGGCTTAAAAACATTGGAATTAAAGTCTGACTTTTATGACAGATTCGTTAATGGGCGGTTTATAAAAAAGTATTGGTTTAAGGGTTTTAAGCCTTCGGGTTGTCAGACTACTTTTGCGGTGTTTTGTTGTAATGAGTTTTGTGGAATTGTGAACGGTACTGACGGTGGTTTTGAATACGGTGCTGTTTTTGCCGACAAGAAGAGGTAGGTAGATGAAAACCTTCTTTTGGGAAGAGCTTAGGTCAGAGAATATACATTGTGAGAAACATGATTTGTTTTCTGCCGGCACTGCGGTTACAATTGGTAAATTCGATGGAGTGCATTTTGGGCATAGGGCGTTGTTTAAGGAAGTGCTTAATGCTCCGGGTTATTTGAAAAAAGGTGTTGTCAGTTTTGTCAACCCGCCAAAAAAGAATGAGAATGATAGTAAATATGCCGGAAATATATTAACTTTACGATTAAAGTTAAAAAAAATAGCGGAATTTGGATTTGATTTTATTACACTGATTGACTTTTCTTCAAGTTTCGCTAAAATAGAAGGACATATCTTTATTGAGGATTTGGCAAAAACTGTTTGCATGAAGTATCTTGTCGTTGGCGAGGATTTTTCGTGCGGATATCGCCGTGGTACCGGATTGCCTGAATTAAGGCAATTGTCTGAACGACTGGGTTTTGGTTTTGATTCCATAAAGAGGGTTTGTAATAGCAATTATGAGGTAAGCTCTACCGAAATTAGAAAAGCTATTTACAATTCCGACTTTACCCTAACTGAAAAACTGCTCGGGTATCCCTTTTTGCTTGATTCTTACGGTTTGCAATGGTGTGAAACAGGCAAGGGATTTAAGACGTCTTTGAAAAGTTTTACGCAGATTGTTCCGTGTTGCGGGAGATATGATGTTAATGTATTGCTGACGGATAATTCTGTTAATAAAGGCTTTTTTACGGTTATGGATACACAAGTCTGCCTTGAGTTTGAAAATTCAGAATTTTTGCAGAAAAAGAATGTTGGCAGTAAAGAGATTGATAGTATAATATTTGTTGATAAGGAGTAAGAAATGGCACTTTCAAAAGAAACTACGGCATCGATTATAGGAAAATTCGGTGCAAACGGAAAAGACACAGGTGATGTAAAGGTTCAAATTGCATTGTTGACAGAAAGGATAAATCAGTTGACAGAGCATTGTAAGAAAAACCCAAAGGATAAGGCTAGTAATAGAGGTTTGCTTTCTTTGGTTGGACACAGGCGCAGTTTATTAAAGTATTTTAAACGCCGCGATATTGATGGTTATAGGGCTTTGATTAAAGAGTTGTCTTTGAGAAAATAGCTTTATTTTGCGGTGTGCTGTTCAGTTAGAGCTTTTAATTTACTGTTTAGCCCCGCGAAAGGGATAGTAGGGGTGGAATATGTGTTTTTTAAAAAACACATATTCCAAATAAAATTGTGGCGTTAATTGAGCTACTTGCAAAAGTCGGTTACTTTTTACAAGTAGCTGAGGCACTTGTAAAAGTCCATTACTTTTTACAAGTATCTCTAAGAAGCTCATTTCATTGCGCTTTTTGGTATATTTTGGAAAAAATTACAAAACTCGTCTGACTTTTGTAATTTCCTTAATTATTAGACGCAATTTTAGTCGGAGCGATAGCGGAGCCCCGAATAGCCCGTTTTTTGCATTGCCAAAGGCAATGCAAAAATTCGCCCAAATTTTTTATTTAAAGAGGAGAATATGAAACATAGAGTAACTTATAAAATCGGTGATCACGATTTAATTTTAGAGACGGGGCATTTGGCTAAGCAGGCAAACGGTGCGATTTATGCCGAGTATGGCGGTTCGGCGGTTTTGGCGACAGCTTGTGCTTCGAGTACGGCGCAGGAAGGTTTGGATTATGTTCCTGTTACGGTTGATTATAATGAGAAGTATTATGCGGCGGGGAAAATTCCCGGTGGGTTTATAAAGCGAGAGGGACGACCTAAGGATAAGGAAATATTGGTTTCAAGGTTGATTGACAGACCGATGCGTCCGCTTTTTGAGAAGGCTTTTGGACGGGATATTCAGATTATTCCGACTTGTGTGTCTACTGACCAGAAAAACCCGCCTGATATTATTGCGGTTATTGCAAGCTCGGCGGCTGTTGTTATTTCGGATATTCCGTTTAACGGGCCTGTTGCAGGTGTGCGTGTTGCGTATTTGGACGGGGAGTATGTTATAAATCCGACTTTTGAACAAATTGCAAAGGCTGATATGGAGATTATTGTTGCCGGTACTAAAGAAGGCATTACGATGGTTGAAGGTGGTGCCAATGAGGTTAGTGAAGAGGTTATGCTTGGGGCTTTGGATAAAGCTCATGCCGTGATTAAGGATTTATGTAAAATTCAAGATGATTTAAGAGAGGCTTGCGGTAAGGAAAAGTTGCCGTTGGTGCATTTTGATGCCGAATTGAAGAATGAGCAGGAGATTTCTGATTTGGCGTTGCCAAAGATTTCAGAGGCTTTTTATTTGAAGGCAAAGACCGAAAGGCAGGAAGCACTGAAAAAAGTCAGGTCTGAGATTGCCGAAAAGTATTCTGAGCAGTTGGAAGATGATGTGCAGATGAAGCTCTTTAATTCGCTTTTTGATAAAATGCAATATAATGTTCTTCGTGCCAATATTTTGGATAAGGGGTTGCGTGTTGACGGACGCGGTACTGAGGATATTCGTCCGATTAGTTGTGAGATAGGTGTTTTACCCAGACCTCACGGCTCTGCGGTGTTTACTCGCGGTGAAACGCAAGCTCTTGCGGTTGTTACGCTTGGCAGTGTTTTTGATGAGCAGATTTATGATGATATTGAAGGTGACAGAAGAGAGAATTTTATTTTGCATTATAATTTTCCACCTTATTCTGTCGGTGAGGTCGGTCGTTTAGGAACGGGTCGAAGGGAGATTGGACACGGGCATTTGGCTCATCGCTCTCTTGCTCCTATGATGCCGGGTAAAAAAGAATTTCCGTACACTGTCAGGGTTGTTTCAGAAGTGTTGGAGTCAAACGGCTCTTCTTCAATGGCTACTGTTTGTGGTGGAACATTGTCGATGTTGGCTGCCGGTGTTAAGATGAAAAAGCCTGTTGCAGGGATTGCGATGGGGTTGATTAAGGAAGGCGAAAAATACGCTGTTCTTTCGGATATTTTAGGCGAAGAAGATCATCTTGGAGATATGGACTTTAAGGTTGCCGGCACTGAAGACGGTATTACCGGATTTCAGATGGATATAAAGATTGCGGGTGTTTCTTCTGAGGTTATGAAAAAGGCTTTGGAGCAGGCAAAACGCGGTCGAATGCATATTTTGGGCATTATGAATGAGGCAATTTCGAAACCTGCAGGTGAGTTGTCCGAATATGCGCCGCGAATTGAGGTTGTAAAAATTCCTGTTGATAAAATAGGTGCCTTAATTGGTCCCGGCGGAAAGCATATTCAAGGGCTTTCTGAAAAGTATTCTGTTACAATCAATGCTGATAATGACGGTAATGTTACGATTTACGGCGAGAATGCTGAAATGACTAAAAAGGCTAAGGCTGATGTTATCGGGATTACGAAGGATCCTGAAGTCGGGTTGATTTATGACGGTACCGTAAAGCGTATTATGGATTTTGGTGCGTTTGTTGAGATTTTACCCGGTAAAGAGGGCTTGTGTCATATTTCAAAACTTTCAAGACAGAGAGTTGAAAAAGTAACTGATATTTTAAAAGAAGGTCAGGCTATACCTGTTAAGCTTATGGAAAAAGATAAAGTGGGTAGGTTAAACCTTTCTTATATAGATGCTCTTGAGGAAAGAGAAAAGCAGGGAAGTAAGTAGTGTCTGTTTCTGTTTTTACGGTTTTGAAGGAAGGTGCTGTTTTGCCGGAATATAAAACTTCCGGCGCTGCAGGTGCTGATTTAAGTGCTCTTCTTTTGGAGCCTGTTGTTTTAAAACCGTTTACTCGTGCTTTAATTCCGACCGGTTTGAGTGTGGAAATTCCTGAAGGTTTTGAGCTTCAAGTTCGTCCACGCTCAGGACTCGCTTATAAATACGGGGTTACGGTTTTGAATACGCCCGGTACAGTGGATTCTGATTATAGGGGAGAGCTTTGTGTTCTGTTGGTCAACTTAGGCAGTGAAGATTTTACGGTGAATAATGGAGACAGGATTGCGCAGGCTGTGCTTGCATCGGTGGTGCAAGCTGCTTTCAAAGAAGTTGATGAGCTTTCTGCTACGGAAAGAGGGAGAGGTGGTTACGGCTCGACAGGGATAGCTTAGAAAGTTAAGGATTTAGTCTATGCGTGGAAGCAGAATTTTACCAAGCAAAACTATTTTTCTTTATATTTTTAAGGAAATTCTGTTATACTGCGGTATTGCGTTTTTATTCTTTTTTGTTATCTTTTTTGTGAATAATATTCTTGCGGAAATTAGAGAAGACTTAATTAAAAATGTTTCACTTGGTTTAATATTAAAATTCATGTTTTATTCGATTCCAATTGTAATTGCTAATGCAGCACCGTATTCGGCACTTATTGGAACGCTGATGTGTTTTGGAAGGTTTACAAGCGATTATGAAATTCTTTCTATGAATGCCTTGGGTCTTTCTAGTCGTATTATTTTGGTGCCTACTTTGCTAGCGGCTATTTTTATTTCGCTGTTGAGTTTTTTTGTAAATGATATTTTAATTCCAATCAGTGCATTAAAACTGAATAAAATACAGATTGAAATGATGACTGCAACACCTACCGTAGATATGGAATCTTATTCGATAAAAAGAAGTAAAAATATGGTGATGGTTACGGGTGCGGTAGATGAAAATGTCATTAACGATTTATTGATAATAGATGATTCCGATAATGAAAGTATTCGCTTTATTTCTGCAGGTAAGTCTTTGCTGAAATCGGGTAACGGGAAAGGGATTTTAATGTCAATCGATTTTGAAGACCCCATTCTTTTGCGAATAAATAAAAATGATAAAAAGGATTATGAGTTTTCCCATGGAGAAAAACTGACATATAATATTTTAATAAAAGAGTTTAAACAAGATGCAATGGTTGGCATAGGCCCGGGTCAGCTTTCGTCTTATGATTTATACAATAAAATAAAAAAAATGAAGGAAGACCCAAATGCGTCTCTAAGAAGATTAAACTTTTATAATTTGGAATTTCAAAAAAAGTTTGTCGTTCCATTCGGGGCATTCTTTTTTATTCTGCTTGCGTATGCTTTGAGTACTTCCGTAAAACTGTATAACCAAGGCGTTGGTTTTGTTATAGGTCTTTTGATTTCGGTTGGATATTGGTCAGTCTTGATGGGCGGTCAGCAATTAACGGTTGAAAAAAATATAAACAGTTTTATAACAATGTGGTTGCCTAATGCCCTCTTACTTATTATAGCTGTTTTATTGCTCGGCAAAAGGATTTGGAAATGAAAAAAACATACAGCCCATTATTGGCGGTTTATTTATTGCGACTTTTTTTGCCTGTTTTTTTAGTGGCAATGTTTTTTTTCGTTTTGATTTTGCAACTGGGCGATTTGTTTTTTAATCTGATTACTTATATCGAAAATGATATACCGTTTTCAATTATGCTAAGAAGTATGTTTTTGTTTTTACCGAAATGTATTTCATATTCTGTTCCGCTGTCTATGCTTTTTGCCGGTGGTTATACAATAGGTAATTTGTATGCGAATAACGAATTAACGGCAATTTTTTCATCGGGTGTTTCTCTTTACATGTTTGTTATTCCAATAGTAATTTTTTCTTTTTTAGTTTCGATTGGAATGTTTTTTTTTGAAGACCGAGTTGTAATAAAAACATTTGCAGAAAAAAACAAACTGCTTGAAAGAGTTACAAATGCCAATGTTGATTTAAGCTCATCTCAAGTTGCAATCAGGTCGCAACTTGGAAAAGTGATTTATTATGCGAATGTATATGACGATGTTGAAAAAAAACTCATAGATGTAAAAATAATAACCAGAACCGATGACGGTAAAATAGAATCAATTATTTTTGCACCACAAGCAGTTTGGAGCCAAGAAGCAGGCCACTGGTTTTTGAAAGACGCATCGTCTTATATAATCAAAGGCAAAGACATTGAATACTCACTTGGCTATGACAGAGAGCTTTTAACAGAACCGCCGAGCAGCTTTCAACGCGATGTAACAAATGTTGACGAAATGACTGCCAAAGAGGCAAAAGCATTTATCGAGCGCATTAAACGAGCCGGACTTCCTTATTCCGAGCATCTTGTAAAATATCATCAGCGCTTTTCGTATTCTTTTACAATTTTTATCGTCCTTTTAATGTCCATTTCATTCGGTGGCGCATTCAAAGTCAATGTGTTAATTATGAACTTGCTTGCCAGTCTTTCGTTTGCAATTGTCTATTACATCAGCCAAATGCTCATCACGGTTTTTGCATCATGGGGAATTATATCTCCTGTTTTTGGCGCATGGCTACCATTTGCATTATTTTTGAGTCTTGGCATATATTTTCTAAAAAAAGCTCGAACATAATTACAATAAATTTAATTTGTCGCTAATCGCTCCCAACCCGCTCCCTTTGCATAATTTTTCGTCCTTTACTTATAGACATAATCGGTGTCTTTCTTTCAAGAGAAGCCACCTTTGCTTATAAAAAAATAATCGGACGAAAAAAAGACTAAAGGTCGCAAAATCAGGTTAAGCGAAATGCAAGAGAAAAATCACTTTAGTGATTTTTCTCTTGCACTCCGGTGTTCTTCATTTCTTCCCGCTTTGTGGGGGGGGCTTTAAAATGCTATACTCTAATTTCTCATAGCTTTTTTTGCAACATAAACTTTATTTGTTGTAATTGAATCGGCATTGGCATTGATATATTTTTTTATTCTAAAGCACTCATCAATTGTGTAAATGTGATACTCAAATCCGGCATCGTGAAAATGTTTTATCCAAGATTTATTTAAATAAGATGTTGTGCTTGTATCAATTCCATCAGCATTTATATCTTTTAAAATGCTTATAAGTTTTTGATAATTTCGTTTTTTTAGTTTTCTAAGATTGTATAAAAGATAACATTTTATTTGCGGAAACTGTTTTTTAAATTCTTTAATAACTTTCCGGTCAAAACTTATGATAACTATTTGAGAATTTTCAAGTTTGGACTTGTTGATTTCTTGTATTAAATATGGAATTATTTCTTCATTGTCTTTTATTTCGATAAATATTTTTTTACCTTCCGGGACTGTGGCAAATACTTGAGAAATTAATGGCAGTTTTTGTTTGTAAAATTTTTTCTCTTTTTTATAAGAGAAATCCAGCTTTGCTAAATCTTGATATGTTGAATTTTTTATACTTAAATTTTCATTTCCTGTTCTTTTTGTTGTATCATCATGAATGCACACTATTTTTTTATCTTTTGTTAAATAAAAATCGCCTTCAATAGCATCTGCCCCGAATATCCAAGCTAATTTAAAACTTGCAAGTGTATTTTCCGGAGCATCAAAGCTGGCGCCTCTGTGGGCTACAATATCTGTAGAAAAAGCATAAAATGATAATACGCAAAATAACAATACAAACCAATTTTTTTTATTCATAATACTAAGGCTCCTTATATAAATATATTAAAACAAATTAATTATAAAGTCCAGTCTGTTTAATGTTTTTTGTGTTTAAAGAATAGAGATGGTATCCCTTTGCCAAAGTAATAAAACTTAGGTAAAAGAAATTAAAGAAAAAATCATAAAGGAGATACCATCAATATTGATTATTAAATACTTTACAAAAACAGTAAAGACCTTTCTGTCATTTCTTTTCCGATAGAGTTTTCAGATTTTCGGCTTCTTCTTTTTTATCAATCTTTCCAAAAGGATGCGTGATGTAAATCAGAGCCGGTGTAACCATGTAATCGGTCAACAAGGCAGTAAGCAAGCCAATTGCCGAAAGTATACCCATTCTAAGCATAGCATCAATTCTGCATGTAACATAGGTCAAGAATGTTATCGATAGAATAATTGTAGTCATTGCTAATGTCTTACCGACACTTTTAAAGGTCTTGCTGATTGAATTCACATAGGAGTTATCATTCTCAAAAACGTACTTTGTGTGGTTTGTAAAGTGAATTGTGTCATCAACGGCAATACCCAACAGCATAGGCATAATAGTCATGGTCATCATGTCCAGCGGGATTTTAAAGTAGCCCATAATTGCACCAAGCACAACAAGTGGCATCATATTTGGCAAAAGACCAATCAAGCCCATCTTCACACTGGAGAAAACCAACATCATCAAAATTGCAATTGCAACAAGCGACGCCAAGAAAGATGATAATTCTCCGTATACAATTTTGTTCTGCATCTTAGCAAACTGAACAGCAGGTCCAACCAAGTAAACTTGTGCATTCGGGAACAAAGTTTTGCACTCTTCACTAATTGCATCTAGGTCAGCCGTAATCGAATTACCGTTAAAGCCTGTAAGGTCAACACTCATTCTGGCAATGCTGTAATCACTGTCAACCCAGCGACTCATATCTCCGCCTGAAATTTCATACAGAAATAAAAGCTGAGTTAAAAGAGCCTTATCATCGGGAATGCGATAATATTCAGGATTATCCTCGTGCATGGTCTGATTCATTTCTTTTACAACATCAAGGATTGAAAAAATTTTCGGCACGCCGGCTGTTCTTTTTGTGTATTTAAACGATCCTATCTTCTGAGAAAGCTTATCCATATTCTTCAAAACTTCAGGCTCTTTTAAAGCGTCAACATCGTCAAAGGTCAACTTCACATTGTAGCTAAAATAAGAACCAAGTTGAGATTGCGTAATTTCCCAAACTCGCTTAACATACGGAATTCTCGTTCCCATAAAATTGAA
>PDOP01000034.1 GCA_002749205.1 Treponema sp. | reverse complement strand
AATTAAAGCGGATAGCACGGTTTTTGCATTGCGTAAAATATCGCTATTTTATTGAGAGCTATTGTCAAAACGCAATGCAAAAATTCGCCCTAAGTATAGCCGGTTGTGACTGACTTCATTTTTGAAGTTGCGTATGATTTAAATTTCATAAAACCGGTTTTGTGCAATGTTGCGGACAATTAATATATTTTTTTTGATAGCGGTTGAATGTCTTATCAAAAAATGCTACAATCGAGCCGCTTGCAAAAGTTGGTTACTTTAGCAAGCACCTTTTAAATAAGCTCATTTCATTGCGCTTTTTGGTATATTTTAAGAAGAAATTACAAAACTCAGTTACTTTTGTAATTTCTTAATCTCCTTTCGACAGGTTTTGATGGAGGCATTATGATAAAAGAAAAACTTGAGCAGTTAAAGAAAAGACACGAAGAAGTTGAATTGGAAATTCAAAAACCTGATTTGGTAAAAGATGTAAAGAAATATAAAGATGTAATGAGGGAGCATTCTTATCTGTCGAAAGTTATGGAAGAGTATAATCGCTATCTTGGTATGGAAGCGGAATTGCTTGATGCAACCGAGTTGATGCGTGAAGAGACTGATTCTGAGTTAAAAGAGATGGCCCGAGGTGAATTGACTCGTTTGGAAAAGGAACTTGAGGAAAGCAATGCAAAGTTAAAGATGCTTTTAATTCCGCCAGACCCGCTTGAAGAAAAGAATATCATTATGGAAATTCGCGGTGGTGCCGGAGGTGAGGAAGCCGCTCTTTTTGCCGCAGATTTGTTTAAAATGTATTCACATTACGCAGAGCAAAAAAATTGGAAATGCGAGGTTATTTCGCTTAGTGAGACAGGGCTTGGCGGATACAAAGAAATTATTTTTTCAATTGCGGGTAAGTATGTATATGGCAGTTTGAGGTATGAATCGGGCGGTCATAGAGTTCAGCGCGTTCCTGAAACCGAAAGCTCAGGTAGAATTCACACAAGTGCTGTTACCGTGGCTGTTTTGCCTGAGGCTGAAGAAACCGAAATTGAAATTAAGAATGAAGACCTTCGTATTGATGTTATGCGTGCAGGCGGACCGGGCGGGCAGAGTGTAAACACTACAGATTCTGCGGTGCGTATTACTCACTTGCCAAGCGGTTTGGTTGTTACTTGTCAAGACGAAAAAAGCCAGATTAAAAATAAAGCTAAGGCAATGCGTGTTTTGCGAAGTCGACTCTACGAAATGGAAGAGGCAAAAAAACAGGCTGACAGATCTGCAAACAGAAAAAGTCAGGTTGGCTCGGGGGACAGGTCTGAGAGAATTCGCACTTATAATTTTCCGCAAAACAGGGTTACGGATCATCGCATAAATTTAACGATTTATCATCTTGATTCAATTTTGCAAGGGAACTTAGATGAAATAATAGAGCCCTTATGTGTTACTGCCAGAGAAGAGATATTAAAATAAGCGAATTGCGCCGTATTGTCGGCAACGAGTTGCTTGAATTGTTTTCAAATAAACTCGCCTGCTATGACTATACAGCTGCCTTGCTTGATGTAGATGTATTGTTAATGCACTTACTCAAAGTAAGCAGGGTATGGATATTATCCAACGGGGATTTGAGCTTTGATGATATTCAAAAAACGGGGCGGTTTATAAAAGAAAGATTTGTTTCGCAAGTTGATTTGCAAAAAGAGTTTTTTGAGCTTATTGAAAAAAGAAAGACCGGCTTACCTGTTGCCTATATAATTAACAATAAAGAATTTTTCGGTTTGGATTTTTATGTAGATCAATCCGTTCTTATTCCAAAACCCGACACTGAAACACTGGTTGAACTTGCAATTCAGAAGGCATTAAAACTTTTAGAGAATAATTTTAAGCACGATAAAACCCAACCTCTTAGAATTTTAGACTTATGCACCGGCTCCGGCTGTGTAGGGATTGCGGTGGCTAATGAGCTTACCCACAAAAATGCTGATTTAAAAGTTGAGTTTACATTTGTCGACATTTCAAAAGACGCACTTTTGGTTTCGCAAAAAAATGCTAAAGTGTTAATTCCCGATGTTGTTACAAATTTTGTAGTTTCAGATTTACGATTGAATATTCCAAAAGGTTTTGACTTGATTTTATGTAATCCGCCTTATGTGCCTACAGATGAAGCGAAGAGCTTGTTGACTGACGGCAGGTCGGAGCCTTTGCTTGCCCTTGATGGCGGTAAAGACGGATTAGAGCTTTTTTATCCGCTTGCAGATGCCGTATTTAATTCTCTTTATTCAGGTGGTGCGTTTTTTATCGAAGCCGCCGATTATAACATAGATAAAGCAAAAAGTATATTTAAAAAACGAGGCTTTGTTGACTTAAAAATTTATAAAGATTTGGCGGGTAAAAAACGCGTGCTTTACGGGGTGAAGTAAAGCTTGGGAGTGATTTTTAAGAAGTTATCTCTGTCGTATTGATTTTTTTTTCAGTTAGGTGTATTATGGGCTCTGTGAAAATTACACGAATGAGTTTTGGCATTTTTTATCTGATTTTTGCGAGTGTTTTATTGGTTTCGTGCAAAGAAGATGATAATGCTTTTCTTTATGACAATTTAGGCGAATTAAAACATTCCCAAAAACAGTTGGTAGAGCTGTTACGCTATGAAGATAAACTTGCCACAAGGTTTTCTTTGATAAATGCCATAGCAGAAAATTTACAACGGAAGAATAAAACAAAAGTGCTTATTTCATTTTTGACCACCTATGTCGAAAAAAATCCCGGTGATGTTTATAATGCTTATTGGCTTTTGATGGTTGCAAATGAATATATGCAGACGGGAATGCCGGAAGTTGCCGCTTATTATCTTGAGCGGGTTATTACATTTTATCCTGATATGACTGTGCAGGATAAATCCATTCATTACCTTTCTTTGCAAAATTTGATTAGAATAACTTCCGACCCCGCTAAACTTGTCGACTATTATTCAAGACTTTTAAACACGCTTTACGACAAGGTTGACCCTGCTTATGTTTATTTCATGCTTGCACAGGCTTACGAAAAACTGGGGGAATGGGACTCTGCAATTCAAACTTATGCGGAATTTGTGAGATTGCGCCAATATGATATTATCATACCGGGTATACCCGACAGCTATAATTATGCAAAAAAAATTGTTGATTATGCAAATTCATCGAAAAACTGGACATTTGAAACATTGGACGACCTTTTAAGAACCGTAAGGGTGGCAATTCGGAACAACGACTATGCAACACTGGAAAGATGTAAATCAAAGGTCAATTTTTTTGCCATGTCGTGGAATCAAGAAGTTGCAGATGTGAGTACTACCATTGATTTTAATTTTAGGAGCTTTATGCGGGGCGGATATGTTAAAATTGCCAAAAGCACCGATTCGTCTTCTACTCCCTATGAAGCCTATTTGCGAACAGTCGGGTGGAGTCAGTATTCAAATGTATGGTATTTGTATTTCAAAAAAATTAATTTTCCGGCAGATCCTGAAATCCATGGAAGATGGGAATGGGCAGGTATCTATTACGGAGAAAAACAGTGAAAATCAAAAAAAGTATTTATTTAAAACCTTTTGCAATTATAGCATTGGTTTTTTTTCTAACCTCGCTATTGAGCTTTACCTCACCGGATTTTGAGATAAAAGACGATGTGGATTTAAACTCTTTCCTTATTGGAACTCTGCTTGGAAACGACATAGTTTTTTACGAGCAACCGCTAATTGAAAAATTCCGCAAAAGTTTTTTAAAAAAATCAAATTTAGAATATCTTGAACGGGTAATGAAACGTTCGGCTCCATACAGGGATTACATAATAAAAAAACTTGTGGAAAACGACATGCCGTTAGAGCTTTTGTTTTTACCGGTGATTGAATCGGGTTTTAAGGAAACCGCAGTTTCAAAATCCGGGGCTGTGGGTATTTGGCAATTTATGCTAAACAGTGTTGGAGGGTACAATATAAATATATCCGAATGGGTTGATGAAAGACGAGACCCGTGGAAATCAACCGATGCGGCGATAAAAAAACTAAAATACAATTACGCAGTATTGCAAGATTGGCCGTTAGCCCTTGCAGCATATAATTGCGGTCTGGGTGCCGTAAAAAGAGCTATCAGAAAGTCGGGTAGGGCAGATTACTGGTATCTATGCGAGAGAGGTTTTTTTAAAAAAGAAACAGTGTATTATGTGCCTAAATTTTTGGCTGTCTGTGAAATTTTAATGCGAAGCCATGAATACGGTATAAGCTGGGGGGATAAAACCGATTACTGCGAAACCGAAACCGTAAAACTCAAACGGGCGGTGGATATCGTTATGGTTGCAGAAGAGCTTAATATCGATATTTCACTGATGAAATCGCTTAATCCTTCGTTAAAATACAACATTACTCCACCTGATTTTGAGTACTTGCTTCGCATTCCGTCTGACAGTAAAGAGCAGGTTGTGGCGCTGTTGTCAGAGAAAAACAAAGTGTTGGTGCGTTATTATATCTACAGCATAAAGTCAGGCGATACGCTTTACGCTCTTTCCCGGCATTATGGTGTAAGCGTAAAGACAATCCTGAATTATAATCGCAGTGTAAATCCGAATGCCCTGCAGCTTGGGCAAAAACTGATTATACCTGCATTGAAATCCGTATCGGCATATACAAGACCGAAAAAAAAATTACCCAAAGTCAACTTCACGGGCAAATATAAAGTCCAAAAAGGAGACACACTCTGGTCGATTGCAGGCAAATACGGAGTTGACATTGAAACACTTGCTTCTGAAAATAACATCAACTTGAACTCTGTTTTGTCGGTCGGAGCAACCCTTAGCGTCCCAAATAACTAATCATAAAATTAACAAATTAGCTTTAATAATTTTTTGGGCGCTTTCTTCGCTATCGCTACGAACCGATGTATTTCAGGCTCCGCTTTCGCTTCGAATAAACCTAAAGCCTTATAATTAACGGCTTTAGGTTTATTTTGTTCCGTGTTTTTTAAAAACACGGAACAACCTTCAATGTATCTAGCGCGTTTTATTTCAAACAATTCTGTTTTAAGGTTAAATTTCCGTTTGGAATATATTGAGGAAATTGGAAAAGGCGTGAAAAACAGAAAAACCTGACATAAACTTCAGAAAATTTAACCTGATTTTAAGCCCGCCGTTATCCTTTTGCTCGATTTAATTCAAAAGAAAAGACCTTCGACAGGAAGGAGAAGAGTCGATTATATTTTATCGGCAAAGAGCAAAAGATTTAAGGCGGGCGAGGGGTTGAATATTTTTTAAAGATTTTCGAAAAAAATTTAAAAAACTTTAGTTTTTTTTCAAAAAGCACTTGACATTTGAATTTATTGTGGTAAAATAAAGATGTGGATTAAAGTGGGGGAAAGTAGTAAAAAGTGGCAAATGATGTATTGACAGGGGAGTATAGAAACAATCTCGATGAAAAAGGGCGTTTGACCTTTCCTGCAAAATTTCGTGCCGATTTTGCGACTGACGGATTTGTTGTTACAAGGGGTTTGGAAAAATGCTTGTGGATTTTTCCGATGGGGGCTTGGAAGCAGCTTTCCGATAAGGTTATGGAGTCGGCGTCACTTTTTCAGGCAAAATCAAGGTCTGTTATGAGGCGTTT
The DNA here is from genome assembly GCA_002749205.1 of Treponema sp. Taxonomy (GTDB): domain Bacteria; phylum Spirochaetota; class Spirochaetia; order Treponematales; family Treponemataceae; genus Treponema_B. Next base: position 80,322 of record PDOP01000034.1, on the reverse strand, counting down.
GATTGCTCCGGCGCAGGAAGTTGATATTGATAAGTCCGGACGAATTTCCATCCCCCAGAGTTTACGAGAATACGCTCATCTTGAAAAAGAATGTGTTGTATTGGGCATTAACAGGTATATTGAAATCTGGAATGCGAAAGAGTACGAATTATATCTGGAGGGGAGTGAAGCTGATTTCCTTAGTGCGGCAGAAGAGCTTGGGAATATCTGTTTTTAGAAATTATTATGCGAGTGTTTCATACGCCTGTTTTGCTAAATGAATGTCTTTCTTATTTAAAGCCGTGTTCTGATTTTGCCTTGTTTGTAGACGGAACATTGGGTGAAGGCGGGCATACTTTGGAATTTCTTAAAACATACCCTACTATTTCTGTTATTGGTGTTGATGCAGATCCTGAAATTCAAGCGGTTGCCAAAAAAAGGCTTTCGGGTTTTAAAGACAGAGTTCGGTTTTATGGTGGTTGGTCTAATGAGCTTTTTGAAAATTATTCTTTTGAAAGCCGGCCTGATTTGATTTTGGTTGATTTGGGTATTTCTGTTTTTCATTATGCCGAATCGGGCAGGGGTTTTTCATTTTCTAAAGATGAGCCGTTGGATATGAGACTTAATTCAAATTTGAAAATTTCTGCCCGTGATATTGTAAACTCTTATGAAGAAAAGGCTTTGGCTGATTTGATTTATGAATACGGTGAAGAAAAGTATTCTCGCCGTATTGCTTCGGCTATTGTGAGCGCCCGTAATGCAAGTCCGTTTGAAACTTCAAAAGATTTGGCGGACTGCATTTTTTCTGCTGTGCCTGCACGCTACAGGCATGGGCGTTTGCATCCTGCGACCCGCAGTTTTCAGGCTTTAAGAATTGTTGTTAATAAGGAATTGGAGAGGTTGCCCGTTTTATTGGAAGAGGCTTTTAATATTTTAAAATGCAACGGGAAATTCGGTGTTATAAGTTTTCATTCATTGGAAGACAGAATAGTGAAAAACTATTTTAGGGATTTATCAAAATCCTGTACTTGCCCGCCAAATATGCCGATATGTAGGTGCGAAGGAGAGCCCAAGGCTCAGTTGCTTACAAAAAAGGCTGTTAAGCCTACTGAAGAAGAAGTGTTGAAAAATCCTCCTTCGCGAAGTGCTCGGTTGAGGGTGTTGAAAAAACTTAAAGAGGTAGAAAGATGAAAAAGTTGTTTGCGTTTTTGTTGACTGTTTTTATTCCGCTTTTGTTGTTGATAACGGTTTTGCAGGCGTCAAAATGTTCGCTTATTGAAAAAGAGCTTGCAGATTATGCAAAAGAGCAGAATATGCTAATATCGGAAAATAAAAGAAAGATTTCTGCAATAGCTATTTTAACAAAGCCGGATAGGATTGAAAAAATTGCTATTAAAAATTTGGGTATGAGAAAAGCTAAGCCTTCTGAAATTATGCGGGTTAGTTTTACTGAAGATGGAGATACAAACGGTGATTAAATGTGAGGCAGCTCAAAACGGGCTTATGGACATTATAGAGCTCTGCAATGTTGTTTCAGGAAAAATTGTTGCTGATTTTTCTTCAAAGGCATTTTTCACGCATGTTGCTACGGATAGTAGAGATGTTGTGTGCGGTAGTCTGTTTGTCCCCTTGCGTGGTGAAAATCAAGACGGTCATAATTACATTTTTCAGGCTGTAGAAAAGGGTGCTGTTTGTTTTTTTGTTGATTCTTGTTTTTTTGAAAATTCGGATAATCAAAATTTAATTCGGAGTCTTTGTAAAAAAAATATGGTTTGTTGTATTCAAGTTGATAATAATCTTCAAGCTCTTCAAAATGCGGCGACGTTTTATTTATCAAAGTTTTCAAATTTGCTAAAAATAGGAATTACGGGGTCTGTCGGTAAAACTACAACAAAAGAAATTTTGGTTTCAATTTTAAAACAAAAATATAATACAATTTTTAGCAGGGGTAATTTTAACTCTGAAACAGGCTTGCCGCTTTCCGTGTTTAATGTTCGCTCAAATCATGAGGTTGCTGTTTTTGAGCTTGGAATGAATAGAGTTGGTGAAATAAAAGAGCTTACCGGAATTTTCAAGCCGTTTATTTCTGTTATTACAAATATATGCCCCGCCCATATCGGTATTCTCGGCTCTTTGCGTGCAATTGCTGAGGAGAAAAAACAAATTTTTTCCGAGTTTAAAGATGATTCTGTGGGTTTTATTTCTGAAGGCGAGTTTTCGGATTATCTTCAAAATGTTCCTGCGGGTGAAGTTCGTGTAGTTAATGGCGATAGTATTGCGGGGCTTAAATCTGTGGAGGATTTAGGACTTGACGGTTTCAGATTGTTTTATGAAAACGAAGTAATTAATTGTCCTTTAGTGGGGCGTTATAATCTTGACAACATTTTTATGGCTTTGGCTGTTGCCGAATTTTTAAAAGTTGAGCCTGAATTTATTAAGAAGGGTTTAGAATCCGTTAAAACTCTTTTTGGGCGCTCTGAAATTATGCACGGGTCGGTGGATTATTTTTTGGACTGTTATAACGCAAATCCTAATTCGATGCGCTCTGTTATAGATTTTGCTTCAAGTCTAAAAACGAATGGTAGAAAAGTTTTTGTGTTGGGTTCAATGTTGGAGCTTGGTGATTTTTCCAAAGACGCTCATATTGAAATGTGCAATACGGCTTTTGCTTCTAATGCAGACAGGGTTTATATTTACGGTGATGAGTTTGTTGATGCTTTTAAGCAAAGTGGCGTTAAAGATGACAGGTTTTTGTGTTTTCAAACAAACCGGTATGATGAGCTTGAGGTTGATATAGACCGTTATCTGTCTAAAAATGATTTTGTTCTTTTAAAAGGTTCCAGGGGAATGGCTCTTGAAAGACTTGAAAAAATTCTTAATAAGGAGAGTTTAAAATGATTTCATCTGCGCGCATTTCACCTGAAAAAAATATAAAAAGACAGAGTTATGACTTTACATTTATAATGATGACTTTTTTACTACTCGGACTTGGGTTTACGGTTTTATATTCCGGCTCGGTACATTACGGGCAGAGGTTTTTTGATAACCCGTTATATTTTGTAAAGAGGCAATTTTTTCATTTTGTGATAGGGCTTGTGTTAATGGTTTTTTGTGCATATATTAAACCTGAACGCTTGAGACAGTTGCTTCCTGCTATTTTGGTTTTAAGTTTTGTTTTTATGGTTCTTACTTTTATTCCGATAGTTGGGCATAAACAAAATGGAGCCGCAAGATGGGTGAGAATATGGAAATTTAAATTTCAGCCATCTGAATTTGTTAAAATAACTTTGGTTTTATTTTTGGCTAATTTTTTTGATAAAAAACAATCTACGCTAAATGATCCTTTTATTGCAATTTTTCCGCCGTTTATAGTTAGTGGTATTTTTATTGGTCTTACTTATCTTGAGCCTGATTTTTCAACAGCAATGTTTTTGGCTTTAATATGTGCGATAATGTTTTTTATTGCAGGTGTTAAAATTTCGTGGTTCTTAAAAGGGTTAATTTGTTTTCTGCCGGTTGCGAGTATTATGATTTTATCAAAAGCATATCGTTTGGAAAGGGTTATTTCTTTTCTTTTTCCTGAGCATGATCCGTTGGGCGCTGGTTATCAGGTAAATGCTTCTGTTAATGCTTTGACCAGTGGCGGAATATGGGGTGTGGGGCTCGGTAATGGAATAAAGAAAATTTTTAGTGTGCCTGAGGTTTGCTCTGATTTTATTTTTGTTGTGTGGGCAGAAGAAATGGGTTATATAGGTGTTTGTGTGTATTTACTGTTGCTTTCTTTGTTTGCTTTTTCCGGTTATAAGATTGCAGTTAAGGCAAAGGATAAGTTTCTGGCATATTTAGCATTTGGGGCAGTTAGCAGTATAGTATTTCAATCTTTATTGAATTGTGCTGTCGTTTCGCGTATGCTCCCTGCTACCGGTATACCGATGCCGTTTTTTTCTTATGGAGGCTCTTCTTTAATTTCTACTATGTGTTTTTGTGGATTAATTATAAATGTTTCAGGATATTCCGTTGTAAAAGGAGAAAGTAATGGCTGATATGGTTTTTCAAAAAAGCGATGTAGATATTTTTTCAGGAAATGCTGAGTCAGAAAAAAAAATCTCCAAAAAAAGATCTGTCTTTTTTATAGTTGTTTTGACTGTTATTTTTCTTTTTTTATTGGTTGAGGTTGTTTACTATCTACTTGTGATACCAACGACATCAAAGCCTAATATACAGTTTAGAGGTAATGATAAAATTAGTTTGGTAAAGCTCAAATTATTGTCGGGGCTACAGGGAGATGAAAGCTGGAGGAGTATAAATACATTTGAGCTGGCACAAAGGTTTTCTACTTATCCGTTGATTGAAAGCGTGAATGTGGAAAAAAAATTTCCGGATAAAGTTTTGGTAAATATTATTGAGAGAAAACCGGTTGCTATTGGGTTTACAACAATTGATGGCATAAGCATTCCGTTAAAAATAGACAAATATGGTGTTATATTTGAGGTAGGTGTTTGTGAATTCAAAGCACTTCCTGTAATAAGCGGCTTGTCGTTTAAAAATGCTAAAATAGGGATGCAGGTTAATAAAAGTTTATTGCCATTGTTTATGCAGTTGGAAAAGCTTCAAATAGAATTTGGAGGGTTAATGAATGAAATATCTGAAATTAAAATTGTTGAAAAAAAATTTGGCGGATACGAGCTTTTAGTTTATCCTGTTAAAACGCCTGTGCATGTTAGAACACAAGATTTGTTGACAGGTGATGTGTTAAAATATATTATGCTTGTAGTTGATGTAATAAATGGAACGGGTGTTGTATCGAGCATTCGTGAGGTGGATATAAGAAGTGGAAATGCTGTGTATGTTAAGCAAGGAGTGAACGATGAGTAATATTCTCGTTGGTTTAGATATAGGTTCAACAAATATAAGGGTAGTAGCGGCTGAGGTTTTGGAAAGCGGTGAACTACAGATAATAGGTGTTGGTGTTGCTCCTTCTACCGGTTTAAGGCGTGGCTCTGTAATCAATATTGAAAAAACCGTTGAAGGTATTAATAGTGCCGTAGAGTCTGCGGAAATGATGTCAGGGGTTGAAATATTTGAATGCTCTGTCGGTATCGGTGGAAATCATATTGAAGGTTTTAATTCACGTGGTGTTTATCCTGTTTCGGATAAGGGAAATGGTAATAAGGAAATTGATCATACGGATATAAAATTTGTTATTGACTCAGCAAAAGCTGTTGTTATACCGATGGACAGAGAAGTTATACATGTTATTCCTCAAACTTATACTGTTGACAGGCAAACCGGAATAAAAGATCCTACTAATATGATTGGCGTGAGATTGGAAGCTGAAGTTCATATTATTACAGGATCGGGAACTTCTGTGCAAAATATAATTAAGTGCGCAAACCGTGCCAATTTACAAGTTTCAAGGTTTATGCATCAAGGTTTAGCATCTGTTAAATCTATAATGACAAGTGATGAAGCTAATATGGGTTCTGTTTTGATAGATATTGGTTCGGGAACAACGGATGTGGTTGCCATGCTTGATGGTGCTCCTGTTATGACATTTTCTTTACCGATTGGCGGATATCAGGTTACAAATGATTTATCGGTTGTAAAAAATATTCCGTTTGAAGCTGCAGAAGAAGTGAAAATAAGTAACGGGTGTTGTTGGATGGAGTTGTTGGATAGTCAAGAAGCGGTGCTGTTGGCAGGTGTTGGTGGTAGACCGCCTATTCAATTATCAAAGAAAGAAATATGCGAAATAATACAAATGCGAATTCAAGAAATTTTTTTAATAATAAAAGACAGGATTTCGGGTGTATTTAAAAATCAAAACATCACCGGTAGCATTATACTCTGTGGTGGAGGTTCGTTATTACCCGGTATAACAGAATTGGCCGGTAGTGTTTTTAATACTTCTTCCGTGAGGCTTGGTATTCCGGGAATGCTGGGTGGTTTAACAGGAGAATATCGGAATCCACAATTTTCTGTTGTTCTTGGCTTATTGTTGGACTTGCATGAAAATAACAATAATACAATAAAAGAAACATATTATCATAAAGATAATAATAAAACAGATTCTTTCGGGAAAAAAGTAAAATCTTTTTGGAATAATCTTTTTTAATCAAATTCATATAGGAGGGGTTTATGGAATTTGAAGTGGTTAATGATAAGCAACAAGCAATTAGTCCTGCTGTACTTAAAGTTATAGGTACCGGTGGGGGTGGATCGAATGCTGTTAATAGCATGATAAATGCAGGTGTTCAGAATGTTGACTTTATAGTTACAAACACTGATTTGCAGGCGTTGAATTCTTCTATGTCAAAGCATAAGTTGCCAATTGGTTCAAAGCTAACCGGCGGGCTTGGGGCAGGTGGAAATCCTGAAATTGGAGAAAAAGCTGCTACCGAAGATTCTGAAGCAATTGAAAATGCGATACGCGGTGCAGATATGCTTTTTATTACTGCAGGAATGGGTGGCGGTACAGGAACAGGAGCGGCACCGGTTATAGCTAAAATTGCAAAAGATGCCGGTATTTTGACTGTTGCTGTTGTTACAAAACCGTTTGATGTTGAGGGTCGTATAAAAATGAAATTGGCTGAAGACGGTATTGAAAAACTTTCAAAAAATGTAGATTCTTTGATTGTAATTCCAAATCAAAACCTTCTAAAATTTTTACCTAAAGATATAAAACTATGTGATGCTTTTTTATATGCTGATGATGTGTTAAGGCAGGCGGTACAAGGCATTTCTGATTTAGTAACTCATCACGGAACCGTAAATGTTGACTTTGCCGATGTTAAAGCCGCTATGAGTGGTCAAGGCAATGCACACATGGGAGTTGGATCTGCTACAGGTGAAAATAGAGCTGTTGATGCGGCGACTAATGCAATAAACAATCAGCTGTTGGAGGGTTCCGGTATAGATGGAGCAAAAAATATTTTAGTTAATGTTAGGTCAAGTAGTTCATTAGGTTTAAATGAGTATCATGAAATTTTGAATATTATAAAAGGAAATGCCGATGCTGATGTCCGAACTTCTTTTGGTTTTTGTGTTGATGAAAACATGGGGGATTCTTTAAGTGTAACTTTGATAGCAACGGGTTTTCCAAATTCTGATTTTTTTGATTCAGTAGGTGTTACTTCAGATGGGGTGGATAGTGTAAACAGGTTTTCTTCTAATACTTCATATACCGGTGATTTTTTAAGTTCGGGTGAATTTAATAAATTACAAAATGAGAATAAACCACGCCCTGCTTCGTTACAAGGACTTGTTAAACGAGACTCTAAACCCGTAACAGGTTTTATGGAAAATAAATCTGAGTCTACAGAGTATGTAAAGCCATTTGAATTAGAAATACCTAACGCTGATGTAGATTTAGACATACCAACTTTTTATAGACAGTCGAACAAGGGGTGATTTGTGTTAAAGGTCTATCTGAAAGCTTTTTATGCCTATTTAATTTCTGCACAGAATTATTCTCGTCTTACAGCTCAGACTTATGTTCAAACAGTAAATTTGTTTCAAAATTATATTGATGGAGATATTATTGAGGCAAATGAAAATGATTGTCTTGATTTTATTTATTCAAGAAGTAAAGATGGGCTAATGGGAAAAACTCTTGCAAAAAATATAGCTGCATTGAGCTCTTTTTATGATTTTTTGATACTTGAAGGGGTTCGTAAAAACAATCCTGCAAAGTCTATAGAAAGACCTCGCCGTGAAAAAATACTTCCAAGGGTGCTTTCATGTGATGAGATAGAGAAATTATTAAATTCAATAGAAACAGATAGTCCTAATGGAATAAGAGATGCCGCATTGTTTGAGTTAATATATTCAGGGGGGCTTAGGGTAAGCGAACTTGTTAATCTGTCTATGAAAGATTTGTTTTTAGATCAGCTTGCGATTAAAGTAACAGGTAAAGGACGTAAAGAGAGGGTCGTGCCTTTTGGTAAGGTTGCCAGAGATAAATTAGTCTGCTATTTTGAAAAAGGACGCCCTTTTTTATTAAAGCCTACTGTTGCGGAAAACACGGAATTTACCGGCGCAGTGTTTTTAAATAATAGAGGTAAACGATTAAGTCGTAAGGGTATATGGAAAAGGCTGAAAGAAATAGAATTAAAATCGGGTGTGAATAGTAAGATTCATACTTTGCGACATTCTTATGCTACACATTTATTGGCCGGTGGCGCTGATTTAAGATCTGTTCAATGTCTTTTAGGGCACTCCAGTATTACAACTACTCAATTATATACCCACATTGAAAGTAATGAGCTTGAGGTTTATCATAATTCTGTGTTTAATGAAAAAGGGGGTGTATAATGAAACATAAATTTGTATTATCAGTATTAAGTTTGGTTTTATTGACTTCTTGTTATAATAATACTCTTCTTATTAGAATGCAAGAGATGGAAGAGGGGGTGAGAAATCCTACGACTATTGATGAATTGGAAGATGCTATTGGAAAATACAGCCGTAGGGTAGATGATATACTGATAGCAGAAAATAGAATTGCAATTTGGTATAAAATGCTTGGTTCCAGATATGTAGATAGGAAAATGTATAAAAAAGCATTAGAGGCTTTTAAGAAAGCTTTGGACTATTATCCTGAAAATCAAAATATTTATTATCAGATTGGTGTGTGTGCTTCACAAATGGCTAAAAGTAGTTTAGACTTTTCGGCAACCGGAGTAAATCCTGAAAAAGAAAGGTATTATAATTTAGCGGTTTCTGCGTATAACAGGGCGCTTGAAATAGATCCTAAATATACGGGTGCTGCATATTCGCTATCGGTTTTGTATGTATATGAGTTAAATCAACCTGATAAAGCGATTCCTTTACTATCATCTGTTGTAGAGCGTCAGAAAAAACCGTTGAAGGCAATTTTTGTTTTAGCTGCCGCATATTATTTATGTGAGGATTATACAAATTCAATTGCAATGTATGAAAAAATTATTAAGTTGAGTGGAAGTGAGTCTCAAAAAAACGAGGCAAAAAGAAATATAGAAGCAATTCAAAAAATAACGGGAAGTGAAAAATGACAGAAAAATTTGGACTTAGCATAGCATTGTCTCATTGTCATTTTTTATCAACGGAAGATAAAAATATCTTATTGGAAAAAATAAAAGACTTAGATGAGTTTTTGTTGCTTTCAATATATGATATTTCTGTGATAGTCGGTAAATCGATAAACTATAAAGGGTGGAAACCTAAAAAGCTTTATAAAGATGTTAAAAATAGTATTCGTCTAATGGAAAGGTATTCCATTGAAATGATTGTAAACACTGAAAACGATTTTCCGCAATCACTTATTGATATTCCTAATAGGCCTTTTGCAATTTATTTTAGAGGTGCCTTGCAGAAAAATTATAATGCTTTGGTTGCTATGGTTGGAACCAGAAGACCGACAGGAGCAGGAATAAAAGCAGCTATGAGAATATCTTCTGAATTTGCAGAGCGTGATGTTTGTGTTGCTTCAGGTTTGGCACTTGGTATTGACAGCTTTGCGCATAAAGGGGTTGTATCAAATAGAGGTAAAACAATTGCGGTGTTGGCTTGTGGTGTTGAAAATATTTATCCTAGAACAAACAGTCGATTAGCAGGTCGAATACTGGAAACCGGCGGTTCCGTAATTAGTGAATATGCACCGGGTTTACCTGCATTAAAATATAGGTTTCCTGAGCGGAATAGAATAATTTCAGGTTTATCAAATTCTGTGTTGGTGGTTGAAGCGCCGGAAAAATCGGGTGCTTTAATAACTGCAGATTATGCAAAAAAACAGCATAAACCTGTTTATGTTTGTGCTGAATTATTAAGTTCTATTCAAAATAAAGGATGTAAAAAACTTTATGATAATGGAGCTAAAGCCATAAAAAATGCAGATGAAATTTTAAATGATAAAAATGTAAATATGCAAAAAGAATTATTTGGTGAGGAGTAAAATATGTCGGAAAAAAAAGCACAAGAGGCAAAGAAAAAAATAAAAACACAAAAGTCTCTGGTTATTGTTGAATCTCCTGCAAAGGCTAAAACAATAGAAAAGTATCTTGGTCCTGATTATGTTGTAAAAGCATCAATGGGGCATTTAATTGATTTGCCTAAGTCAACATTAGGTATTCAAATTGAAAATAATTTTGAGCCTAAGTATATTACTGTGCGTGGCAGTGGACCTGTTTTAAAAGAATTACAAAGATATGCAAAAAAATCTAAGCAGATATTTCTTGCAAGTGATAATGATAGAGAAGGGGAAGCTATCGCCTATCATTTAAGAAATTCTATTTCAGCAAAATGTGATGCACCTATTAGCAGGATAGTATTTAATGAGATAACCCCTCAGGCAATTAAAGAAGCTGTCAAAAATCCAAGTACTATCGATGAGCATAAGGTTGACGCACAAAAAGCTCGCCGTGTTTTGGACAGAATAATTGGTTATAAACTTACACCGGTGCTTTGGGGTAAGGTAAAAAATCGCTTGTCAGCAGGGCGAGTACAATCTGTAGCTTTGCGATTGATTTGTGAGCGTGAAGTAGAAGTTGAAAATTTTATACCTGATGAATATTGGACTCTTGATGGGGATTTCAAAAAAGGGAAAAAAGAATTTGTCGCTCAACTTATAAAATATAAGAATAAAAAGCCTGATTTAAAAAATATTGAAGAAGTGAATTCAATTATAGAAACTTTAAAGTTGAGCAAGGCTGTTATTTCCAATATAAAGACAAGTACTAAAACAATTAAACCTAAAGCACCGTTTACAACATCGACTCTCCAACAGGTTTCTGCAAATAGATTGGGCTTTACATCAAGAAAAACGATGCAGGTTGCACAACAATTGTATGAAGGTATTCAAGTGGGTTCAAGCCGTGTTGGTCTTATAACCTATATGAGAACAGACTCTGTAAGAATTTCAAATGTTGCATTAGATGCAGTTAGGGAGTGGATAGGAAAAAATTATTCAAATTGTCTGCCGGAAAAACCAATCGAGTATGCTGTCGGTAAAAAGGCTCAAGATGCTCACGAAGGTATTAGACCGACATACATTGAATATACACCTGCATATTTGAAAGAGTATTTGAGTAAAGATCAATTTAAGCTGTATTCACTTATTTGGGAAAGGTTTGTTTCCGGTCAAATGAGCAACGCAAAAACAGAAACAACAAGTTATGAAATAACAGTTGATGATGCTGTATTTAGAGTGCCGTCTACAAAAATGATAGAAAAAGGGTTTTATAATGTAGTAAAACTTTTAGTGGATAAAAGCGAAAAAGGTAAGTCAATACCAACAATGAAAAAAGGAGAAGAAATTGATATAGTTGGTTTTAGACCGGAGCAACATTTTACTCAAGGGCCTGCAAGGTTTACAGATGCAAGCATAGTAAAAGTTCTCGAAGAAAAAAGTATTGGTCGTCCGTCTACTTATGCTCCCATAATATCCGTATTACTTGACAGATATTATGTTACAAGAAAAAACAAGCAGTTGGTTCCTACACAGCTTGGAAAAATTATAAATAAACTTTTGGTTGAAAATTTCGGGGATGTAATAGATGTTGACTTTACTGCTGAGATGGAAAAAATGCTCGATGATGTTGCGGAAGAAAAAACCAAATGGCAGGAAGTTTTGGCTGACTTTTATCCACCGTTTCAAGAGCAAATTGATGATGTTATGGAAAATCTTGAAAGCATGAAAGGTTCTTTCGATGAAGAAACAGATTTGGTTTGTGAAAAATGCGGAAAGAAAATGATGAAAAAGTTAGGGCGTTATGGTTTTTTCCTTGCATGTGAAGGTTTTCCTGAATGTAGAAACACAAAGTCGATACCGCTTGCTGTTTGTCCTCGTGAAGGTTGTGGCGGTGATATAATTGCCAGAAAAGCAAAAGGAAGAGGCAGAGAATTTTACGGCTGTACTAATTATCCGAATTGTGATTTTATTTCGCATTTTAAGCCGATAGAATCTGATTGTCCAAAATGCGGTTGGTTTTTAGTTGAAAAATACGATAAAACAAACGGCTCTTACAAGGCTTGTATAAATCCTGATTGTGATTATTTACACAGTGTAGTAGAAGGGGTTGAAGATGTTGAAGTTAAAAGAGAGGAAGAAATAAAAAATGAATAAACATTTTGAAGATTATTTGAATTATGTCAGTGGGTTGAAAAATTACTCCGGAAATACGGTAACTGCTTATAAGAATAATTTAATTCTTTTTGAAAACTGGTTGCTGGAATCTGAATTAGATGTTTTAAATTTGACTACAGGACAAATTAGAATATTTGTTGCAGATTTGGCAGATAAAAATTTTGCACCACCTTCAATAAATCAAATTCTTTCTTGTATAAGAGGATTTTTTACATTTGCTTGCAGATTTAGACTTTGCACCGATAACCCTGCATCATCTGTGCATAATATTAAAGTACCGAATAAATTGCCTAATTTTATGTTTCACGAAGATGCGATGGAGTTTTGTCAGTTGCCTCAAAAAACAGATGTTTTATGGGAAGCAAGAGATGTAGCGATTTTTACTGCCCTTTATTCAAGCGGGTGTCGTGTTTCGGAGCTTGCGACTTTAGCTATCGAAGATTTTTCGAATGATTATTCTTATGCAGTAGTTTTTGGTAAAGGGAAAAAAGAAAGAAAAGTTTTTTTTGCTGATTTTGCAAAAAAGCATTTAAAAAAATATTTTTTAGAGCGTAATGCCTTGCTTTCTAAAATGCAAGAAAAAGAACTAAAAGATAAAAACGGAAAAAAATTTAATGCTGCATTTGTAAATCAAAAAGGAGACCCGCTTACAGCCAGGGGAATACAGTATATAGTTGACCGTTATGCAAAGCAGCCGAACGGATTTAAGAAAATATCACCACATGCTTTCAGGCACAGCTTCGCATCAACATTACTTTCGCGCGGGACTGATATTCGAGTGGTACAAGAATTATTGGGACATGAAAGTATTTCTACCACGCAGAGGTATACACATATTTCTGCCGAGCAATTAAGAAATCTGTATCATCAGGCACATCCTCATGGCGGTAAATAAATATTAGGAGAAAAAAAATGAAACAAAAAACGAGAAGCACAACAGTTATTGCGGTAAAGCGAAACGGAAAAATAGCTATGGCCGCAGATGGTCAAGTAACAATGGGAAACACAGTAATGAAAGGCAATACACGAAAAGTGCGTAAAATATTTAAAGGACAAATCATTACCGGTTTTGCAGGCTCGACTGCAGATGCTTTTACCTTACTTGAACGATTTGAAAAAAAAGTAGGAGAGTATTCGGGAGACATAACTCGCTCGGCAGTGGAGCTGGCTAAAGATTGGCGTACCGATAAAATCCTTAAAAATTTGGAAGCTCTTTTACTTGTTGCGGATAAAGATAAAATTCTTTTAATTTCGGGAAACGGCGATGTAATTGAACCTGAAGAAGACGCTCTTGCAATAGGGTCAGGCGGTAATTATGCTTATGCGTCAGCATTGGCACTTTTAAAAAATACTGATTTAGATGCTGTAGAAATTGCAACACAGAGTTTGGAAATTGCAGGCAAGATTTGTATTTATACAAATGAAAATATTATACTGGAGGAACTATAATGGATACAAATTTTCAAGATTTAACACCTAAACAAATTGTAAGCGAGCTTGATAAATATATCATAGGTCAAAACAAAGCAAAGCGTGCTGTTGCAATTGCTATGCGCAATCGTGTTAGACGCATGAAATTGCCTGATGAAGTGCGCGAAGAAATCTCGCCTAAAAACATATTGATGATAGGGCCGACAGGTGTCGGTAAAACAGAAATTGCCCGCAGACTTGCAAAACTTTCTAAAGCACCGTTTTTAAAAGTTGAAGCTACAAAATATACCGAAGTAGGGTATGTAGGTCGTGATGTTGAATCGATGATTCGTGATTTAATGAAAGTGGGCTTTTCAATGGTGCGTGCGGAAATGCAGGAATCAATAAAAGAAAAGGCAGAAAAAAATGCAGAAGAAGCTATATTGGATTTATTGCTTCCTGGCTCTTCAAAAAAAGATGCCCCGTCCGGCCGACCTGTGTCAATTCCGAGTATTGCAGTTAAAACAGAAAAAAAAGAAAATAACGAAGCAGAGGATAACAGCACACGTGAAAAATTTCGCAAGATGTTGCGTGAAGGAAAATTGGAAGACAGAACAGTTGAAATAAATACTGCACCCTCCATGCCGACCTTTGAATTGTTTGTCGGCGGAAACAACATAGAAGATTTTGCCGAAGCAACTATGAATCAATTTCAAGATATGCTTAACGGAAGTAAAAGATCGAAACGAAGAAGTGTAAGCATAAAAGATGCTCGCGAAATAATTATGGCAGAACAACTTGACCGACTTGTTGACAGAGATAAAATTGTTGAAGAAGCACGACATCGTGTTGAGCAAACAGGAATAATTTTTATTGACGAAATTGATAAGGTCGCCGCCAAAGCTGACAGAGGCGGTGCAGATGTTTCACGCGAAGGTGTGCAACGGGATATACTCCCGATTGTAGAAGGCTCGCAAGTTTCAACTAAGTTCGGAATTATAGACACCAAACATATTTTATTTATTGCCGCAGGTGCCTTTAATATTTCAAAGCCGAGCGATTTAATACCTGAGTTTCAAGGACGCTTCCCTCTTAGGGTTGAGCTTGAATCACTGCATGCAGAAGATTTTAAACGCATTTTGGTCGAGCCTAAAAATTCGCTTACGACACAGTACAAGGAATTGCTTAAAACCGAAAAGGTTGAAATTAATTTTAACGATTCTGCAATTGACCGCATCGGACATCTTGCGGCGGAAGTTAATTCGTCTATGGAAAATATTGGCGCTCGCCGTCTTCACACTTTGATGGAAATGTTAACCGAAGAAATATCTTTTAACGCCGATGAGTTTAGCGGGCAAACAATTGAAATTGATGTTAATTATGTTGACGAGCGACTGAAAGATATAGTTAAAGACCAAGACCTGTCGAGGTATATTTTATAAAGGAGGAATCTAAAAGGCAATTTTAAAATAAATTAAATATTTAAAAAAATTGAAATACAATTTTTTTTGACAACCCCGGCGGCTGCGAATAATCTTTTTGTCTTTACTTAAAAGATTTAAAGCAAGTTTTTACACTGTCGTTCCAAACCTTGCTGTTGATTTTTTTAATCGACAAAAAGGATATCTTGCCGCCTTTAAATCAGCGAAGCGTTCTGATTTACAGTCCGGTTTTCTTAAAAACAGAACGCTTGATTACGAGAATGCAGTTTGTTGTTTTTTAAATTATAGTGGAGCGTTTAATTGGTATGTTGTTTTTCAATTGATTTGGGGGGTGTCGGAAAAACGAATTATAATTCGTTTTGGAGACAGGGGGATACACCCCCTAAAAAAATATATAAAGCAAAATTTTTATTTGCCGAAAATGGATTGAAGGAGTTTTAAATGAGTTTTGGAAGTTTTGGAAAGACACTTGATTTGCTTCATCGTTCACTTGATGTGAATTATTTGAGGTATACTGTTACATCTAACAACTTGGCAAATGCTGAGGTTCCCAATTTTAAGAGAACCGATGTAAACTTTGAATCCGAGTTAAAACGGGCACTTGATTCTGAAAAGAATGCGCGTGGGGCATTTAAAATGTTGACAACCGATCCTGACCATATAAAGTCGGACGGAGTTATAGATTACAGGACGGTTAAGCCTCGCAGGGTAGTTGACTATTTGAGTGAGGTTAAGGCGAATGGCAGTAATGTGGATCCTGAGCAGGAAGCAATGAATGTTTTAAAAACACAGATGCAGTATCAATTGTTGACACAGTTGGTCGGCTTCCAATTCGCACAGGTTAATTCGGTTTTAAAATAGGGGGTAATTGATGGGATTGTTTTCAAGTATAAATATTGCGGCAACGGGAATGAGTGCGGAAAGACTTCGCACTGATGTTATTTCGGATAATATTGCAAATGCCGCAACTACACGAACACAGAATGGTGGCGTGTTTAAAAGAAGTAGGGTTATTTTGACTGAAAAGAATGCAGGTATGACTTTTAGAGCTCCTTTCTTGCCTGCAAATCTTGACAGAGGTGTTGGTACGGGGGTTCGGGTTACATCAATTGAAAAAGATAATGCACCCGGCAGATTTGTTTATGACCCGACTCACCCTGATAAGATTACATCAGGGCCAAAAGCCGGTTATGTTGAAATGCCGAATGTAAATATTGTTACCGAGATGGTTGATTTAATTTCTGCATCAAGAGCTTACGAAGCAAATGCTACCGTAATTCAAGGTGCGAAAGATATGTTTCAGCGTGCGCTTGAGATTTCACGCTAAGTTGTCATAAAGGGGGAATAAAATGACTTTTACAAATATGGCTAATACTTATTATGTACCGGCTACAATGAAAAATCCTGAAATAGGCTCTGTATTTGTTGATAATTTTAGAAGCAGAATGAGATCTACTACCGAAAATGTAGATATTGCAACAAATAAAGTCGGAAACAGTTTTGGGCAAACGTTGCTTAAAGCCTTTGATATGATGAATGATTTGCAGGTTAAGTCTGCAGACTTGGGAAAGCAGGCATTGATTGATCCTGAATCGGTGGAAGCTCACGATATAACGATTGCTATGGGAAAGGCATCGCTTTCACTTAAATTGGCACAAACTGTAATAGATAGGGTTGTAAAATCATGGAATGATGTTACAACAACAAGATAATAGTTGGTTAGCCATTAGACGGTGAAAGCCGTCTTATGGCTTTTGGTAATCTGCGTTCTGTAATATGGGGGGAAAGCATGGACGAAAGAAAAGAAGAAAAAAACGAACAAAAAAGCCAAAGTTTTGTAGACAAACTTAAAGCGACCTGGGGAAAATGGACTGTGTTGCAAAAGGGTGTTTTTTTTGGCGTGATAGTTGCGGCTATTATAGTGCTGCTTCTGATAGTACGGGTTTCATCAAGGCCAACTTCGGTTGCCGTAATTGATACACCTGTTACTGATATTGAAATGCGGGAAAGAATTCAACTTCGCATCAACAAAGAAAATGTGCATTCTACTGTTGCTGAAGACGGTATGATTTATGTAAGCAATGAAGCTGATGCAAAGCGAATTAGAAGTATTTTAATTCGTGAAGATTTAATTCCGCAAGGAACAGATGCCTGGGATTTGTTTGATATTGAGCGTTATACAATTACCGATTATGAAAGAGATGTAAACAAACGAAGGGCAATTATAAGGGAGATAACACAGCATATCAAGGCCCTTGACGAAATTGATGATGCAAGTGTTATTGTAAACATTCCCAAAGATAAATTGTTTAAGGCTGACCAAAATCCTGTTACGGCAAGTGTTGTAATTTTTCCAAAGCCCGGAAGTAATATAACAAGCGACAAAAAAAAGCTTGAAGGTATTCAAAAAATCATTAAGTTCGGAATTGAGGGTTTGGAAGACGAAAATATAAGTATTGCCGACCAAAACGGAAATATTCTCAACGATTTTGCGGGTATGGCTGATTTTGACAGACTTACTTTAATTGATAAGCAACAAAAAGCGGTTCAACGATATGAAGCAAAATATGAAGCCAAGATATTGGGAAGTTTACAGCAAACTTACGGAACTGACAGAGTTCGCGATTTAAATATAAAAATAGAAATGGATATGTCTGAAGTAACTGCGGAAACTTTGGAATACATACCGTTTGTTTTAAGAGAGGATAATCCTGATACTGTTTATGACGATTCGGATATTCGCGAATCCGTAACTGTTTCATCGGAAAGTGCTTCAACTACTTGGCAGGGAACCGGTTTTAATCCTGAAGGTCCTGCAGGTGTTGAAGGTCAAACAGCTCCGGCGTATAAGGATATGACTAATCTTGCCGGTTTGTCTACACAGACGGTTGTAAAAACAAACGAAAAAATCGGCGAAAGAAAAACTTCAGAAATAGTCAGTCCTGAATTGGGTAGGCGAACTGTTTCGGTAAATATTGACGGTGTTTGGAAAAAGAAAAAGGACGAAAACGGAAATTATATAATTAAAGACGGTATGATTGAGCGTGAGTATATACCAATTTCCGAGGAGCAATTGCGCGATACCGAAAAGTCAATACGAGATGCAATTGGTTATGATGCTACACGAAAAGACTCTGTTACAGTTACAAATATTCCGTTTGACAGATTAAAACAGTTTGAAGAAGAAGATAGGGCGTATTTTGCGGCGATGCAACGAAGAACAATTATTTTAATCTCGCTTGCAGGGCTTGCACTGGTATTGCTTATTTTCATTTTATATAGGATAATAAGCAGAGAGCTTGAAAGAAGAAAAAGACTTCGTGAAGAAGAAGCTTTACGACAGGCTCAGCTTGAAAGGCAAAAGGCCATTTGGGAAGACGAGCAAGGTAAGGTTGTTACTATTTCTATGGCAGAAAGACGCAGAATGGAGCTTCAAGAAAATGCTATCAATATGGCGCGTGAACATCCTGAAGATGTTGCTATGTTAATACGAACTTGGCTCATGGAGGAGTAAATTATGGCTGTTACACCGGTTAAAGAAAAAGTTGGCGGAAAAAAAGGTAAAGATATAAAGTCTCTTAATGGAAGGCAAAAAGCAGCTATATTTATTGTCTCTATCGGCTCTGAAATTTCTGCTAAGGTTATGGAGCAACTTCGTGAAGATGAAGTTGAAAAGCTGACTTTTGAAATTGCTCGTCTTGAAACTGTTGAGCCTGAATTAAAAGATCAGGTATTGCAAGAGTTTCAAGACTTGATGACTGCACAAAACTTTATTACTACGGGTGGTATTGATTATGCCCGTGAAATTTTGGAAAAGTCTTTTGGCGGTCAAAAAGCAATTGAAATTATCAACAGACTTACAAGCTCACTGCAGGTGCGTCCGTTTGACTTTATACGAAGAACAGACCCGGCTCACCTTTTAAACTTTATTCAACAAGAACACCCGCAGACTATCGCTTTGATTTTGGCCTATTTGGAGCCGCAAAAGGCATCGCTTATTTTGCAAAGTTTGCCTGATGAAATTCAAAGTGATGTAGCCAGACGAATTGCGACAATGGATAGAACTTCCCCCGATGTTCTGCGTGAAGTTGAGCGGGTATTGGAAAAGAAGCTTTCCAGTATTTCCAGCGAGGACTATACTGCTGCAGGTGGTGTTGAAAGTATTGTTGAAATATTGAACTTAGTTGATCGCTCATCTGAAAAATCAATTATTGAATCGCTTGAAGATGATGACCCTGATTTGGCAGAAGAAATCAAGAAGAGAATGTTCATCTTTGAAGACATTGTTATGCTTGGTGACCGTGATATTGGTAAGGTATTGCGTGAAGTTAATACAGAAGAATTGGCTAAAGCTCTTAAACAGGTTGATACGGAAGTTCAAGATAAGATTTTCAGAAATATGTCGAAACGAGCCGGAACAATGTTGCGTGAAGAAATGGAATACATGGGCCCAATTAGAATTAAAGATGTTGAAGAAGCACAGCAAAAAATTGTTTCTATCATTAGGCATCTTGAAGATAAGGGTGAAATTGTTATCGCCAGAGCAGAAGAAGATGAGCTTGTTTAGCAGTAAGGAGTAAATATGGCAAAAGGTATTTATCGCAATGTTGAAGTAAAACGTGATATGGGAAAATACGAAGTAGCATTGTTTAAAGATTTTGCACCTGTAGAGGAAGTGGTTGAAGTTGAATCTGAGCCGGAATATTCAGGGCCTACTGTTGAAGATTTGAAAGCTGAAGCCGAAGCATTTAAGCAAAACTGGGAAGGCGAAAAAGAGAAGCTCATTGTTGATGCTAATGCTGAAGCCGAAAAAATTATAAAAGATGCGGAAAAAGTAGCTTTTAATGAAGTAAAACGACAGACAGACGAAGCACAAATAATAAATCAAAAGGCAGACGATGAAGCAAAACGCATTATTGCAGATGCTCACGAGCAGGCAAACAGAATAATTGCAAGTGCTGAAGGGGAAAAGCAGGAAAAGCTAAAATCTGCTTATTCAGACGGATTTGAAAAAGGTCGTGCTGACGGTTATAAAGAAGGCGAGCTTGAAGTTCAGCGTTTGATTGACAGAATGCATGTTATACTGAACAAAACTATGGACAGGCGTGAAGAAATACTGTCTGAAACAGAGCAACAAATAGTTGATTTGGTTTTATTGATGACACGAAAGGTTGTAAAAGTTATTTCAGAAAATCAGCGAAATGTTGTCGTTTCAAATATTGTACATGCTTTGCGCAAGGTGAAAGGTCGTGGTGATGTTATAATACGGGTTAATTTAACCGATGTTGCTCTTACAACAGAGCATACTAAGAATTTTTTAAGTGCTACTGAAAGTGTTAAAAATATTACGGTGGTCGAAGATTCTACTGTTGACCCGGGCGGTTGTATTATTGAAACTGATTTTGGTGAGATAGATGCAAGAATTGGAACACAGCTTAATGAGCTGGAACAAAAAATACTGGAAATCTCGCCGATTAAAACAAAAATAAAAACCGGCAACATTACAGGTTAGGTTGGTTAATTTTCGGCTCAAACTAGGGGAGGGTGAGCTAATGATAAAAATCTTTGATAAATACACAGATGCTGTAACCGAAGTTGATCCGATAAAATATACCGGAGTTGTCAAAAGAGTGAGTGGGTTGCTTATTGAAAGTGAAGGTCCACAGGCTATTATTGGTGAAATATGCCAAATAATTGTTGACTCAAAGGATAAACCTGTTTTATGTGAAGTGGTCGGGCTTGACGAAAATACTGTTAAACTTATGAGTTATGACAGAATTGAAGGTATAGAAATCGGCTCTAAGGTCATAGCTTCGGGCGAAGTCCTTTCAGTGCCTGTAAGTGAAAATATGCTCGGCAGGGTGGTTGATTGTTTGGGCAAAGTTTCAGATGATAAACCTGAAGTTTATTCTCCGACAAAGTACAGCGTTTTATCTTCTCCACCAACTCCAATGGAAAGAACTCCCATCAAAGAAAGAATTATTACAGGTATACGGGCAATTGACGGAATGTTGCCTGTGGGTAAAGGTCAGCGAATGGGGATTTTTTCGGGTTCCGGTGTGGGTAAATCTACGGTACTTGGCATGATTGCGAGAAACACCGATGCTGATGTAAATGTAATTGCATTTATAGGTGAGCGCGGGCGAGAAGTTTTGGATTTTATTAACAATGACCTTGGACCGGAAGGACTGAAGAAATCCGTTATCGTAAGTGCGACATCGGATACGGCTCCGCTTTCCAGAATTAGAGGTGCTTACACTGCGACAACAATTGCAGAATACTTTCGAGATAAAGGTAAAAATGTAATGTTGCTTTTTGATTCGGTTACTCGTTTTGCAAAAGCCCAACGGGAAATAGGACTTTCCGCTAATGAGCCTCCTGCAACCAGAGGGTATCCCCCCAGTGTTTTTGAAACACTTCCTAAGTTGCTGGAAAGAAGCGGAACAAATCAGCATGGATCAATTACTGCCTTTTACACTGTGCTTGTAGACGGTGATGATTTAGATGAGCCTATTTCAGATGCAGTCAGGGGAATTATTGACGGGCATATTGTTCTTAGTCGTAAACTTTCTGAAAGCGGACATTATCCTGCCATAGATGTACTTGCGAGTATTTCTCGTTTGGCAAAAAGGGTTTCGGGTGTTCAAACAAATAAAGCCGTACAAAAAATGCGCCGTCTTTTGGCAACATATAAAGAGTCTGAAGATTTGATTTTGGTTGGAGCTTATCAACAAGGTACAAGTCCTGCTTTAGACGAGGCAATAGAGCATTATCCTGCGATAGTGGATTTTTTATTGCAAGACATTTCTGAAGGAAGCGAAATCGAAGAAACTTTGCAAAAACTTTCCGAAATAACAGGGATTGAAATTCCTCCTGAAGAAGCAGTTTCAGAGGGTATGGGGGCAACCAAAAAATTTGTAAGTACAAGTGAGTCTGCGGATATTTATGTAAGCGAAAAAATGAAAGAAGAGGCAGAGCTGGCCGCCAAAGAACTTGTTAATGTGAAGTAAGGTGTATGATAGAGTTGGCAAGAGTAGGAATGAAATATGATTAAACATACATTTCGTCTGGAAAAAATTCTTAAACTCAGAGAATTCTATGAAGAAAAAGCTAAAATAGAACTCGGTAAATGTATAAGTGAGAGTGAGTATATAAAACAACAGCTTAAATTAATTGCAAATAACAGAGTTTCGGCTCGAAAAAAAATGGTTGTAGGAGCTGACTTTTCGTTCAATGATTTTGTTGCCGGTGAAACTTTTATAAAACGATTGGAATTTGAAAAAGAAGAGCAATTAAATCTTTTGGCACAAGCTGAATTAAAAGTTGAACAAGCACGCAAGGTTTATAATGAAGCAACAAAACAGAGAAAAATATTGAGTAAGTTGAAAGAAAAAAAAGAGGCACAATGGCGCAAAGAGCGTTTACAACATGATGCTGAAATATTAGATGATTTAGTAAATTTTCAAAAAAGTAAAATGTAAATCGTTTGAATTTTTTAAAAACAAAATTTATAAGCTATTCGGTTAGCCTGATTTTAACGAGCGCAGTCTACACTTTTGCCCGATTAAGTAGAAAAGAAAAAACCTTCGACTAGGGGGAGAAGCGTTGATTAAAAAAAACAAAAAAGGGCAAAAGGTTATGCAAGCTCGTCTGTTGCAAAGCTAAATCTATATCAAAGATATAGATTTGGCTTTAATTTAAAATACTGTTGACTAATTTTTTTATGTGTAGTAAACTCTTGCAATGAGAAAAGCAGTTTTTGCAGGTTCGTTTGACCCGCCAACTTACGGTCATGTTGATATTGTACGGCGGGCATCGAAAATTTTTGATGAGTTGCACATTGTTATTGCGGTAAATAACAGTAAGAAATATTTGTTTTCGGATAATGAGCGGTTTGAAATGATGGAAGAGCTTGTTACGGAATTTGATAATGTAAAGGTTGTTACATGGTCATCGTTGATTGTCAATTATGCCGATAAGGTTGGTGCAGATGCGTTAATTCGTGGTGTTAGAAATGTTGCGGATTTTTCTTATGAGTTTGATTTGGCACTTTTGAATAAGGGGCTGAATAAAAAAATCGAAACGCTGTTTATGGTTCCCGACCCAAAGTATTTTGTTTTGCGCTCCAGCTCCATTAAAGAGCTTGCAAGTTTTGGCGGTGAGCTTTCAAGCATGGTGCCGCCTGTTGTTCAAACCCTTTTAAAACAAAAGTTTAAGGATATGTATTAGATTTATTGCCTCATGCTTTTAAAATGCGTGATTAAGTGCTCACACTCCAAGAGCTGTTTTAATAAATTCGGTTGCATTTGAAATTTCTTCTTCGTTTGGCTCTCGTGAATTCACACTTGATTCGTACATCTGTTCTTTTATATGTTTTGGAAGCGGTAAGAGCTTAATAGCCTTTGTAAGTTTTTCGGTTACTTTTCCCCGAGCCAATCGAATGCCTAAAAATTCGTTTGATGAATCAACTAACTTTCCTACTTTCACTATTGTCTTTTTTCCATGCTCACTGTCGGGTGCCGCACCGAGCGTTCCGAGTAAAGCAACCTTTTTATTTTTAATGCTTTCGATAAATTTTCTTGCCTCAGTGTTTGCCGTTCCTTTGTCCACCCAATATCCTACAATTACCAAATCGTATTCATCAATGGCGGGCGCTTGTTTTACCGTGTATATTTCAATGTCCGCATTGTCTTTGATATTATTAAATACAGCTTCGCAGAATTTTTTGGTGTTGCCTGTTTTTGAAGAATATGCCAATAAAGTTTTCATTGTTCCCTCGCTTAAATTTATTCAAAAGAGTATCACAAATAAAACAAAATGTCTACAAATAAAATTTATTTAAAAAATTTATTAGGGGGTGCCTCCCCCTCGCTCCAAAAAATCGTCTTCTGTCTTAAATTGTTTTATCGCGAGTCTTCGTCCCCATAGCCTCAAGGTTTTATTAAATTAAATGAGACGATTGTTTTTCCGCTCCCCCCCAAGACAAACGAACGATGAACATAAAACTTGAACAATTTACTAAGAGGTTTTACCTAAAAAGGTTAAGATTTAAATATCGTATTAAGCTGTAAGACTTAGCAGTGTAGCTTCTTGAGCAGGCTTTGTGATATAAGGCATATCTTCCGAAAGGCTGTCAAGGTCTTGTATTTCAGAGCGAACTTGCTCGATTAAAGTTTCGATATGCTTAGGGTCGATTTCATCTGTCTTAGGGTTTTTGGTTTCTGATTTTGGACTTGTTCTCATTCTTATAAGATTTTCAATCAGACTGTTTAAAATCTGAAGTTTGTTTACGGAAACACTTGAGTTTTCATCACGGGTTGGAACACCAGAAACATGCTGAAATTGAGAATATATGAATTGATTGGCATTTACCGGCAAATATGCCTGTCCGCCGATGCTGACACGCTGAGCCGCTACATAAGAAAGCGAATTTAATTGCGAATAGCTTGACAACATAATATCCTCCTTAAAAAATCGGCAAAACGCCTATCCCTACTTCGGATATTCAAAAAAAAAGTTTAGGATTTTTTAGTATATTTTAAAAAAAATTTTTAAAAGAAAACAGAGTTTATTTTTTTTTGATTTTTGTGTATACTCTTATCCTGAAAGTAAATTGTACTGTAATGTGGAGGATAATATGAGTGGAATTTTTTTGGGAAAGGCAAAAGAGGATGTTTATCTTTTACCTAAAATGTCAAACAGGCACGGTTTGATTGCAGGTGCAACAGGAACGGGAAAGACAATAACCCTTAAAGTTATTGCTGAGGCTTTTAGCGATATAGGCGTTCCTGTATTTTTACCCGATGTAAAAGGCGACTTAATGAGCTTTTGTGAAGCAGGAAGCATGAATAAAGAAATTCAGCGCCGTGTTGATTTTTTTGGTATAAAAGATTTTGAGTTTACCCCCTATCCTATACGCCTTTGGGATATTTTTTCTGAATTAGGACATCCTGTGCGTACAACTATTTCTGAGGTAGGCCCTCTTTTGCTTTCCAGATTATTGCGTTTAACTGATGCTCAGTCAGGTGTGTTAAACATTGCATTTAGAATAGCAGATGAAAACAACTGGCTTTTGCTTGACATAAAAGACTTAAAATCAATTTTAATTTATATTGGCGAAAATTCAAAAGAGTTGCGACTTGAATACGGTAATATTTCTTCTGCATCAGTTGGGGCAATCCAGCGGGCAATTTTGACTTTGGAAGATGAAGGAGCTGAAACATTTTTTGCAGAGCCTGCACTTGATATTACGGACTTTATGCAAGTAAAATCAGACGGACGGGGATATATAAATGTTTTTAATGCAGTAAAGCTGTATCAAAAGCCAAGTTTGTATTCTACTTTTTTGCTTTGGTTTTTATCCGAGCTTTATGAAACATTGCCTGAAGTCGGCGATATGGAAAAACCAAAATTTGTTTTTTTCTTTGATGAAGCACATCTACTTTTTGAAAACTGCTCAGATGTTTTAATCGAAAAATTAGAGCAGATTATAAGACTTGTAAGATCCAAAGGTGTCGGTATTTTCTTTATAACTCAAAACCCCGCCGACATTCCCGATAAAATACTTGGTCAGCTGGGAAACAGAATTCAGCACGCTCTTAGAGCGTTTACGCCAAAAGACAGAAAGGCTATTAAGTTGGCGGCAGATACCTTTAGACCAAACCCTGAGTTTGAAGTTGAAGATGAAATTACCAATTTACAAACAGGGGAAGCGTTAATCAGTGTTTTAACCGATGACGGAAGTCCGAGTGTTACGCAAAAAGTATTGATGACATCACCTCACAGTAAAATTGGTACTGTAGATAATTCAAAGCTACAAGCCGTTATAAACGAATCCCCGTTATTGTACAAGTATAAGGATATGGTAGACAGGGAATCCGCTTATGAAATACTTAAAGCCAGATTTGCAAAAGAAGCCGAGTCGGAAAAAAAACTTCAAGAAGCTAAAATTGCCGAAAAACAAAAGCGTGCCAAAAAAAGACAGCCTAAATCTCAAATGCAAAAAATGGGCGAATCGATGTTGTCGAGTTTTACTAGATCTGTTGGAAGGCAAGTTGCTCGGGGTTTGTTGGGCTCATTAAAAAAACTTTTATAAAAAGCTTCTTTAATTTTGATTATGGAAAAAATTATTTTTGAAAAATCTGAAGTTTATTCCACTGTCCATTTTTTGCACAGTAAAGAATTGGTTTTTGAAAAAACCAATTCTTTACTTGTGGTAGACAGTAATACCAAACACAGTATCGCATCCGGTATTGATAGCTGTATTGTTATTCCTGCGGGAGATGAAAACAAGAATTTAGCTTATACAGAAAAAATAATTCAAAAAGCATTAAGCAAAAATTTGGACAGAAATTCTGTTTTTTATGCTGTCGGCGGGGGAATGGTTTGTGATATAACAGCTTTTGCCGCATCTATTTATAAACGGGGTGTTAGGTGCCGGTTAATTCCTACATCTTTGTTGGCAATGGTTGATGCATCTGTTGGCGGAAAAACCGGTATAAACATTGGCTCTGTAAAAAATGCGGCAGGCTCATTTTATCCTTGCGAGCATATTTATATTTGTCCTGATTTTTTGAAAACTCTGCCAATGAAAGAAATGCACTCAGGATTAGCGGAAATTTTTAAAATAGGGCTTATTGAATCAAGCGAAATCTTTAAAATAATGTCTTTGGAAAAACAAGCGTGTACAACCTATGATGAAAACATCTTAAAAAGACTAATACGCCTTGCGATCACCTCAAAAGCAAAAATTGTGCAATCCGATTTTCTTGAAAATGCCGAAAGGCGGTTTTTAAACTTTGGACATACCTTTGGGCATGCACTTGAATCGTTTACTTGCTTTAATGTTTTTTCACACGGTGAAGCTGTTGCTTGGGGAATTGCACAGGCATTAAAGTTGGGTGTAATTTTGAATCTCACGGATAAAGTTTATGCACAAACAGTATTGGATTTACTGAAATTTTATAATTGGGAAACTAAGTTTATACCGGATAAATTGAAAAAACTTGAGTTAGATAATTTTGTTTTTTGTAATCGCATATTAGATTATATTGCAAATGATAAAAAAAACAAAAACGGTAAAATTAATCTTGTATTGCAAAAACAACTAAACGAAAATTTTATATACCAAACAGACAAAAATGAATTATTGATTTTTTTTAAGGGGCAATTAAAAAATGAATAACCAAGAAAAAGTTTATCTCGATTGGGCTGCAACTTATAAGCCCAATATCGAAGCAATTAAAAATGCAAACGAAAAGGCATTTAAGTATTTTGCAAACCCGTCCTCCGTTCACGGTTTAGGCATAGAGGCAAAAGCCGCTTTAGAAAATGCTCGATTGGAAATTGCACAATCTATTGGAGCAAAATCGCAACAGATTTATTTTACATCAGGAGGAACTGAAAGTAATCATCTTCCAATGCTGTCGGTTTTGACAAAACCAAATCCTCAAAGCTATTCCATTGCAATAAGCTCAATCGAGCATTCTGCAATATCAAAGCAGGCTGAAGCTCTTTCTCGGTTGGGTGTAGAAGTATTGAAAATACCCGTAAATAGTGCCGGCATTGTTACTTCTGATGCTGTTTTGCAAACGATTAAAGATAATACTGTGTTTGTTTCTGTTATGCTTGTGAATAATGTAATGGGTGCCATTCAACCGATAAAAGAAATTTATGAGCAATTACAAAAAACTGCAAAACGAAAAATACATATTCACACAGATGCTGTTCAGGCGGTCGGAAAGATAAAAGTAGATGTTTCGGAATTAGGCGTTGATTCATTGGCATTTGCAGGACATAAAATTGGAGCATCACGGGGAATTGGTGCTTTGTATTTAAAAAATTCGCTTTCCTCGTTTTTAAAAGGAGGCGGGCAGGAGTTTGGCGTGCGCTCCGGTACAGAAAACCTTGCAGGAATTTTTTCGTTACAATCTTGCATAAAAGATATGACAGACAACATTGATAAAAATATTAAAACCGTCAATTCGACTATGGACTATCTTATTTCCGAGATTGTACAAATGTCTAATATTGTTTTAATTCCGGCTAACAGGGAATTGGAATCAAATAATTTTTCGCCGTATATTTTGCAATTCGCAGACGAAAAGATAACCGGCGAAGTCTTAACCAGATGTTTATCCGATGAGGGTGTTTTTGTTTCAACAGGCTCGGCATGCTCGTCTAAAAAGAAAACAAAACCAATTCTTTCGGAAATGGGTATTAGGGCAGGATTACAACAAAATACAATTCGCATTTCAATCGGACACAGTACAACAAAAGCAGAAATAGATTTATTTTTAGAAGCTTTGAAAAAAGTAAAAAATATTTTAAGCTAAAAATTATTTGGAAGTATTAATTAGGGAGTTGATAGCAGGGAGAGGACTCGAACCTCCGACCTCCGGGTTATGAGCCCGACGAGCTGCCAACTGCTCTACCCTGCGTCGTTGTCTTTTGAGAATATACAATATAAGAAGAAAAATGTCAAGCGGTTTTTGAAACTTTATTTCAAGAAATTGCAAGACTAAGGTGAGAATATTTCAGGATACCGCCCTGTTTACAAAATCCTTAACCTGATGTGGCGACCGAAGTCTATCCTTTTTATCGTTCCTTTTATTAAGTAAAGAAGGCTCGCCCCGAGACTTCGCTTATGTTAAACAGAAACGATAAAAAGATTATGCGAGGGAGCGGGGTGGCGTTAAGCAATTTTTTTTTAAAATTGAAGTATTGACAGAGCCGAGTTTTTGAAGTATGATAAGACAGGTTAAATTTTTTATGAGGAGAATAAAATGAAAGTAGCTATTAACGGTTTTGGAAGAATCGGAAGATTGGTTTTTCAGTCGTTGGTTGGACAGGGGCTTTTGGGCAAGGACAAAATTGATGTTGTTGCCGTGGTTGACCTTTCTACTGATGCGAAATATTTTGCATATCAGTTGAAGTATGATTCTGTTCAGGGCAGAATGGATGCAGAGCTTGGAACTAACGGTGATGATGTTTTGGTTGTAAACGGACATGAAATTAAATGTTTGTCGGGACGAGGCTTAACTCCGGCGCAGTTACCTTGGAAGGACTTGGGCGTTGATATTGTTATTGAGTCAACAGGTATTTATACTGACGAAAAGGCTTATCAGCATATTGAAGCCGGTGCGAAAAAGGTAATTTTGACTGCACCTTCAAAGAGTAAAGATCCTGCCAAGCCGATTAAAATGTTTGTTCTTGGTGTAAATGAAAATGAGTTTAATGCTGATGAGCATGATGTTGTTTCTAATGCAAGTTGTACTACAAACTGTTTGGCACCTCTTGTGCATGTTCTTTTGAAAGAAGGCTTCGGTATTGAAACAGGTTTGATGACAACAATTCACTCTTATACCGCAACACAAAAAACTGTTGACGGTGTTTCACTGAAAGATTGGAGGGGTGGTCGTGCCGCCGCGGTAAATCTTATTCCTTCAAGTACAGGTGCCGCTAAGGCTGTTGGAAAAGTTATTCCTGCAACTGACGGTAAGCTGACCGGTATGGCATTTCGTGTGCCGACACCAACGGGTTCAATTGTTGACCTGACCATACGCACCGAAAAGGATACTTCAATTGAGGAAATTGATGCGGCTATGAAAAAAGCATCGGAAACTTACCTCAAAGATATTCTCGGATATAATACTGAAGACATTGTTTCGACCGACATCGTACACGACAAACGCTCTTCTATCTACGACAGCAAAGCAACCTTGCAAAACAATCTTCCCGGCGAAAAACGCTTTTTCAAGATTGTCTCTTGGTATGATAACGAGTGGGGGTATTCCAATCGAGTTGTCGAATTATTGCAGTATGTTGCAAAAAAATCAAATCTTAACTAAATTGCAATAGGCGACATTTTGGCGGCACTCATTTGGGTGTCGCTTTTTTTTAAGTCAATTTTATTTGATATTTTTTTTATAGCGATTGGAATGTTGACATTGCGAGGAATATTATTGTTTTATTTTTACAACATTCCACGCTCGCAACCCCCGACCGCCTTGTATCTTTTTCTCTTTTCTTAAAAATAAAAGCGACATTTTCCGCTTTCGCTCCAACTGTCTTTAGTGTTTTAATTAAACGAGAAAAAGGATATCGGCGGTCTTAGAAACGGCAGCTCTGTTTACAGAACTGCCGTTTATTACATTTCAGGCAAACCTTCCGGTTTTACTCGCCGGTATTCTGTATACAGAATGCTTAATTTTTTCGATATTGGTTATTTTCTTTTAATTAGCCAGATATACCAGTGTTTTGATTTAAAAAACTTTTTGACAAAAATAGCCGCTTTTCCTCTGTCGTAAAGATGTATTTTTTCTATGTCTTTTTTGCTTGCCCATTTTTTTACACGCATTCCAAATGCTTGTGAAAAAAGGTTTGGCTCCATTTTATTGAAACCGAAATGTGGTTCATACATAGCGGTTCCTATTTCAATGTATTCTATGTATTCTGAATTCATGTAAATATCAAGAGCGTGGTCTGTATCTTTTAGTTTTGCCCCTGTTGTGATTTTTGTAATTTTATGAATTGGTAATAACGCCATAACACGCTCTTTCCCGAAATCGAATTTCGGTAATAATCTTTGAAAAGAAGAGCCGTTAATTTGAATTCGCATGTTGTTTGCATTTAGGTATCTGTATGTGCAGTCCAAAAGTTCCAGAAGGTTTATTTCTATATCAGCTGAAAGACCGATGAGTTTTTCAATATCCGAATCACTTGCATAGTATATAGTATTAGCCTTTATAGGCAGTTCTTTAAGGGCTTTTTCAATGTGAGGATATGCCGCATCGGAGCCGATACCTATTCCTTCGGATTCTTTTGCAAATACAGGATTTGAAAAAAAGCAAAAAATCAGTAAAGCCGGAATAATTAAAAACAATCTTTTTATATTTTTCATGTTATATCGATCACCTCAAATTAGTTTTAATAAGGTTGTTTTAAGCCCTTATCTATTAGTATGAACACTTTTTTAAGAGTTAGGATACAGTTTTTTTAATTTTTACTGTTAGTTTTATTTTATGCTTCATTTGGATTTTGCCAACTCTAACAGTGAATATTGAATCCATTCGTTTGATTTTTTTGTGTAAATTTGCTCTGATTGAAAAAATTCTTTCAATGCTTTTGAATATTTGGACTGGAAAAAATATGCTTCGCCTAAGTAAAAATGGGCTCTTGCAGTTACTTCAGGGCTTCTTCTAATTTGCAAAAAGTTCGTTAAGTTCACTTCAAGATTATGCCATTGCTCGGTGTAAAAGTAGGATTTGATGATTTTTTGTAATCCAAACAGCTCTCCTGTTGTGCCGGATATTTTTTCTTCATCAAATAAGTATGTAGATCTCTTTGTTGTTGATTCTAAAAAATTTTCATAGTTTTTTGATTTGCTCTTGAGTAAAGAAATGATTTTTTCTGTTTCACCGGAAAAAATCGTTTTTGGAAGTTCTTGTGATTTATCGGGATTAAGAAACGGAAGGGGCATAGGACGAAGATTTTTACTGTTTTTTGCAGAAACAGTCGGCATTTTTTCGGAAAAAACTTCTACAGCTTCGTTAGAAGTGTTTTTTCCGGGTATAAAATCAACTCTTCCTGAAGAGACTTCGTTTTCCGTAACAATGGAATAATAATACGGAATACCCGGTACAGGATAGTCGATAAACGGGTTGCCGGTGTCTTTAAAATCTGCAATTAACACAGCATCTACCAGTGATGAAAAAGCTATAAACGGCGAAGTCGATTTGTAAATGATTAAATTTTGATTTGGAATGTCAGTTTTCCAATTTAATATGACAGCTTCTTCACGGATTATAACCGAGAATTGCGAAATTTCACTTTTTTTATTGTTCTCACCTGCAAATACAGACAGGGATAATAACATAGATATACTTAAAAATACAAGATACTTCTTCATGCCTTGTGTATCGGCTTAAAACTGCCTTTTTTTTAGTATGTAATTTTAGGAAATGAATTTACAATCAGGATATAGTGTTGAATGTTAAAATTCGACTTGTTTTTTTTTAACTTTATTGTTATAATCGCAAAATCATTATCAAGGAGGTTTTATGATAGACAAAAAAGAGCTTTTACTTGCGGGAGGGGGCTGAAATGCTAAACTCGGAGCAGGTGTTCTGGAAAAAATGTTAATTGACTTACCAAAAACTTTTCACAAAGATTGTCTTGTCGGTTATGAGCATTCGGACGATGCGGCTGTTATAAAAATGACTGAAGATTTGGCGATTATTCAAACACTGGATTTTTTTCCTCCAATGATTACTGACCCGTATTTTTTCGGACAGATTGCTGCAGCAAATGCTTTAAGTGATGTTTATGCAATGGGTGGCCAGCCCGTACTTGCGTTAAATATCGTGGCTTTCCCCGAAACCGGAAACTATGATATGTTAAAGCAAATTATGCTTGGTGGTGCTGAAAAAGTAAAAGAAGCCGGTGCTGTTTTGGCAGGAGGTCATTCTATAAATGATACTAAACCAAAATACGGCCTTTCTGTTATGGGTAAAGTTCATCCTGATAAAATTTGGGCTAACTGCCAAACTCAGATTGATGATGTTTTGTTTTTAACAAAACCGCTGGGTGTCGGTATTATAATTTCGGCTTACGGTGCCAAAGCTGTCGGTGACGATGTGTTGCAACGGGCTATTGATATTATGAAAACATTGAATAAATCTTCTGCGGAAATTCTTCATAATTTTGAAATTAATTCATGCACGGATATTACCGGCTTCGGCTTTTTAGGACATGTTCTTGAAATGTTGGGCGATGATAAGACAGCCTTAATTTATGCAGATGCAATTCCGTATATTGATGAAGCATATCATGCCGCAAAACATAAGTTGATTACAGGCGGGGCTAAAAAAAATAGGCTTTTTCTAAAAGACAAGTTTAAGTTTGAAATTGATGATGTTGGGATTGAAGAAATACTATTTGACCCGCAAACTTCAGGAGGTTTGCTTTTTTCGGTGAATAAAACAGAAGCCGAAAAAATAAGGGCTGAATTTAACAAAAAAAATATTCCGTTATGGGAAGTAGGTAAGGTGCAAGCATTTGATGATGTATCATTGATAATCAAATAAATGTTATGGCATTAAAATTATGTTACCGTCAACGATACAAACCGATATGTTGCAAAATTTTACAACCAAGCAAATAGAAACTAAAACTGATGATGTGAATTCGATTGTTATTTTGGGTGCTACTGCTACAGGTAAAACATCGCTGGCGGTTTTGCTCGCTAAAAAACTGAATGGTGAAATTATTTCTGTGGATTCAAGGCAAGTATACCGCAAACTGGATATTGGCTCAGGAAAAGATTTATCCGAATACGGAAATATTCCGTATCATGTAATTGACATCTGCGACTTGGACAGTGAGTATAATGTTTATAATTTTCAAAAAGATTTTTATAATACTTTTCCTGAAATAATCAATCGGAAGGCTTTACCGATAATTGCGGGTGGAACAGGATTATATCTTGATTCTGTTTTACGCAATTATCAACTGGTTACTGTTCCGGAAAACACCGCTTTACGCGAAGAGCTAAAAATAAAAAGCATAGAAGAGCTTGCAAACATGCTTTTGGATTTAAATCCTAACTTACACAATAAGACGGACTTACTGATACCCGAAAGGGCTATTCGTGCTATTGAAATAGCCGTTTACAAAAAAGAAAATCCTTGCAAGTTTTTAAAAGAAAGCCCCGTAAAGGTTAGCCCGCTTATTTTCGGCATTTTTTTTGAGAGGGAGGCTTTGCGTAATCGTATAAAAACTCGGTTATTGGCAAGACTTGACTGCGGTATGATAGACGAAGTTCAAGATTTACTGAAAAGCGGTGTTTCATCGGAAAGGCTTATTGCACTCGGACTTGAATATAAATATACAACAGAATACTTGCAAAATAAGTTTACCGGTTTTGATGAATATGTAACAAAGTTACATCAGGCTATTTGTCGGTTTGCAAAACGACAGGAAACATGGTTTAGAAGAATGGAGCGATTTGGTGTAAACATTATACATATTGACGGTAGTGATACTCAAACCATGTTTTCCCAAATAATGCGTGAAATTAAACATGCACAGCTGACAAGTGAGTAGCTAAATTCAAGTTTAATATTCAAGTGTTGAAATTGCGACAGCATTTAAGTTTTCGCGGTCGTACCATAATACTGAACCGTCATCATTCAAACTTAATATGTAGTTGTTCGTAAAAATTGCCTTGTTTGTCAGAGTGTATGTACGCATGAGACTTATAGTTTGTTGCGTATTTTTGTTATGATAAATTAATGAGTAACCCCCAAGGTTTGTCAATATTTGTTTTTTTGATGAGGCAACAAACGCATTTAGGTCTTCTGTTTTGTAAGCCAGAATTTTTTTGAACTTGCTTTCCGCCGGTTTTTTTGTATTTACAGTAATAGTAAAAAGCTCTGTTATATTTTCAGAGTTAATAGTATTTATTACAAAACAGCTTAATTCATTATATTTAAGGTCATCTCGTGTAAGTGAAAATGCAAATTCTCCCTCAACCGGGAAAGGGAGTGTTTCACCTGTTTTTGTGTTTATTAAAAAAACGGGTGTTTTATTTTTATCGATAGAGCTTTTTGTTACCAGCATATAGGTTTTATCTATTTGTACTGCATCTTGAATTCCTGTTGCTGAATAACAAAAATCGCAGCTCCCTGTATTTAAGTTGATGCTTGTAACACCTGAAAAATATTCAGTCATTGTAATTTTATCTTCGTATATTGAAAGTGATGTAATCGTTTCTTTTGGGTGATAAATAATTTTTTTCTTATTGGTTTTAAATGAAAAATAATATACCGGTGTTGTTTTTTTATTTGACCATAAAAGTAAACCGTCTTTGTAAATCTTTAGTTTGTTTACATTTTTTACATCGGTTAGCAATTTAGGAGCGTCATTATAATTGTTTATATATTTTATTTTGTTTTTAGTCAGAAAAAAGATATGTTGACCGTCAGTGTCAATGTCTAATATTTGATTTAAGTTCGGCGTAGGAATTTCAGAAAATGTTATTTTTGAGTCTGCCGTTTGATTTAAAAGAAACACACGACCTGTATTCGTGCCTACAGCAATGTGATTACCTACATGTCTTGCCGCTACAGGTTTAGCTCTATACGGTAATTTAAAGTCGGGTGTTTTTGCATTTCCTTGTCTTATGCACCAGTTATTGGCACTACTGCCTGAATCAATCCAAAGTGGAACCTTGTCTTTAAGTTTGCATGCAAAAATTGGATTTACAGCGTGGTATGTTTTCAGTGTTTCGCCTGAAAGGGCGTCAATAACAAATACTTGCTTTCCTTTATATCCGATTATTTGAGTAAAGTTTCTAATCAATTCAGGTGACTTTAAGTAGGCTTCCGTAGGATATTGTATAGGCATTTGTTTATTTTTCAAATTTGTGTAAACTAATCTACCTGTTTCGCCATAGGTTATAACACTTTTTTCTGACGGGCCTGTAGCAGATAAAAGAACTATACCGGGCGGAACATCAAAAATATCCAATTTTTTTCCATTTAAGTTGAATACATATATTCCGTCCATAGAAGTGTTTCCGACAAAAAGATATGTCCCTTTTGCAGACCAAACAAGCGATAACACTGAGTTGTCAAGTTTTTTTGTAAAAAGGCATTCTTTTTTGTTCCAATCCCAAACAGAAATTCTATGATCGCTTAAACCATTACTTTCGTAAATAGCAAGGTGCTTTTGGTTGGGGTGTAGAGCCATTTTTTTAATTGAAATATCAGAAAGTTGCCAGGTATCAGGTTGTAATTGTGGGTATTTGTACCGTGTAACAAAGCCATCGTTTCCGGCTACATAGAATTCAGATGAGCTATTAGTAACAACAATTTCAGTAACACCGTTTTGAAACAGATGATAATGCTCGTAAGTAATATCCCTGTTTTGGGGCTCAGATTCAGGATTTTCTTCGTTGTCGGATTTATCCGTACTTTCAGATGAAGACATTTGATCATTTGTAGCAGATGGTTCGGTTTCATTCGGCGTAGGATTTGGATTTTCACCTTCTGCAAATGAAACAGAAAAACAAAACAAGAAAAAACATAATCCTGTAAAATACCTTTTAACCACTTGAACCCTCCATGTAAATATTTTTATACGATATATAATTTCCAATAGATACTGCCGAAAACAATTCGTTATTTTTATTGTCATTCAAAATTTCATCGTAAATCTTTTTGGGTATTTTGATAACAGCCACCTCGTCTTTTTTTAAGCCGCTTACAAAAAATTCAAGTTTATCGTTTTTTAATTGTTTGAAAAAAATGCTTAAGTTTTTTTTATCGACCGGCCCCGCATTTTGAAGTGCAATAAATTTAACGACTTCAATTCCTTTCGGGTCAAGGTTTGCATCAAGTACATTTATTCTGTCAGCAAGCTCTGAATATCCGATTACAAGCGGGGTGTTTTTGTCGAACTTGAATTTTTTATTTTCAGTTTCGTTTTTTTCGTCTTCGCCTGCGGAAATTGATAAACCGTATATTCTTTTATTTTCGGGAATAAAAACCAAAGTTGCGGATTTTGATTTCCATATAATTTCGGTTTTGCTTTCTGCTCTAAGCTCGTAACCGCATTTTGGACATTTAAAAGAATTGAAAGTACCGTTTTTTATTTTGTCTAAATATTCCGGTGTTTTATCGAGGTCGAGTTTAACTATAGGTTGTACTTCAAATTTGTGTTCACATAAACATCGAATTTTCATAAATTACCGTCTCCTGATTTAATTGATTAAATGTCCTATATCTGCCCAAAGCACAAAAACAAAAATAACTAACAGTATAAAAAAACCGGCCAATTGAACATAATGTAGAATTTTTGGCGGAATTTGTTTTCTTGCAATAATTTCGATTAGCGTAACAAAAATAATACCTCCGTCCAAAACAGGAATTGGCAATAAGTTCATAATAAAAAGGGAAATACAAATGATACTGACAAAATTTGCAACATTTGATAAGCCCTTTAGAAAACTTTCTTTAAATCCGACCCTCGCTGTTTCACCAAGCATACTGCTAATACTAATAGGCCCTGATACAGCAGATTTAAAGTCCAAACCTTTGAATAGTAACCCTAATCCACGCAAAACAATTACAAATGTCTTATTTGTTTCCGTAAACCCGTTTTGAATACTTTTTAAAAAATTGGTTCCTTCAACTGTTACCTTAATGCTTTCTAGGAAAAGCCCGAGATCTCCGATGCCCTCTGTATTTTCGGAAATCTTAATGGGTATTTTTAATTCTCCCTCATTCCTTAAAACAGTAAATACTATTTTAGTTACATCAGAATTATTATCCAAGTAGAACTGTAAATCTCTGTCATTATATATTTCGGTATCGTTTATTGCAGTAATTATATCGCCTTCTTTAAATCCGGCTTTTCTTGCTTTGGAATTTTCTTGCACCTTACCTACCTTCAGTGGAACATAGGCGTAAAAGCCGACAAAGCCTGCACCTGTTTTTTTGTTAAGCTCAGGTGTGATTTTTTTTGTAATGATTTTACCGTTTCGCTCAACAAGGAAAGTCAGCTCCTTATTTGGATTGACCGAAATAATTTTTAAAATATCGTCAAAGTATTCTGTCTTCTCATCGTTGATTTGTATTATCCTGTCGCCCATACGGAGGTCGGCTTTTTTTGACGGGGAATTATCGTTTGCAGAATAATAATATACGGGCGCAATTTTGTTCGACACAGTGTAATATGTTAAACCAATTGCACTTACAATTGCAAAGCATACTATTGCCAAAATATAATTCGCAAAAGGCCCTGCAAACGCAATAATAATTCGCCTTAATTTACTGACACTGTAAAAGGCACCTTCTTCTTTCGGTATTTCAGACAGGTTCTCTTCAACTGCCTGTACAAACGCTTTTTCGCCTTTCATACTACAGTATCCGCCCAAGGGAAGTAACGAAATTCGGTATTCTGTCATACCTATTTTTTTCTTTAATAATACCGGCCCGATGCCGATGGAAAACGCGATTACTTCAACACCGCAAGCTCTTGCCGCTATATAATGTCCAAGCTCATGAATAAAAACAACAAAGCTTAAAACCAAGATTCCTATTAAAATATTTATCATTGTTTCTCCAAAATAATTTCGCAAGTTTATCACTTTTTTTGAGTTTTGTCTACAAATTAATAAATTAACGATTGGAATTTGGGCGCATCCCTTCGCTGTCGCTTCGGGTCGGAGAACTTATGAGAAAAAACAACATTCGTTGTTTTTTCTCTGTCAAGTTTTGCCTTTGGCAAAACTTGCGGTGTTAAATTGCAAGTATATTACAACTTTGTACAAAACTTGCGGTGTTATTTTTTTAGAATTACATAGAAGAAAAAAATCGGCTGTTATATACGGGAAGTATTACAGAAAACCGGCGTGTAATGCTAAAGCGTTAATCTGCTTTTTGCGAGCTTAGTCTACCCTTTTGCCCGTTTAATATAAGAAAAAAAGCCTTTCGAGTGGAGGGAGAAACGGCGATTTTAATTGTCAGTAAAGGGCAAAAGGTTATGCAAGCGAGCGGGTTGCAATAAAAATACTTGAATTATTTGAATTGAAGTATTTTTATTAACTATTTTTTTATTTATTTTCTTGACTTACTTGAAAAAATGGGGTATAATTAAGAATGATAGTTAATTAGGAGGTACAGATGGGTAAAAAATTTGTTGTTGTTGGCGGAGTTGCAGGCGGAGCTTCAGTTGCGGCTAGATTGCGAAGGTTAGATGAGAGTGCGGAAATTGTAATATTTGAGCGCGGTGAAAATGTATCTTTTTCAAACTGCTCGCTTCCGTTTTTTTTAAGCAGGATTGTACCCGAGAGCGAAGAGCTTGTTTTGATGAATCCCGATATTTTTAAAAGTCAATATAATATTACGGTTAAGACATTACATGAAGTTCTAAAGATAAATCCCGATAAAAAGACTGTTGCGGTTAAAAATCTTCAGTCCGGCAAGGAGTTTGAGGAAAAATACGATACATTGATTCTTTCGCCCGGAGCTTCTCCGCTCGCTCCGAGAGCAATTCCCGGAGTGGATAAACCAAGTGTTTTTACTGTAAGGAATGTTGGCGATATACAAAAACTTGACAGTTATATTCAAAAAAATAATGTGCAGGATATTGCGGTTGTCGGTGCGGGCTTTATTGGTTTGGAAGTTGCAGAAAACTTATTGCTTGCAAAAAAGAATGTTGCGTTAATCGAAAAGCTAAATCAGGTTCTAGCGCCGCTGGATTACGATATGGCACAGGTGTTGCACAAGGAAATTCACGATAAGGGTGTTAATTTAATTCTTGATGACGGTATTAACTCAATTGAAGATGATTGCGTAATATTGCAGAGTGGTAAAAAGGTACCTGCCGGTGTTGTTGTGCTTTCTTTGGGTGTCCGTCCTGAAGTTGCATTGGCAAAAGATGCCGGTATTGAATTGGGCGAAACAGGTGCTATTCTTGTAGACCATGATTACAGAACAAGTGTTGATAATATATACGCTGTTGGCGATGCAATAGAAGTTTCGCATTTTATAACAAATAAAAAAACAAGACTTACTTTGGCAGGCCCCGCACAAAGACAGGCAAGAGCCGCCGCAGATTCTATTTACGGAATTCATCACAGGAATACAGGTGTTATCGGCTCATCGGTTGTGCAGTGTTTTGATTATAATGCGGCATGTACGGGCTTAAACGAAAAGGAATGTCAAAAGCACGGTTTGAATTATAATTTTGTGTATGTTATCCCCGGCGATAAAGTCGGTTTGATGCCGGAAGCAAATCCTTTGTTTTTTAAGCTGATTTTTGAAGTGCCTTCAGGAAAAATTTTAGGTGCTCAAGCTGTCGGCAAAGGCAATGTGGATAAACGCATTGATGTAATTGCGACCTGTATTATGTTAAACGGAACTTTGGAAGATTTAAAGGAGCTTGAGCTTTGTTATTCGCCGATGTTCGGAACTGCAAAAGATGTTGTAAATCATGCAGCCCTTGTCGGACTTAATATACTTAACGGAAAGTTTAAGCAGGTTCCTGTTACGGAAGTTCGGTCTCTTGTTGAAAGTAACGCCATGATTGTTGATGTAAGAGAGCCGGACGAGTTTGCAGAAGGTCATCTCATCAATTCGGTGAATATACCTTTAAGTCAGTTGCGGGAAAGAATGCAGGAAATTCCAAAAGACAAACCTGTTTATTTACATTGCAGGTCTGCTCAACGAAGTTACAATGCCGTTTGTGCTTTGCAGGGAAGCGGTTATAAAAATGTGATAAACATAATGGGCTCGTTTTTGGGTATAAGTGTATATGAGTATTTTAATGATGTAACACTGGGAAGGAAGCCGATTGTTACTGATTATAATTTTAAGTAAGCTCTTATGAAAATTGCAGAAAATGAAAAGAGACAAAAAGTTTTATCCAAGTTTGATATACTCAATCTTGTTATAGGCTCAATAATCGGGTGGGGCTCGTTTGTTCTGCCCGGAAAGTCTTTTTTGCCGAATTCCGGTGTTTTAAATACGGCTATAGGTTTGGGTATTGGCGGTGTTTTTGTTATCGTGATACAAAGGGCGTATAAGGTAATGCTTGGCAAAAATGTGGGCGAAGGCGGGGAGTTTTCATACACACTTGATAATTTGGGCAGAGTTCAGGGGTTTATAGTAGGGTGGTCGTTAATTCTTTGCTATTTAAGTATGATTCCGCTGAATGCTACAGCTTATGTTGTAATAAGTCGAAAAATTTTCGGTAACGCTTTGCTTTGGGGTTATCTGTACAGTATTGGAGGATACCAAGTGTTTTTTACCGATGTTGTCATTGCTTCCATACCAATAATTATTTTTACATGGATAAATGCACGAGGTATTTCTTTAAGCTCAATGGTGCAAAACATAATGATTATGTCTCTTGTTATTATAGTTACTGCATTGTTTTTTGTAATACTCGCAAAAAGTGATTTAGCTTATTTTAAGAAAAATTATCTGAACATATCGGAGTTTTCTTTTTCAAAAATAGCACCCGTTATAGCTATTATTCCGTTTTTATTTGTAGGATTTGATGTTGTTCCTCAAGTGTCGGAGAATTTGGAATTCAAACCGTCAAAGGCTCACTTGATTACGGTTCTTTCAATAGTTGCCGGCATAATGATATACAACCTTTTGAACATTATTGCGGCATTGAGTTATTCGCCTTCGGACTTGAAAAGTGTTGAATGGGCGGTAGGCTCGTCTGTAATAGCAAAAACAGGAAAGCTCGGATTTATCTTTTTATTGGTTGCCCTTCTTGCGGCTGTTACCGGCGGAATAAACGGTTTTATGTTGAGCAGTACAAAATTACTTGGAGCTGTTTCACATAAAAATCTTTGTCCTCAAATGTTTTCTGCCTGCAATAAAAAAGGCGTTTATATAAA
The DNA here is from genome assembly GCA_002749205.1 of Treponema sp. Classification (GTDB taxonomy): domain Bacteria; phylum Spirochaetota; class Spirochaetia; order Treponematales; family Treponemataceae; genus Treponema_B. The sequence continues at coordinate 38,951 of PDOP01000034.1, read as the reverse complement.
TGCGCTTTTCTTTATTTGTGCAGTAAGTTTAATCGGACCTTGGATCGGGCGAAATGTAATAATTTTAATTGTAGACATGGCATCGGTACTTGCAGCGATTGCTTATTCTTATGTCGGATTTATAGGAATAAAAAAAGCCGATAAAAAAACTGATAAGTTCCTTTGCTTTGTAAGTCTTATTATAGGATTAACTTTTATCGGATTACTTTTGATACCGGGGTCACCGGCACAATTAAGTATTTCATCAATGCTGTTTTTAATAGCATGGTCATTGTTGGGGTTTGTTTTTTATGTTTTTACAACTAGGAAAAAAAACATTTTATAGGAGGTTGGGTATGAATAAAATTGAAAACATTATTGGTTTCATTGTACTCATTTTATGTATTGTTCTTGGGTCTGTTTTATTAAATTCAGACATGTTATTTTTTCGATGGGTAATTGGTATTGCCTTAGGCTATGCACTTACAAGATCGTTTTTTGGTTTTGCAGGCAGTGTTAATCGCGCTTACAGAAACGGATCTACAAAACTTATGCGTGCATTGATGTTGATGTTCTTGGTATCAGCCATTCTTACAACAGCATTCTTGATGTTCGGTGATGTTAAGTCCTACAAGCTATGGATAAGACCTATTAACATCGGTGTTGCTGTGGGCGGACTTTTGTTCGGCTTTGGTATGAGTTACTCTTCATGTTGTGCAACAGGAACTTTAACCGATGTTGTAACAGGATTACCACGCGGATTGATTACACTCATCTTTTTCGGTATCGGTATTTTTGTCGGCTTTCCGATTCAGTCATCGCAGTCTTGGATAAAAAAATCTTTATTTAAAACAGGCGATTGGAACGGTGTATTCATTCCTGATTGGTTTTCCAAATTCGGAAGCTCGACTATGGCTTATATTTGCGCTATACTGGTAACAGCCTTGTTTGCCGGTATAGTCATAATGCTTGCATACATGTATGAAAAAAAACGAAGAAAAGCAAACACATTCACTGAAGTGGAAGCGGAAGCAAATCAAGCGACTCAAAAAGAAGTTGATGTTACAAATTACACACCGTTAGGCGCAGACACATACTCAAGGCTCTTCGTAAAACCTTGGTCTCTTACAACCGGTGCGATAGTGCTTTCCGTACTGTTTGCATTGTTAATGGGCGTAACCAAAATGGGGTGGGGTGCTTCGACACCTTACGGATTTTGGATTGGTAGAATTTTGCGTGCTTTCGGAGTCAGCATTGACACTCTAACCGGATTTACGGGAAAACCCGCAGGCCCTTTTACAATGCCGTTTTTCAAACATCCTATTTACACGCAGAACATTGGCATAATAGTCGGGACAGCAATCTGCTTATTGCTTTCAGGAACCTTTACGAAAACCTTTACTTCCGAGCTAAAAATTAAACTCCGCGATGTTCTTATATTCGCAATCGGCGGTTTTGCAATGGGCTTTGGAACAAGATTTTCAAACGGTTGTAATGTCGGCGCACTTTTCACTCCAATTGCAAACTTTTCCCTCTCCGGCTGGCTATTTTTCATATTCTTGGTTGCAGGCGGCTTTATCGGAAACAGAACTTTGAAAATGTTCAAAAAATAAAATAATGACAAGCGATAAGGGGAATGGTTTTAATTAAATATTTTTTATTAAATTTTTTTTAAGGGCGCATCCCTTCGCTGTCGCTACGGGTCGGAGAGCTACGGACTACGGCTGTCGCCTCCGACTAAAACTTGCGGCTTATAATTAACGCCTTAAGTTTTATTTTGCAAACGGTTTTTTAATAAAACCGCTTGCAATCCTACGCATTCCTTGCGCATATGAGAAAAAACAACATTCAAAAGAATGTTGTTTTTTCTCATAGTTTGCATTTTTACCGGATTACTTTATTTGAAATTTAAAGTAAATGACTTGACTTTTTTTTTAAATAATAATACACTGCTTTGGTCAAATGTTAAGTATACTTAACAAATTCAAATGACAAAGGATGTATTTATGAGAAAAATAAATAAGATTTTCTTTTTCACGGCTCTTGTTAGTCTGTGTTTTATTGGTTGCGCTAAAAAGAGCATATCAGGAGATGTCAAGGAATTTGAAATCCTTGAAAAATCAGAGAAGGTTTTAACTTATTCGGTTAAAGGTTTAGACGATGCCAAATTTGAGTTAAGTTGTGAACCGGCGGATTTGTTAAAAATTGACGGCTTAAAAATTATCGGAGCAAAAGCCGGTGAAGGAATTTTAACCGTAAAAGAAGTCAGTGATAATGTACTTGAAAAAGAGATTTTTTTTACGGTCTTACCTTACAGCAAGGAGATTGTTTCAGTTAATGGAGATAAAATTGAAGTCCCTATTAAACCTAAAAGAGTTGTAACAATAGCCGGAACTTCGGACTTGGTATTTTTGGGTATTAAACCTGTTGCCGGAATGAATTTTTATTCTGCAGGAAAATTTTCTGAAATTTTTAAAGGCATTTCGGAATTAAAAGAGACACAACCTTTTGATGTAGAAGAAATTGCAAAATATAATCCTGACCTTATTATTTATAATAAAAGAATGGCTATTGAAAACATCGAAAAACTTAAAGACATTGCTCTTGTTGCCCCTTATGATATTGAAGAGCCTGACAGTTTAAAACGGCTGGAAGGTTTTTGCAATATTTTCGATATTGATAAAAATGAAATCAAGCAAAAAATTGATTCGCAAGAGAAAAAAATTGCCAAAATTAAGCAACGATTGATTGACGGTGGTTTTGATATTGCAAATAATACAATTTCTCAAGGCTCATATATTCCTCAAATGAACGGTTTTATGATTAGTGGTTATACTGATTTTTATATCAATGTCATTATGTTTGATAAATTGGGTTTAACACCACAGAAAAAGTTTGGCAAAGAATTACTTGTTGATTATGGAATGGGCAAAGAAACTGAAATGCCTCCAAAACACGCCTTTATGGGGCCTATGGAAATAGCCGTTGACTATATTGGTGACTGTTTTTTCTTGCTTGGTATGTCAGGTGCTTATCCCGAACAGTTACACAGCGATCCTATTTTTTCAAATACAAAAACTTATAAAAATAAGAAAGTATTTCCGGTAGATATGGTATTACTTGTAGATAAAAGCCCTCTATATTTAGAAGAACAGGCAAACATTATCGTTGACTCTCTTTTAAAAGAATAAATTTTTACGATGTCTAAGACTCATTTTCTTGCAAAGCCAAAAAGTCTTGCAGTATTTTTATTTACAGGAATTTTATTGCTTTTTGGCTTTGCGTTTGTATATGTTTCTTTTGGAGCAAAAGAAATTAGCTTTAAATTAGTGATAAAGGCTCTTTTTGCCTATGATGCGCAGATAACCGAATGTATTTACATCAGAGACAGTCGATTGGCTCGTTACTTTGCAGGAATAATAGTCGGAGCTTCTTTGGCATTGACAGGGTCAATTATGCAAGGCTCTACAAATAATCCTCTTGCCGATGCAGGACTTTTAGGAATTTCTTCCGGTGCTTCATTTGCAATTGTACTTATTGCAATGTTCTTGCCTGCTATTGGTCGTTTGCAGATGTTCGCACTTACTTCTTTAGGCTCTTTTTTAAGTACTGTATTGGTAATAGGAATCAGCTTTATGGGGAAAAGTACTTTTCAAAAAGAGCGATTGGTTTTGGCAGGAATGAGCGTTTCTATGTTGTTTTCTTCTTTGACAATGATATTTATCATCAAAGGAAAACTCTTTCAAAAAATGGCTTATTATAATGCCGGTAGTTTAGCAAATGCAAACTGGAGTATTCTTGCTTTGGCAATTCCTGTTTTTATTGTTTTTTCGCTTTTTTCAATTGCAATCAGTAAACAGCTTACTATACTCAACCTGGGCAACGATGTAGCAATTAGCTTAGGTGTGAAAGTAAGTCAAATAGGTTTTATTGTTTTAATTATAGTTTTGGTACTTACTTCTATAAGCGTAATTTTAATTGGACCGGTTGCTTATATTGGTTTAATTGTGCCGCATTTAGTCAGAAGAATGGTTGGCACCGATTACAGGTACATACTTCCGACAGCAATGCTTATGGGAAGTGTCTTAGTGGTTGTTTGTGATTTTTTTGCACGCATTATCTTAAGACCATCGGAAATCCCTATTGGTGTAATTATCAGCTTAATTGGTGTACCTGTTTTAATTTGGGTGAGCAGACAAAAAGCTTCTTCTATGATGTGATATTTGGCATGAGTAATAAAAATAAACTGTATATCGTTTTGGCACTTTTAATTATTTTATTTGTTGTATCGATTTTAAGTACTTGTTTTGGTCAACTTAATTACAGCTTTTATAAATGTTTGCAATTGATGGTTGGGTACGGTAGAAATCGGGAGCTTAATTTTTACAGGAATTATCGTTTAAACAAAATGTTTCTTTCAATTATCGTAGGTAGCGGTATGGGAGTCAGCGGTTTAGTTTTTCAGTCGATTTTAAAAAATGATATGAGTAGTCCCGGAACGCTTGGAATAAGCAGTGGAACCGGTTTTTTCGTGCTTTTGTTTTTGCTTCTTTTTCCGCTGAACAATGTAAACAGTTTTTTATTTCCGGTATTTGCATTTATCGGAGGTTTGATTTCGGCATTGGTTATTTTTATTGCAAACTACAGAAAGAATAATATATTAAATGGAACAAAACTTATTTTAACGGGAATAGCTTTAAGCTCTTTTTTTAGTGCTTTGCAAATAGCTTTGGTTTTAAGTTTAGATAAATATAAGTTGGAATTTATGGCAAAATGGTCTGCAGGTCAATTATGGGCTTCGGATTGGATGTACATAATGATAATAGCAATTTGGAATTTGTTTTTTATTTTAATAGTTTATTATAAATCAAGGTTTTTAAATGCTATGAATTTAGGCTCTGTTGTTTCTACCGGAATTGGAGTTAATTTTAATAAAGAATTTATTTTCTTCAGTTTTTCTGCAGTTGCTCTTTCATCTGCCAGTGTTGCTTTTGGCGGACAATTTTTTTTCATTGGTTTAATTGCTCCTCATATTGCAAAAAAAATTGTCGGGTATAATCATTATTTTTCGATTTTGGTTTCGGCATTTATTGGAGCTTTACTTATAGTGAGTGCTAATTTTTTAATTGCGATAATTCCGTTTTTATTTGGTATTCCAACCGGAATTATCATAACAATAATCAGCATTCCGTATTTTATCTATTTGCTAATAAAAGGAGGTAAAGTTTGTCCGGCATAAAAATTGAAAACATTACACTCGGCTATGAAAAAAATATTATCTTTAATGGTTTTGATTTAAAACTGAAAAAAAATAAAGTAACCTCGATTATTGGTGCTAACGGTTGTGGTAAGTCTACGCTATTAATGTCAATTGCAAGAATACTTAAACCACAAAAAGGTGAAATTTATATATCGGATAAAAATGTTTTTTCTTCAAATACAAAAGAGGTCGCCAAGGAGCTTGCTTTGTTGCCTCAGTCTCCGTCTGCACCACTTTCTTTAACGGTAGAAGAACTTGTAAGCTACGGTCGTTTTCCTCATAAAAACGGTTTCGGTATTTTAAATAGTGAAGACCAACATAAAATAGAACTTGCATTAAAAGAGACAAATTTAATTGATTTTCGCGATAGAGAAATAGGCTCGCTGTCAGGCGGACAGAGGCAACGGGCTTGGGTTGCTTTGGCCTTTGCACAAGACAGTGATACAATATTGCTAGATGAGCCTACGACATATCTTGATTTGAGTTTTCAAATTGAGGTTTTGGAAATTCTTAAAAAACTTAATAGACAGTCCAATAAAACAATAATTATGGTTTTGCACGATATTAATCTTGCTTGTAAATACAGTGATTATATAATCGGACTAAAAAACGGAAAGGTAATTATTTACGATGAGCCTAAAAAAGCTGTTACAGTAGAAACCGTAAAGCAAATGTATAGCGTTGATGCACAAATTATAATTAATGAAAAAAACGATAAACCTGTCTGTATTGATTTTGATTTGTAATTTTTTTAGGGCGTATCCCTTCGCTGTCGCTTCGGGTCGGAGAACTTATGAGAAAAAACAACATTCGTTGTTTTTTCTCTGTCAAGTTTTGCCTTTGGCAAAACTTGCGGTGCTAAATTGCAAGTAATATTACAACTTTGTACAAAACTTGCGGTGTTATTTTTTTAGAATTACATAGAAGAAAAAAATCGGTTGTTATATGCGGGAAGTATTACGGAAAACCGGCATGTAATGCTAAAGCGTTAGTATGATATTGCGAGCGCAGTCTACACTTTTGCCCGTTTAATATAAGAAAAAAAGCCTTTCGAGTGGAGGGAGAAACGGTGATTTTAATAATCAGTAAAGGGCAAAAGGTTATGCAAGCGAGCGGGTTGCAAGCAAGGGAATGTTTTAATGGAAGCACTGCATTTTTTTTATTATGATATTCCCTTGCTGTTTTTTTTGCTTAATTTATTAAAAATATAGGTTGCATAAAATTATTTAAAAGGCTTTTAATTTTTGGTCTTGTTTTTTATACTAAAATTTAGTATAATCATTATGTTAAATAAAATGCGATTTTAATGTCGCACAAAGGGGAAAGGCTATGAGAAAAAAGCTATTAGTGTTGATTGTTGCTGCATCTTTATTTATGATGTTCAGCTGTTCCAAAAATGAAGACGGAAAGGTTGAAGCCTCTGCCGGTGATGAGAAAAAAAGCAAGGTTACATTTGCTCTTGTTACTGATACAGGCGGTATTGACGACCGTTCTTTTAATCAGGGAACATGGGAAGGTATTCTTCGCGCAGGTAAAGAGTTGGGTGCAGAGACTGTTTATGCTCAGTCGAATTCAGATGCTGACTACATTCCTAATCTTTCAACTTTTGCTGAAGATGAGCACGATATTATAGTAGCTGCAGGTTTTTTGTTTGAAAAAGCAATTTCTGAAGTTTCGGCAAACTTTCCTGACACTCATTTCTTGATTATAGACATGGTTGTTGGTGAAAGGGACAATGTTGTAAGTGCTATATTTGCTGCAAATCAAGGCTCATTCCTGGCAGGTGTTGCCGCTGCTCAAGCGGCTAAAGAAGCCGGAAAAAATGCTGTTGGTTTTATCGGCGGTGGAGACTTCGGCTTAATTCACAATTTTGAAGCAGGTTTTGAGCATGGTGTTAAGACTGTAGATCCCGGCATTGAAGTAAAAGTAGACTATGTTGGTGATTTTTCCGATGCAGGTAAGGGACAGTCTTTGGCAAGTAAGATGTATGATGCAGGGGCTTATGTAATTTATCATGCTGCAGGAGGCGCCGGAAACGGTCTTATTAAGGAAGCAAAAGATCGCCGAAAAAATGGTCAAGATGTTTGGGTAATTGGTGTTGACCGTGATCAGTATGAAGACGGAATTTATGAAGACGGTAAATCTGTTATGCTGACTTCAATGATGAAGAGAGTTGATGTTGCCGCTGAAGATGTTTGCCGACTTGAATATGAAGGTAAATTCCCCGGTGGAAAAATTATTGAATTCAATATTGCAAATAATGGTGTAGGCTTACCTGAAAATAATCCAAATATGTCTGCCGGTGCAATAAAGTTAGTTGAAGAATATAAGGATAAAATAAAGTCAGGGGAATTAACAGTTAGATCTCTTCCACCAAGACTTGAAAAATAATCAGTTAATTACTTCGGGCCAAATCAGTACTTGTTTGGCTCGACATTTATCGTAGGAGGTAAAATATGCGTTCAGAAAAAGAAAATTTTATAGAGATTGTTACAAGTCCAATGCTGACTTATCAGCAGAAGCTGTATAATTTGGCTAATGCCGCAGAGCGCATATTTTCTCCTGTGGATTTATTGGGCTATACTGAAGAAGAATGGAAATATGTTGAAAATAGTATGATTTGTGATTTAAATGAAGGTTATGCTGTTTATCGCCCAAGATACATTCTTCCCGATTATTCTGTTTATGTAAAAAAAGGTTGTAAGTTTTTAGATTTGCCGGCTCCTAAAAATCTTGATGAATGTCTTGACGGTTTGCTTATTATTTATTCTCATGTTCCGTCAATTACATCATTTCCTGTGTTTATTGGTCATTTGGATACATTGTTAGAACCCTTTATTACAAATGAAAAAGACGATTATATTAAGATTAAAAGATTTTTAAATCACATTGATAAAACAATCACCGATTCGTTTTGTCATGCGGATATTGGTCCTTATGATACAAAGGCCGGTCGACTCATTTTAAAAGCTGTTATTGAACTGGAAAATCCTACCCCGAATATGAGCATTAAATATGATCCTACAAAAACTTCTGATGAATTTGCAGAATTAGCTGTTGATGCTTGCTTACGAGTTTCAAAGCCGTCTTTTGCAAATGATGCTTATTACACTAAGGATTTAGGCAGTTATGCTATGTGTAGTTGCTATAATGCCTTGCCGACTGCAGGTGGTGCTTATACACTTTCAAGACTTAGACTTGGAACCATTGTTAAAGAAGCTGAATCTACAAGTCACTTTGTTGATATTCTTTTAACAAAAATTTCAAGATTAATGCTTTCAATTATGGATAAGAGAATTGCTTATATTGTTGAAAAATCTCAATTCTTTGAAACTAACTTTTTAGCAAAAGAAGGTTTTATTGAAAAAGATAACTTTACGGGAATGTTTGCTATTGTTGGGCTTGCCGATGCCGTAAATCGTTTGCTTGAGATTGAAGGCATAAATGAAACTTTCGGAAAGTCTAAGCGAGGAGATGAAATTGGACATATAATTATGCAGAAGCTTCAAAAGGAAGTTGAAGCACATTATGCACCACATGCAGGTAGAACTAATCATCATTATTTATTGCATGCACAAGTTGGTGCCAGCATTAATGATGAAGATAAGGTAAACACACCTGCTCATCGTATTAGAGTAGGAGAAGAGCCGCCGCTTATTGATCATCTTAAACAATCTGCTCCGTTTCATCAGTATTTCCCTTCAGGAACAGGTGATTTATTTGCCTTCGACCAAACTTCATTGGAACATCCTGATGCTGTATTGGATATTATCAAAGGGGCTTTTGTTTCAGGTTATAGGTATATAACAACCTACTTAAAAAACACTGATTTAATTCGCGTTACGGGGTATTTAGTGAAGAAAAGTGAAGTTGAAAAAGCTCGTGCGGAAAATGCAGTATTGAGAGATACAACTTGGTTTGGTTCAGGAACTGATGAATGTGCAGAAGTTTTTTCCCGAACGGAGCGAAGCGCTCAGTAATTTAAATAAATATGACGCTTTTGGTTCATAATATACTTCCCTTTTCTAATGTTGAAGGTATCGGAAATCGTTGTAGTGTTTTTTTACAGGGTTGTGATATTCGTTGTGTTTACTGCCATAACCCTGAAACTATTGCATTGAAATCAAAAGATGCAACGCTTTATGAAGTTGAAGAACTTGCCAATCAAATTCTGGCATATATGCCATTTATTAGAGGTGTTACAGTCTCGGGGGGTGAGCCAACAATTCAAGCTGAAGGTGTTAAAGCTTTATTTGAATTGCTTAAGCCACATGGCTTGACATGCTATGTTGATACAAACGGCTTTTTTTTATATGAGAAAATAGAGCCTTTAATTGAACTTACCGATAAGTTTTTGTTTGATATAAAAGGTTCAGGAATCGGATTAAAAGAACTGTGCTTTGCAAAAAAAACAATGCCTGAACTTAATCGTAATTTTGATAATTTAAAATTATTGCTTGAAATGGATAAAGTCGAAGAAGTTAGACTTGTATGTATAAATAATTTTTATGATATTGATGAAACTGTTAGTAAGATTTGTAATACAATTAAAAACTATCCGGTAGTACTATTAAAATTGATTAGAGTACATTTGCGGGGTACAAAAAGTAAATATATAACAAATTCAGACATACCTTCTAAAAAGAGAATGCTTGAATTAGAAGTTCTGGCTAATAAGTTAGGAATACATAAAACGAAAGTAATTCTGTGATTTTATATAAAAGTTTTGATGAGGAGCAAACATGAGTGATTATGTAATTGAGATGTGCAATATAACCAAGCGTTTTCCGGGTATAATTGCAAATGATAAAATTAACCTTCAATTGAAAAAGGGTGAAATACATGCTTTACTTGGAGAAAATGGGGCCGGTAAATCCACATTGATGAGTGTGCTTTTTGGACTATATCATCCTGATGAAGGTGAAATTCTTATAAATGGTAAGAAGGTAAATATTACAGATCCAAATGTAGCGAATGATATGGGTATTGGAATGGTTCATCAACATTTTAAATTAATTGATAACTTTACGGTTACCGAAAACATTATTCTTAAAGAAGAGCCTATGAAATCGTTTGGAAGAATTGATATGGAAATGGCTATAGAAAAAGTACGATCTATTAGTAAGCAATATGGGCTTGAAGTTGACCCGATGGCAAAAATTGAAGATTTATCTGTTGGTATGCAACAGCGAGTTGAAATTTTAAAAATGCTTTACAGAAACGCTGAAATTCTTATTTTTGATGAGCCTACAGCAGTTTTGACTCCCAATGCAATTAAAGAATTGATAAAAATTATGAAACGCCTTGCTGCAGAGGGTAAGTCTATTTTGCTTATTACTCATAAACTTAAAGAAATAAAAGAAGCGGCCGATCGTTGTACAGTTTTGCGACGTGGTAAATATATTGGTACTATTAATGTTGCAGATGCAGATGAAAAGTCTATGGCTGAAATGATGGTTGGTCGTGAAGTTAGTTTTCAGGTAGAAAAAGAAGAAGCTCAACCTAAAGATATAATTCTTTCAATAGAAAATATTTCTGTAAAGAATTCTCGCGGGTTAATGGCTGTTAAAAATCTTAGTTTAAATGTTCGCTCAGGTGAAATTATGTGTATTGCAGGTATTGACGGCAACGGTCAAACCGAATTGGTTGAAGCAATTACCGGTTTACGACCTATAGAAGACGGACAAATTCTTTTAAAAGGAGAGGATATTACAAAGATGGATATTCGCTGTCGGACTGAGCAAGGTTTAGGTCATATTCCGCAAGACCGGCATAAATACGGCTTGGTTCTTGATTTTACATTAGAAGAAAACGCTGCCTTGCAAACTTATTATAAAAAACCATTATCTGAAAGAGGTATAATTAAGTTCAATGAGCGAAAGAATTTTTCTGATAAGCTAATTGATGAATATGATATTCGAAGTGCAAAAAGAAGTAAGACAGTTGTTCGTGATATGTCCGGTGGTAATCAGCAAAAGGCAATAATTGCAAGAGAAGTTTTTAGATCTCCTGATGTTTTAATTGCATCTCAACCTACTCGTGGTCTTGATGTTGGTGCAATTGAATATATTCACAAAAAATTAGTTGAGCAAAGAGATAGTGGTAAGGCTGTCTTATTGGTTTCCTTAGAGATGGAAGAGGTGTTAAGCGTTTCCGATAAAATTGCAGTTATGTACGAAGGGGAAATTGTTGGCATTGTAAATGCGAAGGATACTGACGAAAATGAAATCGGTTTAATGATGGCCGGTTCAGGCTCTTTACGAGAAAGTAAAAAGGAGTTAGACTAGAATGAAAGCTTTGCGTAAATTTTTATCGGCAGAAAAAAATCATGCAGTACTTATTCCTGTTATTGCTGTTTTATTTGGATTTTTACTTGGTGCATTGGTATTGCTTATTTCAGGAGAGAATCCACTTGTATTATTTAAGTCAATTATTCGTGCTGTTTTTGGTATCAATATTGACAGAATCGGAACAGGAAAAAGATTTTTTTCAATTCGCTTGATAGGTGAATATTTTGTTTATGTAATGCCTATTGTATTAACAGGGTTGTCCGTAGCATTTTCTTTCCGTACAGGAATGTTTAACATTGGTGCCGAAGGGCAGTTATTGATGGGTGCTGCCTTTGCAACTGTTGTTGGTGTTTTGGTAGAAGCTCCTGCAATTATTTTGTTGCCACTTGTTGTGCTTGCAGGTATGATTGGTGGCGGCCTTTGGGGTTTTATTCCGGGCTACTTAAAAGCAAAGTTTAATGTTCATGAAGTTGTTGTTACGATTATGCTAAATTATGCAGGCATGTATCTTGCAAATTATATTTTGCTTTCATTACCGGGAAGTACAACATCCGAAACTGTTGCCTTGCATGACGGTGCTTTGTTAAAAAGTCATTTCTTGTCAGCATTGACAGGAAATTCTCGCTTTCACTTTGGTTTTGTGATTGTGATTTTGGCTATACTTGCTTTTGGGTTTATTATTAATAAAACAACATTTGGTTATGAATTAAAGTCTGTGGGATATAACCCTTTTGCATCTTCTTATGCAGGAATGCGAGTAAGGAAAGATGCTGCATTGTCAATGGTAATTTCAGGGGCTTTTGCGGGGCTTGCAGGTGTTATTATTGTTTGCGGAACCTTTGGACGTGGAAGAATGTTGCCTTTCTTTGAAAATTATGGCTTTGACGGAATAACCGTTGCTCTGGTTGGTGCTAATACTGCTATTGGTTCATTGTTTGGTGCTTTGTTATTGGGAGCATTAAAAGCTGCACAACCTCTTATGCAGGGGCAGGGCGTTCCAAATGCAATCGCTATTATTATTTCGTCTTCTATTATAGTTTTTATTGCTATAAGAAGACAAATACAAAAAACTTTAGTTAAACTTGGGGAGGGCTTATAATGGATTTACTTTCATCAATTATTCAGTCAACATTAATTTATTCAACACCAATTATTATTGCATCTCTTGGAGGTTTGTTTTCTGAGCGCTCCGGAATAATAAATATTGCCCTTGAAGGTTTAATGATGATAGGTGGTTTTGCGGCAGCCGCTTCTGTTGTTTTTTTGGAACAATATATGGGCGGGGCAGCGCCATGGTTGTCTCTTTTAGTGGGTGTTCTTTCAGGAATGATTGTTTCATGCTTACATGCATATTTAAGTATTAATCTTAACAGTGACCAAGTTGTTTCGGGAACTGCTATTAACATTTTTGCAGGTGGTATTACAATTTATTTGGCAGAAATTATTTTTCATCAACAAAGGACTGATTCTTTTCAAACCGGTTTTATAAAAATGTCAGTTCCTTTATTAAAAGATATTCCCATTATTGGTGATTGGTTCTTTTCAAAGATATATGTAACGGTTTATATTGCTTTTATTTTGGTAATAATAACTTGGTATGTACTTTATAAAACTGCTTTTGGTTTGCGTTTTAGAGGAACCGGTGAGAACCCTCATGCAATTGACAGTTTAGGTATTAATATTTATAAAATGCGTTATATCGGTGTTTTAGCTTCGGGAGCTTTTGCGGGTCTTGCAGGTGGTATTATGGTTTTAACTCAAAACACACAGTACACGATTACAGCAATTCATGGAACAGGCTTTATTGCCTTGGCTGCTTTAATTTTTGGTCAGTGGAAACCGTTTAAAGTTTTAGCTGCAGGTTTATTTTTTGGCTTTGCACAAATTTTAAGTTTATATACAGATTCAATTGCATCAAATTGGAATATGTCTTTCTTGTTGTCATTACCTCCGGCTTTTTATTATATATTGCCTTACGCATTAACTATTGTTGCTTTGGTAATTTTTAGTTCTAAAGTTGTTGGACCGAAGGCCGCAGGTAAACCTTATGAAAAGGGTGGCCGCTAAAATCAAATGAAGAATTTAAAATACGCTGTTTTAGGTGCTTCTAATATTGACATTGCCGGAATTTCAAAAAACGCTCTTACTCTGCACGATTCGAATATTGGACAAGTTAAGATTTCTTCCGGCGGAGTAGGACGCAATATTTGTGAAAATCTTGCTCGCTTAGGAAAAAAGGTAAGTTTTTTTTCAGCTTTTGCTAAAGATACTTTTGCAGATTTTTTACAAAAAGAACTATCTGAACTTTCGATTGATTTTACCAATTCATATTACACAGATAAATTTGAAACGAGTAGTTATCTTTTTGTAAATGATGTAGAAGGAGAAATGTATGTTGCAATAAATGATATGATCTTAATCGAAAGTGTTCCTATTTCATATTTTGAAAAAATATTACCCTTGGTGAATCAGCATGATGTTTGTGTAATTGATACAAATTGGCCGATTGAAGTTTTTTCTTTTTTAATGGAGAATGTCAAAATACCAATTTGTGTAGATCCTGTCAGTTTAACTAAGTCGGAAAAATGTCTTCCTTATTTATCGAAGATACATAGTTTTAAACCAAATTTGTCGGAAGCTCAGCATCTTAGTAAAAAGAGAACTCTTGAAGATTCAGCAGAAGTTTTACTTGATGCAGGTGTCAAACAGCTTTTTATTTCTTTGGGTAGTGCCGGTTTATATTATGCCACTAAAGATAAATCAGGCATTATTCCTGTTTCTATTACAAAGCCGGTAAATACAACCGGTGCAGGAGATGCTACAATGGCAGGTATAGTTGCCGGTTTTGGAATGCCAATTGAAGATAAAGCAAAAATTGCTACACGCCTTGCCGAAATTTGTGTAATGACTAATGAAACGGTAGCAAAAAATTTAAATAATAAAATATTTTAGCGGAGGGAAAAAGTGAATCAATATCTTGATATTAAAGATGATGTAAAAGAGGCTATTGCAAATAATAAGCCGGTTGTTGCACTTGAGTCAACAATTATTAGTCATGGAATGCCTTATCCAAAAAATGTCGAAACTGCATTGGAAGCTGAACAAATTGTGCGTGATACCGGTGCCGTTCCTGCGACAATGGCAATTATAAACGGTCGTCTTAAAGCAGGCTTGACAGAAGATGAAATTGACTACTTTGGAAAGAAAGGTTTGGAAATTACAAAAGCTTCTCGGCGTGATATTCCTGTTCTAATTAGTAAAAAGCAAGACGGAGCTACAACAGTTGCGGCTACAATGATATTGGCAGATCTTGCAGGAATTAAAGTTTTTGCTACAGGTGGAATTGGCGGTGTTCATCGCAATGCCGAAGCAACAATGGACATCAGTGCTGATTTAAGTGAGCTTGCACAAACCAATGTTTTGGTTGTATGTGCAGGTGCAAAATCTATTTTGGATTTAGGCTTGACTCTTGAAGTACTGGAAACAAACGGTGTTCCGGTTATAGGTTATAAGACAAAAACTTTGCCGGCATTTTTTACTTCCGAAAGCGATTTTGAAGTTCTTTACAAAATGGATACAACTGAAGAAATTGCAAAGGCTTTTAAGGCAAGCACTCAACTTGGATTTAAAGGCGGCTTTTTAGTTGCAAATCCGATTCCGAAAGAATATTCAATGGATAAAAATTATATAGCCGGCGTAATTGAAAAGGCAATAAAAGATGCTGATAATAAAAAAATTACAGGTAAAGAATTAACGCCGTTTTTGCTTGATGCAATTGTTAAAGCAACTGAAGGGAAGAGTCTTGAATCAAATATAAAATTGGTTTACAACAATGTAAAAGTTGCGAGTCAAATCGCCGTTGATTTATCAAAACTTGCGGTGCTGTCTTTTTGAAAAAGGTAAGGCTTTTGGCTGTTATACGCGGGAAGTAAAGCAGAAAACCGGCGTGTAATTTTAAAGCGTTAATCTGTTTTTTGCGAGCTTAGTCTACACTTTTGCCCGTTTGTATGAAAGAAAAAAGCCTTTCGAGCGGAGGGAGAAACGGCGATTTTGATTCTAAGTAAAGGGCAAAAGGTTATGCAAGCGAGCGGGTTGCAAGCAAGGGAATGTTTTAATTAAGGCATTGCTTTTTGGTTTTATTCCGACATTCCCTTGCTGTTTTTTTATGTTTAATTTAATAAAATGCTTGAAAATTTTTTATAAGTATATTAAAATCCAATCAGGTATAACATAATGAAAAAAAATTTGACATTAGTAGTTTTTGGTATTTCGATATTGATGATTGTTTTAGGTATTATCGGTGGCGAGGTTAGTGTTGTATTTAAAAAAGCCGTGAATATTTGTATGGAGTGTATTGGAATTGGGTAACAAAAAAAACAAACGCATCAACAGGCGACATTTAATTCAAGCATTGGGTACACTTGCCGTAAACGGAAACTTAAAAGGGTTTATTGAAGGAAAGATATATACCGGAGCCGGCAAAAAGGTATGCGTTCCGGTATTAAATTGCTATTCATGTCCGGGTGCTGTTGCAAGTTGTCCTATAGGATCTATTCAAGCATCAATTTCAGACGGTAATCCTAAGTTTAACTTTCCGACTTACGCACTCGGATTGACAATTTTGTTTGCAATTTTGGCAGGCAGGTTTTTTTGCGGATACATTTGCCCATTCGGATTTTTTCAAGATTTATTGGATAAAATTCCTTTTTTTAAAATAAAAATCCCGAAAAAGTTAAACTCTGTTTTAAACATGCTTCGTTATGTTGTTTTGGTGGTATTTGTATTTTTGCTTCCGTTTTTTTTACAAGATGCCTACGGATTTACCGACCCGTATTTTTGTAAATATCTTTGTCCGGCGGGAACTCTTTTTGCGGCATTACCATTGATGGCAATTAACGAGTGGCTACGGGCTGCAGCGGGTACATTGTTTACAAGTAAGTTGGTAATTTCAGGGTTTATCATTTTACTGTCAACATTTGTATACAGACCTTTTTGCAGATTTCTTTGTCCTCTGGGTGCTCTGTTAGGGATTTTTAATCCGATTAGTTTTTATAAATTGCGAATTAATCCAGATAAATGTGTTAAGTGCAAAAAATGTTTACGCACCTGCAAATTGGATATTCCGACATACCTAACCCCTAACAGTCATAATTGTATACGCTGTGATGAATGTGTACATGCTTGTCCGTACAATGCTATCGAAAAGGAATGCTTTGGAATAAAACTTGGCGATATAAAACAAAAAGAGGGTAGGGGTTAAGCCCTTACCCTATTGCAACCAAAGATTTATTTCTTCGGTTTAAGATTTTGTATCTTTTATTTCGCCGGCCTGTTTGAGTGCGAACTTTGACATCATAGGCCCGAGTAATTCATACACGACCGTTGTTGCCAAAATAACTGTTCTTATTTGTGCACCGTAAGGGGCTCCGATAATTCTTTCGGCGGTGAGTGAAAGTCCTAAGGCAACACCGGCCTGAGGCATCAATGCTATACCTAAATATTTTGAAACTTCCGCAGGTTTTTTCATCATTTTACAGCTGACAAATGCCCCAAGCCATTTGCCTATAAATCTTACCAGAAAATAAGAAATACCGATTAAACCGACATGGGTTAAAGCGGTGATGTTTAATGATGCACCCGAAATTGTGAAAAACGAAAGATAAATAGGTGCCGTGATATGATCTAAAATAGCAACAGGCTTTTGCGGATTTGGAAGGAGGTTTGCAATAGTAGCTCCAAATGTCATACAGGATAAAAGCGGCGAAAGATGAAACTTGATGGAAACGGCGATACATAAAAACACACCGGCAATTAAAACATTTAAGTAGTTTGCTTCCGAGCGTATTTTACGCAATACAAATAAAACAAGAAATCCAGCAAGAAGACCCAACAGAATTGAAGCGAGAATTTCCGCAATCGGAAAAACAAGCATGTTCATAATATTCGGGGTTGCATTTTTTATGACAGCTTTTGAAATAGAAGTTGCAATACCAAATGTAATAATACTGAAGACATCATCTAAGGCTACAACCGGCAAGAGCGTATGCACAAGGTTCCCTCTTGCGTGATATTGTCTTATAACCATCAGTGTTGCTGCAGGTGCGGTTGCGGCAGCGATTGATGCAATCATCAGCGAGAATGGTATGGACTGATTAAAAGCAAAGTACATAACCGCAAACACCAAACCTACTGCGGTCATGGCTTCAAAAAAAGTGATAATAACAATACTTTTGCCTTCGCGTTTTAATTGCCTGACTTTAAATTCGTTTCCTATCAAAAAAGCAATAAACCCCAAAGCCACATCTGAAATGAGTTCCAATGATATAAGAGTGTCTGCGGGCACAATACCCAAAACAGCGGGGCCGATTAAAACTCCGCCGATTAAATATCCTGTAACATGCGGAAATTTAAATCGTTTTAAGACCCAAGCGGTTACCATACCTGCCAGCAAAATCACCGAGATATAAAATAATATATTCATTTTTGCCTCTTAGCGTAGCCCTTCAACAGAAAGAACCGGAATTGTAAACATTATTCCGCTTCCCGCATGATCCATTCCGCCTGTTATATCGTGAACAATTTGTTTTGCAGTTTCAACTTTTTCTTTATTTAAAACCATTAAAATTGTTTTGTTTATTTGGCGTCCGTCATTCATAAGCATATAAAGCGAGCCAAAAAATGGCAGGTCTTTTTTGTTATGATAAAGCAACTTAGCCATACCGGTCGAATCAATAATCGTGCCACCCGTAATTCCATGCTCTTCAAGTGAAACAAGTAAGTCATTCAATTTTTCTGTTTCATTTAAAATAACCCAAAGTAATTGTACATCAAAATCCTGATTCATAATTTTGTCCTTTAATTTTCGAAATGAGTGTAGCACAAAAAAAAATTATAGTCAACTGCAACAAATTAAAAATATAAATTGGGCGTTGCGGTTTGAGATTAAAAAAATAAAAGCTTTCCATAAATCAAACCGCCGCTCATTTCGGAACTCCGCTATCGCTTCGGCTAATTTTGCACAAGAAATTATTGTGCAAAATGGATCCGTCTGCCGTGTTTTGAAAAACACGGCAGACGTTCCTACAATCGCTAACGCAGGTCGTGGTTATCAAAAGAAATTCCTTGACTTTTTAACAAATCGTTTAACCTGATTTTGGGCCGGACGGTATCCGAGCTGCTTGCAAAAGTGGAGTAACTTTTGCAAGCACCTTTTAAAGAAGCTCATTTCATTGCGCTTTTTGATACGTTTTGAGAAGAAATTGCAAAACTCGTCTGACTTTTGCAATTTCTTCGATAGTAATATTTTTAAAATTCTGTTATACTTTGATTATGATTAAAGGGAGGTTTTTATGAAAAAAATTTTGTTGTCGTTTGCTTTTTGTTTGACAACATTTTTGTTTGCAAGCGATCCGATTGAAGGATATTGGAAAAGTATGTCGGGAAAAAATCCTTCAGGTTATTGGTATTTTTATGTTGAGAATAATTTTTTATGCGGTGTGTGTTTAATTGCGCCAAAGCATTCGCCTGATGTGCTTTTGGATAAATGTACGCATGAGTATCCTCGCCACCCGAAGGGCAGTAATTTGAAAAAATTTAGGAGGCGTGATGTGCCGACTATTTACGGTTTAAAAAATATAAAGACGGGAGTTTGGAAAAACGGATATGTAATTGACCCCAGAAACGGACGATATTATATTTGTCATATTAGTTTTAAACCGGCGGACGGTAAAAAATTTAAGGTTGATACTTTAGTTTTTCGCGGAGAAACAAAATTCGGATTTGGCAAAACCGTACATTGGTACAAAGCAACTGTCTCAGAGATCAATAAAGCAATGCAAAAAAATATTTCTGAGTGCGGAAGTGATTATGCAAAAAATAATCCGCAAGAATTTTTTGTTAAAGAAAAATGAGTTGTTTTTTAAAAGCAGTTTTTTGGGCAGGTTAAAATGCAACATGGTGGCGATTTAATTTCTTTTTCTCATTATTTTGACGGTAAGCTAATTGATTTTAGCAGTAATATAAATCCGGTGGGTATACCGTTACGGGTTCAAATTGAAATTATAAAAAAAATTTCTCAAGTACAAGCCTATCCTGATTTGCAATATAGAAGTTTAAAAAAATCCGTTGCAGGTTATCTTGGGTGTGAAATAAATCAGACTCTGTTGGGAAACGGTGCTGTTGAGTTAATTGATTTGTTTACATCAATTGCAGAGCGTGTTGTAATTTGTACACCCTGTTTTTCGGAGTATGAAATTAGAGCAAGAGTACACGGTAAAAAATGTGTTTCTGTTTCGCTTAATACGGATTTTTCTTTAAATGTAAGCAGAATTAAAAAAGTTTTACAAAAAAATGATTTACTCGTATTGGCAAATCCAAATAATCCTACAGGTTTATGTATACCCGAAAAAACGCTCTTTGAAATATATAAAATTGTCAGAGAAAAAGAAAGTTTTTTATTATTGGACGAAGCTTTTTTTGAATTGTCTTCATGCAAGTACAACAGTATCGTCCTTTTTAAAAAGCATTCATTTAAAAACATTGCGATAATTAGAGCCGCCACAAAGTTTTTTGCCTTACCCGGCATAAGGCTCGGTTATGCCTGTACAAATTATTCTGTTGTACAAAAGATTTCCCCTTTGCAATTACCCTGGCACATAAATATTTTTGCCGATATTGCAGGTAATTATATTTTCAATAATACGCAATCTGCGTTTTTTGAAAAAAGTCAACAGTATTTAATTTCACAGCGTAATTATTTGTTTAGTAATTTGTCTAAAATAAAATCAATACAAGTTTTTAAAAGCGAGTGTAATTTTATTTTAATTCAGCTTTTGGATACTACTGAAGATTTTGCTTTTGACTTTTTTGCGAGGCGAGGGATTATCATTAGAAAAGCAGGTAGTTTTTTTAAATCCGCAAATAAATTGGCGGGTATGGTCGGGGAATTTATCAGAATAGCTGTCCGCACAAAAAAAGAAAACAAAAAAATACTAAAAGTATTTAAAGAGTTTGAAAATATACCAAAAGCACAATGAAATGAGCTGATTAGAGGTGCTTGTAAAAAGTCATTCACCTTTTACAAGTACCTCAGCTACTTGCTAAAGCAATCAACTTTTGCAAGTGGCTCATTTAATAACAGGGCAGTATGTTTTCTTTTTTTAGCCAACCGGTAATTCCATTTTGTTTTTTTATTAAATACCAATTATCTATTTCTTCGATTATTGTAACACATTCGCCTGTTTTGATCTGCTCATTATAAAAGGATTTATCTTCAGGGATTGAGCTTAAATAAATAAAAGCATTATTTTCGGAAACGCATATTCCTTTTTTATTATGTGAAATTAAAAATTCATAACTTGAATATATAAGCATTACTGAAAACAATAAGATTAAAAATACAGGTGTTTTTTTTAATCTTATTGTGTTTGAAACAGTGTTTTTTTTTCTGATTATATAAACAATCAGAAAAAGAATTGCTATACTGCTTAATGTGATAAAAGTGTAAATACGCTTTTTTTGAAATACAGGCAGGCTAAATTCTGTTTGTGATGTAGCTTCTAATTTTCTGAGCTCTTTTTTATATTTAAATCCAAAAAAACAGTTTGATATTAATAACCTTAAATTATAAATTTTTTTTGCTGTTTCGTTTAATTGTATTACCTTAGTAGTTTGCTTTTTTGTGGGCGTTGTTATGGTTTTTAAGATTTTTGAACTTAAAACATTGTTTTCTGTTTTTACTGTGTTTGCCGGTTGTATTTTTTCTGTATAAGCCTTTGATATAATAACAAAAGAAGCATTGTTTTGTTGCAGGTTTTTAGACTTAATATAAACTTTAGCTGTAGGTAATAGTTGTGTGCCTGAGTATAACGGTATCCATTGAAATAAAGCAACAGGTTTTAATTGTTTTTCTGTATTAATATTCTTTTCTGTAATTTTAATTTTTTCGATAATTGCATTTTCAGGGCATTCGCATTCTACTTTGCTGATTACGGTATCGCTTAATTTTTCTGAAAAATATCCTGAAAGCAGAATAAAATAGTTTTCGCCTTGTATAATTCCGGTAGTTTTTTTAGTCAAGTCTGAATTAGTAAAAATGCTCCACACGAATTCGGAGGTTTTGGAAAGTGGTGGAGGTAATACCTCTATTGTTATTGGCGTTTTATCAATCAGTTTATTATCAAGTTTCCAAAAAAAACTTTTCACCCCTGTTGTTGAAAACTTAATATTAAAACTAAAAACAATACCTGTATTTTTTTTGGCAACCGTAGAATGTATTATTTCAGCATCATCACTTAGCTGAGAAAAAATTACTCTTGGGTTGGTTTTTATAAACTCGTTTTTCGCGTTTATTTTAATATTTATTTTAACTGTTTCGTCAACAGAAACAATTTTATTTGAGATGCTTACTTCAAAACTTAATTTTTCTTTCGGAAAAAGAAAAACATTTATAATGCTTGTATGTATTAAGCATATCAAAAAGGCTAATAGTCGTTTGCCGTATTTTTTTTCGTGCTTTTTTGTTTTTTTATCCATTGTTTTTCTTCCTCTTCTTTTACTAAATCATAAAGTATTTTTTCATCAGTTTTATTTTCCGCTTTTTTCGAGTTTTTTTCGTCATTTGTCTTTTTATCTGGTCTGGGATGCCTTAAAATGTTTTTACAAATTTCGTAATTTATTTTTGCGTCTATTGCATCTTTATCATGCTCTATGCTTTTTTTAAAATATTCTGCCGCATTTAAATAATTTCCGTTTTGAAATTGAATGATACCTTTTTGATAATAAACATTGGCGAGAATTAATTTGCTCTGTGATTTTTCAAGGGGCTTGAGTTTTTCATCAGATTGTTGATACATGTTTTTAATTAAATAGACAGTGGCAATTCCAAAATGGGCGTATTCATTTTTAGGTGCTGTTTTTTTTACTTGCATGAAATCTATCAGTGATTCATCATATTTATTGTGCTTATAATTTTGATAGGCTTTGAATATTTTTATCATTTCTGTTTGATTATTTGAACAACTTGTATAACAAAACAGTATAACAATAGCTGTGAGTAATACTGTATAAAACCTAGCCGTTTTATTTCTGGTAAATAAATTTTTTACCACCTTTTACCTCCAAAAACAAATCCGCAACATAAAAATATCATCGCAAGTAATGTCATTTCAAAAGAGCGCTCTGCAGGTTTTTGAATTTTTTCAATTGTTTCGATGCTGTTGTCTTTTAAATCAATTATTTCAATAATTTTTGTCAGTGATGACGGATTGTCGAATTTCACATACAAAGCATCTTTATCGAGAGGTTTTATTGCTTGCCGTAATTTATCTTCTTTAAGATTTGTATTTATTTTTCTTTTTATATTATTTTTATCGTATACAAAAATATATTCACCCACACTTGTACCAAACCCTATAATAACTAACTTAATCTTTTTATTTTTAAGAACAGATATTGATTTTGAAATATCACCCTTTGTTTCATCACCATCTGTAAACACTACAATTGTTTTGGATGTTGCAAGTGTTGACGAAAAACTTTTCGCTGCTTTGATTATTCCTGATTCCAGGTTTGTTCCTGCCGAAGATAAACTGTTTACGGTAAGCGAGTTTAATGCGCTCTCTAAAATTTGCTTATCGACTGTTTCCGGTACGGCCTGTACGCCTTCACCTTTTGCCAATACTAAACCGCATGAAGCATTATTTAACTCATTAAGCAAAAGTTTCCCGTAAGCCTTCGCGACCTCAAGTCGGTTTGGTTTTATATCCGAAACGCCCATGCTTTTTGAAACATCTACTAAAAACATTATGCTGCTTCCTCTTCTCTTTTCAAAAACTATGCGAGAACCCCAAAGCGGTTTTGAAATTCCTAAAATAACAAACAAAAATGAAAACCCAAAAAAAATTGTTCTTATTTTAAATTTTTGTATACTCTCCTTTAGTGCATCAAATCCTTTAATTGCTGTTTTCGTTTTGGAAAACTGAAAAATATTTATTGCAAGCCATGGTATAAACAATACAAACAAAAATAAAAACTGTGGGTTTTCAAATCGTATCATATTAACGCCCCCAGTATTACTCGTTTTATAAACCAGGATAAACACAAAAGAGCTAACACTATTTTTAAAAAAAAGGAAGTCATATTTGCTTCAACCGTAATATAAAACCCCGTTGGAGGCGGTGGTATTTCCGATGTAAATTTTTTAAAAACATTGCTCAAGTCTTCGGGTGTGGAAGCAAAAGCATAATGTCCGTTACCGACATTTGCTATTTTTTTTAACATAGCTTCATTAAAATTAGTATACATGGTACCGTTTACTTTTTCATTTGTATTTGGATTCGTGTATTCAACTTCGGCATAACCTGTTTTGCCCAATCCAATTACATAAAAATGAATATCCTTTCGACTTGCAACTTTTACGGCAGTTTGCGGGTGAATTTTACCGGTGTTGTTTTCACCGTCTGTAAGCAACACAATATATGATTTGCCTTCTTTTGGATGTGCCGTATGTACGGTAGCTGTAGCAATTCCCATGCCTATAGCACTGCCGTTACCAAGCTCACCTGCCTGCAAGGAATTTAATCTTGTCATAAATGTTGCATGATCCATTGTAGGAGGTATTAGCATAGCAGCAGTACTTCCTAAAGCTGTTAAACCGAATGAATGCTCTTTATGATTTTCAACAAAATCCGTAATAACGGTTTTGGCAACGCTTAACCTTGTTTTACCGCCCATATCCTTTGCCGTCATAGAAGGGCTTACATCAACTATAAACATAATTGAATTCCCTGCACCTGCAAAAACTTTTTTTGATTCATATCTGACAGGTGTCGCAACAGCAAAAATTAAAAGCACTGTAGCAAGTAAAATAATAAGTTTTGATATGCGATACAAAAAATTTACATGAGGTTTGGTTAAAGTCGTTTTACTGTTCCAGTTTAGAAGAGCTAATTCAATGTTGGTTTTCTTAATAATGTTTTTTTTAATCAATATGTAATGGACGGGAAAAAATGCAAATAAAAATAAAAAAAACGGGCGGGCAAAACTTATCATATTTTAACCTCGGATAAACGGGAATAATCTTTTATTTTATTCCCGTTTTTTTTATTGTCAATATCCGACTTGGCGACGGCTGATTCAGATGCTGTTATAAATTTACCGGCTAAAAGTAAAAAATCATTTTTTGTTTTATCGAAAAGTTGTTTTTCTATTTTTTGATTTCTTGCATAACGGAATAATTCCAACATCTGAAATAATTTATTGCACAACACAACAGCTTCATCGTCAGCATTAAAAAAAGTATTGATTTTATCTGCAATTTCATTATAGGTCAACGCATAAAACCCGGTATTGTTTTTATTTTTTACTGTAAGTGAAGCAATATACTCTCTTAAACTAATCTCATACTCTTTTAACCAAATATCGTTATTTTTAAGATGCTTTTTCCCTCTTTTAAGTTTCGATAAAGCCTTATTAATTTTTTTTACACGCCTTTTTTTTAATACGGAAGCAGGAATATTTGTGAATCGTTTTTTGATTACGGAACCTATCACCAAACTTATCAGAATTGCAAACAAAATTGCAAAACCTAAACCAAAAATTAAAACTCTTGTTCCGGGAACTAAAAGCGGTGGGCGAATAGGTTGAAGTTTATTAGTGTTTGTCTTTTCCAAAATCGAAGATATTTTAATTTTTGGCAATTCGGTTAAAATACCAAAAGCCGTAAATGACGGAAATGACAGCTCACCGGTATCCCAAGGAATGAATTTCACGGAAACATACATCTCGTTTGATTTTTCTTTAATTTCAAAACCGGTTACAACCATGTTTTCGTTCTGTTTTATTTCAGTTAAAGAAAAATTGCCTGATTTTATTTTTTTTAAATCGCAGTTTTCCAGTTTTGACACCGGATATAAAAACTCAGCCTCGTCTCCGACAAAAACTATACGGGGAATTAATACGCCGTCGCTCATACTAAATTCCTGCCTAACTTTAAATTGTTTAAAAACTCTCTTTTATTTTTTGCACTGAGAAAAAAATTTGTCAAAGCCTGTACAGAATCAGCTTTTAATGGCATCTCCAAAGGTAAGACTCCGTATTTTATACACATATTTTTCCAGCGCACTAATTCTTCAGAAAAATTGCGCATTCTTTCGTTTTGAAAATCAACGGAGCCGGTGGGTGCTAAAATTTCCATATTCGACTCACTGTCCACAAATGGTACAACCCCGACAGGCGGCAGTTTATAATCAAAAGGTGAAATTATTCTAATTGCAACACAGTCATGTTTACGCGATAAAGTTGCCAACTCATCTGCATATCCTGCTACCTTAAAATCCGAAATGATAATCACCATAGCTCTTCCACGCAAAAAGCGACTTGCACCTGCAATGGCTTTGGACATCGCTGTTCCTTTTATTTGAGACTCTGTATTATAAGCAAAATTTTCAATATTACTCAAAATTGAAAGAACATATTCTTCACCCGATTGCGGTAACAGTGCTTTTCCCTGAGTGCCGGCAAACGGTATCGCACCAACAGGACAACCGGAATGATATGCGGCAAATAAAAGCAAACCCGACACATCGAGAGCTTTTTCAAAAACAGACACTCCATCGAATTTTATGTGCATGGATGCCGATGAATCTACCAATAAAAAAAAGTTCAAATCCCTCTCTTCGCGGTATAACTTTACAAAAGCCTTTCCGCTCCGTGCCGTCAAGTTCCAATCTATAGTCCGAACATCATCATCAAACTCGTACTCCCGCACAGAATCAAACTCAATCCCCCGTCCGCGAAACTTAGAGCTGAAAATACCTGCCCTCATGCCTTGCGAAACGGAAATAGATGCAAGCTTCAAAAATTTTGCCCTGTCTGCCAGCCTGTTTTTCTTCATTACATATTATTGTAAGCTAAATTAAAAAAAAATCAAGTGTCTCATTTGTGCAAGGTGTCCGAATGTCTTAAAACTTGCAAGGCAATAAAACGGTTTGACACCTTGTATCCAACCCGCTCGCTTGCATAATCTTCCGTTCTTTTTTGTAAGTGGCTCAATCGGCGTTTTCCAACCGCCTTAATTTTTTTGAATAATCGAACGGAAGGATAGACTGCGCTCGCAAAATTAGGTTAACCGCTTTTGTCGAGTAGGCCGGTTTGCTTGTAAACTTCCCGTTTTAGAGCAGCTAAAGTTAATCGAGCAAATTTTATGTTTTGTGTTTTGTGTGGACACGATGTATACTTTTTGCAGGTAGGAAGTCAGAGAAAAGTTCGAGGGATGGTTCCCGTTTGGTTCCCGATCTTAGTCGAGGGAGGGGGTAGCGGAAAAACAATTGTCGTGTTTAAATTAATCCTTAGTTTTCTCTGACGGTTAGGAAGAGGAAACTCCCGTAAATCATTAACACGGTAATTTTTTGCAAGCGAGGGGGAGACTTCCCCCTTTTAAAAATAACGGGAAAAACGCTTAAATAAATTTAAAAAAAAGCAAAAATAAATTAAAAAAGGGGTATACAAAATATGAATTTATCTATATAATGAAGCAAGGAGTGTTTATGGTTATTGCAATTGACGGTCCTGCGGGGTCAGGAAAAAGTACTATTGCAAAAAAATTGTCAGAAAAGTTTAACCTCATTTTCATGAATACTGGGAGCTTTTATCGTGCCCTGTCCTTAGCCGCTTTAAGGCATTTTGGTGATGATTTGGATCTGAAAGATGAAGCCGCACTTGTAGACTTTGCTAATTCTGTTAATTTGAGTTATAAGGGTGGCAGGATTTTTTTGGATAACGAAGATGTTGAATACTTATTGAGAACCGACTCTGTCGAAGAAATTGTTTCGCCGGTATCTGCAATTGTTCCTATCAGGCACATTTTGAATAAAAAAATTCGCCACTCTGCCGAGGGACAGAATATTATTTGCGAAGGCAGAGACATGACAACCGTTGTATTTCCTCAAGCGGATTTAAAGATATACTTAGATGCTTCTGCGACTATTCGTGCCGAAAGACGGTTTAAACAAGGTACAAGCGAAAAAAGTCTTGATGAAATTCAAAAATCCATAGAGCAAAGGGATAATCTTGATAAAAACAAAACTGAAGGAAGTTTAAAAGTTTCGCCTGATGCGTTTTATTTAGACACAACGGGCTTGACCATATCGCAGGTTTGTGCGAAAATAACAAACAAAATTTATTCTAAAGGGTTACTTATGGAACAGATGGAAGTGGAAAAGGATGTTTTAAATGACTCCGGCGAAAACATCCAAGCACAATTACAAGAGGAGTACTTGAATTTTGAGTCTCCTGAGGTGGGGACTATCATGAAAGGACGGATTGTCGCGATTGATGAGTCCGTTGTTTTTATTGATGTTGGCGGCAAATCCGAAGGGCGGATTTCGAGAGATGAATTTGACGAAATCCCTAAAATTGGCGATACTGTCGAGGTTTTTATCGAAAAAACAGAGGTTGTCGGCGGGCGTCTTGTGGTTTCTAAAGAAAAAGCCGAAAAGAAATTGCTGAAAGACAGGCTGAAGGATTTTTACGAAAATCAGGATCCTGTTACAGGTACAATTTCAAAGCAGGTAAAAGGCGGGTTTGAAGTCTTGTTACCGGGAAAAATGTCAGCCTTTTTACCTATCAGTCAAGCCGATGTTCAGCGTGTTGATGAGCCTGAATCTTTGCTCGGCGTAAAATCGGAATTCTTGATTGAAAGGTTCAGTTTTGACAGAAGAACAAAAAAAGAAAATATTGTTGTAAATAGACGGAAATATCTCGAAGAAAATGTCGAAAAGAATCGAAATGCTTTCTTTAATGAAGTTGAAGTAGGGCAAGTTGTTAAGGGAGTTGTAAAAAGTTTTACCAGCTTTGGTGCGTTTGTAGACTTAGGCGGTTTTGACGGTCTTTTACACATTAATGATATGAGTTGGGGGCATGTTACACGCCCGAGAGATTTTGTAAAAAAAGGTCAGGAAATTGAACTCAAGGTAATTAGACTTGATCCTGAAGATAAAAGAATTAACCTTTCATTAAAACATTTTACACCTGATCCTTGGCTTAATTTTGAAAGCAACTTTCAGGTTAATGATGTTGTAAAAGGTAAAGTAACAAAAATTACTGAATTTGGTGCTTTTATTGAGCTTGCAGAGGGCATTGAAGGATTGGCTCATATTAGTGAATTCAGCTGGGTTAAAAAAATCAATAAACCTGAAGATGTTGTAAAATCCGGTGATGAAGTTGAATGTATGATTTTGGGTTATGATATTCAAGCAGGTCGTGTTTCATTGGGGTTAAAACAAGTTACTGATAATCCATGGGATACCATTACCGAAAAATATCCCGTTGGCAGTCGCATTAAAGGCAAGGTTGTTAAACTGACTAATGCCGGAGCTTTTGTTGAGCTTGAAGAAGGCATTGACGGCTTTTTGCATGTGGACGATATTTCGTGGACAAAGCGTATTCGATACCCCGGAAGTGAGCTCAGTGTTGGTGATGAAATTGAAGCTATGGTTATCGAAAGCAATAGCGAAACCAAGCGAATAAAACTTGGTATTAAACAGCTTTCCGATGACCCATGGGCAACATTTAAAGGCACATATAATCAAGGTGCTTTTGTTGAAGGGGAGGTTACTTCTATTACCGATTTCGGTGTTTTTGTTAAAGTTCCCGGCGACATTGAAGGGTTGATTCATAAGCAGAATTTAGTTGAAAATCGTGAAGATAATCCTGATGAAGTACTTGCAAAATATAATGTGGGCGATAAAGTAAAAGCTGTTGTTATTGATGTTAATCCAAAAGAAAAGCGTGTAGCTTTTTCCATTAAAGATTACAAGAAAAAATTACAACAGGCTGAAATTTCCAAATATATGTCTGATGAGCAGGATAATTCCAAAGAAGGTTTTACACTTGGCGATTTATTGAAAAATAAACCCGAAGAATAAAATGAAATTCAGATGGAAATACCGAGTAGCATTGATAAAAATGATTTAACAGCTCTGATGAAAACAACGCTACTCATCAGCTCTAATTTTTCTAATTTGAATGATGTACTTTATAGAGTTGTTGAGTCGGCTATGACTGTTGTTAAGGCAGATGCGGCTTCTCTTTTGATAGTTGACGAGTCGGTGGATAAACTGAGGTTTGAGATAGCTTTGGGGCCTAAAGGCTTTGAAGTAAAAAATATGGCCGTCAGTATGGATAAAGGTATCGCAGGTTGGGTTGTCAGAAACAATAAAAGTGCCATGATAAACGATGTAAGCTCTGATTCAAGGTTCGACCCAACCGTTCAGCAATCTACGGGGTATGAAAGCAAAAATATGCTTGCCGTGCCTATGAAGGTTGATGGTGTTTGTATTGGTGTTATAGAGGTTTTGAATAAAGTTTCAGGGCAGGATTTTAGTTTTGACGACTTGCAGATTTTGGAATTATTTGCAAGACAAGTGGCGGTTGCATATCTGAATGCTCGCTCTTATGACAGGTCGAAAAATGAAGTTGCCTGTCTGCAAGACCAGTTAAATCAAGACAAGGGCTATCACACAATGATAGCCGAAAGCCCTGTAATGCAAGACAGATTAGAGTTGTGTAAGAAAGTGGCAAAATCCAATGCCTCTGTTTTAATTCTTGGGCAAAGCGGTGTCGGTAAGGAGTTGATTGCCGAGCAGATACATCTTTCGTCTGATAGAAGCGATAAACCTTTCATAAGGGTAAATTGTGCCGCAATTCCGGAAAGCTTGCTGGAAAGTGAGTTGTTTGGGCATGTTCGCGGTGCATTTACCGATGCTGTTGCAGACAGAAAGGGACGATTTGAAACTGCCGATAACGGCACTATTTTTCTTGATGAAATTGGGGATATTTCACTTGCAACACAGGCAAAATTATTGAGGGTGTTGCAAAATAAATCGTTTGAAAGGTTAGGTTCAAATAATACTATTACCGTAAATACGAGGGTTATTGCCGCTACAAACCGTGATATTGAAAAATTGGTTGAAGACGGTAAATTTAGAGCTGATTTATATTACAGGCTGAATGTACTTCCCATATATGTTCCGCCACTAAAGCAGCGGCTTGAAGATATAACACCTCTTGCGGAATTTTTTTTGAAACGGTTTTCTAAAGAGGTGAAAAAAGATTTTTATAATTTTTCACAACCTGCTATTGAGCGTTTGCTTTCGTATACATGGCCGGGTAATATTAGAGAGCTTGAAAATGCTATAGAGAGAGCGTGTGTAATTGGTTCGCCACCGTATATACAGGTAGATGATTTGCTTTTAACGAATGATCTTAACAAAACTATCGATATAAATGCTGTTTCGACACTTAAAGATGCTGTTAATACATTCAAAAAGTCTTATATCCAATCTGTTATAAAAAAAACAGCAGGGAATCAAACTGTTGCATCTGAGCTTTTGGGTGTGCAGAGAACATATTTGTCAAAACTGATAAAAGAGCTTAATATTAAGGAGTATTAAAATGTCTAAAAAAAATAAAAACAGACAAAATCAGAACATCCATGAAGAGGAATTAACTCTTTCCGGTAAAATAAACAATTTCTTGTATCAACACAGAAAAGTAATGATAATTACATTTTCCGCTTTAGCTGTTCTTTTTCTTGCCATTGTTTTAGGCAGCTACATGATTTCTATGCAAAAGGCAAATGCAATTGAAGAAATTGAAACAATAGTATTAGATTTTGAAAAATTTAAAACAAAAGAATTAAAAAACTCACTTGATGAGTTAACACCGGAAGAAAAAAAACTGTTGCAAGAAAAAGAAGAAACTGTTATACAAGGGCTTTTAAAATTTGCCGGCAAAAGCTCTTATGTCGGATATATGGCAAATGCAGAAATAGCGGAGATATATTATTTGTCAAAAAACTGGGAGAAAGCTCTTGATGCTTACGAAAAAGCATCTAAATGCGTACCGTCAAGTTATGCAATGGGGCCTGCTTTATTTAATGCGGCAATTTGTGCCGAAGAAATTGGCAATACCGAAAAAGCATTGGAGATGTACAAAAAAGCGGGCGAAGCAGTGGATTTTCCTTTCCGGGCTAGATCTTTATTTAATGCGGCAAGGCTACAGGAGCAAAGTGATACTGAGGTCGCAATTGAGATTTACAATAAAATAGCTTCAGACTATGCAAATACAGAGTGGGCTAAATTGAGTAAAACCAGGGTTATTCAACTTGAATTAAAAAAGTAGTACTGTAAATTTTATAATCCAGGCGCTTGCACAAATTGAAAATTTAAGTATAGTGAAAATCGCTAAGCTTTTAAAAGTGTTTAATTATTTAATACAAGGTGGTTTATGATTAAGAAGTATTGGAAAGAGTTTTTTATTTTCCTTATCTTGTTCGTATCCTGCGGTTTAGATGAAATAATCTATTTGGAGCCACCCGATGTTACTAATTCAAAAACACATTTACCGGGTTCAACACTTGATGTATCTAAAATGGTTATGGAATTTAAAACAACAGATGTTTTGAATAATTCTGTCGCCTCAGGTTATTTCAAAGGTTTTAATGTTTATTATTTAATTTATAAAAGCAAGGCTACTGCTGAATCGGAAAAAAATGCAATAGAGTCATACAATAGAAATAACCCGACCGGCTCATGTAAATGGTTGCAGGAATCAAAAAAGTATTCAAGACTGGGTTCTTCTCCATTGATTTCAGCTACAGGTACTGACAGAAATATTAAAATTCGCATGTATGATTTCGCCGGTTCTCCTCCCGAAAATCAGGGGTTGTATATCAATTCAATTCGTCAAGGCTCTGTTGTGCGTGCTAACGGAAAAGGTTTCTTTGAGGATCAAATCCTGTCAGGTGATACAGATATTTTTAATGAAACCATAGCTACTCCTGAGTATTGGGCTAATTTTTTTGCAGTAACTTACGGACTAGACCAGAACTTTACCCTGATTTACAGTGAATTGAAATATCTGGGTACAATCAAACTAGAGCCTAATTAACTAAAGAGGAAATTGAAAAAGCGTTATGGGTTTTTCAAATTTTACCAAAAAAAAACTGACTTTTTTTTAAAATATTAAAAAAAAAGACTTGACAAGCACTATATATAGTGTTATAATTGCCGATATAGAGGGTAGGCACACTAAATAAGGTGTGCTTGAGGAGGAAAAATGAGAAAAATAGATGAAATCAATGCCGAAATTACGGCAGTGAAAAACGAGCTTGAAGATGTGCACGGTAGAGAAGCTGAAGTGTATACCAGAATTGTTGGGTATTATCGCTCGGTTCGCAACTGGAACAAAGGAAAAAGAGAAGAGTATGGACACAGAAAAATGTTCAGCTCGGAAAATTCCAAAACATCTGAGCTTGCATCAAATTGTGTGGACAATATTGATATTCTTGATGAGCACATTGAAAATGCGGGTAATGTCGCAAAACTTGAAGTTTATACAAGAACAACTTGTCCAAACTGCCCACCCGTCATGGCATACTGCAAGGATTTGAACATTCCTGTTATTGTGCATAATGTAGACAGTGCTGAAGGATTTACTAATGCAAATAATAATGTAGTCCGTTCTGCACCGACAGTAATTCTGTACAACGAACAAGGCGAAGAGCTTAACAGAGTATACTCTGTGTCTGAGCTTGAGTCTGCCTTGAATTATGTACAGGCTCCTGTTGCCGTAAATGCATAATATAAGGCTTGGGCTTCAAAAAACCACAGTTGTTAATTTTCCACGCCGCTTGGCTGCGGCGGTCTTTTTGCCCGGTTGTAATATGAGGTGTGGCTATTGCCATAATGCAGAGCTTGCACTTGCTAATACACAGGGCAAGGGACTGGAAAATTCGTTTGAAAACCAATATTATAAGCTGGAAGATGTCTTTGCGCATTTGGAAAATCGTGCAAAAGTGCTTTCGGGTTTTGTTATTTCAGGCGGGGAACCTCTTCTTTCGCCGGCTTTGAAGCCTCTTGTATTAAAGGCTAAATCTCTTGGACTTAAAGTAAAAATAGATACGAACGGATTGTTTCCTGAAAAATTGGAATATTTGCTGAATTCTTCTGAGGTTTGCCCTGATATGGTTGCACTTGATGTAAAAACTTCTCCCGAACGATATGTCGAGTTAATGCCTAATCGAAGTAAACAAACTGCTGAGATAGCAACATCCTCAATTATCAAAACCCTTGATTTGTTAAAAACAATATCTCAATCCAATTCCGGTGTTGAAATTGAATACAGAACGGTTTTAATTCCGGGGTTGGTAGGCGATGCTGAAATTAAAGCCATTGCTCAAAACCTTCCTAAGAATGCTGATTGGAAACTTGCCAATTTTTTGCCGGGACATTGTCTGAATCCTGATTGGAATGAAATTCGACCATACACACCGGCAGAAGCAAATCGTCTTGAAAATCTTGCAAAAACAATTATTCCGCACACCGAAATTAGATAACCGTTTGTCGAAGAATAGCCGCGAAAGAGATAGGAGCGGAATTTTAACGCCGATTGAGGAAATTGCAGTAGTGGTGGTTGAAGTGAAGCGGAAAACACCACTGTAGCTAAAAAAGAAGAGGCGTTAAGATTGGTAGCGGATAGCTCGGTTTTTGGATTGCGTGAAATAAAGCAAAGATGTTTATTTATGTCTTAAAATCGCAATGCAAAAATTCGCCCAAATTTTCTTTCGGCATTACTTGACAGAAAAACTTAATACCTTTACACTGTCTTTTGATGCAGTAATTGGAGGCTTTGCAATGAATAATATCGTTATGGAATCGACGGCTCTAAATGGTTATTTAAATTCGAGTGATGAAGAATACTTAAAGCAAATGAATGCACTATATAAAAGGGCAACAGATAATTTTGCCTTACTTGAATCCAAAAAAAATATTGAAATTGCAAAGCAAGAAATAATTTCTATTTATGATGAAATGGGAAAAATTATGCAGGCAATCTGCAAGGACATTCCTTCATTAAAAGTATATTCATTTGAAACAGAGCATGAAAGCCATTCGGAAGCTTCGCGGGTAATTGCAAAACTTAGAGATATAAATACACCTAACGATGAATTTGTTTATTACACACAACGCTCGTATGAGATGCTTTTTAAACTGGCTTATAAGGGTAACCCAAACGATCACAAAAATTATTTGGTGGTAAAAACTCCGGTAACTACGCCTGTGCAAAATTATGCCGTACATAAAATTACTGATATTGATTATAAAATTGAAAATACTGTTATGTGCGTAATGTTGCGGGGGGCTTTGCTTCCGTCTATGATTATGTCAAAAGAAATAGAGGAATACTCATCAAAAGGCTATGTAACCCCGTTTGCTCTATTCAAAATTTACAGAGACGACAGTTGTACCGAAAAGGATATGAAATATATTCTTGATTTAGAGCATTCTTATTTTAATCTTGAAGAATTAAACGGAAAAGATTTAATTTTTGCTGACCCAATGAATGCAACCGGAGGGAGTTTGATTTCAATCGTTAAACACTTAAAAAACAATGGAGTAAAACCAAAATCGGTGAGTTGTTTTCATGTTATTTCTGCCTTAAAAGGTGCAATTCGCGTTGCTCGTGCAATTGAAAATTGCTCTGTATATACTCTTTGGATGGACCCTGTTTTGAATAAAAATGCGTATATTATGCCGGGTTTAGGAGATGCCGGAGACAGAGTAAACGGCTCGGATTTATCGGAATGTCCGCGAAATATACTGCAGTTGATTGCAGATTACGGATCTAACATTGCCGACTTGTATCGCTCTCAGCTAAGACAAATAGAGAAAACTGTATTGGACAGACCTTAATTTTTATAGGATTTAAACCAATTGCAAAATTTTTCCAATCCTTTCTCCAGAGGGGTGCTTGGTTTCCACCCAACTGCTTGAAAAAGTTTTTGTGTATCAGCCGAAGTTATATAAACATCTCCTGCTTGCATTGGAAGAAAATTCTTTACAGCTTTTTTCTCTAAATGCTTTTCAAGTGTTTCAATAAAGAACAGTAGGTTTTCGGGACTTTCATTGCCGATATTGTATATTTCAAAAGGTGCCGAAGAAGAATCCGGCCCCGCGCTTTCATTATCAAAACAGGGGCGTTGCACCGGAATTTTTTTGGAAAGCAACATAATTGCTTCAACTACATCGTCAATATAAGTAAAGTCTCGCAATAATTCGCCATTGTTGTATACATCAATAGGTTTATTTGCAGATATTAGCTCTGCAAACTTAAAGTATGCCATATCAGGCCTGCCCATAGGACCGTAGACCGTAAAAAATCTGAGCCCTGTCATTGGTATACCGTAAAGATGACTGTATGAATGCGCCATAACTTCATTGGCTTTTTTTGTTGCAGCATATAAGCTGATTGGGTGGTCTACTGCATCTTTTTCTGAATAGGGTGTTTTTTTATTTAAGCCGTAAACCGATGAGCTTGATGCGAACAAAAAATGCTCTATATTAAACTGTCTTGCGGTTTCAAGCATAGTTAAAAAACCGGTAAGGTTGGAGCTGCCGTAAGCATACGGATTTTCCAAACTGTATCTTACGCCGGCTTGAGCGGCAAGATGAATTACCTGTGTAATGTCATGTTTTGAAAAAACTTCATTTAAGGCAGTTTTATCTTCAATGTTTTTTTTGTAAAACACAAAGCCGGAAAGCGACTTTAAATCATCAAGTCTTTTATTCTTCAAATCTGTAGAATAATAATCATTCACAGAATCCATTCCAACTACAGTATCACCGTTTTTGATAATTGCTTTTGTAAGGTGGTATCCGATAAAACCCGCAACACCGGTTATAAAATAAGTCATGAGAATGAGTATATCATGTTTTTTGTATTTAGTAAATGAGGAAATTATAAAAGTCTTTTCAAAGAATAGACTTTTGCAAGTGGCTCCAATCTCTTTATTAAATTGTGCTAAAAAATGTAAAACCACTATGCTTCCTTTGTTTTTACTTTTTTGATTTTTGCAAAATACATAGGCCCGTATCCCGAATAATCGGGCATGAATATAAGTCCGTGTTTTGTTTTTTCGGCGTTTTCAAAAGGCTCAGTGTGAATTACTTCAACTTTGTTTTTATATTTTTTAATAAGTTTTTCGATACCCCCGTCATTTTCAGAAGGTGTTAATGCACAGGTTGAATAAATCAATATACCCTCGTTTTTCAAAAGTAAAAATCCGGCTGACAATAAAGCCCACTGACGAATTGCCAAATTCTTCACACGCGAAGCTGTCCAGTTTTTCAAGGCTTTTTCACTGTTGATAATATGTCTCTCCGAAGAGCAAGGTGCATCTAAGAGAATACACTCGTACTCGGTGTTGCGAAATTTTGCGAGCTTTGGTAAAACAGAAGCATCATACCCCGATACTTCCACACGACTTCGGGTTTCCTCTTTTAAATGCTCATCTAATACGGAAAGAAGCCTGTTGCGTCTTTCACGCGAAATTTCATTTGCAAGTATTTTTACATCATGCCCGAGTGTATTTGCCAAAACCAGAGTTTTCCCTCCGGGAGCGGCACACATGTCTAAACATTTGCCTTCTTTTAATTCAGGCATCTGTTTTGCAACAAGATAGCTGGCTTTATCCATATAGTATGGGCTAAGCAAATTGTCAGCAAACTCAAAATGTTTTACAGGCCTTAAAAGAGCCGCTTTTAATTCCAACCACCGCTCTTGAAATAAGTTTGAATAAAATTCTTCAAAGCCTTCTTTGCCTTTTAGCTTTTGATTTTTCAATTATGACGAACCTTGCACCTATTTTTTGGATTTAACTAACTTACCGGCTTTATTTTTCGCATTTATAAATTTTGAAAAATCAAATGGGGCTAATTTTTTAGGCTTGCCTTGAGCGTCAATTAAACCGGCTCTTTGTTTTGCTTCAAGAATTTTCAAAACCGCATTGTTTAAGCGTTTTTCAAATTCAGGGTTGGTTCTTGCTTTTTCGGCTATTATATTGACCAATAGTTTAACATCTCTGCCTGAATACATTAACATATCGCAACCTGCTTCAAGTGCCGAAATTGCAAGATCAGCGATTGTTTTGCCTTCTTTTTGTAATGCCTTCATGACTAAGTCGTCAGTCATTATAAGTCCCGTAAATTTCAGATCATTTCTTAAAAAATCAATT
Organism: Treponema sp.; assembly: GCA_002749205.1. Lineage (GTDB taxonomy): Bacteria > Spirochaetota > Spirochaetia > Treponematales > Treponemataceae > Treponema_B. The sequence continues at coordinate 1,348 of PDOP01000034.1, read as the reverse complement.
CCTTTTTTTGAAAAGCAATAAGGCTTTTCATCCATGCAATTAACTGTAACATGCGAGACCATAACAATAGAGCTTTCGTTTAAAGCCGATTTAAACGGTTTTACATAGTTTTCAAGAAAATGATTGTAATCACATTTTATGGACGAGCCTTTGGAATGCAAATCTTCGTTACCGTTTCCGGGGAAGTGTTTTACAACACAGCTGACACCGCCGCGTTGCATTCCTTTAACAAAGGCGGTTGAATACTTTTCCGTAGTTTTGCAATTATCCGAAAAAACTCTTCGCCCCAAAATACTGCCCTTGTCCTTTTGAGCCGTTTCACATACCGGTGCAAGATTAACCGAAACACCAAGCTCTTTCATCTGAACAGCTGTCAGATAATACAGCTCTTCTGCTTCTTTGGCGGTAAAATTTATTGGAACTTCTTCTGCGTAAGGCAGGGCTGATGTAAGATGCTTTGTTCTGTATACACCTCCGCCTTCATTGTCGAGGGCAATCAACTGCGGTAAATATTGCCTTTTGGACAATTCTGCAATTTTATAAAACCCTTGATGACAGGACTCAACAAAGCCTCGCATCTTTTGCGGTGTATCCGCCAGATTAAACTTGAAAAAAATTATCCCGCCGGGAACAATACCTTCAAAATGCTTGTATTGATATGCCGGAAATTCAACACTCCCGCCAACCGAAACGAGTAAAACTTGAGCTGCCCTCTCTTCGCGGCTCATGGATTTCACAACATCGCTTAACTCTTCAGAGGTTGCGGTAATTGCCAAAACACAACAAAGCATGCCGGTTAATGTCTTTTTTACGGCTCGTTTAAAAAAATATATCCTTTTCATAACCTCAAAAGTATAAACCAATTCACACAATAAATCAAGACCAAAAAGAAGATACTCAAAATCCCGCAAGTCGGGTATTAAACTATACTTTTATAGCCGGAGCTTAGCAAAAGCAAAGCTCCGGCTATTCAACAACTCGCCCTTGCATAATTTTTTTTGAGCTGCTTCTATTTTAATCGGGATTTTCCGCTGTCGCTGCAACTCCCTTTTCTTTTTATCTTCCGCTCAAAAAAAGATAGACTGCGGGCTTAAAATCAGGCTTAAAATCAGGAGTATAATACCTTTGCAAGTTTAAAAAATTTCAAAAAAAAATGTTTCCTGTCAACTTGAAATCTAAACTGTCCTGTGGTATAATCAATATGAGCTTTGGCAAAGTAAATAAAGCTTAAAGTGTAGGTAAATAAACATGGAAAAAACTAATATGAAAAAAAGGAGCTTTCGATATGGCAAACAAACAAACAAACAAACAAACAAACAAACAAACAAACAAACAAACAAACAAACAA
>PDOP01000001.1 GCA_002749205.1 Treponema sp. | reverse complement strand
TAAATTATTTTCACGAAACATCGTGTTTCGATTTTGTTATAATAGAAATATCTACAAGTTTTGAACTTTAGTTCAAAACATTGCTTCTGTTTATTTTAACCGGACATCCTGTCCACACAAGACACCCCATATATAACTTGAGACGCTGATTAAGCTAATCGGAAAAAACAAAAGATTATGCGCGGGCATGGGATTAAAATTTATATAAATTAAATTTAGTTTTTTAAAAATTCGTATTCGTATATTTTAGGTTTAAGTTTGTCGGATAAAAAGTTTAGTTTGTTTTTTAATGTGGAGATTAATTTCATATAAGTTTCATCATCACTTTTAGAGTTCATTCTGCCTTTGTCGTTTTTGCCTTGAAAGTATTCTCTAATGTCATATAAACTTGCATTTGCGTTGGCATCCGGCTTGCTGTGATAGTATTTCCAAAGTTCTCTGCCCGCATCAAAAACATCTTTGGCTTCTTTTGAGAATTCTTTTTTTATGAATTGTGTTTTTTCATTGTAGAATAATTTGTTTTCATTTTGAATTTTAGCATTTATAAAGTCTGTCATAAAATGGCTTTCAAATCTATTTTGTGCATTTACTTCCTGTTCTACAAACGGTATCCAATGATTTATTCCAAATTGTGCTTGAATATTATTGTTAAAAAGAGTAAAGCATAAGCAGTCATTTTGAAATTCAATATCAGTTTTCCATTTATTGTTAGGAATAAGAAATTGATCTCTATCATTAATCCATGTTTGATTGAGAGATTTTCTTACTGAAAAATATATTGATACCGGAATAAGATTTTGACTGCTAATCCAGATACCACGAGGATTAGCCATTTGTGCTTTTTTGTTTATTATGTAAACTATACCATTTTGCTGAAAATCATTTCCGTTCGTACCGGCTAAAAAACCTATGAAAGATTTATTAACTTTAAATTTAGAAATCCATTTATTGATATAGTCATTTTTATTCACTGCATACAAACACTTAGTACCAATAAAATCACCTTGTTCATTGTAAATATCAGTTGATGTACTGCTAAAGGGTTGTTTTATTTGAGTGTTCCAAATTTTAAAACCGATTGGGAATTTGCCTTTTACATTGTCAAAAGTATAGGCAGGTGCAATGAACATTTTTTCTATTTTGGCACGGAAAAAGTTTCTTAATGAAATAAAAGCAGAGCCTTGTAATAATTTTAATTTAGAAAATTCTGCAATAATAGAATCAGGTATTTCAGCATATATTCTGATAAGAAATTGACCATAAACTTCTCTACCGGCGGTTCCCAGAATTTCATTGTATTTGGTATGTGTCTTAGATTGATTAACCCCTGTTTTTCCTTTTATTCCTATACTTGAAACTTCTGCATAAGGTGGGTTGATATATATAATAAGTTTTTTTCTTTTTTCAGGTGTGTTAATTATATCTTGCAAACTCTGTGGCAACTTATCAAAATCATCATTTAAAAAGTCAAATTGGAAAACATGATTTTTCAAAAGATTAGCACCGCTGTCAATTCTTTCATGCATTACATTTATATCGGCTTGGTCTAATGTGCTGGCATAAATATTGTATTTGTTGGTTAATCCTGCTAACAAATTTCCGGTTCCTGCGGCACAATCCCAAATATAATATTCATCTTGCCAATCTTCTCCTAAATAATCCGCCAGATATTTTTGTGAAAGCTCTACCCAAATTCTTGGTGTAAAAAAAGCTCCTTTTCTTTCTCTAATGTCTTGAGGAACGAGTAAATCTCTGCGCTCAATGATATAATCTTGAAATTCTTTTATGGGCGGTCGTTTGTATAATTTCCAAAATTGTGAATAGGCATCTGTGTTGCGAATGTTTATTCTGGCATCAAACATTTGTTTGATGTTTTCTTTGGCAATTTTATAGCCTTGATTGTAAAAGACAACAAATAAATTATCTCGTACAGTTAAATCATCTTCAATAGTCTGGGTACATTTATCGTCTACAAACAAATCAGCTAAATAAAAATCGCTATCTAATATATTGTTTTTTTTCAATTCTTCCCAGTCTACATCAATTATTGGTTTTATAAATTTAACCCAACGCAAGTAAATCGGAATAAAATTATTTTTATCTATTTTAATTTTGTTTTTTGTGGTAGCCTTCGCTACATTATTTTTTATAAAGGCTTTGAGTTCTTTTTCATCTTTTTGGTAATCAAAAATGTAAGTCTTGACTTTTAAAAGCGATTCTATTCGCTCTTTAATTAATTTAAATTCTTTAGTTTCATGATTACTTGGTTTTACATTCCAATTGAAGTCATTGTACAAAAATATGTCTTGTATATTAATGTAATCCACAAAAGCAATTTTTTTAAAGTCAAAAGCACCTAAAAATGCAGGCGGCAAAGTACTATCAAATGTTCGTGCCTTCCCAATTGTCAGAATAAGTTGTGCAAACATTACAGGAATATCAAAATTTCCTGTTTTGGCTTCTGCCCATAAAAGTGGGATACGCCCAAATAAGTTGTCTTGCTTTGGTAAAACCGTAAAGTCAATATTTCCTAAAATCTCGGTGGTATCAAATTGCTTAAACCAATCTTGACCAACTTTATTTTTAAGCTCTTCTTCTCTTATGTTGTTATACTTCATTATGTTGTTTGCCATTTTGAAGCGTAGCACTTCACTTAGACAATATCAATGGCCGACTACGCTTAAATAAATTAAATTTTCCAATTGCAGCACTTATTTCAGTTTGCTTTTTATTCTGTCTAAATTGTTTCGGTCAAAAATTACTTCGGCAAGTTTTTTCATATCACCGGCGAATACTCTGTCTTCAATAACTTTGTCGACATTTTCGCGGATTAATTTTTGCATTTCTGCAGTTCCTGCTCCAAGTGTTTTAATCTCTCGAAGATCGCAGGCTTGTGCGGCAACCATCCATTCTATCGCTATTACATTTCTGACATTTTTAACAATTTCGGCGAGTTTTCGTGCGGCTGTTGTTCCCATACTGACATGGTCTTCTTTGTTTGCAGATGATGTAATAGAGTCAACACTTGCAGGGTGTGCAAGAACTTTATTTTCGGAAACAAGACATGCGGCAGTATATTGCGGTATCATAAAGCCCGAGTTCACACCGCTTTTTTCGATTAAGAAAGCAGGAAGCCCGCCGTTTAATTGCGGGTTGACAAGTCGCTCTGTACGCCTTTCGGAAATATTTGCAAGTTCTGAAACGGCTATACCCAAGAAATCCATATTTAATGCAATGGGTTGTCCGTGAAAGTTCCCGCCTGAAATAACATCATTGTTATCGGGAAAAACTATCGGGTTATCGGTTACGGAGTTTATTTCAATTTCGATTACTTTCTTTACGTATTGTATGGAGTCATCACTTGCACCGTGTACTTGGGGAACACACCTGAGAGTGTACGGGTCTTGTACATCGTTCGGTCTTGTGTTTACAGATGAGCTTCCGGTCAACATTTTTAAAATAAATTCCGCTGTTTTAATTTGTCCTGGATGAGGGCGAACTGCATGTAAGCGAGGATCAAGTGCTGCTGTAATTCCTCTAAAAGCTTCAAAGGTTAGAGCGGCAGCCATGTTAGCCGCAGTCATAAGGTTTTCTGCATCGTAAACAGCTAAAGCTCCAAGAGCGGTCATAACTTGAGTGCCGTTTATAAGTGCAAGCCCGTCTTTTCCTGAAAGAACAACCGGTTTTATGTCGGCTTTTTTAAGAGCATCTTTACCTGACATCAGCTTGCCTTTGTAGTAAGCCTCACCTTCGCCTATCATGACCAATACTATATGTGCAAGATTTGCAAGGTCTCCGCTTGAGCCGAGAGACCCTTTACTTGGAACTTTTGGAGTAATGCCTTTGTTTAAAAGCTCTGCCAATATTTCCGTTGCATCAGGCGTAACTCCCGAAAAACCGCTTGCAAGTGTATTTAAACGAAGCAACATAATTGCACGAACAACATCTTCGCAGAAAGGCTCTCCTACCCCGCAAGCATGACTTAAAATCAAGTTACGCTGTAAAGCACAGTTTTCTTCTTTGCTGATAGAAACGGTCGATAATTCTCCAAATCCGGTAGATATTCCGTAAGTCGGTACACCGCTTTCAACTATCTTGTTTACAATTTTTTTGGAGTCTTGAATTTTTTTTCTCGATGTTTCTGAAATTTCAACCTTTGCGTTAAAACGCGCTACATTCACAACATCTTCAACGGTTAAACCGCTTCCTGTAATTATACAATTGTTCATACGCACCTCTTTAATTAGATAACTGAATTATATACATTTTTTTTGATTATGTAAATGAGCCACTTGCAAAAGATGTCCGATTTTTAAAAATGCCTTAAAAGTACGACTCTGTAAAAAAGATTGTGTAACAGCATTAAACTAAAAACATTAGATGCAAAAATGGATCATCATCTCGGTTATAAAAAACGTTCTGCCGAATATCGAAACAAAAAGAACAGTCGAAGTGGTTATTTCAAAAAAACCGGCAAAAGCGATGATGACAATTTGAAATTAAAGTACCACGAAATAGGCAGCCGGGCGATAAGGCAGGTGCGCAAACGCTGGGCACAGTTAAAGTCAAGGAGTATTTGTTAAAAAAATATGAAAATCAAGTTTTGACATACGCCTTTTTAAGGTGTATAATATAAGCATGAAGGTAAGAGAAGTTTTAAAATTATTACAGGATGACGGCCGGAGTGTTAAGAAAACAAAAGGCTCATATGTTCAATTAGTTCATTCGATTAAACAGGGTAAAGTTACTTTACCAATGCACAAAGTCGACATTAAAGCCGGCACATTAAATAATATTTTAAAACACGCAGGATTGAAGTAACAGGTTATATGAGAAGTTTAACATATTTAGCAGTTTTAGAAACAGACGAAGAAGGCGGTTACAGTGTATTTTTTCCTGATATTCCGGGGTGTTTTAGTTACGGTGATGATATAATCCACGCTCAAAAAATGGCAAAAGAAGCCTTAGAATTGCATATATTCTCTATGGAAGAAGAGGTCGAAGAATTGCCAAAACCCACAATAAAAGGTCTTAAAGTTGCTGACGGAAATATAGTTGTGCCTATAACAATTTTTCCGGATGTGGCAAAAGTTGAAAGTGATAATTATAAAGTTAAAACTAATTGCACATTACCTCAATGGTTAAAACGAAGAGCAGAAAGCGAAGGTATAAACTTTTCGCAGGAATTACAAAGAGCCATTAAAGAAAAATTATGTATAACATAAGGCTATCAAGGTTTGGTTTTATAAAATCTGTTTTTTTTCGTTTAAGTTTTATGTCGCACGATAAGTTACAACGGGGGGGGTAGCGGAAAAACAATTGCCTTGTTTATGTTTTTAAGTAATCGAGGCTGATTGAAAAAGAAGACTCGATTTACATCCATTCATTCACAAGGCAATTTTTTGTAGCGAGGGGGATACACCCCCTCATAAATTATTTTTTCCAAGTTTTTTCAACTAAATCTTTTGCTTTTGCATCGTCTGCAATGTAAGGAATTGTAATATGTCCGTTTGAATAATTTTTGTTGTATTCAATGCTCGTTTCGATTGAATGCGGATTGCGTGCCCAAGCTCTTCTTGCGACTCCGCCCATAACATCCCACATCATCGCCGACTTGATGATACTGTCAATTCTTTCGCTGCCGTCAAGGACAAGTCCGAAACCGCCGTTAATTGACTTTCCGATTCCGACACCGCCTCCGTTATGCAAAGCAATAAGGCTCATGCCTCTTGCGGCATTACCTGCAAAACAATGAGTTGCCATATCTGCCATAACATTACTGCCGTCTTTTATGTTGGCTGTTTCTCGAAAAGGCGAATCAGTTCCGCTTACATCATGGTGATCCCTTCCAAGCATCACAGGCCCGATTTCTCCGTTACGAACCATCTCGTTAAACTTCAATGCAATGTTGCGTCTGCCTTCCGCATCCTGATAAAGTATTCTCGCTTGAGTTCCCACAACGAGTGCATTTTTCTTTGCATCGCGAACCCAGTAATAGTTATCGCGATCTTGTCCCCGTCTTGAAGGGTCAATACAGCTCATTGCGGCTTGATCTGTTTTGTCCAAATCTTCTTCCTTGCCTGAAAGGCAAACCCAGCGAAACGGCCCGTACCCGTAATCAAAAAGCTCCGGCCCCATTAAGTCTTCAACATAAGACGGAAAAATAAAACCGTCTTTTTCGTCCGTGCCGTTTTTTGAAACTTCTTTTACGCCTGCATCAAAAACAGACTTTAAAAATGAATTGCCGTAATCAAAAAAGTAAGTACCTCGAGATGCCAGAGTTTGAATTAACTTAAAATGATGCTGCAAAGTAGAATCAACTCGTTTACGAAATTCGGCACGGTTTTCGTAAAGCATTTTTGTTCGCTCTTCAAAACTCATATTCTCCGGACAGTACCCTCCCTCATAAGGGGCGTGGCACGAAGTTTGGTCTGAAAGCAAATCTACACCGATATTTTTATCAACACAATATTGAAGCAAATCAACGATATTGCCGTGATACGCAATCGAAATTGCCTCTTCTTTTTTAAGGCACTCGTCAACGCGGGCGAAGATTTTATCCAAATCATCTGACATTTCGTCAACCCAGCCCTGCTCCAGCCTTGTGCCAATTCTGGATTTATCGACTTCCGCAAAAACGCCGACTGCATTTGCTATTTTACAAGCCTTTGGTTGTGCTCCGCTCATTCCGCCAAGCCCTGACGAAATAAAGAGCTTGCCCCGCAAATCACCGGTAACGGGCACGCCCAACTCTTTTCGCCCTGCAGTTAAAATAGTATTAAAAGTGCCATGTACAATTCCTTGCGGGCCGATATACATCCAACCGCCAGCAGTCATCTGCCCGTAATTTGCAACACCCATTTCTTCTGCAATTTCCCAATCCTTTGAATTGTCAAACATTCCAATCATAAGCGAATTGGTTATAATAACGCGCGGAGCGTCGGGCTTAGATGGAAATAATCCGACAGGGTGTCCTGATGCTACAACCAAAGTTTGCTCTTCGGTAATAACTTCCAAATACTTTTTTATCAGCCGATACTGAAGCCAATTCTGACAAACAGACCCCGTCTCTCCATAAGTTACAAGCTCATAAGGATACAGAGCAACATCGAAATCCAAATTATTATCTATCATAACCTGCATGGCTTTTCCTGCCAAACAAGCCCCCTTATACTCATCAATAGGCTTTCCGTAAATCAACCCCTCCGGTCTAAACCTGTACGCATAAATACGACCGTAAGTGTAAAGCTCTTGTAAAAATTCAGGAGCCAAAGTTTCGTGTAATTCCTCGGGAACATATCTTAACGCATTCTTTAAAGCCGTTACCGTCTGACTTTTCGACAAATTAAATCCGCGACTTGGCGCACGGCGAATGCCTTCCTTAAATTCAGGCATGGGAGGCAAAGCACAATCAAGTTTAATTTTCAACGCACCCGCTACTTCACTGTTTGAAATCATATTTTACTCCTTTTAAAATAAAAATAACTTGGGCGAATTTTTACATTGCGTAAAAGTAAAACAGTAAATAAAATGAAAAACTCAAGCAATGCAAAAAACGGGCATTTACGGGCTCCGGCTTTCGCCTCCGACTAATTTGTCGCTAAAATTAGCGCGACAAATGGATTTAAAAGCCAAGTACTTAAGTACTTGGCTTTTACCCTTCAAGTCCCTTTCGCATATTTTTTTCAATTGTCAATTCAAATTTATATTGTCTTTTATTTACAATTTTTTTAATAATCCTTGACAATATTTTCAATAATTTTGATAACCAGATCAATTCCTTTTTTAATTGAAGCTGTCGGAATAAACTCATATCTTCCGTGAAAATTATACCCGCCTGCAAAAAGATTTGGACAAGGCAACCCCATATAAGAGAGGCGAGAGCCGTCAGTTCCGCCTCGAATTGGAGTAATAATAGGCTCGATATTAAGCTCTTCCATTGATTTTTTCGCAAGTTCAACAATATGCATATGAGGCTCGACTTTTTCACGCATGTTATAATACGAATCTTTTATTTCAAGCTTTAAAACATTGCCGTATTTTTCGTTTATCAATTTTGCGGCACTTTCCATAATCGCTTTTTTCTTATTAAACTTTTCCATGCTGTGGTCTCTTATAATATATGAAAGCTCTGCTTCTTCAACCGTACCTCTAATATCAGTCATCAAAAAGAAACCTTCGTATTCTGTTGTATATTCAGGTCTTTGAGCCTGAGGCAGGCAATTATGAAACGCAAATCCAACTTCAATTGAATTTATCATTGTATCTTTTGCAGAGCCGGGGTGAACATTTCGCCCGTGAATTTTTACATTTGCAAATGCCGCATTAAAGTTTTCATACTCCAATTCGCCCAAAGGTCCGCCGTCAACAGTGTATGCAAACTTAGCTCCAAAACGTTTAACATCAAACAAATCAGCACCGCGACCTATTTCTTCATCCGGCGTAAAACCGATCTTTATTTCACCGTGTTTTACTTGAGGATTTTCCTTTAAATATTTAACGGCTTCCATAATGATTGTAACACCCGCCTTATCGTCAGCGCCTAAAAGAGTTGTGCCGTCAGTTACCATTAATTCCTGTCCTTCAACATCTTTTAAAAAAGGAAAATCCTTCACGGACATTGTATACTCATCATTAAGTTTTATATCTCCGCCGGTGTAATTAAACACACGAGGGTTTGTACACTTGCCGTCTAAATCCGGAGAAGTATCCATATGTGCAATAAACCCAAAAGCAGGCGCCTTTGTTTCCGTATTCGCCGGAATTGAGGCATACACATAACCGTGCTTATCTTGCTCTGCGTTTTCCACGCCCAACTCTTTCAGCTCTTTAACAAGCAGTTTACCCAATTCCAGCTGTCCCGGAGTGCTGGGACAAGATTCATTTTTTGGATTTGATTTAGTATCAATTGCAATATAGCGTTTAAACCTTTCAATACATTCCATAAATATGGCTCCTTACCGTTATCTTTTCTTTAATTTCAGGCAATACAAATTCTTTAAATCTATATCTTTTCTTTAATTTCAAAGGCATGCTCTTCTAAGACCGCTTTTTCTTTTTCGGAATTTTCAATTTTATCTTCAGATTCTTTAATTAAAGCATTTTTTTTCTGAATAGATTCATTGTATTTTTTTATCTTACCTTTAAGCTTTTCTATTTCTTTTGCCTTTGCCTCTATTTTTTTCTGTGTCTGCAAATATTCAATTTCACATTTTATTCTTTCTATTTCTGCACGCTTACCCGCAATATCGGTTACAACCTCAAAATAAGGCTCATCATCTGAAATTGATTGCTCTGAAATTTGCACACCCTCAGAATCAAAAAAAGAATCTACATAGTTTTGCCCAATATTTGTACAAAACTCACTTATTTTTTTATCGTATTCCTGCATAGTTTTTGTGTGAGCTGTAATTTTCTTGTTTGTATTTTTATTTGCATCAAGTGATTCCAATTCTGCATTTAGCTTATCTATTTCTTCTGAAAGCGAATCAAATTTCAAACCGGCTTCTTTTTTTACGGTGCAAGTTGCAAGAATTTTACCCTGTAAATCAGAAAGTTCTTGCGGAATTGTTTCTTTTACATTAACGAAATTTTGAAAAGCTTCATCTTCAAAAATTGCCAAGCCGTTTTTTTCAAAAAATTTTTTCAACTTACCCTTAGCCATTTCAAGTTTAGCCTGTGCTGTAAGCATTTTAGGTGTAAGACCTATTTTTTGAAAAACCGTTGCTTCTTTCATATCCTTATTTATTTGAGCCAATTTATCTTCCGCATCATCAATATCCGATTGAATTGAATTTTTTCCGTCAGTCAAAGGCTCAAAACAAGCCAAATTTTCATTCTTAAAATTGTTATAAAATAGCGATACGAATTCGGCCTGCATTTTTGAAAGCAACTTACCTTGCTCCTTGCCCTTTTTTTGTGCTTCCGAAGAAAAACCCTTTAATTCATTAAGTCGACTGACAAGCTGCTTAATTTTAAGAATTTTCTCCGTAACTTCTTTTCGCTTTTCTGTAAGATCCAGCCAAGCGTTTACCTCAGATTGGGAAACAGGGTTTTCACTGACGGTCGGATTAGACGAGTCCGCTAAGAGCTTTCTCCCAAAAGAACAATTTGCCTTTTCGAAATCTTCAAGATTACTGTCAAGCTTTTTTTCAAGCTCTGAAATTGATTTTTTATTTTCCATGCTATAATTGTACTATCTTATTATAAATTTTTCAAGTCCCAAACAAAATATTTTAACGCTTGTAAATTACAAAATATAACAAAAAACATAATAAAATGAACTTATTTTTAAGAGCCTAAATTGCGAAAATCATCGGCTTAATTTTCGCAATTGATTTAACAAGGCTTTTAAGTCTTTTGGATACATAGCTTTAAACACAAGCGGCTCTTTTGTTCTTGGATGTTCAAACTCAATTGTTTGTGAATGCAAACTTGTGCGTGATATAATAGGTCTTTCATCAACAATACTTCCGCGCCATTTTGTTTTCAGCTTCGACAGAAATACAGGCTCCGAATTTCCGTAAAGCGAGTCGCAAACAATCGGCAAGTTAATGCCGGCAAGATGAGCTCTTATTTGATGCGTACGCCCCGTAATCGGACGAGCCTCCAGCAACGAAATGTGCTTAAATGTTTCAAGCGTTTTTATCAATGTCAATGCGCTCTTCCCCGATTTTTCATTCACAGAAGTTCTGTGTCTTCTGTCTGAATCCGGCAAAAGTTTTTTTTCAATTTTAAATTGGCATTCTGTCGGTTTTCCGTAAACAAAGGCATGATAAGTTTTTTTTATCTGTCGATTTTTAAAAGCTGAGTTCATTATTTTATGTGCATCAACATTTAAAGCAAAAATCATCACGCCGGAAGTATCCTTATCCAACCTGTGTACGGAATAAAGCTTTGTTGAAATACCTTGTTGAAGTAATTTTATCGAAAGCAAATCGTTTAAATTTTCTGCAGTATTATCCCAGCGCTCCTTTAAAACGGAAATGCCGGCAGGTTTGTCTACAACGATGATGTCCTCATCTTTGTAGACAATTTTTATGTGCTTTAACTTTTGCATTAAACTTCAGCACTCTTTTCTGCCTCAACAATTTCTTCTGAATCAATGAGTTTGGTCAACTTATTAATTGCAGTACGAGTTTGCTCTGCCGCATATTGAGATTTGTTTACCGCACCGGTAAGATTAGTTATATGCGTAATCATTCCATCAATCTCTTCAGTAACCTCTTTGGTTGCAGTAAATAAATTATCAAAGTTTTTAGATGCTTTTTTTCTTGTGCTTTCTATGTTTTTGCTTTCAGTCTGAACAAGGTCAAGCTCTGTGATAATTGTGTGCATAGCATCATTTATCATAGTTCCTTGTGAAGTCGTACTTTTAATAAACTTTGTTATATCCTGCAAAACTTCGGAAAATTCCGACACCTTGTCGCTAATCTCGGAAAAACTTGTCTCCATTACTCCGGATGCTTTTACGGTTTCGTTGATAGAGTTTTCTATCTCTTTTAGAATTTTACCTGTCGAATCTGCTTCATCACCTGATTTTTCTGCCAACGTTCTAATTTCTTCGGCAACAACTGCAAAACCCTTTCCTGCATCACCGGCGTGAGCGGCCTCAATTGCGGCATTCATTGCCAATAAATTTGTCTGCTCTGCAATCTGAGTAATAACCTCATTTGTTTCAAGCAAAACTTCCGACTTATTGGCAATACTGTCAATAGTAAACACCATCTGCGAAAGATTGTCTTTTCCTTCTCGACTTGCATTTGATATTTGATTAAAGTTTTCTTCCAGAATTGAAAACCTTTCACTAAGCTCTTCCGTTTTTTCAAGCAACTTTTCGATATTGCCTACAGAGCTGTCTGTTTTTTCGGCCTGTCTTTCTATTCCGTTATCAAGTCTGGTTAAAAATACATCAAGCGAATCCGTTGACGCTTTACTTTCTATAATGATTTCGTCTTGAGCATGAATTCTGCCGTGAACCGCATCAATATAATCTGTTATAGCCTCTACCGATTCGTATAAACCGACCTTACTTTCTACAAGCATTTGCTCACCTTCTTGCAACCCTACGATGGAATCTTTTATGGCAATAAAGTGTCTGCTTAATTTTTTTGCCGAAACCGATACTTTTTCGGAAAGCTCTTGACTTCTTTTTTTCTCTAAATATTGCATGTAAGCCTGCAAAGCCGCTTGACAAATTAAGAAGCCTATAAACCCGACAGGCACCATCGAAAATTTTGCCGAAGACATCATAGAATTAATAGTATCATACACTGCCGCCAAAATCAGACAACCCAAACCGGAAAACAATAAAAACCAACCTTCTGCTTTTTTCAGAGATACTTTTACACCAAAATATATTAAATAAACCAATTCCAAAAAGAATATACCCTGCTGTATCCTCAACAAAGACGTAAAGAATATCGAATCCGTAAAGATTATAACAGCCGTATATAAAATACCCAATCCCAAAATTAAAATTAAAGCAACCTTATTGACTTCTTTTGGATACTGGTAATTAAATGTTAAAAGCATCGCTCCCGCCGTCAAAGCAAAAGTAATATACTCCAGTCTTAACACCAACAAATACGGCATGAAAAACCAATCCTGCAAAATGCTCGTACCGGTTGCGGCAACCCTTATTGCAATTATCAATGCAAAAATAATGAAAAACAGACTTTCTTTTTTGCGCGATAAAATCAAGAAAATTAAAAGCTGATACAAAGCCAGCGTAATGGCAGAGCTTACAATAAGAGACTCCAACATTCGATTGATTATCATTCTTTTTTTCACCGAATCGCCTGATACAATAGAAGGTACTGTAGGCAGGCCTGCTCTTGCATGATAAAAGTTAGAAATCTGAATTGAAATATCCAAAACTCCCGAATTAGCCTTTAACTCAATAAACACAGGTTTCATTTGCGACACCGTACTGTCTTTTGTTTGTCCGACAGTACCCAATGTATGAACAAGCTCACCATTTACAAAAACTCTTGATGCAGAAGCCGCATACGGAATATAAAGCCCGAGTTTTTTAACCTCTCTGGCAAGTTTTATCTTTACCGTGTAAGTGGCATAACCCGTCGAAGAAAAATCCGAGCCGTTTTTTTCATCATACCAATCACCGGGAACATCAATAAATGTTTTTGCTCCGTCACCGGATAAAGCAAATTCCTGCCAAGCAAAACCCCAACTTCCATTAAGCGGAAACTCGGGTTGCTCTTCAAAATTCCAATCGGTTAAATCAATAGCCCCGTTTTCAACCAAAGGCGGAGCATCTTTGGCAAAAGCGGAAACATAAATTAAAAAAATAAATAAACCCAAAAGATGTTTTTTCATACCTTAAGGATTATACAACTATTATTTAAAAAAAACAAGTGGGTTTTAAGAGTAAAATTTATTTAATTATAAATTTTTTAAGGGGGGAAGTCTCCCCCTCGCTGCAAAAAATTGCCTTTTTCCTTTTTTGCTTTATAGCGAGTCTTCGTAAAACTGAAGCCTCGATTGCTGCAATATTAAAACAAGGCAATTGTTTTTCCGCTACCCCCTCCCTCGGCAGGCAGCTACTGCCATCGACTTGTTACTGCATCTCGCAGGCTCGGGAACCGGTCGAAGTGTTAGGGCTTTAGTTTTTTTATCTCCTCGACAGATAAACCGGTTATTTTTGAAATAAATTCATTATCACAATTTTCGTTTCGCATATTTTCAATCGTTTTTAGAGTATTTTGTGTAATGCCTTGACTAATGCCTTGACTAATGCCTTGCTCAAAAGCCTCTCGTCCGGCTTCTTCTCGTTGCACGGCTATATCCAATGCGTAATCATATTCGGCTACTAACATGTTGTTTACCTCCATATTTTTTCTTTTAAGATAGTCTTTTAATATTCCCTTTGAAATGCACTCCTTTATTGCAGTTTCAAAACCATGTTCAGGATCTATTTTGTGAAGTCGTCTTGCTTCTTCAATGAATGTACTGTATTCGTCTAATCTTTTACATTTTTTTAATAGTGGATTGTTTTTATCTTTGTTTATATTAAAGACCTTTACAGCAAGTTCAAGTGTTATGTCTTTATTTTTGTCTAAAAATGCGTCTGAAAGTTTTAATGTCTTTTCTGCAGGGTAGTCAGCTTCGCCATTGTAGAATACATAAAACTCAGGAGTAGGAATTTTTACCGGCTTTCGTAAATATCTATTTTTAGGCTCTTGTGTTTTTTCATAAAGCCGTGCAACATATTCTAAAAAACGCAGAGGCATATTTTCGTTTACGGTAGACTGATGCTCGGCTAAAACTATCAGCTTGTTGTCTAGCAAGAATGAAATGTCATTTCTTAAACCCGTATACAAAACATGTTCGAGTTGAATATTTTCCAGTTTTGTATCAAGCGGTAAATTAGTGTCGTGTAAAGCATTATACAAAAGGATAAAGTTTTCGTTTGCATTCTTATCTTTGCTAAAGAGGTCTACGAATACAGTATCCTTATATTCACGGTTTGGCTTTTTCTTCATACACTACATTTTACCACAAAATCCATGCTTTTGCAAGATAAAAATCTCACCCTTCGACTACGCGGTTGCTGCCCATCGACTTGTTACTGCATCTCGGCAGGCGATTGCTGAGCTTGTCGAAACACGGGAAGTGTTGCAGAAAACCGGACTGTTGTACAATGCGTTTCGTAAAGTGGGAGGGCGCTGTCTATCCTTTTGCCCGATTATATAAAAAAATCAAGGCGGTTGAAGCGTCAGCGTAAAACGCCGATTAGGTAATTAAAAAAAGGGCAAAAGATTATGCAAGCCCGACGGGCTTAAGAGCGTCAGCGATAAATTTTTAATATTAATTTTTTTTTAATTCATGAAGTGAATCAAACGGATAAATCTCTCCTACAGTTGAATGCACCAAGTTGCTTTCGTTGCTTCCAAAAATAACAGGTGTGTCGTAAGACATGAATTCGCTCATTACTTGTCGGCAGGCTCCGCAAGGCGGAACGGGATATTCTGAGTCGGGAGTTGCAATTGCAATTGCCGCGATTTTATCGCTTTTTTGCTCGCAGACCGCTTTGAATATTGCGGTTCGCTCGGCACAATTGGTAAGCCCGTACGAGCGGTTTTCAACATTTACTCCGGTTATAATTTCGCCTGATTCTGTTAACAGTGCCGCTCCTACATGAAATTTTGAATAGGGGGCATAAGCATTCTTGGCGACTTCAAGAGCTTTGTAAAATAAATCTGTTGGCTGTATTGAATTTTTCATAATTTTATTATACTATATGTTATATGAAATTAAAAGGGAATATTTATTATTTTTTCATTGTTTTCTTTATTTTGCTTATCGCATACACCTTTATTATACCCGATACTACCGGCAAAGACCGCTTTATCTCTCACCGTTGGGCGGTAGATATTTTACCGAAATCGCAATTAAGCAGAGAAGCACAATCTGAGCCGAATACGGTTCTTACCGAATTTGTTCCAACAGATTTGACTGCAACCTTTTCGGGGAAAACGCCCATACCTTTTATTTCAAAAAGTATGTTTGGATATTATGATGCAGATGGTAATATCCTTCGAGCCGAGCCTATACGAAACAGCATTTCAATTTCAAAAAAGTTTTGGTCGGTTTACACAAAAAATTCCATGAGGACGGTTGTATACACGCCGGCAGGAAAAAAAGCCTTTGAGATTCTTAAACCGGGTTTTGTGCACTTACAGGAAAACAGAGTGTTTTTATTTTTACCCGGCGGCAACACTGTTGAAGAATACAGCGATGAGGGTGTATTCTTATGGAGCTATACCATGCCCGCTGCGATTACCGCTTTTAACAGCTCGGAAGAAGGCGGTGTTATAATCGGCTCCTCTGACGGTTGCCTTGTATATATCGATAATGACGGAAACGAAGTTTTTAATTTTTACCCGGGTGGAAGTAAATATCAGGTTATAATGGGGGCAACCGTTTCAAGAGACGGAACAAAGGTCGCCTGCATTTCAGGGCTCGATGAACAAAGATGTATCCTGATTGACCTTACTACACGCCAACATAAAATCGTATATCATAAATATTTAAAAGAAAACCTTTACAGACAGGTGAACATGATTTTTGACTATTCGGGAAGATATGTTATTTTTGAGTCCGCAGGCGGAGTTGCAATTATGGACTCCTACAAGCAGGATACCAAAATTATTCCGATTAAAGGAAGTCTCGAATTCCAATCGATAAAATCTCATAAGGGGCTTTTTTATGTCTTAACAAACTCGGAAGGCAGCTGTACTCTCTCTCTCTTTGATGCAGAGCGACGGGGCATTTCTAAAACATCTTTTAATTCCGAAACTGCATCGCTAATTCAAAACGAAGCTGATGTGTTTGTTACACTGGATTCCAAAATTATTAAGCTCAGCCTTAACGAGGATACTAAAAATGCAAAAAAATAAAATAAAAGTTTTTATCACTGTTTTCATGATTTTAACCGCCTTACTGTACGCCCTCGAATGGCCGTCAGACACAAAAAACTTAAAACGACTTTTTGGTGAAAGAATTACAAACGAATGCAAAATTTTTGAATACGGATTTACCCTTAAAAATACAGAAACCGTTCGCACCGCCGATTACGGAAGGCGACTAATCACAATTGAAAACAAAAACTCAATGAAAGGCTTTCCAAGCACACTCGGCAATGCTGTAGTTTTAATCCATGCGGACGACATACAAACCATTTACGGCAACCTTGAAAACACCGATTTATTTGAAACAAGACATATTGCCGACAACAATTCAATTATCGGGAAGACCGCAAATACCGCATGGGGAGAGCCAAACGACCTGATTTTCCAAGTGCTTGACATAAAAAATTCGGTTTACATAAACCCCGGCTTAACTCTTCCCGCCATTGAAGACAAATTTCCGCCCAAAATAAAAAACGCAAGTCTTGTTGATTCACAAAATCGACAACTTAATCTCAAAACAAACGATAAAATAAAAAGAGGCAAATACTCCCTTTATGTGCAAACAGTCGATTCCATAACCGCCGAAGGTCAACAATTTAACTCAATGCACTTTTCAGTAATACTCAATGGCATAAATGTCTCAAACCTTTCTTTTCAAACTATCTCAATCAAAAAGGGCAAAGCATACATAAAAGAAAACATCACTGCACAAAAATTATATAACTCACAAACAGGTATTTTTTTGGGCAACATAAAGCTGACTGCCGGAAACGCAATTCTTCAAATAACAACCAAAGACATAAACAACAACGAAAGTGTCCAAACTTATCAATTTCAAGTTGAATAAGTATGGCACATTTTTAAGACTGTAATTGCAGGTATCTGTGGTCGATTACAAATACGCACAGTCTTAAAAACCGCTCAATTACATGGCTACGCTATCGCTCCGACTAATTCGCCACTAAAATTAAGCGTGGCGAATGGATTTGTGTGCAGGTTTTGAAAAACCCGCCCACACCATTCCAATCGCTTGTGCTGTTTTTTTTCGTGTAACCTTAAAAAAAATCAAAATTTAATATTGACAAATTTATTTTTTTTATATATATTATTCTTAAAATTTGATATATCAAAAAAAGGGGTTATTATGTCTAAAAAAATAATGGCAGGATTTTTATTTATTTATTTACTTATTCTAACAAGTTGTTTCGGTAAAGAAGTCCGGACAGACGAAGTTAAAAAGCCGTTAGTTGTTACAACAATCGGTATGATAGGCGATGCAGTAGAAAACATTGCCGGCGATAAGGTTTTATTAAAAAATCTTATGGGGGCAGGTGTTGACCCGCACTTATACAAAGCTACCGCAGGCGATGTAAAAAATTTGAATAAAGCTGATTTAATTTTATACAGCGGATTGCATCTTGAAGGAAAAATGAGTTCTGTTTTACACAAACTTGAAAATTCACGCTATGTGGTTGCCGTTTCAGAAACTATTCCCGTAAATGACAGACTTACGTTTGAAGGCTCTGAATTTGACCCGCATGTTTGGTTTGATATTAAGCTGTGGCAGTATTCAGTTAAAAGCGTTTACGACAGTTTGTGTAAACTGTTGCCGGAGGATAAAGACTTCCTTACCGATAACTATCTTGCTTATAAGGTAAAACTGGATAAACTTGATGCTTACATTACAAAACAGGCGAACAGCCTACCAAAAGAAAAGCGTGTTTTAATAACCGCACATGATGCTTTTAGTTATTTTAGCAAGGCTTATGATTTTAAGGTAATGGGTATACAAGGTGTAAGTACCGTAACAGAAGCAAGCAGTAAAGACATTCAAGACCTTGCCGCCTATATTGCAGAAAATCAAATTCCTGCGATATTTATCGAAAGCTCGGTTCCACACAAAACAATCGAAGCATTACAAGAAGCCGTAAAATCACGCGGTTATGATGTTCAAATCGGTGGCGAGCTTTTTTCCGATGCTATGGGAAATGCCGGTACAGTTGAAGGTACATATATAGGTATGTTGACTCATAATATCGACACAATAGTTTCAGCATTAAGCAAATAAGCCAATTGCAAAAGCGGTTGACCTCGACTACACTCGATAACCGCACCCTGTCGAGGTAGCCTGACTTTTGTAACTTCCTCAAATAATAAAAGTAATACGAGTTTTATTATTTACTCAACAGTTTAAGGAGAATTTATGAAAAGTGAGAATAATTTTGTGGTCGCAGTAGAAGACCTTACACTCGCATATAAAGAAAAACCTGTTCTATGGGATATTGATTTAAAAATACCGGAAGGATCAATGGAAGCCATTGTAGGACCTAACGGAGCCGGTAAATCAACATTACTTAAAGCCATAATGGGTATTTTACCGATTGCCACCGGAGAAGTTAAAATTTTCGGAAAAAGTTTTACAAGCCAAAGACGCAGAGTGGGGTATGTGCCTCAACGAAGTGCCGTTGACTGGGATTTCCCTACTACGGCTTTTGATGTAGTGTTAATGGGCTCATACGGAAAATTAGGTTGGATTAAAAGACCGGGGAAGCAGGAAAAAGAAAAAGCTCTACTCGCACTTGAAAAAGTAGGCATGAGTGAATTTTCAAACAGACAAATCAGTGAGCTTTCAGGCGGACAGCAACAAAGGGTTTTTCTTGCAAGGGCACTTGTTCAGGAAGCGGATTTATATTTTATGGACGAGCCGTTCCAAGGAGTCGATGCCGCAACAGAGCTTGCGATTATCAATCTTTTGAAAGAGTTGAAGGCAAAAGGAAAAACACTGATGGTTGTCCATCATGATTTGCAAACCGTCCCTGAATATTTCGACCGAGTACTTTTGATGAATGTGCGTACAATTGCAGAAGGTAAGGTAGATGATGTTTTTACTCGTGAAAATCTGAGGTTGGCTTACGGCGGTAGGATTGCAACAACTGAATTGCTTTCTGAAAATAAGGAGTAGCTACATGAACGAGTTAATGACCTTTTTTACTGACTACACTTTACGCAATGTTATGATTGGCACTATGCTTTTAGGACTCGGCTCCGGTTTTATCGGAAGTTTTGCTTTATTACGCCGACAAAGTCTTTTAGGCGATGCTATTTCTCATGCGGCATTACCGGGTGTTGTGATTGCTTTTATGCTTACAGGCACAAAATCAACAGCAGTGCTTTTAATTGGTGCAGGAATTAGTGCTCTTATAGGAACTATAATAATTTCCGAAATAATCAGAAATACAAAGATTGACACAGACGGTGCGCAAGGAATTGTACTTGGTGTTTTTTTAGGATTAGGATTTTTACTTTTAACACAAGTACAAAAATCTCCAAATGCGGCAAAGGCCGGTTTGGATAAATTTATTTTCGGCCAAGCTGCAACAATTATGCAAAAAGATGTTATTGTTATATTAATTATAGAGCTTGTAATTACATTGCTAATCTCTTTATTCTGGAAAGAATTAAAATTATCAACATTCGATAAAGACTCTGCGACGGTGCAGGGGTTTTCACCAAGAGTTATGGAATTTATTTTTATTGGTTTAATTGTAGCCGCCATTGTTGTAGGCATTCAAACTGTTGGTGTTATTTTAATGAGTGCCCTGTTAATTGCCCCTGCCGCCGCAGCTCGACAATGGACGAACAAGCTCGGAACGCTGTGCTTACTGTCTTCTTTATTCGGCGGTATTTCCGGTGTAATAGGCTCGATTATTTCGATAAATATTCCAAAGCTGTCAACAGGACCTGTAATTGTTTTAGTATTAACGGCAATTGCTGTTGTTTCAATTGTATTTAGTCCAAATCGGGGGCTTTTGCAAAAACTGTTCCGCTTTTACAGAGTTCGCAGAAAAGTAATAAACACAAAAAAGGAGGAAAAAGCATGGAATTAGAAATTATTATAATCGCCGTTACTGTCTCTATTGCCTGCTCAATTTGGGGTGTGTTCTTACTGTTACGCAGAATGTCTCTTATGAGTGATGCAATAAGCCATTCAATTATTTTAGGTATTGTACTCGGGTATTTTATAAGCCGAAGCCTTTCATCAACCATACCTTTAATTGGCGCCGTTATTTCAGGCTTACTTTCGGCAGTGCTTACTGAAGCACTAAAGCGAACAAGGCTTGTTAAAAGTGATGCCGCAATTGGATTGGTATTTCCGGCAATGTTTAGTTTAGGTGTTATACTTGTTTCGTTATATGCGGGTAATGTACATCTTGATGTTGACTCAGTATTACTTGGTGAAATAGGTTTGGCACCATTAGACAGAATACAAATAGCAAATATTTCATTGCCTCGAAATCTTGTCATAATGTTGACTATTTTAATAATAAATTTGATTTTAGTAATTCTCTTTTTCAAAGAGCTTAAACTTACAACTTTTGACCCAAGCCTTGCAAAAAGTTTAGGCTATTCTCCTACATGGATTAACTACGGATTAATGTTAATGGTAAGTATTACTTGCGTTGGGGCTTTTGATTCTGTAGGTGCTGTTTTAGTTACAGCCTTGATGATTGCACCGGCTGCCGCAGCTCTTTTACTGACAGATAGTTTATTTATAATGCTTATTATTTCAGGAATACTTGCTTCTGTTTCTGCCGTCAGTGGTTTTTTCGTTGCTTTAAAAATAGACGCAAGCATTTCAGGTGCTATGGCAACAATGACCGGAATTATTTTTTTACTTGCTTATTTATTTTCTCCAAAACAAGGTTTAATTAAACGAAAAATGCTTGCAAATAAATTAAAAATTGATTTTGCAGTAACAACATTGCTTGTACATTTGTTTACACATGAAGGCACGGAAAAAGAATGTGATGAATGTTGTGAAGAACATTTAACCGAACATATAAACTGGTCTAAAGAAAAAGCAAAAAAAATTGTAAAAATTGCTGTGGAGCGAAAACTTATTGGTATTAACGAAAATTCTCTAAGCCTATCTGACTTAGGAAGAGAATTGGCAAAAAAATCAATAACAGAAATATAAGGGAGGAGTATGTCAATTCTTTCACGAATAACAAAAGAGAATTACTTAAAAACAATTGTAAAATTTCTTGCTGCCCCCGATAAAGATTTTATTACGACAGGTGAGCTTGCAAAATTAATGGCCGTTACTCCGGGTACTGCAACGACAATGGTAAAGCGTCTGGAAAAAGACGGTTATCTAAAACATAAAAGCCATTACGGCACATCACTTACAAAAAAAGGGGAAACATTTGGAATTTCTATTTTACGGCGACACCGTCTTTTAGAAACTTTTTTAGAGCAAGTTCTTAATATGAAAAAAGATGAAATACATAATGAAGCAGAAAATTTAGAGCATGCTGTTTCCGATAAACTTATAGATTTAATTGATGCGTATTTAGGTTTTCCAAACAAAGACCCTCACGGAGAAGACATTCCAAGTAAAACGCAAAAAACCTACCAGCTCAAGGGGCAACGCTTATGCTCGGCACCGGAAAATAAATTGCTACAAGTTGTTTCATTTACAAAATCAGAAAACTTAAAAGACTACTTTAAAAAAATTAAGCTTAATTATGAAAGTAAAATTATAGTGCACGAAAAAAACATTGAAACAGGATTAGCAAAAATTATAATAGATAACAAAGAAGTTCAATGTGCAATCTTGATATTAGACAAAATAATTGTACAAGAGGTTTAAATAAATTCACAAAAACATTTTAACAATTATTTATTTGACTTGATTATTTCTTTTGTTTATACTAATATTTTAATATGAAGATTTTAAAAAAGCAGTTTTTATCTTGTTGCAAAGATTTAGATATTATTAAAATACACGGAAACAATGTAGAAATAACTTCACTTCAATATGATTCCAGAAAAGTTGAACCCGGTGCTGTTTTTTTTGCATTACCCGGTTTACATGTTGACGGCTCTAAATTTATTAATTCAGCAATTGAAAAAGGTGCCGTTGCCGTGGTTCATGAAACAAAGTTAAATTCTTATGTAGAGGGGGTGTGTTATTTACATGTAAAAGATGCACGAAAAGCAATGGCTCCTATATCAGCTTGCTTTTTTGATTTTCCTTCAGAAAAAATGAAGGTAATAGGTGTTACTGCAACAGAAGGTAAAAGCAGTACTGTTTCGTTTATTTGGCAGTTATTAAATGCAATGGGGAAAACTGCAGGATACTTTTCAACAGTAAGTTATGCTTACGGAAAAAAAGAAACAGCAAATCCCGAGCATCAAACTACACCGGAATCGATTACAGTCCAAGAAAGATTGCACGAAATGATTCAAGCAGGTTGCGAATACGCTGTAGTTGAGGCATCTTCACACGGTCTTTCGCCTAAAACAGGCAGGCTTGATAATGTTCATTTTGACGCAGGTGTATTTATTAATGTAACTCATGAACATCTTGAGTTTCACGGCAGTTTTGAAAATTATCGAAATGACAAAGCAAATTTGTTTAGAGCTTTGAATTTATATGATCATGACGAAAAAAGTTCTTTACGGTTTGGTGTTGTCAATTTAGATGACCCCTCAGCTGAATTTTTTATTAATGCCACATCTAAACCTGTGTTTGGTTTTAGTGTAACATCTAAACACATTTTTAAAAATTTAAAAGCAGATAATTTTCAATTCGGACTATATGCAGAAAACATAACCGAAAGTGCCGAAGGTATTTCATTTACAATTAATAAAATAATACCGGAGCTGATGTCTACTAAAATACAAGATGTTAATATTAGACTTGCAGGAAAATTTAATGTACAAAATATATTGGCAAGTATAATAACCGTTTCAAAAATTACTTCAACAGATATAAAAGATGTTTTATCCTGTCTTAATAAAATAAAACCCATTACCGGAAGAATGTGCCTTGTTAATGAAGGACAAGATTTTGAAGTTTTAATTGATTATGCACATACTCCTTCATCTTTTGAAACAATTCTTCCGCCCATTTATAAACGCATTAAAACTGCCAATAAAAAACTTATTGCAGTTTTTGGCTCTGGCGGAGAAAGAGACACACAAAAGCGTCCCGAACAAGGACGAATAGCTTCAAAATATTGTGATATAATAATTTTAGCCAACGAAGACCCGCGTGGCGAAAACCCTACGGAATTACTTGAAATGATAGCAACCGGTTGTACAAATAAAAAACGAAACGAAGAGCTGTTCATAATTCCTAACAGACCCACAGCAATTAAAAAAGCATTTTCACTTGCTTCCCCGGGAGATGCTGTGTTACTTTTAGGGAAGGGACATGAGAATTCCATTATTTTTAAAGACCATATCATCCCATATGACGAAGAAAAAGAAGCACGAAATGCTCTTAAAGCAATGGTAAATAAATATGTTTGATATAATAGTTGTCGGAGCCGGACCTGCCGGTACAACCTTTGCAAGATTAGCAAATAAAAATTTAAAAATACTTGTTATTGATAAAAATAATAATTTTGAAAAATGTTGCGGAGGTCTTATTGCCCCCGATGCACAAAAAATGCTTGCTAAATTTGATATTGGAATTCCTAAAACTATTATATCTGATCCTCAATTATTTTATGTTCGAGCAATTGATTTAAAAACAAATCGTGAACAAAACTATCAAAGGCATTATACAAATATCAATAGAAAGCTTTTAGATAGATACTTTATTGAAAAAATGCCTACAAATGTTGAATTTAAATCAAAATGTAGATATATCAGTCATAAACAACACAAAGATTTTGTAACGGTATCCGTAATAGATAATGACAATTCAAAAAAAACAGAATATGTATGTAAGTTGCTTGTAGGTGCTGACGGAGCAAGCTCTTTAATAAGAAAAAAATTATACAACGATTTTGATAAAATTCGAAAATATATTTCAATTCAAGGTGAATATAAACTGAATAAACCGATAAATCATTTTGCTGTTTTTTTTGACAAAAGCATAAACAATTTTTATTCATGGCTCATACCAAAAGGAGATCATGTGTTAATTGGTGGAGCATTTAACCCCAAACATAAACCAAATTCCAAGTATCGAATACTTCTTAAAAAAGTTAAAGAGCTTGGGTATGATTTTGAAAGTGAAACAAAAGATTCTGAAAAACTTAATGCTTGTTTCTTAATTAGACCCGGAGTAAAAGATATAAGAACAGGAAAAGGCAGGATTGTGCTTATTGGAGAAGCGGCAGGCTTTATAAGCCCCAGCTCATCAGAAGGCTATAGTTATGCTTACAAAAGTGCTTTAGCACTTGCAAATTCAATAACTGATATTATAAATTTTAAAACAAAAAAATATAAACATGCCACTAATGGTATTTATCTAAGGATTTTACTTAAAAACATAAAAGGCTTTTTTATGTATAATTCAATAATAAGAAACATAATTTTTAAGTTTGGAATAGGATCAATAAAATAAAACTAAAAAAAAAGACCCCTTGCAAAGATGCATTACTTTTGAAACTTTCTCAAAGTGTTATTTTCGCCAGAATACAGAAGTAAACACTACTAACATCGTATAAAGTTCAAGACGACCTGCAAGCATAGCAAAACTGAAAAACCACTTTGCCCAGTCCGCAAAGAAACTAAAGTTTTCCATTGGCCCAATCATACCAAAACCCGGTCCGATATTACCTAATAATGCAAGTGCAGATGCAATTCCGCTCATCATATCGGCACCGGCAATTACTGCAACTACCGCTGTAAACATTAACATTAAAAAATAGAAAAAAACAAATCCGGCGATACTGTAAACTACATCTTTACGACCCGGTTGATTATTAATTTGAATACTGAACACACCGTGAGGGTGCAACAACCTTTTGATTTCATTACCGGCTTGTTTTTTCAATATAACCCAACGAATAACTTTTATACTTCCTGCAGTAGAGCCGGAACAACCTCCTACAAACATTACTACAAACAACGCCATCTTTGCAAGCTCAGGCCACGCATTAAAATCTACAGTTGAAAAACCGGTGGTGCTTATAATAGATGCGACTTGAAAAAGTGCATATCGAATGGAATCAAGCAAACCGTATTTTGGGAAAATACTGATAACTACAATCAAAACTGCAACTCCAAATACTTTAAAAAATGCCCAAAATTCGGAATTTCTTTTTATATCTTCAGGATAACCTGCAAGCAATCGAAAATACAAACTAAAATTAAGAGAAGCTGCCAACATAAAAACAGTGATTATCATTTCTATAAGCGGAGAATTATAAGCACCTACACTGATATTCTTTGTTGAAAAACCTCCTGTGCCTAAAGTGGCAAAAGCATGACAACATGCATCTATAAAATCCATGCCTGCAATAGATAGTAATACTATCAAAATAAGCGTGATACCGAGATAAATAAACCAAAGAGCTTTCGCAGTTTCGGTAATTTTGGAAGTTATCTTTCCTTTATCGGGGCCTGTTGTTTCACTTTTAATCAACCTAAATCCGCCAACACCCAAAAGCGGAAACAGTGCTACGGTTAAAACAACAATACCCATTCCGCCTAGCCAGTGAGTCTGACACCTCCAAAAAAGCACACTTATATAATGCCCCTCAATTACAGGCATCATTGTAGCTCCTGTGGTAGTAAAACCTGAAGTTGATTCAAAAAATGCTTCGGTAAAAGAAGGAATAACACCGGAAAGATACATTGGCATTGCACCTAAAAGACATGCTAAAATCCAAGCAAAGGCAACCAACAGAATACCGCCTCTTGTAGAAAGCTTAAAAGTACGATTGCGAGTTATAAATAAAAAAAACACGGACATAAACAACACCGGAATCATGGGAATTAAAAAAGCCGGAATAACCTCTGTTTCAGACTTTGCTACAGCCACCGCAATCGGAAAAAGAAACGAGACAGCAACACAGGCTAAAATCATAAAAAGCACATTTAAATATTGGATAAACTTCATTTTTCACCACTTACAATTTCCGTAATTCTTCTACTTTCAGAAGGCTTTGCTATAAAAACAATTCTGTCTCCGGGTAACACTTTAGTATTACCATCGGGAATAATACTTTCCGTGTCTCGTTGTATCAGTAAAAATAAAAACCTGCCATGCTCGGCGAAATTTTTTAATGGTTTATCTATCATACGGGAGTTTTCGGTAATAACAAGCTCTACTATTTCTAAGGCTCCGTCTGCCATTGTGTGAACGGTTTTTACGGTTTTACCGCTAAGATAGCTTATAATAGCATCTGCAACCGAGCCTTTAAACGAAACCGCAACATCAATACCCAGCTTATAAGCAATACTTTCCATAACGGAACTTTGTACAAGCGAAATGGTATTAGAAACCCCTAAACTCTTTAGAAGGGCAGCACCTATCATATTAGCTTCAAAATTCTGAGTAGCAGTAATGACTAAGTCGGCTTCGTCCAAACTTGCCTCTTCTATAAATGCCTCGTTAGTAATATCCGCATTATAAACAGTTGCATCAGGGAATTTCGCAGATACAACTTTTGCCTTAGCTTCATCTTTTTCTACTATTATAATGTTTTTTGAAGTAATCTTTCGCAAAATAAATTTTTGGAAAAAATTGAGACAACAGGTTTTAAATAAATATTCGGCCAAAATCATGCCAATTCGACCCATTCCCACAATAACAATCTTATTAAACGGTTTTACCTTAAACCCTGCAAGCATATAAAAACTTGCTATATTTTCAGACTCGGTTAAAACAGAAATTTTTGAACCTGAATTTAACACGGTAGATCCTGAAGGAATAATACAATTGCCGTTTTCTTCTATGGCTACAACAACAAATGAAAAATCTATATTCTCCTGCAATTCTTTTATATTTTTGCCGACCAAAACACTTTTTTCATGTACTTGAAACCGTGCTATTTCATATTTAGAATCTTGAAAAGAAATAATATCACTTACTGCACCATGCTCAATCGCCTTGATAATAGAATTGGCTGCTTCTTCGTCAGGAAAAACCAAAACATCAACACCCAAAAGCTGCTCTTTACATTGCTTAAAGGTATATAAATAGTCATCATTTCGCACACGAGCGATTTTAAACACCTTTGGTGCCATGCTTTGAACAATACCGCATATTATTAAATTTATTTCATCTGAATCGGTTAAAGCTACAAGCGCATCAGCTTTTTCGATACCGGCATCTCGTAAAATATCCGTTTTATTACCGGCATCATTTATCACCATACAATCCAGCCGATTTGCCGCATGCCTTGCCGTTTCTTCTCTACTTTCAATTAAAACAACATTGTGATTTTTCCCGATTAAACTTCTTGCAAGCTCAGTTCCGGTAACTCCTGCTCCAACAATAATAACATTCATCGCCGGAAGTATACCACTAAATTAAAATCTTGTATACCGCTTTTTTTAAATTTTTTTATTGCAATGGAGCACATGTTTTCCAGGCGCTCCATTGCTTTCAACCGGACGGCTCGCATAATTTTTTGCTCTTTTCTGTTAAATTTAAGCGCCGTCTCATTTGAGCCGGCTTTACTCAATATTTTAATCGAGCAAAAAGATAGACTTCGCCGTCTCAAATCAGGTTAAGCGGATTGAATTAACTGTCCGGGTTCTTTTTGGAACCCACGCATGTTCACCTGAAACTAATTTTAAGGCATTGAGTAGATTTATGTGAAGTAAACTTAAAAGCATACGGGAAGTTTAGTAAGAATACCGGCGGGTAAAAGCCTTGAGAAAAAATACTGAGCCACTTGCAAAAATCGGTTGCTTTAGCAAGCACCTTTTAAAGCAGCTCATTTCATTGCGCTTTTTGATATATTTTGGAAGAAATTGCAAAACTCGTCTGAGTTTTGCAATTTCCTATACTTTGTAATTTTTCTCAAGGCTCGCATTTCGTTTAACCTGATTTTGCGAGTGCCGTTATCCTTTTGTTTGATTTTTCAAAAAAGAAAAAGCGGCTCACGATGGTGAGACGCTGATTATATTAGCCTTAAAAAAACAAAAGATTTAAGGCACGAGCGGGTTGGCGTCAGCAAAAAAATTACCTGTTTACAGCCAACTCTCGGACTTGAACCGAGTACCTGCACGTTACGAGACCCGTTAAGGTTGAACCGATAGGACTTATTAGCACTTATTTAAGCATATTCTACTATAGTGTATGTTTTTCGTCAAGTCTTAAAATGCTTAAAAATGCCCCGAAAATCTTAATCTATGTACCCATTTTATGTACCCGCCGTGTACCCGTAAAAGGTCTTAAAAAGTACTGAAAATATAGGATTTTATAGGATTATTTGATAAAATAAAATGAAAATATACACTTGAAATAAGTACGCCTTTGGTGTATAATAAAGATATGGAGTTCATAGAAACTAAAATTTTTACCAAGAAAATTAAAAAACTACTTGATGATAAAACATATCAAGAACTTAGAGATTATATAACAGAATATCCGTTAAAAGGCGTCTTACTTAAAGGCGGTGGCGGTATACGAAAAATAAGGTGGAATAAAAAGAATACCGGAAAGAGTGGTGGCGTAAGAATTATATATTTTATAAAACATAAAGATACTGTATATATGCTTTACGCCTTTGGAAAGAATGAGCAAGAAAATCTATCAGATAAGCAAGTTGCA
>PDOP01000069.1 GCA_002749205.1 Treponema sp. | reverse complement strand
CTGCTGTTTCTGTTCCCGAATTAGTTGTTCTTTAGCCTCAAGAAGAAATTCCTTCTTCTGAGCTTCAGCATCTTTTATTGCTTCCTGTAAAATCCGCTCTGCCTTCTGTTCAGCTGCGGATAATTGAAATCTGGCATAAAGCCAGCGAATCGTCCATCCAAGAATTACACAGACAGCAAGAAGGACTCCGTACAAAATCCAGTTCATGGCTGTACTCCTTTAAATTAAATTACTGTCCGTTAACATTGTACAAGCATTTATAAAAAATGTCAATGGGAAATTTACTATTTCTGACTTTATTTTCTATTAAGAAAATATTTAATATTTTTGGCAAAACTATAGACTTTTTAGTGATTTTTCTGTATCTTTATGATATCTTACTTACTAGGAGGCTATTATGGCTGTATTACACCTAACACCTGCGGATTTTGATAAAACCTTAGAAACAGATCTTCCTATTTTGGTAGATTTTTGGGCTCCTTGGTGTGGACCTTGCAAAAATTTAGGTCCAGAATTGGAAAAGGCTGAAGCAGAATTAGCCGGCAAAGCTATTATTGCAAAAGTAGATGTTAATGAAGATGAAAATAAACCATTAGCACAAAAATTTAAGGTTATGAGTATTCCTAACATGGTAATATTCAAAAACGGCAAAGAAGTTGACAGAGCCGTGGGTTACATGGACAAGGCAAAATTAGTTGAACTTATAAACAAACACATCTAATTAGATTTTGCTTTCAGAAAAGGTGGTTGAGTAAGTCAGCCACCTTTTTTTTTATTTAAACAACCATAAGGGCAAGGTCTTATCGGGATTTTTGATTGGATGATATCTAACAGCTAAGTCAAAAAGTTTCCACTTGGACAAGACGGACTTTTTATGTGAGAATGTATCAAAGCCATATTTTCCATGATAATTGCCCATTCCGCTATTTCCTACACCGCCAAAGGGAACAGCATGCGATGCCAAGTGAATAATCGTATCATTGATACAACCTCCCCCATAGGAAAGCTCGCTTGTAATTCTTTTCTTCAAACTTGAATCATTAGTAAATAAGTACAAGGCCAATGGTTTTGGTCTTTGCTTTATAAAAGCAATGGACTCTTCTATATTTGAATATGTAAGAACTGGTAGAACAGGCCCAAAAATTTCTTCCTGCATTAGCTTGCTTTCAAGTGGCGGATTTTTAATAATTGTAAACGGAACTTGACCTCTTGTTTCATCGTATAATTCACTGCTGTAAAT